>DASUGH010000213.1:0-23992 GCA_036274155.1 Vicinamibacterales bacterium | reverse complement strand
CCAGACTCGCCTGACCGCGCGAGAAGGCTGTGGGGATCAGCGAGCTCACGGAGCTCGCGTCCAGCGGCCCTCGACGCCCTCGCAGCGCGGTCCGGTCGCCGGAACCGGGATTCGCATCCTCAACACAAGTGAGCTCTGGGTCTAGAGCCTGCCTCGCCAAAAGTCGTCAGGCGAAGGCACACAGCACGCTCAATGAACGCAGGCTACGAACCCCGTTCGAGCATCGTGCGTGAACACCGAAGCGCGCTCGACCCCGATCGTGCTTCGGTGTTCACTGACGCAACGCTCGACCAGTTCAGTGGTGGGCTCTAATCAGCCCATAGGCCTCGGCGTATGCGCGCGCCGTCCGTGCTTCATCGTCAAAGGTTTCCTTTGTGCTGACCGCCGTCGACCGTCAGACACGCTCCCGTGATCCAGCTGGCGCGTGACGACGCGAGGAACACCACCGCGTCGGCGACCTCATCGACCGTGCCCATGCGGCCCCACGGGATCCGGGCGAGGACGCTGTCGTAGAACGGCCGATCGTTCTGTCGCATCCGGTCCCATCCGCCGCCGGGGAATTCGATCGACCCTGGCGCCACGACGTTCACGCGGATCTTCTTCGCCGCCAGAGAGACGGCGAGCGTCTTCGAATGGCTGATGAGCGCGGCCTTCACCGCGGCGTAGGCCGGCGGCGATCCGGCTTCCAGCCCCGATATCGACGCGATGTGGATGATGACGCCGCCGCCGGCTGCAGCCATCCACGGCGTTACGATCTGGGTGGCGCGCACGGCAGCCATGAGGTCGACGTTGATGCTGGTCTGCCAACCGGCCTCGTCGTCGGAGAAGCCGAAGCCGCTCGCATTGTTCACCAGCACGTCCACGCCGCCGAGTGCTTTCCGCGCGGATTCTAGGAAGCCGCGGAGCGCCTCGTGCTGCCCGACGTCGCAGGACTCGGCATGGACACGGGCACCGGTGCGCCGAAGCGTCGCCGCGGCGTCGCGCAGCGCCTCTTCACCGCGCGCGCAGAAGCCGACTTGTGCGCCTTCCTCGGCAAACCGATGCGCGATCTCTCTCCCGATCCCTCGGCTGGCGCCGATCACCACCGCCGACTTGCCCTTCAAGCCAAGGTCCATACCGTGCTCCTGTGGTACTCTCGCGCGCATGCGGCTCTCGTCGCTCTCGAGCGGAGTACTGGTCGTTCTCGTTCTTCTCAACCGGGTCGCGCCCGTCGCCCAGCAGCGCGACCAGCAGACCCAGGGCGCCCGAACGGCTCCCGTGTTCACCGCGGCGCAGGCCGCGCTCGGCGCCACAGCCTACACGGCGAGTTGCGCCCAGTGCCACGGCGCCAACCTGAACGACGGCGCATTCGGCCCGCCGCTGAAGGGCGTCCCGTTCATCCAGAAGTACGGCGGCAGGAGCGTTGACGGGCTGTTCACGGTGACCAGCACGCGGATGCCGACCACG
Organism: Vicinamibacterales bacterium; assembly: GCA_036274155.1. Lineage (GTDB taxonomy): Bacteria > Acidobacteriota > Vicinamibacteria > Vicinamibacterales > UBA2999 > Gp6-AA40. The sequence goes on along the minus strand of DASUGH010000213.1, from coordinate 22,546 downwards.
GCGCCGGGATCGCTCAGTCCGGCTGTCTACGCGCAGATTGTCGCCTATATCCTCCAGCAGAACGCGATCGTTGCCGGCGGCGAGGAGCTGCCGTCAGACCCGGCGCGGCTCGCCAGCATGACCATTCCGCAGGGCGGCTTCAGCATCATGGCGTTTTCACCGTATACGCCGCCGGCGCCAACGGTGACGCGGGCCAATCCGCTGGACCGCTACACACCGGTGACGGACAAGATGCTCGAGTCGCCGGCTCCGTCCGAGTGGCTGACGTGGCGGCGCACCTGGGACGCACACGGCTTCAGCCCGCTCACCCAGATCAACAAGAGCAACGTCGGCCAGCTGCGCGTGGCGTGGAGCTGGTCGCTGCCGCCGGGCTCGAACGAGGGCGTCCCCCTCGTGCACGACGGGGTGCTCTTCGTCCACGGCATGGGAGATCGGGTGCAGGCGCTCGACGCTCGAACCGGCGATCTGCTTTGGGAATACCGCCGCCAGCTGCCGCAGGGCGTGTCGCCGACCGTCAAGCGGGGGATGGCGCTCTACCGCGATCGTCTGTACATCGGGACGTCCGACGCGCACGTGATCGCCCTGGACGTCAGGAGCGGGAAGCTCGTGTGGGACGAACGCATCGGCGACACGCGCGTGCGTGAGGGCGTCGCCGGCGGCGTGCTGGCCGCGAAGGGCAAGGTCATGGTCGGCACCACCGGCACCGGCGTCGGCGCCAAGCCGGGCGGCCCGCAGATCGTCGGACTCGACGCCGATACCGGGAAGATCGCGTGGCGCGTCAACACGATCGCGCAGCCGGGCGAGCCAGGCGGCGACAGCTGGAACGGCGTGCCGATCGATCAGCGCAGCGGCGCCTCGGTCTGGACGACGGGCAGCTTCGATCCGGTGACCGGGCTCGCGTTCTTCGGCACCGGCAATACCTACGACACCGGTCCGCTGCTGCCGCCGAAGTCCGGCGTGACCAACGACGCGCTCTACACCGATTCGACGCTGGCCATCAACCCTGACACCGGCAAGGTCGTGTGGCACTTCCAGCACCATCCGAACGACCAGTGGGATCTCGATTGGGCGTTCGAGCAGCAGGTGGTGCAGCTTCCGGTGCGCGGCCAGATGCGGACACTCGTCGTGACCGCCGGCAAACTTGGCATCTACGAGGCGGTCGAAGCTGCCACCGGACGCTTCGTCTTTGCCATCGACCTCGGCCTCCAGAACATCGTCACCGCCATCGATCCCGAGAGCGGACGCAAGACGATCGACGCGAGCCGGATTCCAGGTGACGGTGCGGTGAAGCTGGTGTGTCCGCATGGCGCCGGCGTGAAGAACTACCCGCCCGCGTCCTACAACGCCTCGAGCCGCGTGGTGATTGCGCCGTTGACCGAAGCCTGCATGGACGTGTTCCCGATCCCTGGCGGCGCCGGTCGCGGGGCGCTGTCCTCTGGCGTCAACTGGGGCATCCGTCCACGGCCCGACAGCGACGGCAACTACGGCCGGCTGCAGGCGATCAACCTCGATACGCGCAAGACGGTCTGGACCGCGCGCCAGCGTGCGCCGCAGACCTCCGGTGTGCTCGCAACCGCAGGCGGCGTGGTGTTCGCCGGCGCCTTCGATCGCGCGATCCGCGCCTACGACGATGCGAGCGGGAAGGTGCTGTGGGAGACGCGACTGAACGACGTCAGCAGCTCGAGCCCGATCACGTACAGCGTGGGCGGAAAACAGTACGTGGCGGTCGTCACGGGACAGGGTGGGTTTCACGCGGCGAGCTATGCGGTACTGGTACCGGAGCTCGTGAGCCCGCCGGATCGCGGCGCGATGTTGTGGGTGTTTGCCGTGCCGTAAACGGAAGGAAGAAGGAAGAATGCCCATCATCCGCGTGACGCCGCTCGGCAACCGGTGGCAGACCGACGATCCCTTCCTTTTCTGCGTCCATCACGTCGACCACTATCCAAAGGGCAACGAGCGTCTCGGTCCGGCGGCTTCACTGGCGGGACACGATATCGGGCAGGACTTCGAAGGCAAGGACGGCTGGCGGATGTATCACGGCGACGTGGTGCCCGGCTTTCCCCAGCATCCTCATCGCGGCTTCGAGACGGTGACGATCGTGAGGAGCGGCTATATCGATCACTCCGACTCGCTCGGGGCGACCGCGAGGTTCGGGCTCGGCGACGTGCAGTGGCTGACGGCCGGCGCCGGCGTCGTTCACTCGGAGATGTTTCCGCTGCTCGATCCGAACGGGCCGAACCGGCTGGAGCTGTTTCAGATCTGGCTGAACCTGCCGGGCAGGAGCAAGCTGGCGCCGCCGTACTTCACGATGCTCTGGGATCCGGAGATCCCTCGCGTGAAGGTGACAGACGGTCGGCGAACGATGGTGGAGGTGACGGTGATCGCGGGAGCGCTCGACGGCGTCGCGCCGCTCCCGCCGCCGCCGCATTCGTGGGCAGCCAGCGAGGAGTCCGACGTGGCGATCTGGTCGATTGCGCTGGAACCGGGTGCGGTGTGGACGGTACCGCCGGCGCACGGTGCGGCGACCCGACGGACGCTGCACTTCTTCTCGGGCGCGGCGCTCCAGGTCGATACCCGGACGGTGCCTGGTCCGGCCGCGATCCAGGTCATGGCGGATCGAGCGATCAAGATTCAGGCAACGCGGGAGCGGGCCGAGATCCTGGTGCTGCAGGGCCGGCCCATCGGCGAGCCGGTCGCCCAGTACGGTCCGTTCGTGATGAACACCCGGTCGGAGCTCGAGCAGGCGTTTGCCGACTACCGGCGGACGCAGTTTGGCGGCTGGCCGTTCAAGGACAATGCTCCGGTTCACCCACGGACCGAAGGCCGTTTCGCCCGTCATGCGGACGGGCGTGTCGAACGGCCGGCGTCATGACATCCAGGCGGACCTGACCAGCCTCCGCCAGGGCTTCGGCGGTCCGCCTGTACCGCGAGAGTTCGCCGCTCAGAACAGCGTGTAGATGAACGGCGCGGCTGCAGTGGACGACAGCAGCATGAGGGCGGCGAAGAGCAGGAACACGACCAGGATCGGCGTGAGCCACCACTTCTTGCTCTGTCTGAGGAAGTACCAGAGCTCGCGAATGAAGCTTCCCTCGCCGTCCTTGGCGGCCTTTTCGAAGTCGCTCATGAGATATCCCCTTCAGTACTGCCGGAAGTAGCTGGCCGACTCGCCAGGCGCCGGTTTCGGCGCCCAACGCGTCGCCTGTCCGTCGGGACGCGCGAGATGAAGCGCATCGCGGCCGCGCAGCCTGAACACCCATGCCACCGGCGTCATCACACAGAAGAACATCGCCAGCAGGAAGACGCGCGTGAGCGTCCATCCGATCGGAAACCCGATCACCAGCCAGGCGACGAAGATTGGCCGAATCAGCGCTGGTGCCAGCAGTCCGGCCGGCCCGACCGTGGCTGCAACCAGCGCGAGCACGATGGCAGTCTGTTCGTGCCCGCGGACGAGCCCGTGCCAGGCTGCGAGCCCGCCGAAGAACACGATCCAGAGCCCGGCGAACTGCCGGAGCGTTCTCGGCGACGGTTTGAGCGGCAGATCGGACCAGCGCACGGTGATTCTCCTCAGTCGAGCTGAAACTGGTCCAGATACGCCTTGCGGGCCGATTGCGCCTCGCGCGCGTCGACCTGCTCCTTGAGCAGGACGCTGTCCTCGAGCACGAGCGCGTCCATTTCGGTCGCCATGAAGCAGCGATAGGCGTCCTGCGGCGTGCAGACGATCGGCTCGCCGCGCACGTTGAAACTGGTGTTCACGAGCACGGGACAGCCGGTGCGCGCGTGGAATTTCGTCAACAGCCCATGGAAGCGCGGGTTGCGGAACGCGTCGACCGTCTGCAGACGGGCGCTGTAATCCACGTGCGTGACCGCCGGAATGCTCGAGCGCGGGATGTTCACCCGGTTCCGCAGGTCGGGATCGGATGCCATCACCTTCTGCTGGTCGGCGGAGATCGTCGACCAGTGTTCCGTTCGAACCGGCGCGACCAGGAGCATGTACGGGCTCTCGTGCTGTTCGTCGATATCGAACCACGACGATGCGTGTTCCTTCAGCACGACCGGTGCGAATGGTCTGAAGCTCTCCCGGAACTTGATCTTGAGGTTCATGGTCGCCTGCATCCGCGGCGACCGCGGATCGCCGAGGATGCTGCGCGCGCCGAGGGCGCGCGGTCCGAATTCCATCCGCCCCTGAAACCAGCCCACGATCCTGCCGTCTGCGAGCAGTCCACTGACGTAGTCGAGCAGCTCGTCCGTCCGGTCGAAGCGCACCGCCGGCGCGCTGTTGCCCTCGAGGAACGTCGAGACCTCGCCAGGCGTGAAGGATGGACCGAGCAGGCTGCCCTGCTGATCATCGAGGGGCGACGGCGTGCGCGGCCGTTCCAGCAGTTGATACCACGTGAAGAGCGCAGCGCCGAGGGCCCCGCCGGCATCGCCGGCCGCGGGCTGGATCCACAGGTCGTCGAACGGACCTTCCCGAAGCAGGCGCCCGTTGGCCACGCAGTTCAACGCGACACCGCCGGCGAGGACCAGCTTGCGCTCACCAGTCCGGCGATGCACCTCGCGGCCGATCCGCAGCAGGATCTCCTCGGTGACGGCCTGGATGCTCGCGGCGAGATCCATGTGCCGCTGCTGGAGATCCGATTCCGGCTTCCGCGGCGGTCCTCCGAACAGCTCATCGAACTTCGGGCCGGTCATCGTGAGACCCTGGCAGTAGTTGAAGTACTCCTGGTTCAACCAGAAGCTGCCATCCGGCTTCACGTCGAGGAGGTGCTCGTAGATCTGCTGTTGATGGATTGGGCGTCCGTAAGGCGCCAGACCCATCAGCTTGTACTCGCCGCTGTTCACTTTGAAACCGCAGTAATAGGTGAACGCCGAGTACAGAAGCCCCAGCGAGTGCGGGAACGTCAGCTGCTCGGTGAGCGTGATGCGGTTGCCGCGCCCGGTGCCGAACGTGGTCGTGCTCCATTCGCCGACGCCATCGAGTGTGAGAATGGCGGCTTCGTTGAAAGGGCTGGGAAAGAAGGCGCTGGCCGCGTGGCTCTCGTGGTGATCGGTATAGATCACGGGATGCCGCAGCGTTCCGCCGAGCGCATTGCGGATCGTGCGTCCCATGTAGAGCTTGTCTTTGACCCACAGCGGCAGGGCCATCGAGAAGCTGCGAAACCCCTGCGGCGCGAACGAGAAGTACGTCTCCAGCAGACGTTCGAACTTGCGCAGCGGCTTTTCGTAGAACGTAACGTAGTCGACGTCGGACGCCGTCAGCCCTCCTTCGCGCAGGCAGTAGTCGACGGCGTGTCGGGGAAACCCGGGGTCGTGCTTCCTGCGGGTGAACCGTTCTTCCTGTGCCGCCGCGATGATGCGGCCATCCACGACGAGCGCCGCGGCGCTGTCATGGTAGAAGGCCGAAATGCCGAGGATGGACGTCATGCAATGTGCGAGTGCTTCCCTTATCGTGTCGTCCTGATGCCATCTGCCGCGACAACCTGCCGCATCACTCCCGGCGCCGGCACGTTCTGGGCCGAAACCTCGTTCGTAACCACATCTCGTACCACTGACTGTGGCCGTTGATTGATCGTCAGAAATGCACGGCCGAGGTACTCGCCAATCAACCCCAGCATGACGAGCTGGGTGCCGGAAAAGATCAGAACGATGGCCATGGTCGAGCCCCAGCCGTAGGCGGGACCCCGACCCGAAGCCCAGAGGTAGGTTACCAGCACCAGCGCGATCAGTCCTCCGGCGGACGTGAGCAGCCCGATGAGCGTGGCAGCCCGCAAGGGTAAAAGCGAGAAATTCAGCCAGGCGCTCAACCACAGGCGAACGAGACGCCTGAGCGTGTAACTGCTCGAGCCCGCGCGCCGAGGCTCGTGACGCACGGTCAGCGACCCGATTCGCTGCGTCACCTGAAGCAGCAGCCCGTCCAGGTAGGGATACGGACCGGCGTATCCCGCGACCTGCTGAACGACGAAGGCGTTGACGCACCGGAAGCTCGACAGATAGAACCCCGCCGGCTTGTCGAGCGCCCAGTCGGTGATCTTGTTGGTCAGCCAGCTGCCAGCGTTGCGCCAGGCCGAATGCTGCTTGACCTCGTAGCTGCCGAACACGACGTCGAGCCCGGTGTGCTTCGCGTGCTGCCACAGCCGCGCCGCTTCCTGCGCCGGGTGCTGGCCATCGTCATCCATGTTGACGATGTAAGCGCCGCGCGCGCGCCTCCATCCGGTCAGCACCGCGTTGTGCTCGCCGAAGTTTCGGGCGTGCTCGACGAGGATCATGGGGACACGCGCCTGGCGGACGAGGTCGCGGCAGATCGACACGGTGTTGTCCGCGCTTCCGTCATCCACGAGGATGATTTCGTGACCGCCGGGAATCGAAAGGCTCTCGATCTCCCGCACGACATGAGCGATCGTCGCTGCGCTGTTGTAAACAGGAATGACGAAGCTCAGGGCCGGATTCACGAAGGGTTCTCCTTTGTCGGCGGCTGATTGCGCGGCCGTCGCGCCGCGATCTCACGTTGCCGTAGTCAACCGCGAGGAACGGGGGCTCGTCAAGGCCGGGGCTCGGGGCTCGGGGCTCGGGATTCGGGGCCCGGGATTCGGGCTCAGGACTCGGGATTCGGGGCTCGGGACTCGGGGCTTGGGCTCGGGGCCCGGGGCTCGGATTCGGGATTCGGGTTTCTGGAGGACGTGCCTCGAGTTAGCCCGGCGGTAGCTGCGGAACGCCACAGAGAATTCCGCCACAGGGGCCCAGAGCCAACCATAGAAATCTCTGTGCCTCTGTGCCTCTGTGTGGAAACCCTCTGTGCCTCGAAGCGAGACTCTGAGCCTCTTATAGCAGCATTCCCGCAATTGCCGCAGTCAGGAAGTTGGCGAACGTTCCGGCGAGCATTGCGCGGAGCCCCAGCCGTGCCAGGTCGTGCCGCCGCTCCGGCGCGAGCGCGCCGATGCCACCGATCTGGATCCCGATCGAGCTGAAGTTCGCGAAGCCGCACAACGCGAACGTCGCGATGGTGAACGACTTCGGATCGAGGCTGGCCTTCAGCGGGCCGAGCTGCGAGTAGGCGACGAACTCGTTGAGCACCATGCGTGTTCCGAGCAGGTTTCCGATCGTCGGCGCGTCGTGCCACGGGACGCCGAGGCTCCAGGCGATGGGCGCGAACACCCAGCCGAAGATCTGCTGCATGCTCAGTCCGGCGAGCCCGAGCAGCGCGTTGACGAGGGCGATGAGCGCGAGGAACGAGATGAGCATGGCGCCGACGTTGAGCGCCAGGTGCAGCCCCTCGCCGGTGCCGCGGCCGATCGCGTCGATGACGTTGACGTCGGTCCTCTCCACCTTCAGCCTGACCGTCCCCATCGTCTCCGGCAGCTGCGTTTCGGGGACGAACAGCTTGGCCATCATCAGCGTGCCCGGCGCCGTCATGATGACCGCCGTGAGCAGGTGCTGCGCCTCGACGCCGAACAGGATGTACGCTGCCATCACGCCGCCGGAGATGTGCGCCATGCCGGCCGTCATCACCGTCATCAGCTCCGACTCGGTCATGCGCGGAAGGAACGGCCTGATCGTGAGCGGCGCCTCGGTCTGTCCCATGAAGATGCTGGCGGCGACGTTGAGCGATTCCGCACCGCTGGCGCGCATGAAGCGCCGCATCACCATCGCGAAGAAGCGCACGACGATCTGCATGATGCCGAAGTAGTAGAGCATCGCGAAGAGCGCTGCGATGAAGATGATCGTCGGCAGCACCATGAACGCGAAGACGTTCGCGTACTGGTTGCCCTCCTCGCCGAGGACCCGCGTCATCACGCGCGGCCACACGTCGGGGTTGCCGAGCGGGCCGAACACGAACGACGAGCCGACGTACGTGAAGTTGAGCAGGCGCGAGATCGCCCCGCCGAGCGTCTGGAAGACGGCGCGGCCGGCTTCGGTCTTGAGAACGACCAGCGCGAAGAGAAACTGGAGCGCGAGTCCCCAGGCAACTGTCCGCCGGTCGATCGATCGCCGTGCCGTGGACAGACAGTAGGCGAGGGCGAGGATGACGGCGACACCGGCCAGCGGCTGGATCCGCGTGACGCCGACGGCGCCGAGTGCGATGGCGACGGCCGCGAACATGCCAAGGGCCGCAAGGACCAGCACATCCTGACGACTCCATGTCTGACGGCCGGCCGGCGACAGCTCTGTGACTGTCTGCGTCGATTCGATCATCGCCTCTCGAGGTGTGCCTTACCAGACGTTGCCGACGCCAGGAGTGTAGGAGTTGCTGATGACGCTGTTGGTGACTACGGAGTCGGCCCGGAGCGTGCTGCTGCAGTTCACCATCGCCGCGTTCAGGTCGATGGTTCCGGCCGACACCGACACCTGCGCCGCCTGCACGTTGACGCGGCCCGCGGCAGTGATGGTGATTCCGGAGGGCTGAAGCCGGATGGCGTTGCCGTTGCTGTCCACCAGCTCGACGCCCCCGGGACCGTCGCTCAGCGTCAGCGTCTGGCCGCCCGGGGTGGCGAGCGAGAGCCGCTCCTGGCCATCGGCGTCGCTGAGCGTGATGGTGAGACCGTTCCGCGTGCGCAGCATCTTGACGGTGTTCTTCGCGTCCGGGCGTGTAGGCGGCGCATCCTTGCTCTTCCAGAGGGCTCCGATCACACAAGGACGCCGCGGATCGCCAGCCTCGAAGGCGATGAGCACCTCGTCGTCCACCTCCGGCATGAACCAGGTTCCCCGGTCGTTGCCCGCCATGAGCGTGGCGAGCGGCGCCCATGCCTGTGCGGCACCGGCCTCAGAGGTCCACGCCACGTTGATCCGTCCGCGCGCTTCCGGGTCGCGCAAGTCGGTGACCCTCGCGTGATAGACGCCGTACAAGGAATCCCTCAGCGGTGGCACGTCGAATCCTCAAAGTGGGCAGCGGTTACGTCGAGTCCCGAGCCCCGAGTCCCGAGTCCCGAGCCCCGAATCCCGAGCCCCGAGCCCCGAGCCCCGAATCCCGAGCCCCGAGCCCCGAGTCCCGAACCTACGGCAGCGCCAACGCGATCAGCTCGCCCGGATACTGGCGGCCGGACGCCGCGGTCACGATGTACTGCTTGCCGTTGTGCATGTAGGTCATCGGCGAGTTGCTGGCGCCGGCCGGCAGCTCCGTCTCCCACACGATCTTTCCCGTCTTCTTGTCGAAGGCCCGGAACATCTTGCCGCCGCCGCCCGGCGGCACGCCGACACCCTGGTCGCTGCCTTCGCCCATGAACACGAGCGTCTTGGTGACGATCGCCGAGATGCGCCCCGGCGTGCCCAGCGCCGGAATGTTCGGCAGTCCCTTGAACGCCGGATGGTTCTTCAGGCCGTCACCGTTGGCCACCTGCCAAAGGATGTCCCCCTTGTTCAAATCGATGGCCGTCAGTCGCGAGTACGGCGGCTTGAACGGATTGGGCAGGCCCTGCGGCCCGCCGACGCGCGGCGTCGTCTGCTTCACGAAGGGAAGCGTCGACTGCGGGTTGAGCGACTTGCCGAGCGCGAGCACGTCTGGAAGCTTCGCAGACGGAACGTAGAGAATGCCGGTCTCCTTGTCGAACGCCGCGCCGCCCCAGTTGCCGCCGCCGTTCGTGCCCGGCACGAGGAGCAGTCCTTTCGGCGCTTCCGGATCGCCGAGCAGAACCGGTGGCGTATACACCGGACCGAGCTTGTAGCCGCTGACGATCTTCTGCGCTTCCGCCTTCAGTTCCGGCGTGAAGTCGATGAGGTCGCTCTCCGAGACGCCCTGCTGATCGAATGCCGGCGGCTTCGACGGAATCGGCTGCGTCGGCGAATACCACTCGCCGGGCACGTTGCCTTGCGGCACCGGCTTCTCGACGATCGGCCACACCGGCTGGCCGTTGGTGCGATCGAACACGAAGACGAACGCCTGCTTGGTGATCTGCGCGACCGCCCTGACGCGCCGGCCGTTGACGTTGATGTCGGCGAGGATCGGCGCCGCCGGCAGGTCGTAGTCCCACAACCCGTGATGCACGATCTGATAGCTCCAGACGCGCTTTCCGGTCCTGGCGTCGAGACACATGATGCTCTCGGCGTGCAGGTTGTTCCCCGGCCGCGTGCCGCCGTAGTAGTCGCCCGTGGCCGTCTCGAACGGGAGGTACACGTACCCGAGCTCCTCGTCGGCGCTCATCAGCGACCAGACGCCGCTGTTGCCCGAATAGGTCCACGAGTCGTTCAGCCAGGTCTCGTTGCCGAACTCGCCCTTGCGCGGGACGACGTGGAAGGTCCACAGCATCTTGCCGGTGCGCACGTCGTAGCCGCGGATGTCGTCGGGCGGCATCTCCTTCGGCGCGTTCGCTTTCTCGTTGAGGATGTCGGTGGCGGGGGAGGGCACGCCGCCGACGACGATGACGTCCTTCACGACGAGCACGCCGCTGCTCGATCGCCAGCCGGTGATCGGACGCTCGAAGCCCTTGGTCAGATCGACCTGACCGTTGTCGCCGAAGTCGGGATACCGCTTGCCCGTCTTGGCGTTCAGCGCCACGAGGTTGGCGCCGACGTTGGTGATGATGCGCGCGTCCTTGCCGTCGGTCCAGTAGGCGAGGCTGCGCGTCGACCCGCCGCGCGACAGCCGCTGGCCGTCGGCCTGCGGAGGCGTGCGGTCGAACCAGAGCACCTTGCCGGTACCGGGATCGAGTGCCGCCACCGCGCCGACAGCAGTGCTCATGTAGAGGATGCCGTCCACCACGAGCGGCGTATGCTCGAAGTTGCCCGAGGCTTGAGCCGGGCCGTAGGCCTCCGCCAGCTCGGGCGGCATGCCCGACACGCGCCAGGCGATGCGGAGGTTCTTGACGTTGTTGCTGTTGATCTGATCGAGGGTCGAGTACTTGGTAGCGCCCTTGTCGCCCGAATACGCCGGCCAGTCGTGATTCTTGTCCGCCGCCCGTCCGGCGATCGTCCAGACGGCCGTTCCGAGGGTGGCGAGCACAGCGAACGCGAGCAATCTGCGGCGCATATCCAGTCTCCTTCGAGCGAGGGCACAGAGAATCAACACACAGAGGCACAGAGGCACAGAGAAAAACCAGGCGACATCCCGGAGCCTCAGTGTCCCCATGTGTGGTGCTCGGGCCCGCTGCAGCCTGCGGGATAGCCTGACCGAGACCGCTTAGGGCACAGAGAGTCTACATGAGATATAGACCCGGCAGCCCCCGGCCGGAAGCCTTATCATCCAGGGTCGCTTGACGCCACAGCCTCCATCCCTCGATTCCGTGCTCGGCTCCGCCGACGTGATAGACGGCTCTCGCGTCGCCGGTTCGGGACCAGTCGGCCGCCTGCCGCTCACGGAGACGATGCTGCGTGAGGAGCCGAGCGGAAATCTCTTCGGCCTGACGCAGAACGTCGGCATGGGCTGGAGCCCTCTCGCACTCTCCGGCCCGCAGTACGTGATCGTCAGCACGCTCGGCGGCCTGCGCGGAGACGACGGCCACGTCGAGGCGCTCGGGTATCACACCGGACACTGGGAAATTGGACTGCTCGTGCGCGAGGCGGCGCGCACGCTCCGCGACCGCGGCGCCATTCCGTTCGCCGCCTACTGCAGCGACCCCTGCGATGGACGCACGCAGGGCACCACCGGCATGTTCGACAGCCTTGCCTACCGCAACGACGCGGCCGTCGTCATGCGGCGTCTCATTCGATCGTTACCGACCGCCGCCGGCGTCATGGGGATCGCGACCTGCGACAAGGGGCTTCCCGCCACCATGCTCGCGCTCGCCGGATCGAAACAGTTGCCGGGACTCATCGTGCCGGGCGGCGTGACACTGCCAGCCGCTGGCGGGGAAGACGCCGGTCAGGTCCAGAGCCTCGGTTCACGCTTCGCCCAGGATCTGATCAGCCTCGACTACGCCGCCGAGATGGGCTGCCGCGCCTGCGGATCGTCCGGCGGCGGCTGCCAGTTCCTGGGAACCGCGGCGACCTCGCAGGTCGTGGCCGAGGCGCTCGGCCTGGCGCTGCCGCACAGCGCGCTCGCGCCCTCAGGAGAGCCGGTGTGGCTCGAGCTTGGCCGCCGCTCGGCACTGGCGCTCGGGCGCCTTCTCGCACTGAGCCTGACGCTCGATGGCATCCTCACCGACCGCGCGGTCGAAAACGCGATGCTCGTGCACGCGGCGTTCGGCGGATCGACCAACCTTCTGCTGCACATCCCGGCGATCGCTCACGTCGCCGGGCTGCGCGTGCCGACCGTGGACGATTGGATTCGCGTGAACCGCGCCACCCCCCGCCTCGTGGACGCGCTGCCCAACGGCCCTCGCGGCCATCCGACCGTGCAGGTCTTCATGGCTGGCGGTGTCCCCGAGGTGATGCTGCACCTGCGGCGAATGGGTCTGCTCGACACCGACGTGCTGACGGCCACCGGCGAGTCTCTCGACGTCTCACTCGACTGGTGGGAGCAGAGCGAGCGCCGCCGCGCGTCGCGCGCCCGCCTGGCATCGGCGTCGGTCGTCTCACCCGACGCCGTGATCATGTCGCCCGATGCGGCGCGCGCGGCGGGACTCGCGAGCACGGTCGTATTTCCACTCGGCAACCTGGCGCCAGAGGGGTCGGTCGTCAAGGCTACTGCCATCGACCCCACTGTCGTCGGTGGCGATGGAGTGTACCGGCATCGCGGTCCGGCCCGCGTCTTCGCCGACGAGCGCGAGGCGATCCGCGCGGTCAAGGGCACCAGCGATCGCCCCATACAGCCTGGCGACGTGATCGTGCTCATCGGCGCCGGGCCTGCCGGCACCGGTATGCAGGAGACGGCGCAGATTACGACGGCGCTGCGCTACCTGCCCTGGGGCAAGCAGGTGGCGCTGCTGACCGACGGCCGCTTCTCGGGATTGTCTTCCGGCGCCTGCATCGGGCACATGAGCCCCGAGGCGCTGCACGGCGGCCCGATTGGGCGGCTTCGAGACGACGACGTGATCGACATCGTGATCAATCGCCGGACGCTTACCGGATCGGTGAACCTCGTTGGCTCGCTCGGTCGCGCGCTCGACGCTGCCGCCTGTGAAGCGCTCCTTCGCGAGCGCAGTCCCGACCCTCGTCTCGACGCACATCCCGCCCTCCCCGGCGACACGCGGCTGTGGGCTGCGTTGCAGCAGGCGAGCGGCGGCACCTGGGCCGGTTGCGTCTACGACGTAGATCTCATCGTCGAGACGCTGAAGGCCGGGACAGACGCACTCGAGGCGGCGCGAGCCAGGCGCGCGCCCGGATCAGGGTCCGATCGCCAGTCATGAAGCGCTATCGCACGGAGCGCCGCATCGTGCTCGAGCACGAGGGCTCCTGCTTCCCGCTGCCCGAAAGCGAATCGTGGGACCGGTTGATCAATCCCGTCGAGTAGAGCGTCGCGTGATTTTTCGTCCGCCTCGCGCCGGTGCGGCCGTGCTCCAGCCGCCGGGCGGGATGTAGTGAAAGCGAATCAGATAGATGTGCTCGCCGCGGCCGTGCTGCGCGATCGCGAGCAGGTCCTCCACGCTGTCGAAGCCCGACTCGCGGGCGAGGTCGTGGGTGATATCCGATCGCTCGATCGGCTCGATCGAGTCGACCTCGATGTGCCCCTCGTCCATCGGATAGCGGCCGCCGACCTTGACGTGAGGCCGCATCCAGATGCGGACGCTGCAGCGGATTCTGCCGCGCCTGACTCCTTCGCGCAGCCTTTTTGTGAAGACCATGTTAGGACTCGATCCGTGGAACGAAGGCGCGGACCACGTCCGCGGTGGCTCCATCGAGCGGCTTCACGAAGGAGTATTGCGTCTTGACGTTGGTGAAGCCCAGCTCCTCGTAGAAGCGGTGGGCGGCCGCTCGCGCGTCGCTCGACCAGAGGCGCACCACCGCAGATCCCTGCTGTCGGGCCCACGCTTCGGCGTGTCTCATCAGCAGCGTCCCGACGCCTTTGCGCCGTTGATGGCGGTCCACGACGAGGCCGCCGACGACCACGAACGGTCCAGACTCGATGAAGTCGAAGATCACCACGTGGATCCAGCCGACGACTTCCTGATCGAGCTCGGCCACGAGGAACTGCTGATCAGATCGCGTGACAAAGCGGGAGAGGCGCTCGGCCGCGGTCGACGGCGACAAGTCGTAGCCGAGCTGCGACGTCAGATCCGCGATGGCCTCCGCGTCGGCGGTCCGGGCGCTTCGAATGGACACCGGCATCCCGTCACCCCTCACTGGAAGGAGGCCGCAGCAGCACTTCCGGATTCAGCAGATCCCTTTCCGCAAAGTCGCCGGCCGCGGCGAGACTGATATTGTGCAGCGCCTGCTCAGGAATGCAGTCGCCCGACGCGCGGGTGCGACCTCATAAGGCTCGAGTGGTCGGAGTGGTCGGGTACGCTCCTGGGCTAGAATTCCTGCCAGCGGCAACCAGTGAACGCAGAGAACGGGCGGTACATCGGTCCCGTCACACCGGGCACCGAACGTGGTGTAACCCTGCAATCTCAACTTCCGTCCCGAATGACCCGGCACGATTCGATGTCGAACGTCGCCTCCCCGATCGTCATTCGCGTCTGTTCGCGCAGGCTTTCGGCGAACCGCAGGAATCTCTCGAGGTCGGCAAAGTTGCTGACGATCCCGAGCGAGACGCGGATCGCGCCGGCGCTCCTGCCGCCCCGGTGCGTGATGAATCGGAGGAAGCTCGGAAGATTGAGGTCGGCCATGGTCTCCATCGCCTCCCGCACGTCCTCGTCGGTAATCCCTTCGGCCGTCTCCCCTGCGCCGGGGTTGCAGAAGCAGCCGGTTCGCAGCGAGATGCGTTCCTGACCCGCAAGCTCCTCCACGCGCCGGTAATCCAGGAGGCGGCCGTCGGGATCGTAGAAGTTCATCGTCACCGTGCCGCCGCGCATTGTCGTTGTCGCGGGCCCGTAGACGCGCACCATGTGGCGGCCGTTCGAGTGGCGCAGATCGAGCAGCCGTTTCAGCAGCCAGCCGGTCAGGCAATGCAGCCTGGTCTGGATTGCGTCGATGCCGGCAGCCCCGAGATGGCGAAGGCCGATCTCGACTGCGGGGATGGCGAGATAGTCGAGGGTCCCGTCCTCGAAGCCGGCTTCGCGTGGGGCGAGGAGTCGTGCCCGACCGCGCACGGTGGCAAAGTTGACGGTCCCGCCGGCGAACCACGGTCGCCGCAGCTTCGGCAGCACCCGGTCGCGAACCAGCAGGCAACCGACGCCGGTCGGATAGCCGAACATCTTGTAGAAGGAGATGGCGACGAAGTCAGGCTGCACCTTCGAGAGGTCGAGGCGGTTGGTCGGTACGAAGGCGGCGGCGTCAAGGAGCACGTCCCAGCCGGCGTCGTGCGCCTGCTCGATCAGCTCGAGCGGGTGCTTGGCGCCGGAGAAGTTCGACTGAGCCGGGAATGCGAACAACCGGTCGCCAATCGGCGCGCGGTCCTTGTCGCGCGTTCCCAGCAGCTCGCGCAACTCGTCTCGATCGATGCGCAGATCGGGAAACGTCAGCGGAACGTAATCGACCGGTGCGCCCTTCGACCGCGCGAACTCGCGGATGCCGTTGACCGAATTGTGATTGTCGGCAGTCAACAGGAAGCGCGCCCCGGGCGCAAATGGATACGACTCGCCGACGTGCTTCAGGGCGCCAGTGGCGTTCTGAGTGAACACCGCCGTGTAGCCGTCGGCATGGAACCACGACAGGACGGCGCTCCGGGCGCGCTCGACGAGTTCCGTCGTGGCAGACGAGGCGAGACTGGCCGAGTGAGGATTGCCGAGGACGCGAGTCTCGAGCAGATCGCTGTGCGCTCGAAGCTGTTGCGCGCCGTACAGACCGCCGCCCGTATAGTCGAGGTAGACGTGGCCTTGTTCGTCGAGCCGCCGGTACTCGGAGGCGCGCAGGCGGTCCAGATGCGCCGTCGCTTCGTACTCCGGGTATTCGCGGCAGAACTCGTGATACCTGTCCACCCGCCGAATCTACCGCATCATCGCGGCGGACGAGTCTCTTCCTTGATTCCACGAACGAAGGGCTGGGGGAGCGTCGCGGTTCTGATGAATCTTGCGAATCGTGTTGAGCGGCCGAACGTTCGCGCTTCAGGCGCGCGACGGCCCGAACGGCTCGCACGTTTCCTCAACACTCGTCGGCGCATCTTCGCATCGCTTCAGTCCTGTGTGAAAGGAGACCGCTGCAGCACCTCGGGGTTCACGAGATCCATCGCTGCCAGATCGCCGGCGGCGGCGAGCCGGACGTTGTGCAGCGCGCGCTCGGCGATGCGCCTGCTCGCTTCCGCCGTGTGGCTGCCAATATGCGGGGTGAGAATCACGTTCGGCAGTGTCCGGAGGTCGCTCGCTGAATCTTCCGGCTCATACGGCTCGACCTCGAACACGTCCAGGGCGGCGCCGGCCAGGCGGCGCCCGGCGAGCGCCTCGTAGAGCGCCGCCTCGTCCACCACATTTCCTCGAGCCGTGTTGATCAGCCATGCGTGCCTGGGAATCATGGCCAGACGCTCCCGATTCAGGAAGCGACGGTTGTCGGCGGTGCCCGTCATGTGCAAGCTCACGAAATCCGCGTCCCGCACGGTCATGCCGAAGTCGTCGCCCCGTCCGCCACGTCTCACCGTCATGCCGAAACCGGCGCCGGCCATGCGCGCCACGGTGTTGCCAATACGGCCGCTGCCGATCACGGCCAGCGTCTTCCCCGACAACTCCGCTCCCGGCTGCGGCGCCCAGACGCCACCCTTCATCCGTCTATCAAGGGCGGTCAGGTTGCGCGCCGCCGCGGCGATCAGCAGGATCGTGAGCTCGGCGACCGACTGATCGAGAACCCCGGGCGTGTTTGAACAGAGGATATCGCCTCGTGTCGCCATCGCCTTGTCGATGCCGTCGTGGCCGACACCGAACCGCGCGATGACACCGCCGCGCGGCAGTGCAGAATAGAGCGCATCCCGGTAGGTCTGGATGCCGACGATGGCGAAGCGGGCGCCTGCTGCACGAATGGCGGCCGCGAGCTCCCCTTCGCCGGCGGGCGAGGCCACGCAGCGAAGGTCGGTGGCCGACGTGAACACCTGTTCCGCCTTGGCGAATTCCGTCTCGGTCACGATGACAACCATCGGCTGGGTCAAGGAAGGCGTGCCTCGACGCGAGTTGTAAGGATCCTCACGCATGACCAGCGTACGTTACAAGGTGCTCGGGATGACGGTGCTGCTCGCCGCCGTCACCTATCTCGACCGCGTCTGCATCTCGGTGACGCGGCGACAGGTCCAGGACGATCTCGGCCTCGACCTCGTGCAGATGGGCACGGTCTTCAGCGCCTTCTATGTCGCCTACGCCGCGTTCGAGATTCCGAGCGGCTGGTGGGGCGATCGGGTGGGCAGCCGGCGAGTCCTCGCCCGGATCGTCTCGTGGTGGTCGGCGTTCACGATGCTGACCGCCGCGGCCTTCTCCTATCACTCGCTGGTCGCGATCCGTTTCCTGTTCGGTGCCGGCGAGGCGGGCGCCTTTCCGAACGTGGCGCGAACGTTTTCCCGCTGGTTCCCGCTGCAGGAACGGGGAAGGGCGCAGGGCACGTTCTTCATGGGGGCGCATCTCGCCGGCGGCTTGACGCCGCCGCTGGTCACGGCGCTCCTCATGGCCGGCTTCACATGGCGTCAGCTCTTCGTCATGTTCGGGTCGCTCGGCTTCGTCTGGGCGTTCGCCTGGTATCGCTGGTTCAGGGACACGCCGGCTGAACATCCGGAGATTGGCATCGATGAGCGCCGCCACATCGAAGGCGGACTCGTGCCGCTGCACGGCGCCCGGCGCACCGACTGGGGCCGCCTGCTCGGCAATCGCACTGCTGTCTGTCTGTGTCTCATGTACTTCACGCAGTCGTTCGGCGGCACGTTCTACGTGACGTGGCTGCCCACCTACCTGGCCGAGCGGGGACTGACGGGAATGACGGGCGCCGTCCTTGCCGGGCTGCCGCTCATCCTGAGCGCGATTGCCGACGTCTTCGGCGGCGTGGCGACCGACGCGGCGGTGCGGCGCTTCGGTCTCCGGATCGGGCGCACCAGCATCGGCGGCGCGGCGCTGGCGGCGGCTGGAACGTTCACCATCCTGGGCACGTTCATGGCGTCGCCGGTGTGGGCGGCGGTGCTGATCGCCCTCGGCGGCGCCTCCTCCAATTTCCTTCTCGGTGCCGCCTGGGGGACGTGCATCGACGTCGGCCGGAGCCGGGCCGGGTCGCTGAGCGGCGCGATGAACACCTCGGGGCAGATCGGCTCGATCCTCAGCCCGACGCTCGTGGCGTTGATCGTCGGACAGTTCTCGAGCTGGAGCGCGCCGCTCTACCTCACCGGTGTGCTGTTCCTGATGGGCGCGATGTGCTGGCTGTGGGTGGATCCGACGACTCCGGTTGCGGATTGAGGACCCTCCGGATCGACCTCGGGGTCGCCATCGCTCGAGAACCTGCAGCGCGCATCGCCTCCCCGGACGTCAACGCCTTCGCCCACGCGCCTTCGCGGCCGTCTTGCGCTTCTTGGGAGCTGCGGACTTCTTCGCCGGCAGAATCACTTTGTGCATCGGCATGATGTTCGGCTGGCCGGCATCGAGTCCGAGCTCCTGCAGGATGGGCATCAGCGTCTTCCCGAACTTGTCGAACGCCCCCTGCGACGTCCAGACGTCGAACACCATGAGCTTTTCCTTTGGTCCGAACGACGCGTGGTACGTGCGCCCCGGCGGGTTGCCGGCGCCGGCCTTCCGCAGTCGCTTCACGCACTCGTCGTAGGCCTCTGCCGTCATTGCGGCAGGTGCGAAGTAGACACCAATTGCCATGAGCAGCCCCCTTCCTCTCGCAAGCGATACACCGTTCGTGGTTTGCGCGCGGAGACGGTACTACCTCGACGGTTATCCCGCAAGTCTCAACGTTCGCAGAACCGAGCTTCAGCTCGGTTACACAGCGGGCAGAGGTATAACGGTCTATTCTCTTCCCTTTGGAGGACCGTGACATGGATAACGATGACATCACCCGGCGCGACTTCGTGTCGATGACGGTGGCGGCAGGCCTCGCCGCAGCGGCGGGCTCCGAGGTCGCCGCGCAGAACATCGTCGAGACGAACGTCGACATCAAGACGCCGGACGGTACCTGCGACGCGGCATTCATCCACCCGGCCACCGGCGCGCATCCGGGCGTGCTCATCTGGCCGGACGCATTCGGGCTGCGACCGTCGATGCGCGACATGGCGAAGCGGCTCGCGATGGCGGGCTACTCGGTGCTCGTACCGAATCCGTTCTACCGCGTGGCCAGGTCTCCCGTGTATGAGAACGCGTCGAAGGTCGATTTCGCGCAGGAACGCGCCAAGCTCGGGCCACTGATGGGATCGATCAATGCCGAAGGCGCCGTCGAGAAGGATGCGCCCGCGTACATCGCCTGGATGGACATGCAGCCGTCCATCGATCGCAACAAGAAGATCGGGACGCAGGGCTACTGCATGGGCGGCGCGCTCGTGGTGAGGACGGCGGCGGCAGTGCCCAACCGCGTGGGTGGCGGCGCCTCGTTCCACGGCGGCGGCCTCGTGACGGCGAACCCGAACAGCCCGCATCTGCTCGCGCCGAAGATCAAGGCGCGGATGTACTTCGGCATCGCCGCCAACGACGACATGCAGCAGCCGGACGCGAAGACGAAGCTGAAGGAAGCGTTCGACGCGGCGAAGGTGCTGGTCGAGGTGGAGGTCTACCCGATGGCGCAGCACGGCTGGTGCGTGCCGGACATGCCGGCGCAGGCAAACGGACAGCCGATCTACAACAAGGCGGATGCCGAGCGCGCCTGGGGGAAGCTCATGGCGCTCTATAAGACCGCACTCGTGTGAACGCGAGGCACCGAGACTAACGACGACAGAGACACCGAGACTAACGACAGAGACACCGAGGCCAGACACCACAGAGGCACAGAGGCACAGAGAATCTTGACGTTTCTTTGTGTCTCAGTGTCTCGGCGGTGCGTTTCGGCCGCTTTCGCCCGTTCGCCGAGCTATCGGACGGTCAGTCCAATCTCGCGATTCGTCTGCCCGAAGGACGCACGCAGCACCACCATCCGGGAGGCCGGCGAGACGTCGAAGATCACCTCGTTCGACGCGGTGGCATTTCCCTGCACGATGACGTAAGGATTGCTGACCGGCGCCAGCACATCGGCACCGTCGACCACACGCAAGGTGACGTCGCCGAGGCCCCGGGCATACCCGGCGGTGTTCTCCGCTCGCAGCGAGAGAACGATCCGGGTCTTGTTGACGAACCGGCGCGCCGTCACACGCATGAGCGTCACCTTCATGTCGCCGGCGTTCAGGAGAGGCGTCGGCTCACGAACGACCGTGACGATGTCGGCATTCGAGAGCGCATCGCCGTTCACCGGCGTGTCATGCCGCGGAGGCTGCCGCGTACTGGCCAGGTCCAGCGGGATCTCTGCCGACACATCTCCACGAAGCGATACGCGAAGCGTAGCCCGATTCCCATCGGGTGGCAGCTCGAAACGGACGACGACCTGGCGGACGGACTGGTTCGTCGAGATTTCGTTCAGCCCGCCGCTCGCTGGAATGAGGTCGCCGCCGACGGCAAGGCGAAACGACTGATCCCAGAGGTTGTAATTGCCAGAGCCGTTGTTCGCGACCCGGAAGCGCAGCCAGAGCGTCCGGCTGGCGCCGTGCGGTACCACGCTTCCAGCCAGCAGTGTGTAGACGAGATCTTCGTGCGAGACCTCGGCATTGCGAGGAATCGCGATCGCGTACCCGGACGCAGTGACAGGGCTGGTCCCAGCGGGTGCGCCGCTCTCGACCGGGCTGCCGCTCGGAGCGGGTGGCGGCGCGCCATTCACGCGCTGCGCCGGATCCGCTCCGTCGGAGCCATTCGGTCCGGCGTCCCGACCGAGCACAATGGCGAGGATCGCCACCGCCAGGGCAGCCACTCCGAGCCCGACGAACTTGCTCCGACCCGAGGTTCGCTGCGCGCCCGGCCCGGCGATCGTGCCAACGCCGCAGTGCTGCGCGATGATGTTCGCGAGACGATCGACGTCGCTTTCCCATGTCTCGTCGCGAATCGTGATCGCCTGCCGCCGGCCGAGGGCCTGGATCGACGCGGGAAGGTCTTGCGCGTCGGGCATCCTGGCGCCGCCGACCAGCGCCGGCACGACGAGGACGCCAGGACGGTCGAGGGCGGCTGCGATCTCCAGGCGCACGTAGTCGTCGGGCTGGTCGAGACGGCGGCGGCCGGTCTCGTCGCGCGCATCGAGCCAGGTTCGTCCGATCATCGCGACGCAGGCGCGGCATTCACGCAGCCGCGCGTCGATCGCCTCCACGAAATCCTGGCCGGGGCGGAGTGCCTCGACGTCGCGAAAGACCTGGCCGGAACCGAGCCGGTTTTCGAGCTCCTCGTGGAGGCGGCCGGAATACCCGGCAGAATCGTCGCGTCGGTAGCTGATGAAGATCAGGGCCATGTGTTCGCGTGTTCGATCCGACCACGAGGATAGCGCTCCTTGCGGTGGCGCCGCCACGTGTCATCATCTCTGCCGGCGGTGGTCTCTCCAGCCAATGAGTCCTCGACCCGCATTCCAGGAATGAGTGGTCCGGTCATCGTCCGCGTCACGTCCGGTGCGCAACAGCAGTCGACCGACCTCGGTCGGCTCGTCGACGACGTGCGTGGTCGGGCCGCTGCCTTCGTCTTCCTGAGCGGCGGCGCCGCGGGCATGCCGCCGGCGGTTCAGCGGCGCGTGCGAAAGCTGCTGGACGCGTTGCCGGTGCTCGTCTCCCGCGGCATGCGCCTCGCCGTCGCAGACGGGGGCACCGGTGTCGGGTTGATGAAGGAGGCGGGCCTGGCGCGAAGGCGCGGCGGCAATACGTTTCCACTCATCGGCGTAGCCCCGGCCTCCGTGCTCGACACGCGGGCCTCGACCTGGGGCGTCGATCCCAATCACTCGCATCTCGTCGCCGTCGATCCTGCGCAGTGGACCGCGGAATCGCCCAGCGCGGGACGTGATGAGCCGACCGTCTGGGGTTCGGAGGCCGACGTGATGTTCGCTCTCTTCGATCGGCTGGCGGAAGGACGTTCTTCACTGGCGCTGGTGATCAACGGCGGCAGGCTCACCCTCGAAGAAGTGGCGCGCCACGGCGCCTCAGGGCGGCGAATCGTCGTCGTGACAGGCAGCGGCCGCGCGGCCGACGCGCTTGCGTGTGCGCTCGCGCGCACTGAGCCGGCCGACGGCGATCCCGATGGGATGGGCGACGTCGTTCGCTCACTGGACCTGGTTCGCTACCGCCGTCTCTATGACCTGTTTCCGCTGGCCGGCGACGCGGAATCGTTGGCCAGCGTTCTCGAGAGGCACCTGACGGGCGTTGGTGATGGCGGTAGACAGAGCTGACGTCCCGGAGTTCTGGAGGTGACGGAGAGTTTCACACGGAGGCTACGGAGAAACGGTTTCACACGGAGCACCGGAGAAACGGAGGACGAACGGAGGCTGTCACGCTACGGTCGCCAACGAATCGGACACCGAGGTGGGCCCGCGCTCCGCGCGGCAGGGATCGAGTGTCACGCCGATCACAAGCACGCTCATGGATCGGCGCGCGTGTTTGTGATCGGCGTGACACTCGATTCCTGTCGCCGGCCGCAGA
>DASUGH010000212.1:0-24507 GCA_036274155.1 Vicinamibacterales bacterium | reverse complement strand
GGCGAGGATCTCAGCGACGTTTTTGCGTACCATGGTGACGGAGCTCCCGGAGAGCGCGGCCCATGTGGCCACCGACCCCAAGAGGGTCTATTACGTAGGCGCAGGGATACAACCCCTGCCTGCTCCCGGGGCTCCACTTTTCTAACGAGGCCCTGCCTCAGACCGGCCGGATGCGAGCATCCAACATCACATGCTCGACGGTCTGAGGCAGGGCCTCGTTAGTCCTCTGTTTGGTTGCGGCGCAGCCGCGCCGGGAAGCTTGCCCGCGCAGGTCATCCGGCCTACCCTTATGGACCAGGTTCCTGCGACTGGACCGAACACCATGTTCAAGAGATTTGCTGCTGCTTGCGTCCTCGTCGGAATGGCAGGTCTGTCGACCGACAGGCTGGTAATCCAGGCCGCCGACTCGTACTCCGTGGCGACCATCGACGTCCCCGGCAGCAGCGTCACCGTTGCCTGCGGCATCGACGTGCTCGGACGGCTCGTCGGCTACTACGTGGACCAGCGGGGCACGCACGGCTTTCTTCTCGAGAAGGGCGCCTTCTCGACCATCGACTATCCGGGAGCGAAATGGACGGTTGCGTACGGCATCAATACCGCCGGACAGATCGTCGGCGCCTACGGGCCTGATGGCCAGAACGGCCGTCACGGATTCCTGAGAAGCGGCGGCTCTTTCACATCCTTCGATTTCCCAGGAAGCACGGACACGGTGGCGCGCGGTGTGAACAACCGCGGCCAGATCGTCGGCGACTATCTCGCCGCAGACGGCTCGCGGCATGGATTCCTGTTGAGCGCCGGCAACTACAACACCATCGAGTCGCCTGACGGCACCGGCGGCGCCGGCGGCATCAACGATTCGGGGCAGATCGCCGGCTCCCTGGGATCGGGCGCGACCGCCAGGGGCTTTCTCTTCTCTGGAACGCTCTCGCGGCTACAGTTTCCCGACAGCCCCTATACCGAAGCCACCGGTCTGAACAACGTCGGCGACATCGTCGGTCAGATCAGAAGTCCAGAGTCGCCAGTGGGGTTCCGGCGCTCGGGTGGGCGGTATGCCGTCGTCGAACTGCAGAATGCACCGGCATCGTGGGATGCGCGCGGGATCAACGATCTCGGCGAAATCGTCGGCGGGTTCACCGGCGATGACGGGAAGTTGCGCGGCTACCGGGCAACCCCCACTGCATTGAGGATCGGGCCGACAGATGCCGGGACGAGCACACCGGTGTCCAGCCTTCCTGGCGGACCCGGCCCCGCAGGACCTCAAGGACCGCCGGGCGCTGCAGGACCCCAAGGGCCACCCGGACCTCCTGGACCTCCTGGACCAGCAGGGCCGCCCGGCCCTGCGGCGAGAGCCTCTCGGCGCGACGCGCCTCTCATTGCCACCCGCGATGCATTGCAGAGAGCCGCGAACGCTCTCGAGCGGGCGGCAAACCAGAGCAGCCACGTTCAAAAGGCCAAAGCCGACATCGCCGTCGCACTGGAGGATGCCAACGCCGCGATTGCGCTGTTCCAGAATCACCCAAACGCTGACGCGCCTGCCGCGCCGCCTGCCGCCCGGCCCGACTTCACTCCGCCGGCGCGCCCGGCGCCGAACCGCAATGCGGGACTGGAGATTGGCCTCAACAACCTCAAGGACGCATTCGACACGCTGGCTCGCGCGCCCGGCGGCGAGCTTGGAGGCCTTCGACACAAGATCAACACGGAGATCGCCGTGGCTGCGAACAGCATCATTACGGCGATCAACGCTGCCAACGAACAATTCCTGCATTCGCGGAGAGCGAACGAACCTCGCCCCGCGGAAGCATCGCCGGTGCAGTAGCCGAAGCAACCCTGGCGGCTGACGGTCTGCATCGCCATCTGGCGTCACCCGGGCTGCCGGTGGAGAACGACCCACACATACACGGGCAGCCCGGCCAGGAGAAGCAGAAACCCCCAGAAGATCGTCTCCAGCCCGGATCCGGCAATTGCACACATCGCGTAGACGAACGCGAGGCCGCTCACGACTCTGGATCGGGCTCTCACGTTCGGCCGCTGGTGACCACCTTCCCGGCTCGCCGGGACGAGAAACCCGGCAAGCGAACAGAACACGTACGGCACGAGCGCGCCCAACGTCGCGAGAAGGATCGTGAACGTGAACAGTCCGACCAGACCGCGCGTGTAGTTGGCGGCAATGAGCGCTGACGCGAGCAGCCCCGAGATGACCATCGCCGTGACCGGGATGCCGCGGCGCGACGTCCGGCCGAAGGCCGCAGGAAACAGCCCGTCCTGCGCGGCAGCCTGCGGGAGCTGGCCTACCACCAGCGTCCATCCGTTCAGTGCCCCGAACGTCGACACCGCGGCTCCTGCGGCGACGATGAGCGACGCCGGATCACCGAACACCATCCGCGCCGCTTCGGCGAACGGCGCCGTCGTCGTCGCCAGCCTGTCGGGCGCCACCAGCCCCATCACCGCGACCGTGCTGGCGATATAGATGCCGGCAGTCAGGAGGATGCCGATCACGGTGGCGCGCGGAATCGTCTGCTCCGGGTTCTCGGTGTGACCGGCCGGAATGGTGGCCGCGTCCATCCCGGTAAATGCCCACAGCGTCAGCGTGACGGTTGCAAACACGCCGCGTCCGAGGTCGGCCGGCGTGGTCTGGGTCATGGTGAAGTGACTCGTATCGAGGAGAGTGAGGCCGGCGACAGCGATTGCGGCCAACGGCAGCACCTTCAACAGCGTGGTCACGATTTGAACGCGCCCGGCCTCGCGAACCCCGAACGTGTTCACGGCAATCAGCAGCCAGACCACCGCGATGGCGAGCCCCGCGGCAATGGCCGGGGCACGCGCCAATCCGGGGAGGAACGGATCGAGGTAGCCGACGAACGCCACGGCGATCGCCGCGTTCCCACACCAGACCGACAGCCAGTACAACCATGCCACGAGAAAACCGGCGAGGTCGCCGAAGGCGATGCGCGTATACGCGTAGGGGCCGCCTGCCATCGGTGCCGACCGCGCCAGATTGGCGAACGCAAGACCAAGCAGGATCGCGCCGCCGGCCGACACGAACCAACCGATCACGCTGATGCCGCCGTAGGGCGCGAGTGAGGCAGGCAGGAGATACACGCCGGAGCCGATCATGTTCCCCATGACCAGCGCAAGGGCGGTCGCGAATCCGATGTCGCGCGTTCTGCCGATCGACACGAGCTGCTACTCTACTCGACCGTCTTCGGTCTCCGGTTCGTCGAAGTCTTTGGCGGGAAGCTCGGGATCCGGGGCTCGGGATCCGGGGCTCGGGCTCCGAGGGGAAGGCCGTCGGTTCGTCGTGACTGGTGCGTGGCGCTTGGCGAGGTTTCCGGCGGTCAGGCCGTCCGCTTGCTCGATCGCACCGTGGCCAGCGTCAGGATCGCCACACCCCAGGCGAAGAGCGCCGCCGCGTCCTTCCACAGGACCTCGAGCCCGACGCCTTTCAGGAAAATGCCGCGAAGGATCTCCAGGAAATACCGCAGCGGGATCAAATAGGTCACCGGCTGGATGACGTCGGGCATGTTCTCGATCGGGAAGACGAATCCCGACAGAAACACCATCGGTACGAGGAAGAAGAACGAAGCGGTCATCATCGCCTGCTGCTGCGTCGCGGAGATCGTCGAGACGAACAGCCCGAGTCCGAGCGTCGTCAGCAGGTAGACCAGGCACATGGCCACCAGCAGCGTCAGGCTTCCTCGCAACGGCACCTCGAACCAGCCGACCGCGACGACCAGTACCAGGGCCACGTCGATCATCCCAAGCAGCGCGTACGGCAGCAGCTTCCCGGCAATCAGCTCCCAGCGAGCGATTGGCGTCACGTTCAGCTGCTCGAGCGTCCCGAGCTCCTTCTCGCGAACGATCGCCATCGACGACAGGTTGGTCGTGATCAGCAGGAGGATCAGCGCCAGGATCCCGGGAATCATGAAGTGCCGGCTCTCGAGCTGCGGATTGAACCAGACGCGGATCTCCGCGCCAATCAGCGGTCCGCCCGTACGGCCGCCCGGGGCAGCCAGATCTCTGGCGTAGGAGGCCACGAGAGCGCTCGCATAACCAAGCGCGACGTTGGTCGAGTTCGCGTCGCTGCCGTCGGCCACCACCTGGACCGTCACTGGCTGCTGCTGTCCGACCTGCTCGCTGTAGTCGGCGGGAATCACCAGCGCCATCCACGCCCGCCCCTGATCGAGGTACGGACCGACCTCCTCCGACGACGACAGCGTGCCGACCACCTCGAAGTTGGGCGACGCCTCGAAGCGAGACACCAGATCACGGCTGGGCGCCGAGCGATCCTGGTCGACGATGACGATCGGCACGTTCTTGACGTCGGTCGTGGCCGCATACCCGAGCATCGTCAGCTGCAGGATTGGCGCGATGATCACCAGGCTGAACAGACGGGGATCCTGCCGGAGCTCCAGGAACTCCTTGCGGATGACATGCCGGAGACGGCGCATGCTGTGCGTCATGTCCACTGCCGCCGGAGTCTCAACGAGGCAAGGCCCAGAATGACCACGGCGAAGATCGCCAGCGCCAGGAGCTCCTGCCAGAACATCGCTGGCCCCACGCCTTTCAGCACCACGGCTCTGAGTGCGATGAGGAAATACCTGGCCGGTACCGCATAGGTGACGACCTGGAGGAACGTCGGCATGCTCGAAATGGGGAAGATGAACCCCGAGAGCATCAACGTCGGCAGGAACGACGTCAGCAACGCCAGCTGAAAGGCCACCTGCTGCGTCTCGGCCACCGTCGAGATGAGGAGCCCGAAAGCCAGCGCGCCGACCAGGAACAGCGACACGGCGCCGAGCAGCACCAGCCACGATCCGCGCATGGGCAGATCGAAGAGCACCATCGCCACCGCGACGATGCCGGTGGCGGAGGCCAGCGAGATCACGAAGTACGGAGCGGTCTTGCCGACCACGTACGGCACCGCCCCGATTGGCGCCATGCGCACCTGCTCCATGGTCCCGACCTCCTTCTCCCGAACAACCGAGAGCGAGGTGGAGATCACGGCGGTGAGCATTGCGATGTACGCGATGAGGCCGGGCACCAGGAACAGCGTGCTGCGCAGCTCCGGGTTGTACCAGACTCGCGGTTCGAGAGTCAGCAGAGGCCCGGAGAGAGAGCCTTCATGCGCTTCGACCTCGTAGCGCGCCGACACGGTCGAGACGAGGCCGAGCGTGTAGCTCATGATCGTCGTGGCGCTGTTCGCGTTGTCGCCGTTGATGACCACCTGCACCGTCGACGGCCGTCCGGCGCGGGCGTCGGCGCCGAGCCGCGCCGGGATCACGAGAACGGCGCGCACCTCGTTGCGATCGAGCAGCGCGTCGATATCGCCGGTGCGCTGCAGGTTCGCGACGACGTCGAAATAGCCCGAGTAGACGAACGCCGAGACCAGTTCGCGGCTCACCACGCTGCGATCCTGGTCGAGCACCGCCATGCGGATGTTGCGAAGATCGAAGTTGAGCGCGTAGCCGTAGACGAGAAGAAAAAACGCCGGCACGAAGAGCAGGATGAGCAGCGTGCGGCGATCGCGCCGAATCTGACGCATCTCCTTGAGCGCGACGGCAAGCGCCTTCGCGAGTCCCTTCATGCGCTCCTCCGGGCGGCCTGATCCGCCGTAGCGACGTCGAGGAAGACGTCCTCGAGCGACGGCTCGACGAGCGTGCAGTCGGCGGGCGCGTTTCCGGCCTTGCGCAGGCGCTCGGCGATGTCGGCCGGGCTGGTGCTGGCCGACCGCAGCACCGCGTGAACGGACGTGCCGAAGATGCTGGTCTTCTCCACTTCCGGCATCGCGTCGAGCTTCTCCATGGCCTGGAGCGGGTGCGGCGCGCGCACCTCCACGATCGGCCGCGTGGCAAAGATTTCCTTGAGTGCCTTGACCGTACCGAGGGCAGCCAGACGGCCCGACTGGATGATCGCAATGCGGTGGCAGTGCTCGGCCTCGTCGAGGTAGTGGGTGGTCACCAGCACGGCGACGCCGGAGCGCGCCAGCCCATCGATCAGCCGCCAGAACTGGCGGCGTGAAAGTGGATCGACGCCGCCGGTCGGCTCGTCGAGGAACACGATGGGCGGCTCGTGGAGGATCGCGCACCCAAGCGCCAGACGCTGCCGCCAGCCCGCTGAGAGCGCTCCCGTAAGCATCGTCTCGCGGCCGCGAAGCCCGGCCATGTCGAGGACGAAGTCGCGGCGCGCCGCGAGACGCTCGCCCGACAGCCCGTAGACACCACCGAAGAACGCGATGTTCTGATCGACGGTGAGACGTTCGTACAGGGAAAACTTCTGCGACATGTAGCCGATCCGGCGCTTCACGGCTTCCGGATCGTGGCTGACGTCCACACCGCCGACGATTGCGGTGCCCGACGTCGGACGCAGCAGGCCGCAGAGCATGCGGATCGTGGTCGACTTGCCGGCGCCGTTGCTCCCAAGGAATCCGAAGATCTCCCCGGACCGTACCGCGAACGAGACGTTGCTGACGGCGACGAAGTCGCCGAAGCGGCGGGTGAGGTTCCGCACGTCGATGGCCGGCGAACCGCCGACCGGGCGGGCGGAAGCGGCGTCTTCGGGCATCAGCGTCCCATCGCACGCGCGAGGCGGGCCTCGGCCAGCCGTACGCCTGCCAGTGCCCTCGTGCGATCGAGCTCGGCCTGGAGGAGGGCGAACTCTGCGTCGAGCACTTCGATCTGCGTGATGACGCCGGCGCGGTACCGCTCGGTGACCACCCGCTGCGCCTCGGTCGCTGCTCGCACCGCATCATCGGCGGCGCTGACCGCCGCCCTGCCGGAATCGATCTCCAGCAATCGCTGGCGCACCTCCACGGTGAGTTGCGAATCGAACTCCTTGAGGCGCTCGCGGGCCGCTTCGGCCTGGCTGGCCGCCTGCGCGACCTCGGCGTCCACCCGCCCGCCATCCCACAGTGACCAGGTCAGGTTGATGGCAGCATCCCAGGAGTCGTTCCAGAGCTCGGTGCGCGGAAAAATGCGAGGGTTCGGCCGCGCGACATCGTAGCCGCCGGTCACCGAGATCATCGGAAGCCGGCCGGCTGCGGCGGCCGTTCGCAACTCGCCCGCTGCGTCGATGCGCCGTTCGAGCCCCGTCCGCTCCGGGCGCGACTCGAGTGCGATGGCAACCGCGCCGCTGGCGTCCGGGGCAGTGGACACGCCGGCCTCGAGCGCTGCGCTCGGTTCGACAGTCCTGAGCGGGTCGTCGATCACGAGGCGGCCGAGATCCGAGGACGCGATGTCCCGCTGGCTGCGCGCTTCGATGAGCAGCATCCGCTCGCGCGACTCCTGGGCCTCGGCCGACGCCAGCTCGTTCGGCGAGATCAAGCCGGCGTTGAGCCGCTCGCGAACGTCCACGACGTGCGCCTGCGCCCGCGCCACTCCGCGCTCGAGCACCGAGACGGCCGCCTTCGCAGTCACCACGGCCCAGAACGCACGGGCGACCTCGAGCCTGAGATCGGCGCGCGCCGTGTCGGTCTCGGCAGTCACCGCGGCCGCGTCCGCCCTGGCCGCCCGGGTGAGCGCATCCGTGCGTCCACCGTTGAAAATCGGCCACTGCAGATCGATCCTGGATCGAAAGTTATTGGGCACGTCTGGGTACACCACCAGACGCCCGCCGGTCGCCGCCGGAGACGGCAGGGCGAACTCCGGCACGTGGTTCGTCCGCTGATACCCGGCCTGGGCCGACACGACTGGCCGATCGGCGGCCTCACGTGAGTCGACCACGGCCTGCGCCGTCCTCTCACGGGCACGCCCTTCGGCAAGCCGATGGCTCGTATCGATCGCGCGCGCCTGAGCCTCCTCGAGCGTCAGCTGCAGCGTTCCCGCATCCTGGGCGTATGCCCCCCCGGCGAGCAGGACGATCGCGAACGCCCCGATCGAGCGGACGGGGCCGGCGGCGCTAGGCATTTGCGCTCTCCTTTCCAAGCATGGCGATGAACACGTCCTCGAGCGAAGGCGGCACGCGACGCACCGGCGCAGCAGCCAGCGACGTGGCACGGAGCGCCTGGGTGAATCGCGCGACGGCGTCCTCGCGGTGCTCGAGCGTCACGTGCAGGCGCTCGCCGAAGCGCTGGGCGCTCGTGACGCCGGTCAGACCGGCGACGAGCTCCGTGGCGCCAGACACCGGCCCGATGACGACCTCGACCATCGGATCGGAAATCAGGTCTCGCAGACGCGACGGCTCGTCGTTGGCGAGGACCCTGCCTTCGTGGAGAAGCGCCACGCGGGTGCAACGCTCGGCTTCGTCCAGATATGGCGTCGACATCAGAATCGTCAGCCCGCGCGCGAGAAACTCCGACAGCAGCTTCCAGAATTCACGGCGGGAGATCGGATCGACGCCCGTGGTCGGCTCGTCGAGGACGATCAGCTCCGGCTCGTGGACGAGCGTGCAGGCGAGCGCCAGCTTCTGCTTCATGCCGCCGGACAGGCGATCGGCGAGCCGCCCTCGAAACGGCGTGAGCTGGGTCATGTCGAGCAGCTGATCACGCCGCCGTCGATAGTCGCGAAGACCATGGATCTCTGCAAAGAAGGCGATGTTCTCGTCGATACTCAAATCGCCGTACAGGCTGAAGCGCTGTGAAAGGTATCCGACGTGTTCGGTGAGCTGGCGATGCTCGCGGACCGGGTGGCGGCCGAGCACGCGAACCTCGCCGGCATCGGGGTGCAGGAGACCGCAGATCAATCGGATTGACGTGGTCTTGCCGGCTCCGTCAGGGCCAATCAGACCGAACATCTGACCGCGGTCGACGCCGAGCGTCAGCTCATTGACCGCGGTGGTCGCGCCGTAGCGCTTGACTACCCGCACAAGCTCGATCGCCCGGCCGGCTGAGTCTCCGCTAGCCGGCTTGACCGGCTGGATTGCTGACGAATGAGTCAAGTGTTCCTCGGTCAAGCCGGCTCGCCCCGTGAAGCGGGGCAAAGAGACACTGTGACCAGCGACGCCACGGCATACCGCGCATACTCACCGGTCTCAGGCGCAGCATGGCTGGTCATTGCAGTTGGATGTCCGCATCCACCGGCATGCCCGGCTTCAGCACGCCGGCACTGTTGTCGACGGTTACCTTGATCCGGTACACCAGTTTCGAGCGCTCCTCTGCGGTCTGCACGTTGCGCGGCGTGAACTCCGCCTTCGGCGAGACGAACGTGATCGTGCCCGTCAGCCCTTGCCCGCCGGCGTCCGTGAACACGGTTGCCGCTTGACCAATTCGAAGGCGCGGCACCATCGGCTCGGGAACGAACAGGTTGGCCCACGCGTGATCGAGATCGGTGACGACGACGATGGGAGAACGTGGGGCGGCGATTTCGCCCGCCTCGGCGAGCTTCTGGGTGATGACACCGGCCACCGGAGCGACGACCTGGGCATCGCCGACGGCCTTCTTCAACGTCGCCAGCTGGGCGTCCACTCCTGCGACCCTCGCAGCGGCCGCGTCGATTTCCTCGCGTCGCGCACCTGCGCGCAGCCGATCGGCCGTCTCGCGGGCGGCCTGGACGCGCTCACGCGCGGCGCGCTGCCGTTCGCGCGCCACGTCCACGCGCGCCTGCGCATCGTCGCGCTGCTTGCGCGAGCCGGCGTTGGCCTTGAGCAACGTGTCGAAGCGCTCGAGGTCGAGCTCGGCAGACTTGAGCTCGGCTTCGATGGTGGTGACATCCGCCTCCGCCGCCTGCACCTGCGCGTCGGCCTGCCGGATGTCCTCGGGCCGCGCACCTGCCTTGAGCAGGCGCAACTGTGCGTCGGCCGCAGAGCGCTCGGCGCGGGCGCGCTGTATTTGAAGCTCGGTGTCGCGAGTGTCGAGCCGGGCGATGAGATCGCCGGCCTTGACGCGGTCTCCTTCGTTCACGCGCAGCTCGAGGATTCGCCCGGCCACCTCGGGCGCGACGTAGACCTCGGTCGCCTCGACGTGCCCGGACACGCGGAGCACGTTCGTCGGTTCGGCCTTCTGACAGGCGGGCGCGATGAGCGCCATCGCCACAACAGCCATGCCTTTTCTCGTGGTCATACGTCCTTCCTGAGGATTCGCCGCACCGAATCCTGCATGTGGCGGACGAACTGATCCTGCGGCCGCGGTTCGGCGATTCCCTGATCCAGCTTGATGGCCGTCAGCACTCGCTGACGGGCGAAGAACATCAGGATGGCCGGCATGATCGTGAGATGGGTGAGGAGCGGGTCGACGTCGCGAAACCTGCCTTCCCGCTGTCCCTGCAGGATGATGTCGCGCACGGCCGAGTAGACGGCGTTCATCATCGCGAAGGTTTCAGGGTCGAAGCGGGGCGCCCCGGACGCCAGCTCGCGCAGCATGATCGAGGGGAACCAGGGGCGGACCGAAGCCTCCTCGATGATGGCGGCTACCCAGGCATCCGTCTTCTGATCGGCGGTGCCGGGGCCGTCGGCGATGGCTCTGGCGCGAGCGCCAACGGCCCGGAACATGTGGCGAAGCACTTCCAGGTAAAGACCGCGCTTGCTCCCGAAGTGGTAGTAGAGCATCGCCTTGTTGACGCGCGCTCGCGCCGCGATGCGGTCGACGCCGGCGGCGTCGAAGCCGCGCTCGGCAAACTCCTCGGCCGCGGCGGCGAAGATGGCGGCATGGGAGACCTGGGCTGAGCGCTTCTTTCTAACCAACTAGTTAGTTAATACTCTCGCCAGTGGATTGTGTCAACCTCCCCAGTGCCTTCGGAACGGGCGGCTGAACGCCGACGGCCATCAGCGGCAATCGCACCAGACGGCATGGCGTTCGAGTCAAATAGCTGAATGAAAATCACGGTCGCCGGCGGAAGCGGGTTTCTCGGACGCGCCCTGACCAGCGCGCTCCGTTCAAGCGGGCACTCGGTGGCCGTCCTCACCCGCCATCCGCGCGAGTCAGCGGATGTCGCCTGGTCGCCCCACAACCCGTCGGCGCCCTGGACTGGCCGGGTCCGTGAGTCCGATGTCGTCGTGAACCTCGCCGGCGAGTCGATTGCCGGGCAGCGTTGGACTGCTCATCGCAAAGCGGTTCTGCGTGACAGCCGTCTGATGGCAACCAGCGCGCTCGCATCGGCGATCCTGGCGTCACCGCATCCGCCAGTCTTTGTCAGCGGGTCTGCCGTGGGTTTCTATGGCACTCCCGGCGCGGCGCCGCTCACTGAATCGTCCCCTTCGGGCACAGGGTTCCTGGCGGCGCTGTGTCGCGACTGGGAAGCCGCCGCCCTCGAGGCCTCGCGGGCCACGCGCGTCGTCCTGCTCAGGAGCGGCGTCGTCCTGGCGACCAACGGTGGAGCGCTGCCGCAGCTGGCAAGGCCGTTCTGGTTCCTTGCCGGCGGACCCGTCGGGTCAGGAGCGCAGTATGTGTCGTGGATTCACCTCGACGACTGGGTTTCGATGACCGCGTGGGCGATCGCCGAAAACGGCATTTCAGGACCACTGAACCTCACGGCGCCGAACCCGGTGACCAACGCAGAGCTCGCCGGGTCCCTTGCGAGCGTGATTCACCGGCCCGCCCTCGTGCGCACGCCAGCTGTGGCCGTTCGTCTCGCGGTTGGTGAGATGGCCGACGAGGCGATCCTGAACGGACAACGGGTGTTGCCGGCCAAAGCGATGGCGGCCGGCTTCGCGTTTCACTATCCGACGATAGATGCGGCGCTGCAGGCGATCTACAAGAAGTGATCAACGATTCAACGAATGAGGGCTGAGAGCAGGCCGCGCTTCGAGAAGAGGCGACGCGCATCGCCGCGTTCAGCGAGCAGCGCCTCGAGCTCCGCCCGCGCGAACCGGCCGGCGGCGGCTCGCGCCGCCAGGATGTTCAGAATGAGCGGATAGGCCGCCCAGGCTTGTGCCACCGCATAAGCCTTGTAACGGAAGTGGAACCGGCGGAGGAATTCCCGACCATACTCCTCGTGCAGCGTGTCGACCGGACGCTGCCCGCCCACGCACTCCGCCGCCATCGTTGCGGCCAGCAGCCCGCTTTCCAGCGCCTTGCCAATCCCCTCGCCGGTTGCGGAATACGTCATCGACGCCGCCTCACCCGCGGCGAGAAGGCCGGGGCGGCCAAACCGCGCGGCTGTCAGCCCGGTCCGTAGCGGCGCGCCTTTGAACGGCGACAGCTGCGTCGAGGCACGCACGATCGCCGCCGCAGGTGGAAAGCTGGTAACGAACGCACGCCAGAAGTCGCGCAGCCGCCGGTTGGACGCGCCGCCGAACAGGCCGACACCGATGTTGAACCGGTTGCCAGGGCTTGGAAAGATCCAGCCGTACCCGGGACACCACTCGCGCTCAAACGCGATCAACAGGCACGGCCACTCTGCGATGAGATCGGCTGGCGCCGAGAAGTACGCACGTCCGGCCACGGCATCCCCACTTCCCGGCGAGGCCAGGCCGAACGCGCCGAGCACGGTGGCATTTGCTCCGGTTGCAAGGATCGTGACGGGTGCCTTGAGCTCCACTTCGCCGCTCGATCCACCGAACCGGATGCCGGTCACGCGGCCGTCCGACTCGAGCGGCGCGAGGGCTGTCAGGCCAGCCCTGCAGATCGCTCCCGCCTCCGCTGCGGCATTCCAGAGCACGAGATCGAGATCCTCGCGGGGCAGACAGGCGAACTCACCGTGAATCGACACGGGGTTCCTCGACGGCGGATAGATGCGAAGCTCGCTGCTCCGGACTGCGCATTGCGCCACGCGTGCGAGCAGTCCGAGCGCCTCGAGCGCGCCGAGCGCGTCGCTGATCAGCCCGTCGCCGCAGACCTTGTCACGCGGGAACGATCGCTGATCGACGAGGATCACCCGGAGGCCGCGCTGCGCCAGCGAGCGCGCCGCACCGCAGCCAGCCGGGCCCGCGCCGGCGATCAGCACATCGCAGTCGATCGATCCGGATGTGGACGGTAGCGGCAAGGCCCACTATCCTATCGAGACAGGACGCATCTCTTTGCCAACGCGCAAGAAGACAGCCACGCTCCGCAAGCGTACCTCGAAGCGCACGGCGCCGGCAGCAGCGAGGCGCAAGCGCAACCGGCGCGCTGCGCCCGTCGCCGCCGCGACGCCTCCAGGCACGTTGGCCAGCGGGCTCGCACCCGGCATGCAGGCAGTCAACACCTATCTGGCAGTCGCCAACGTCGCCGCCACGATGGCTTTTCTGGAACGCGCGTTCGGGTTCACACGCGGCGTAGTGCTCCCGGGAGCCGACGGCCAGCTTCGCTATGCGGAAATGCGGCACCGCGACTCCGTGGTGATGCTGATTCCGCGTGGCGACGGCGCATCGCCGACGAGCGGCGCGGCCGGTCTCTACACCTACGTCGACGATGTGGACGCAGCGTTGCAGCGGGCGCGGGACGCCGGCTGTGGTGTGGGCGAGGCTGAAGACAAGTCCTGGGGCGATCGAGTCGCGATGGTCACCGATCCGGACGGGTACCGCTGGCTGCTCGCGACGTTCAAGAAGCTCGCACCGTTCCAGGCGGATGCCGACCGCCGGCGCGGCGGCGATCGGAGGAAGCCGCCCGCGAGCTCGTAGGGAGTGGCGGAGTCTGGAGATTCGCGTTTCGAACGATCGTCCTACGCGACCCGCAGGCCGGAGAGGTCCGTTTCCACCTCGAAGTCGCCGGCCACCAGCTTGTTGGCCCAGTCGGCCGTGCGTTTCAAGCCTCCAAACGGAAAGAAGTGCACGCCGTGGAGGCGCGTCTGGGGATCCCGCGCCTTGTGCCCGGCCAGCCCGACCACGATGTCGTCGGGAGCTGAAACCGTCAGCAGCTTGGTCAGGCTCGCCGCCCGTTTTGAGAACGCCTGCAGCGATGCGCCCACCCCGCAGTCCATCGCATATTTGAGAAGCGTCTTCGTGGTGGCGAGACCCGGCAGACCGACCACCACCGGCAGGCGGCCGATGACGTCGCGGTTGGCGTTCTCCCACGACACGATCGGGTCGGCACTGAAGGTGAACTGCGTCACGACGTACACGTCGGCACCCGTGCGGGCCGCGTAGTCGTTCTTCCGCCGCAGCGCGTCACGCAGCACATCGTCGGCCACCTCGCGATGTCCTTCCGGATGCCCCGCGACGCCGAGCGTGCGGATGCCATGCTTCTCGATGAGGCCGGACTCGAGAATCTGCAATCCGCTCGTCAGTTCCCCCACCGGCGTCGACACGTCACCAGCGACGACGAGCACCTGCTTGACTCCCGCCGTGCCGGCGAGGCGTCCAAGGAAATCGTCCACGATCGACAGGTTCTCGATACGCCGCGCCACGATATGAGGCACCGGCTCGAGACCTTCCTGCCGCAGCTTCGCCGCCAGCGCCACCGTATCCGCGAAGTCGGTGCCCGGCACATGGGCGATGTACAGCCGCGTGCCCGCCGGCACGAAATCGGCGAAGCGCTCGATCCGCTGTCCCTCGCGCACGGTGGTCTCGATCGAGTAGCCCTTGATGAAATCCTGAATGACGCGCTTGTCCATAGGTGGTCTTGGGAATCTAACACGGGCGGGGTGAGCGACGACACCGCCGGGACGACACCAGCAACGTAGACTACGAAGACTCGGTATCTTCGTAGCACCGCTCGTACATCGGCACGACGCGCTCCGCGCAGAAGTGCTCGCGCACCCGGCGGCACGCGGCCTTGCCCATCCGCTGGCGCAGGCTCTCGTCGGTCAGCAGCGTCACGGCGCTCTCCGCCATCTCGTCAATGGCGTCGAGCTGGTGCAGAAAGCCGGTGACGCCATCGAGGATCACCTCAGGAATCCCGCCGACGCGCGACGCGACCACCGGCACCTCGCATGCCATCGCCTCGAGTGCCGCCAGTCCGAAGCTTTCCTGTGACGATGGCAGAAGGAAGACGTCGCTAATGGACAGGAGCGGCAGCACTTCCTCCTGGGCGCCAACGGCGTGGATCAGCGACGAGATTCCAAGCTCCCGGGCAGTCCGGTACGCCGGCCCGAGCTCGGGGCCGTCTCCGACGAGCAGGAGACGCGCCGGCACTCGCTTCCTGATCCGATCGAAGATGCCGAGCACGGCGTCCACTCGCTTGACCGGCCGGAAGTTGGACACGTGCACCACGATCTTCGTGGCCGGATCGCCGCCGGTAAACCGGAGGCGAAGATCCGGACGTGGCACTCGCCGGTGGATGGCGCAGTCGAGGAAGTTCGGGATGACCTCGATCGGGCTCTTGACGGCGAGCTCGGCGTAAGTCGAGGCGCGCAGGCTCTCCGACACCGCAGTGACCCGATTGGACTGGTCAATCGAGAAGGCGACGATCTCGGAATACGAGTGATCGCTGCCGACGAGCGTGATATCCGTGCCGTGCAGCGTCGTGACGACGCGCGGACCGCGCCCGTTGCCGGTCGACGCCAGCACCTTCTGCGACAGAAAGGCGGCCGTCGCGTGCGGCACCGCGTAGTGCGCGTGAATGACGTCGAGACTGTACTCGCGCGTCACCTGGACGATCCGGTTGGCGAGCGACAGCAGGTACTGCGGTTCACGAAAGAGCGGATACGTCGGCGTGAGCACCTGGTGAAACGACAGTCCGGCCTGGAACTCACCGAGCCGGTATGGTGTTTCAGTGCTGATGAAGTGCACCTGGTGGCCGCGCAGGGCGAGCGCTTTGCCGAGCTCGGTCGCGACAATGCCGCTGCCGCCGACGGACGCATAACAGACGATTCCGATGTTCACCAGAGATCTCCGAAAGGCACTGATCAGCGGAGCTTCATTGGGCATCCCAGCGTCGAAACAGGTGTGGCCGCAACACCGGCTCTCTGACGACGAGACCTTCCGCAAACGCCACGCCGGTCAGCGCGCCGAACTGCGCGTCGCGGCTCTCGATGAGCTGCCGGAAGCGAGCCGAGGTCAGCCGCGTCTGAACGGCCGACTCACCTGAGGGCTGGAACTGCGAGGCATGACAGGCAAGCGCTGTTCGCTTGATGTCATAAGCCTCGCTGACGTCGACGACGAACGACGGCGACGCCGCATCGTTGATGAAGTAGTAGCACACCCATTCGGGCTTCCAGGCATCGCCCGCGGCCTTGAACCGCCGGAGCCCGGCATTGAACAGGGCGTCGGTGAGCAGCTGGCTCGCGGCCACGTGATCCGGATGCCGGTCGACCCAATAAGGAACTGCAACGCTGCGCGGCCGTGCCGCGCGTACAAGGTTGGCGATCGCCACCGCGTGTTCGGGCTGCGTGCCCAGGCTGCGATCCGGGAGATGGAGGTTGACTCGCCATCGCGCCCCGAACACCCGACGCGCGGCTTCCGCTTCGGCCAGACGCTCCTCGACGCTGCCGTTGCTCCCCATTTCGCCGGCGGTGAGGTCGCAGAGGCCGACACGAAATCCGAGCTGCACGTGTCTGGCCACCAGGCCGCCGATGCCGATCTCGATGTCGTCGGGGTGAGGGCCGAACGCGAGCAGATCGACCGCGTCGATCGAGCCGCTCAGCGCGTCCACCCGAACACCTCGTCGCCCTTCTGCGGCTGGTCCTGGAGTCGACGCGTCAGCAGGCGAGCCGAGAGGAAGGCGCCGGTCGACGAATCGTCGCCGCCGAGCGCGAACAGATGGCGCGGGTAGTTCCGGTGCGGGCCGATGTACGGCAGTCCGTCGGCGGTCGCGCCGTACGGCACCTCCCAGCCGAATTCCGGCTGCAGTCCCGCGATGTCGGGGTACATCATCAGCAGCTCGTACATCAGCTGGCCCGTTCGCTGGACCCGGGTAGCGTCGCGCCGTTTGGCCGGGATCTCGTTCTGATCGGCGCCGCTGATCAGCAACCGGTGGTCGCCGGCCCAGCGCAGGCGATGCGGGGGCGTCAAGGTATCGCGCAGGATGGCCGCTTCCGGAACGAGCCGCTTGCGCAGTGCCGCGCCGACCGGTTCGGTCAGCACGAGATGGCTCAGGCGCGGCTTGAAATGCCGCCGCAGCGGCTTGAACTCGGCAGTCGCGGCCCCGGTCGCGACGACAACCGTCGACGCGCGTATCGTTCCGCCATCGAGCGTGATCTCCACGTCCTTCGCGGCGGCGCGGACCTTGCGCACCGGCGAGCGCTCGAAGATGCTCGCCCGGCGCTTGACGGCCGCGCCCGCCAGGCCGATGCACGCCCGATACGGATCGAGTGTGAAGCCGGCACGGATTCGAAGTGCCGGTCCCCACTCGAGCCAGCTCGCCGCTCGTGCCTGCTTGAGAGACAGCCACGACGACTCGACACCCGCGGCCTGTCGCGCCTCGTGCTCCCGCTGCAGCGTCTTTTCGTCTTTGAGCGGCGTCACGAGAAGACTCTCAGCCTGTGCCAACTGGCATTTCACGCTGGCCCGCCTGAGCAGTGCGGCGCCGTCGAGCGACGCCCGCCGCCACATCTCGAAAATCGCCCGGGCCGCGCGAAGACCGTACTTCTGCTGAACGTCACGAAACGGCGGACCCGGGTCGGGCAGCATCAAGCCCGACGCGCGCCCGGCCCCGGACTGGCCAATGCGATCGGCCTCGAGGACGACCGGGCGAAATCCGGCGGCCGCAAGTGAAAATGCCAGCGCGCACCCGGTGAGACCACCGCCGATGATGGCCACCTCGGTCGAGAGCTCGCCGCGAAACCGATCGAACGACGGACGACGGGCGTCGGGCACACCCGCAACCCAGGGAGAGACGCCGTAACGGGTTTTCATCAGTTAGGAATGCTAATCGGAAAGGTGCGAAGGTGCGAAGGCGGAGCCTGCCGCGTCGAAGCGCGGGTACGATGATCCCGTCATGAACCTCTCGCGAAAGGGCCTGCTGCTGCGCGGCCTCGTCGTGACGATCGCGCTCGCGCTCTTCCTCGGCAGCAGCATCGGTTTCTGGCTCCGCAGCCAGCTCCGGGCGAGTCTGCCGCAGCTCGATGGATCGCTGACGCTCGCCGGGCTCACCGCCCCGGTCATGGTGACACGCGACGGGCAGGGCATTCCGACGATCGTCGGGCGTTCGCGCGAAGACGTGGCTCGCACGACCGGCTTTCTGCACGCCCAGGATCGCTTCTTCCAGATGGACCTCGCACGACGCCGTGCGGCAGGCGAACTCGCCGAGCTCGTCGGCGAGCGCGCACTTGCGGCCGATCGCGCCATTCGCATCCATCGATTCCGGGCCGAGGCGCG
Source organism: Vicinamibacterales bacterium (assembly GCA_036274155.1). Lineage (GTDB taxonomy): Bacteria > Acidobacteriota > Vicinamibacteria > Vicinamibacterales > UBA2999 > Gp6-AA40. The sequence continues at coordinate 6,465 of DASUGH010000212.1, read as the reverse complement.
GCAGGCGGTTTCCCTCCTGACCACCAGGGATCGGACGCTGCTCGACGCCTACACGAGCGGCGTCAACGCCGGACTGCATGCGCTCGGGGCATCACCGTTCGAATACTTTGCGCTCCGCCAGACGCCGGCGCCCTGGCTGCCGGAAGACACATTTCTCGTCGTGCTGTCGATGTTCGTTGCGCTCCAGGAGCCCGACGGCGCGTACGAAGCAACGCTCTCGACCATGCACGACGTGCTGCCGCCGCAGATGTTCGACTTCCTGGCGCCACGCGCGACCGAATGGGATGCGCCGATCGACGGCTCGACGCTCGCGCGACCGGCCGTTCCCGACGCACACAGTTACGATCTCCGCTCGCGGAGACGAGGCAGGCCGGCATTCGAGCTGCCTGAGCGCGGGCGCGAGACGGTGCGCTCCGGCGCTGCCCAGCCGACCCGCCTTGCTCTCTCGGGATTTCGCCAGTCGGCGCCGACATCGTCAGACACGTTCGATAGCGGTGGGGCGGAAGGGCTCGGGAGCAACAACTGGGTCGTGTCAGGGGCGCACACCGCTGACGGCCTGCCGCTGCTCGCCAACGACATGCACCTGACGGTGCGAGTGCCGAACACGTGGTACCGCGCCGTCCTGGAGTGGCCGGGCGCCACGGGCACCACCCGGCGACTGGTCGGCGTGACCCTGCCCGGCGTGCCGGCGCTCGTCAGCGGAAGCAACAGCTCGATCGCGTGGGGCTTCACCAACACATATGCGGACTGGAGCGACATCGTCCTGCTCGATGTCGATCCAGGCGACGCCAACCGTTATCGCACACCCGATGGCTGGCGGGAATTCGAGCGCCACGACGAAACGATTCGCGTGGCCGGACAGGCCGATCAGCCGACCGTGGTGAGCTGGACGATCTGGGGCCCCGTCATCGGTCCCGATTACCGCGGCCGCGCGCGCGCCTACAGATGGGTCGCGCACTCGGCGGAGCGCCTCGCCAACACCCTCACACCGCTGGAGGATGCGACGAGCGTCCTCGATGCGTTCGACGCCGCCAATGGGCTCGGCACCCCCGGGCAGAACCTGGTAGTGGCCGATCGCGACGGCAGAATCGGATGGAGCGTGTATGGCGCCATCCCGCGGCGCGTCGGCACCGACGGCCGGCTCCCGGCATCGTGGAGCGACGGCACACGCGGATGGCATGGCTGGCTTGCGCCAGCCGAATACCCGCGCGTCGTCGATCCACCGTCGGGCCGAATCTGGACGGCAAACGCCCGGGTGGTCGGAGGCGACATGCTGGCGAAGCTGGGCGACGGCTCCTACGAGGTCGGATCGCGCGCGACCATCATCCGCCGCCGTCTCGATGCACAGGAACGATTCACGAAGCAGGATCTTCTGCGCATCCAGATGGATGTGTCGGCCGACTTTCTCGCCCGATGGCGCGAGCTGATTCTGCAGACGCTCACACCGGCCACGCTGAATGGCCATCAGGCTCGCGAGCAGTTCCGGCAGATCGTGGAGACGCAGTGGTCCGGCCGCGTTACCCCGGATTCGGTGGCCTATCGCCTGACCCGCAGCTTCCGCGAAGCCGTTGTCGAGCGCATCGTCAGATTCGTGCTCGTGGAGTGCTACGAGGCCGACCCCTCGTTCGACTATTTCACCGTGCGGCGAAGGGAGAGCCCGATCTGGGCGCTGGTGACCGAGCGGCCGCAGCATCTGCTCGATCCCAGGTATTCCACATGGCCCGACCTCCTGGTGTCTGCGGTCGACGCCGTGATCGACGAAGCGGGCACGGCCGATCTTCGTACGCTCGTCTGGTCTGACTACAACGTGACCGCGTACCGGCACCCGCTGTCGGCAGCAATCCCGTTCTCCTCGCGCTGGCTCGACATGCCGCTTCGTCCGCTGCCCGGCGATCTCTTTACTCCGCAGATGCACTGGGGATCGGCTGCTGCGTCGGAGCGGCTCATCGTTTCGCCCGGGCACGAGTCCGAGGGCATCATGCACATGCCGACCGGTCAGAGCGGACACCCGCTGTCGCCGTTCTACGCCGCTTCACATCAGGCGTGGATCGATGGCGACCCGACGCCGCTGATGCCCGGACCGACCAGGCACACGTTGATGTTGGAGCCGTAGGGGGATCGACCCGGGATCCGGGGCTCGGGATCCGGGGCTCGGGGCTCGGGACTCGGGGCTCGGGGCTCGGGGCTCGGGACTCGGGGCTCGGGGCTCGGGGCTCGGGGCTCGGGATCGCTCGGGGCTCGGGGCTCGGGGCACGGAACACGGGGCTCGGGACTCGGGGCTCGGGATCCGGGGCTCGGGATCCGGGGCTCGGGACTCGGGACTCGGGGCTCGGGCTCGGGACTCGGGGCTCGGGACTCGGGACTCGGGGCTTGGTGACTATGCCCTTGCCACTCCCCGCAAGGGGTTCGATGACGCGACGCGCATCCTGAAGGCCAAACGCAGCCGAAGAAGCCGACGAGGCGGAAGGCTGCAAAGAGCGGTAACGGCTGGGTGGTGTCTAACCATCGTCGGGAGGGCGCGTGCGGACCACTACGTCACTGATGATTGCGGCTGCCGTGATCGGCGCAGCCATCGCTACTCCCGTCGGAGCGCAGCAGGGCGCTTCCGGCGTCACTGACGAGCAGATCGAAACCCTGGTCAAACAGGCCGAAGCGAACCCGAAGGACCCTGAGCTTCATTACCGACTCGCCGCCGCCTACTGGGCCAAGGCATGTGTGCCGAGGATCGCCGTGTGTGAGGGCTCGGCAGGACCCATCGACCGGCGAGCGCAGTACGTCCAGTCAGGTCTTCTAGAAGCGGATAAAACGTTGGCGATTCGGCCTGACTACCTCGATGCCCTCGTCTACAAGGGCTTGCTGCTGAGGGCCAACGCCGTCCTCGAGCCGGAGCCGCAGATGGCTTGATACGTGAGGCCGAGCAACTGAGCGAACGGGTACGGGCATTCAGTCTAGGCATCTAGACCCAGAGCTCACTTGTGTTGAGGATGCGAATCCCTGTGGAGACGACCGACCAGACTGGCCTGACCGCGCGAGAAGGCTGTGGGGATCAGCGAGCTCACGGAGCTCGCGTCCAGCGGCCCTCGACGCCCTCGCAGCGCGGTCCGGTCGCCGGCCCGCCTCCGCTCCTTGAGCTTCGGCGAGGTCCCGCCCTAGCGCTCCGCGCGAAGGCGGAAACCGGGATTCGCATCCTCAACACAAGTGAGCTCTGGGTCTAGGTCGGATCTGGAGCCTTGCGCAATTCAAACTGAGACAGTGCCCCTTCAGGTCCGCCCGAGCCCCGAGCCCCGAGTCCCGAGCCCCGGACCCCGGGTCCCGGATCCCGAATCCCGAGCCCCGGATCCCGGATCCCGGATCCCGGGCCCCGGACCCCGACTCTACGCGGCTCGGCTTCGAAGCAGCGCCAGAGCTGGCGCCCACTCTTCCTGATGCGTGGACGCGGCAAACAGTGGATCGACCGCCAGGAGCCACGCTTGTCCTCCCGGCGCGGCCCCGGCCAACGCCTCGCGAACGAGGTCGCCGGCCCGCCGGTGTTCGCCGGCGAGCACGTGGCTCGCGGCCACGGCCATGGCCGCTTCCGCAGGGGTGCGGGCGCGGAGCAAGGCGAGACGTGCGTCGAGCGCCGCGGCGCTCCGCCCGTGATCCGGTCCGGAGGTCAGCGAAGTCCTCGCGGCCAGCGCCATCACGTGGCCCGACGCGAGCGCCAGCGCACGATCGAAGCTGGCGATGACCGTTTCGCGGTCCGCGCCTTTTCGCCAGGCGAGGGCGCCCAGCGCATAGTGCACCTGGGCGCAGCACTCGGCGGCGTAGACGTGTCCGCTGCGCTCGAAGCCGAGCTCACGTTCGAGCTCGCGGCGTGCCGCGTCCTCGTCGCCTTCGGCGAGGAGCACGAGCCCGCGAAGCCAGTGCAAACCCACGGCGCTGAAGCGCGAACGGCCGGGCACGCGCGGCTCGTCCTGCGCCGCCGCGCCGGCGTCGAGCTCCCGCAGTGCCGGGCCGAGCGACTGCCGGGCCACATGCACCGTTGCGGCGAGGAAGTGCGCGAGACCGAGACCGGGCAGCAGCGTGAGCGCTCGAGAGGCGGCGCGGAGACGCTCTTCACCCCAGCCGACCGACGCCAGGCGGAGCTGATGCCGCCAGTTGTCCGGCTCGAGCGCTACCGAGCGGCGGGCCGCGGCAATCGCGTCATCGGTCCCGGCGCGGCTGAGCACGAAGCCAAGCGTAGCCCACGCTTCGGCCAGGCCGGGCTGAAGACGGCACGCTTCCCTCGCGTGTCGAACGGCGGTCGCCAGCGCCGCGCTGTCGGGATTGGCATCGGAACGCGTGCACTCGAAGCGGAAGACGAGGGCGTTGGCCATCCCGATGTGCGGCGGCGCATAGTCGGGGGCGGCGCGCAGCGCTCGTTCGAACGCCGCCCGGGCAGCGTCCACGCTCTCGCGTTCGAGCAGCTCGAGCGCGGCCTGCCCCTCGAGCCACGCGCGGTGCGGCGCGAGCAGCGACTCGAGGTCCTCATCGCTCTCACGATGCGTGGTCCGCGTCACGTCTCCGGTGAAGCGGTAACCGCGGCGCGGGACCGTTTCGATCCCCGGCTCGTGGCCAGCCACCTGCGCGCCCAGCAGCCGCCGCAGGCTGGAAATCGCCTGCTCCAGACTGTTGTCGGTGACCGCCACGTCGGGCCAGGCCGCCTCGATCAGCGCATCCTTCGACAACACGGTGCCGGCGTGGGCCACCAGCTGCGCCAGGATGTCGAGGTGGCGATCGGGCACGGAGAGGGTCTCATGGCCGTGCCAGAGACGCCGCCGTTCCGGATCCAGTCGGAACGGTCCGAATTCGAAGACCGGACCCCCGGATGACACGAGGGGATTGTAATTGTTTGCGGGTACGGCCATCCGTTGGAGAATGCGGCCGTCGCGTGGAAGATTCCGCATGAGCAGATCGCACCGGCGGACCTTTCTTGGGCGAACGGCGAGCGCACTCCTCGCGATGCGGCTGGTTCGAGCACAAGATGCCGCGCTCTCGGCGCAGACATCGAAGGGCAATCAACCATCGCCGCAACGACCACGCGTCGTGCTGAACGTGCGCGAGTTCGGTGCGGCCGGTAACGGCGCCGCCAGGGACACCTCTGCCATCCAGCAGGCACTCGACCGGTGTGGCGTGCTCGGCGGCGGCGAGGTCACGATTCCGTCAGGGAACTACCTGACCGGCGCACTCGCCCTGCGATCGGGCACGACGCTTCGATTGGAGGAAGGAACCACGCTCTCGGGGACGCCGGACTTCACCGACTACCCGGTGACGCAGGTGCGATGGGAGGGCAAGTGGATTCGCGGGCACGCCGGCCTGCTGCACGCGATCGATGCGCGCCGCATCGCGGTGGTTGGACCGGGCAGGATCGTCGGACATCCGGCGCTCGGCGGCAGACCGACGGCGCAGAACCCGCTCCGCCACCCGGCGCTCATCGAGCCGATTGGATGCGACGATGTGCGGCTCGAGGGGTTTTCGGCGGAGTACCGGCTGATGTGGTGCATCCACCCCTCGAACTGCGAGAACGTCGCCATCCGGAACCTCGTCGTCCGCACAACCGGCGGCAACGGCGATGGCATCGACATCGACTCGTGCCGGCACGTTCGCATCGAGGGCTGCGACATCTCGTCGGGCGACGACTGCATCGCCATCAAGTCTGGCCGCGGCAGCGAGGCGTTCGCGCTGATGCGCACGACCGAGGACGTGCATATCGTTGACTGCACGCTGGCCGACTCGAACTTCGCGTGTATCGGCATCGGCAGCGAGACCTCGGGTGGCATCCGCAACGTCCGCATCGAGCGATGCAGATTCGTCGGCGCCCAGACGTTTGCCGTGTATGTGAAGACACGGGTGGGGCGCGGCGCCTTCATCGAGGACATCTCCGCCACGGGTCTCGACGTGTCGGGCGTCGTCGGCGGCTTTCTGCGAATCAACGCGCTCACCAGCGGGCTTCAGGACGAGGTTCCTGTTGCGGGCGACGAAGGCATCCCGGCGCTGCGGAACTTCAGATTCTCGGAGGTTCGCCTCGTCGATTGTCCGGTGCTCGTCGATGCCACCGCGATACATCCCGGCAAGCCGCTCGACGGCTTCACGCTGACCAACGTCACGGGGACCTGCAAAAAGGGGATGTCGCTCGCCAATATCAGGAAGGCAACGATTCGCGGGATCGCCGTGACCGGCATCGAAGGACCGCTGATCAGCACCTACAACGTGACCGGCAGCGGCCTGGGAAACGCCGCGACGCTGCCGGCGCCGCGCCTTCCGGATCCGGTGGTCGACAGCCAGGTTCCGTACAGGCTCCGGTGAGCTAGCAGCCCGTGGTGAAAACCACTTACCGGGCTGTGAGGGCACCGAGACAAACCACAGAGAGCACCGAGAGCACAGAGATCCATGGGGTTTCTCTGTGTCTCTGTGCCTCGGTGGCGAAATTCTCGGTGCCTCACAGGC
>DASUGH010000211.1:0-41858 GCA_036274155.1 Vicinamibacterales bacterium | reverse complement strand
CCCGGCTTCCTGTTCATTGCCGAAGCCTACTGGGGGCGTGAGTGGGAGTTGCAGCAACTCGGCTTCGACTTCTGCTACGACAAGACGCTCTACGATCGGCTGGAACATGGTGACGCGGAAAGCGTGCGCCTGCATCTCAGCGCCGAGCCCGATTACCAGAACAGGCTCGTGCGCTTCATCGAGAACCACGACGAACCGCGCGCCGCGACGGCGTTTCATGCCGCGAAGGCGCGAGCCGTCGCGGTCGTGTCGTCGACGCTGCCGGGTGCGAGGCTCTTCCACGAAGGTCAGTTCGACGGCCGCCGCGTCCGTCTGCCGGTCTTTCTTGCCCGGCGCCCCGGCGAGCCGACCGATGCGGACCTGCGGCAGTTTTACGACCGGCTGCTCGGCGCCTCGAGAGGCGCGATCTTTCGCGAGGGCCGATGGCGCCTCTGTGAGCGCTCCGGATGGCCCGACAACGCCAGCTGCCTGTCGCTCGTCGCCTGGACCTGGGAACACGGCGACGAGCGGTTCCTGATTGTCGTGAATCTGAGTGACCGCGCGGCCCAGGCGCACGTCGCCGTGGACTGGGGTGGCGTGGCCGCTGGCACGTGGCGCCTGCACGATCGGCTCACCGGCCACACCTACGATCGGTCCGGCGACGATCTGGCGTCGGGACTCTACGTTGATCTCGGCCCCTGGGAGTCGCATCTGTTCCAGTGTGAGAAGAGGAAGCTGCCATGAACGACAAAAGTTCCCGCCCGACCGACGAAGTCTCGGAACAGAAACGGCTGAACGATGCGCGGGAACGGAAGATCCCGTGGAAGAAGTGGGGGCCGTACCTCAGCGAGCGGCAGTGGGGCACCGTCCGCGAGGACTACAGCGACGATGGCAACGCCTGGAGCTACTTTTCGCACGACCAGTCGCGGTCGCGCGCCTATCGCTGGGGAGAAGACGGGCTGGCGGGGATCAGCGACGACAAGCAGCGACTGTGCTTCGCGCTCGCGCTCTGGAACGGCCGCGACCCGATTCTGAAGGAGCGCCTGTTCGGCCTGACCAACAGCGAGGGCAATCACGGCGAGGACGTCAAGGAGTACTACTTCTATCTCGATAGCACGCCGACGCACTCGTACATGAAGTATCTGTACAAGTATCCGCAGGCGGCGTACCCGTACGGCGATCTGGTCGCCACCAACGGCCGCCGTTCCCGCGAAGAAATGGAGTACGAGCTCCTCGATACCGGCGTGTTCGGCGAGGACCGCTACTTCGACGTCTTCGTGGAATACGCAAAGCCGGACCCGGAGGACATCCTCATCCGGATCTCCGTCCACAACCGGGGACCCGAAGCTGCCGTTCTGCACGTGCTGCCCACGCTGTGGTTCCGGAACACCTGGTCGTGGGGAGACGGCGAGCCCAAGCCGGTCCTGAGCCTGATGAACGCCGGCTGTATAAATGCGTTTCACCCGGAACTGGGCGACTACGCGCTGCACACCGAGAACGCGGCAGAGATCCTGTTCACCGACAACGAATCGAACAACGTCCGCCTGTGGGGTCAGGCGAACGCGTCACCGTACGTCAAGGACGCGTTTCACGAGTACCTCGTCTCGGGCCGCCGGGATGCCGTCAACCCCGCGCACACTGGAACAAAGGCGGCCGCTCGCTACGAGCTGACCGTTCCCGCCGGCGGCAGCTCGGTCGTGCGTCTGCGCTTGAAGAGCGCCGCGGCCGGCGATGCGTTCCGCGCCTTCGACGCGGCGCTCGAAGGATGCCGGAAGGAGGCGGACGAGTTCTACGAACGAATCACGGCGCCCACGCTCGATGACGATCAGCGTCGCGTGTATAGGCAGGCGCTCGCTGGCATGCTGTGGACGAAGCAGTACTACTACTTCGATCTCGACCGGTGGCTGCAGGAGCACGACTCTCATCCGATGCTCATCGAAGGCCTTGGACGCGCGCGCAACGCCGAGTGGTTCCACATGTTGAACAGCGACGTCATCTCAATGCCCGACAAGTGGGAGTACCCCTGGTACGCGGCATGGGATCTGGCGTTTCACACCATCGCGCTGTCCCAGGTGGACTTCGACTTCGCGAAGGATCAGCTCCTGCTGATGCTCAGGAATCTCTACGCCCATCCGAACGGGCAGATCCCCGCCTACGAGTGGAACTTCAGCGACGTGAATCCTCCGGTTCACGCGTGGGCGACGCTGTTCCTCTATCACATGGAGGAGCGGCTTGGCCGCGGAGATATCGACTTCCTGGAACGGTCGTTCCACGGACTGATGCTGAATTTCAGCTGGTGGATCAACCGCAAGGATCCCCAGGGCCGCAACGTGTTTGCCGGCGGCTTCCTCGGCCTCGACAACATCGGGATCTTCGATCGCAGCGCGCCGCTGCCCACCGGAGGATTTCTCGACCAGGCGGACGGCACGGCGTGGATGGCGTTCTACTGCCAGAACATGCTGGAGATGGCGCTGCTCCTCGCCGAATCCGATCCGAGGTACGAGGACATGGCGTTCCGGTTCCTCGAGCATTTCCTCTGGATCACCTATGCCATGGATCGCATCGGCACCCACCACAACGAGATGTGGGACGAGGAGGATGGCTTCTTCTACGACCTGCTGCAGCTGCCGAACGGCCAGGCGATGCGGTTGAAGGTGCGCTCGATGGTCGGACTGCTGCCGCTCTGCGCATCCACGGTGCTCGAGAACAACGCCGAGCGTTTCAGCCGGTTGTCAGAGCTGATACGACTGTTCCGCAAGCGCCATCCCGAACTGCTCCGCCAGATAGCTCCCGCGGACGAGAGTTTCGTCGGCTACGCCGAACGCCGCCTGGTGTCGGTCTGCAACAAAGAGAAACTGCAACGCATCCTGAAGTACGTGCTGGACGAGAACGAGTTCCTCAGCCCGTACGGCATCCGATCCCTGTCGCGCTATCACCAGGCGCATCCCTTCCGGTTCTCTCTGGAGGGCCATGAGTACAGCGTCCAGTACCTGCCGGCCGAGTCGAACAACGGGATGTTTGGCGGCAATTCGAACTGGCGTGGCCCGATCTGGATGCCGGTGAACATGCTGCTGGTTCGCGCCCTGCTGAACCTGTATCAGTTCTACGGCAACGACTTCCGGGTCGAGTGTCCAACCGGTTCCGGCAACCACCTGACGCTCTTCGAGGTGGCGAGGGAACTCTCCCGCCGGTTGACGACAATCTTCCTCCGCGATGGCGACCGGCGCCCGGTGTACGGCGGAACGCGGAAGTTCCAGGACGACCCGCATTGGCGTGACTACATCCTGTTCTACGAGTATTTCCATGGCGACAACGGCGCCGGGCTCGGCGCCAGCCATCAGACGGGGTGGACAGGTCTCGTCGCGGTCGCTCTCGACGTGTTCGGGCGCATTACACCGGAGCTGGCGTTGCAGACTCCAAAAACGAAGCTGATGGCGGAGGCGCGAATCGCCGGCGTCTAGCGTCGTGGCGAGTCGGCTGGCGAGCTTCTTTCCCGGGCTGGCGGTTCTCCGTCACTACGACCCGTCCTGGTTTCGTCAGGACCTGCTGGCGGGCGTGTCGGTGGCCGCCGTGGCCGTGCCGATCGCGATCGCCTATGCACAGCTGGCCGGCGTTCCCCCCGCGCACGGCCTCTACGCCAGCATCCTCCCGCTGGTGGCGTACGCGTTCGTCGGCTCCTCACGTCAGCTGATCATGGCGCCTGATGCCGCAACGTGTGCGATCGTCGCGGCAACCGTGATGCCGCTCGCGGCCGGGGACCCGGCACGGTCCATCTCGCTGACGATGGCGTTGACGCTGATGACCGGCGTCTTCTGCATTGTCTGCGGCGTGATGCGCCTCGGCTTCCTCACGAACTTCCTGGCGCGCCCCATTCTGCTCGGGTATCTCAACGGCATCGCTCTCAGCATCATCAGCGGACAACTCGGGCGATTGTTCGGCCTGAGCCTCGAATCTGGCGGCTTCTTCAGGCTCCTGGCGAGATTCATGTCGAGGCTGGGGCAGACGCACGTGCCCACACTGGTGGTCGGACTGTCGATCTTCGTGCTGCTGCGCGTGCTCAAGAAGGTGTCCCCGCGGGTGCCGGCACCGCTCGTCGCCGTCGCGGCTGCGATCGTCGCTGCCTGGACGCTCGATCTGGGCGACCGCGGCGTCACGCTGCTGGGGACGATCCCGGCAGGACTTCCGGCGCTGATGATTCCCGCGCTCCACGAAAGTGATTCGGTGCCGCTCGCCCTCGGTGCGGTCGGACTCGCCCTCATCTCCTTCAACAGCGCGATGGTGACGGCGAGAGGCTTTGCGATCAAGAACCGCTACGAAATCGATTCGAACCAGGAATTCATTGCGCTCGGAGCCGCGGACATCGGTGCCGCCTTGCTGCAAGGATTCGCGGTGAGCGGCGCGGATTCGCGTACGGCGGTCAACGATTCAGCGGGTGGAAAGACTCAGGTGACCAGTCTCGTGGCGGCGGCGGTGCTGGTCCTCGTCCTCATGTTCCTGACGGTTCCGCTGGCGCTGCTCCCTATTCCTGCCCTGGCGGCGATCCTGATCAATTCGGCCCTCAGCCTCTTCGATCTCGAGAGCATGGTCCGACTGTGGCGCATTCACCGTCAGGAATTCGCTCTCGCGCTCATCGCCCTGCTCGGCGTCATCTCCGTGGGAGTGCTTCCCGGCGTCGTCGTCGCGGTCGGCGTCGCTCTCGTCCAGATCCTGGCCAGGGCTTCATACCCGCACGATGCAATCCTCGGTCGCGTTCCGGGCGGACACGCCTTCTCGAACGTGGCCGATCATCCGCAGGCCGAGACGTATCCAGGGCTGGTGATCTACCGCTTCGATTCCGCGCTCCTGTTCTTCAACGCCGACTACTTCAAGAGCCGCGTGCGGGCGGCGGTCGCCGAGGCGTCACCTGCGCCGAGACACCTGGTGATTTCCGCCGAAACGATGCCGGCTGTCGACACGACCGGTATGGCCGTTCTGGGGGAACTGGTGGAGGAGCTGTCGGGGCGGGGAATCGCGGTCAGAGTTGCCGCGGCGAAAGGCGGTGTGCGGCTGATGTTCGATCGCACGGGCTTTGGCGCGAGAATCGGCGCCGATCGACTCCACCCGACCGTTGCCGCTGCCGTGGAGGCGCTCACCGGCCCGGGGTTGCCAGGGCCTTCTTAACAACTGAAAAGCGGCGGAACAGTTACGATGGTGGCGTGTCCGGAGTGCCACGGCCCCGAGTGCTGCTTGCCGACGATTACGCCGGAATCCTCACGGCGCTGCAGCGGCTGCTGAAGCCCGACTGCGACGTCGTGGGGTGCGTCGCCGACGGGGCCGCGCTGCTCGATGCCGCGAATCGTCTCAACCCGGACGTGATCGTCGTCGACTTGAACATGCCGAAGATCAGCGGCCTCGAGGCGTGCCGTCGTATCAAGCAGGCGCGATCCGAGGTCGAGATCATCGTGCTCACAGCCGACGAAGACCGATGGGTCGAGCAGGTGGCGCTCGGCCTTGGCGCCTTCGCGCTCATCGCGAAGTCGAAGGTCGGGGATAGCCTGCTGACCGCCATACAGCAGGCGTGCTCGCGGCGTCCGGTCCCGGTTCGTCCCGAGCACTCCAGGTTGTAGCCAGTCCTGCCGCGTAGGGTCCTGCCTACATCACAGAGAAGACCATAGGAATCTCTGTGGTCTCGCTGCCTCTGTGGTTTGTCTCGGTGCCTCTGCGGTTCGTCTCGGCGCCTCAGCAGCCGGCACGGCCTTTCGCCCACGGGCTGCCACGTGTCGATTCCTGCGGCTGTCGTTCGACGTCCCAATAGGAAGATGACGGAATGACATTTCGGGCCGCCGAGCGGTCCAAAAGGAGGCAGCCGTGCGAGTGATGGTGATTGTCAAGGCCAGCAAGGAATCCGAGGCGGGGCAGATGCCGAGCGAGAAGGAACTGACCGAGATGGGAAAGTTCAACGAGGAGCTCGTCAAGGCAGGGGTGATGCTGGCGGGCGAAGGGCTGCATCCATCGTCGAAGGCCAAGCGGGTGAAGTTCAGCGGCGGTACGACGAAGGTCATCGATGGACCGTTCGCCGAAACCAAGGAGCTGGTGGCCGGCTTCTGGCTGTGGCAGGTGAAGTCGATCGAGGAAGCGGTCGAATGGCTCAAGCGGGCGCCGTTCGACGGCGGCGCCGAGGTCGAGATCCGGCCGGTGTTCGAATTCGACGATTTCGGCAAGGAATTCACGCCGGAGCTGCGCGCCCAGGAAGAGCGGCTCCGCGCCGAGATCGAACGGAAGAAGTGAGCGGCGCGCGGAGGCTGGGGGGCGGACCCGACCAGCCTCCGCCAGGGCGTCGGCGGTCTCTGGGTTTGACGGCGCTGCTCGTGAAGTGTCAAGGTGGCCGGCAGCGAGAGGATTGAAGATGGAGCTTCGCATGCAGGCGCGGTGCGTCACACGGCAGGCGCTGATCGGCATCCTCTGCGCGATGGCCTTCACGGCATCGGGCATCACCGCGCAGACACCGCCGGATCAGCTCGCGGCGCTCCTTCGCCAGGGCGGTCTGGTGCTCATCGTTAGGCACGCGAGCTCGCCACAGGAGCCGCCGGGCAAGGCGGCAGCGAACGCCGACAACGTCAAGCTCGAACGTCAGCTCGACGACGCAGGACGATCCGGGTCGATCGATATGGGTCGGGCGTTGCGCGCGCTGATGATTCCAATTGGCGAGGTGCTGTCGAGTCCCACGTATCGGGCACTGGAGACCGCGCGGCTCGGACAGTTCGGCACTCCAACGGCGGTTGCCGAACTGGGCGAGGGGCCGAAGGGAATGCAAGGCGTGACCGAGGCGCAGGCCGCCTGGCTCCGCGCGCGTGTGACGCAGAAGCCGAGAACGGGGAACACGATCGTCGTCACGCACAATCCGAACCTGACGCGGGCGTTTCCCGAGTGGGGAGCGACGGTCGCTCAGGGGGAGACAGTGGTCGTGCGGCCGGACGGCAGCGGAATCACCATCCTTGGGCGGATCAAGATGGAGGAGTGGCCGCGCCTGCGCTGAACGGCGGCACGGTTCGAGTCGAGACCGTGCAGACGGGCGGAGTCAGAGGCGTTTTTCCATGAACACCAGGTCGAGCCAGCGTCCGAACTTGAACCCGACCTCGTGGAAATGCCCCGCCGTGACGAAGCCAAGCCGCTCGTGAAACTGGATTGAGCCGGCATTGTCGGCATCGACGCCCGCAATCATGACGTGCTTGCCCATCTGCACAGCGCGGTCGATGAGCGGACGCATCAGAGCGGTGCCGACGCCCTGACCGCGTCGATCGGCGCGCACGTGGACGGTGTGCTCGACCGTGAAGCGGTAGCCCGGCCAGGCTCGGAAGTCGCCGAACGATGCGAAGCCGGCCACCCCGGCATCGTCGATGGCGACGAGCACGGGGTACCCTTCGGACGCGCGCGTGCGCCACCAGATGACACGGTCGTCGAGCGTTGCCGCCTGCTCGCGATAGACGGCCGTCGAGGTGGCGATGACGTCGTTGTAGATCGCCAGCAGCCCTGGCAGGTCGCCTTCCGCTGCCTCCCGTACATCGAGTCTTCGCTGTCGGGTCATCATCGATTTCCAGGCGTTGCTGAAACACTCGTCATCGCAATCCCGACGCGAAATGCCCGATGGCGAATCTCGGCGGAATCCTCTCGAGTCCGGCAGTCGGACGTCGGCATTGGGCGCTACCACGCCGCGTCCTCGTGCGGCTCCCGGTGCTGCTCAGGCCGGCTCCGGCCGCGCACGGCCGGCCATGATTTTCGCGACGTTTTCCGCTGCGAAGAACGCCGGCACGGGAAGGGTGCCGGCCATCATGCTGACGAACTGGACCTGAGCGTCCTCGGTGGCGGCTGCCGCCCCGAGCAGCAGCTGCATTTCCGGCGGTGGCGGCGCCAGCGTGGCGAAGTTGCACGTCAGCTCGAACATCGCCTGCGAGTCTTCGTCGCGCGTCTGCTGGTACTTGCGCATCGCCTCCTCGAATGTCTTCGTGCCGGTGAGCCACTCGTGAATCGCGGTCGTGCACAGCCCGGCATCGCGAAAGGCGTCGCTGATTCCCCAGGCGGTCACCGGGTCCTTGTTGTAGCCGGCATCGCCGACGAGCGCCCAGCCTGGCCCGAACGGCTTGCGGAAGTAGTTGGGGACCGCCGTGCCGCGGAATGGCGCTTCGCGCGTGGCGTGGCGCACCCGTTCGGCGAACTCCGGAGCCAGCTCCAGCGACTGGAGGTACGCGCTCTCCACATCTCTTTTGTTGCGCTCGAATTCGGCGTGCGGCCAGCCGATGACGAGGAGCGTGAGGTCATCGTGCGTTGGAATCGCGGCCCAGCCGCGAGGGGGGCGGATGTAAACGTCGAATCCGCCGGCGGGGAGGTTGCTCCAATACGTGTAGTACCCGCACTCGATCGGCGGCCGCTCGTTGTACGCATCGGGCTGCACTGCCCTGGCGACCAGAGAATGCCTTCCGTCGGCGCCGACCACCACGCGCGCCCGCTCGCTGAACGCCTGGCCTCCGTGCGAGTGTCCACGCAACCCGGCGACTCGCCCGTCTTCGAACAGCAGCTCGTCCACGCAGAATCCCTCGCGGACCTCTGCGCCGGCCTCCACCGCGGCATCGACGAGCAGCTTGTCCATGATCGTGCGCCGTGGGGCAAACCCTTGATCAGTGCCGTCGATCGGGCGCGGTCGCGCGGCCAGCGTCATCGGGCCGAAGTCGAAGGAGTAGCGCTCGATGGGCGGGCAGCCGGTGGCGGCGAGACGGTCGAGCAATCCCCACTTCCGCAGCCGGGCCACTCCGGGCGGATGGATCATCTGGGTGGACAGCGTATCGCTCGGGAAGTGGTCCTTGTCCACGAGAAGGACCTTGTGTCCCTGCCGGGCCAGCAGCATCGCCGTCGGCGAGCCGGCGCAGCGTGCACCGACCACGATCGCGTCGTAGTGACTCGTCGCCATCGTTGCCTCCCTGACTGGTTGACGAACTATACAACCGGCTTCACATCTCCAAGCAGCGTGGGAATGAGCTCCGAGACCGTCGGGTGAATCGGCACCGCGCGTACGAGGACGTCGAACGGTGTTCCGGCGTTCATGATGTCGAGAACGCCGTGGATCGCCTCGTCGCCGCCGGTGCCCAGAATCGCCGCACCGAGAATTCTGCGAGTCTCCGCGTCCACCACGATCTTCATGAAGCCCTGCGTCTCGTCTTTCTCGACCGCGCGCCCGACTCGGCTCATCGGCCGCGTGCTCGTGAGAAGCGGCCGGCCGGTTGCCCGTGCCTGAGTCTCGGTCATCCCGACACGGCCGAGCGGCGGATCGATATACAAGGCGTACGCTGAGATCCGTTCAGAGACCTTGCGCTTTTCGCCGTCGAGGAGATTCGCCGCCACGATCTCGTAGTCGTTGTATGCCGTATGGGTGAAGGCGCCCCGTCCGTTGCAGTCGCCGAGCGCCCAGATCCCCGGTACGTTGGTGGACAGGCTGTCGTCCACCTTGATGTAGCCCCTGTCATCGGTGGCGACGCCTGCCTTGTCGAGGCCGAGATCGCTGGTGTTCGGCTGCCTGCCTACGGCGAGCAGCACATGAGAGCCCACCGCCACTGGATCGCCCTGTGCGCAGTCGACGGAGATGGCGACGCCCTGCGCGTGCGGGGCGAGCGCGATGCACTCGGCGTGCGTCCGGACGACAATGCCCTCGCGCTCCAGGATTCGGCGGATTTCATCCGAGACGTCCTCGTCCTCCCGCGAGATGAGGCGCGGTGCCTTTTCGACGACCGTCACCTCGGCGCCGAACCGGCGGAACATCTGCGCGAACTCGAGACCGATGTAGCTGCCGCCAACGACCAGGAGATGTCGTGGCACCTGGTCGAGCATCAGGATCGACGTGTTGGTGAGGAATGACACCTCGCGTACGCCGGGAAGAGGGGGCACCGCCGCGCGGCCGCCGACGTTGATGAAGATCCGCGGCGCGGTCAGCTGCTGGCCGTCGACGCTGACGACATCCTTCGATTCGAATCGCGCATGTCCCTGAAACACCGTACAGCCGGCGGTGCTGCGCAGCGAATGTTCGACGCCGGTTCGGGCGTTGCCCGACACCTGGTCGGCGCGCCCTTTGACGACCGCCATATCGATCCGGAAGCCGCCGACCACGACGCCGAAATCAGCGGCGCGCCGCACCATGTGCGCCGCATACGCGCTTGCCACCATCGTCTTGGTCGGCATGCAGCCGGTGTTCACGCAGGTGCCGCCGAACAGCTTGCGCTCGATGAAGGCGACCGTCATGCCGGCACCGGCGAGCCGGCGCGCGAGGGAAGGTCCGGCCTGCCCGGCGCCGATGACGATGGCGTCGAAGGGCGTCATGGGAGCGCCACCACGATGAGAACGGCGGCGCCGATGGCAATCGCGTCCTCGATGAATGCCGCCGGATGATCGCTGCCGAGCGCGCCCGCCAGCCAGCCGCGACACGCACGCCCGCCGAGCGTGCCGATGACCGCGCCGATCACACCCGCCAGCAGACCCGGCAGCATCGCGCTGGCGCCCGCTCCAATCGCGGCGCCAGACAACGCGCCGCTGACGAGCCTGGCGCCGAACTGCATCGGCACCGTCCGGCTCGGCGTGCTCGGCAGCTGATCGCCGACTAGTTCAGCGAGGGCGAGCACGGTGAAGATCCACGGCGCGACCGGGTGACCGAAGAACCCGAGCGGGCCGTCTCCGAGCGCGAGCGAGCCGCTACGTGCAGCCCAGCTGACCGCGGTGGGTGCCGTGAAGGTGCGGAGCCCCGCCACGACGCCGATGAGGAGTGCGAGGACGAGCGACGTGATCACGATGATGCCTTTCGCCAGCGAACGATGCCAGATCGTGAGACTCAATACTGCATCAGTGGAGTGCTGTGAGAAAGGGGCACACGGATGTATCCGGAGAGGCTGGTCGAAGCAGCAGAGGTCACGGAGAAACGGGCAACAAACACGGAGCAACGGAGAAACGGAGGCGAACGGAGGCTCATTGTTCGGGCACGACATCGTGGGTGGGCCCGCGCTACGCGCGGCAGGGATCGAGGAGAACGCCGATCACAAACACGCGCGTGATCCCCCCAGCGTGCTTGTGATCGGCGTTCTCCTCGATCCCTGGCGCCGGCCGCAGGCCGGCGGCCCACCTGCTGAACCTCGCCGGTGGCATGACTCCGTTCGCCTCCGTTTCACCGTTGCTCCGTGTGAGCGTGTCCCGTTCCTCCGCGGACTCCGTTAACTCCCGCCGACTACGATCCGGCACGAATAGGTCTTGATGATGAGCCATACGTGGTTGCCTCGCCGCAGCCCCAGGGACTCGGCCCCGCGAGGCGTCAGATGCACCATGAGGCGAACTCCGGCGTCTACCTTCGCCACGACGGTTGGTCCCTGCCTCGTCAGATCGGCGAGCCGTCCGTGGAGGACGTTCCTGGCGCTCAGCCCGCGCGGCTCCTGGTTGGCGATGAGGATATCGCCGGCGCGAATGGCCAGGCGGACCGCTGCACCGACGCTCGCGTCAGTGAGCGGCACCTCGAGATCGGTGTTCGAATCGTCCAGGCGGCATTGCATCGTGCCGGCCTGTTCGTGCCGGTCCGTGACCGTGGCATCGAAGACGTTCTCGAATCCGGCGAGATTGGCCAGCACGACATGAGACGGGTGATCGAGGACTTCGTGCGGCGAGCCGGTCGCCAGCACGCGGCCGCGCTCGAGCACGACGACGCGTTCGCCCAGGCCGAAGACCTCGCGATGACTGTGGGTCACATACAGGACAGGGATCCGGTGCGCCTCGTTCCAGGCGCGCAGATCCTCCATGATCCGCGCCTGAATCGCGTGGTCGAGCGCCGACAGCGGTTCGTCGAGCAGCAGCAGCGATGGATCGGAGACCAGCGCCCGCGCCAGCGCGGCGCGTTGCCGCTCGCCCCCTGAGACCTGCCCCGGCATCCGGTCGAGCAGATGCTGGATGTGGAAGGAGCCGGCGATGTCGTTGACGCGTTGCCGCTGCTCGTCCCGCGGCCGGCGGTGCAAGGCGTAGGCGATGTTCTGTTCGATCGAAAGATGCGGGAAGAGCGCCAGCTGCTGAAAGACGTACCCGACGTTCCGCTGTTGAACGGGGATGTCCACCGACGCAGTGGAGTCGAACAGCAGTCGATCCCCGATCGAGACGTGCCCGGCGTCAGGACGCAGCAATCCCGCCAGGCACCGCAGCACCGTCGTCTTGCCGGATCCGGAGGCGCCGAAGAGATTCGTCACGCCGGGAACGGCCGTGAACGCCACGTCGAGCGCGAACTGCGACGACAGACGCTTGCGGATGTCGATGGAAAGCGTCATGCGAGCGGCGTCGCCGACCACGGGCGCCGTCTGAGACCGTACACAGCGGCCAGGACCACGAACGCGAAGACGAGCATGACGAACGCGGTGAGCGTCGCCTCCCGATACTGGAGTGCCTGGACCTGATCGTAAATCGCGATCGAGACGGTGCGCGTGATACCGGGCAGATTGCCGCCGACCATCAGCACCACGCCGAACTCGCCCACCGTGTGGGCGAAGCTGAGTACGACGCCGGCGATCACGCCTTCGATGGAGAGCGGCAATGTGATCCGGAGGAACGTGCGCACGCCGGATGCGCCGAGAGTCGCCGATGCTTCACGCAGCGCCGGATCGACTTGTGCGAAGGCGGCGGCGATCGGTTGCACTGCGAACGGCATGCTGTAGAGGATGGAGGCGACGACGAGGCCTTCGAATGTGAAGGCCAGGCTGTGACCCGTCCACGACTCCCACGCACGGCCGATCGGGCTTCGCGCGCCCATCGACATCAGGAGATAGAAACCGAGGACCGTCGGCGGCAGCACCAGCGGCAGCGACACCAGCGACTCGATCAGGAACGTCCAGCGCCGCCGGGAAAACGTCAGCCAGTGCGCCAGCGGCAGGCTGATCACGAGGAGGATGGCCGACACGACGGCCGCCAGTCGAACGGTCAGCCAGATCGCCTGCCAGTCCATCAGCGGCGCGATTGTACCCGGTGTCCGACGGCTACCTGGCCGGGACGGCCGGAGACGCGAAGCCGGAGTGCTGCAGCAGCTCGATGGCTTCCGGCCGCTTCAGATAGTCGAGCAGCTGCCGCGCCGTCCCCTTGGCGCGCGAGGCGCTGGTGATGACGACCCCCTGCTCGATCGGCGGGTGCGCGCTGGCGGGAATCTCCTTGAATCGCCCGCGGGCACGCATGGCCGGACCGAGGGCCAGCGACATGGCAATGATCCCGGCGTCGGCGTTGCCGCTGTCGACGAGCTGCGCGGCCTGCGAAATGTTCTCCCCGAGCACGAGTTTGCCTTGCACGGCGTCGTACAGCTTGTCGTGGCGCAGGGCCGCGACTGCCGCGCGCCCATAGGGAGCCGTTTGCGGGTTGGCGATGGCGATCCGTCGTACCCGTGAGTCACGAAGGACGGTCAGGCCGCGGGTGACATCGACCCCGCTGTTCTGCCGCGTCCACAGGACGATGCGGCCGGTGGCGTACTCGTAGAGACTGCCTGATTCGGCGTGACCGCTGGCGATGAGTCGTTTCGGGTAGTCGATGTCGGCGGAGAAGAAGACGTCGAACGGGGCGCCGTTCTGGATCTGCGCGAAGAGGGCGCCAGACGAGGCAAACGACACGGCGACCTTGACGCCGGCGCTGCGTTCGAAGCGCGCGACGAGTCCCGGCAGGGTCGTCTGCAGGTCGGACGCCGCGGCAACTGACAGCGCTCGCGCCGGTGATTGTGCGTTCAGGGCCGGGCGGGCGGATGCGACCGCCAGGCCGATCACCAGCGCCGCGCCGAGCCGCCCTCGCGTCGTCAAAGTCTCCACGTCTGTATATTATGCCTTCCAGACGACAATAAAATACGAATCGATACGATTTGAGAATCGTTTGAGAACGATATATCGTGAGAGGCTTCTTGGGGGACGGATGCGTTCATGCCGGCTGGCGGTGTGCGTTGGCGTGGTCGGGCTCGTTGCGGTGGCGGCGCCGGCACGCGCCCAGGTGGGGGCCGGACAGATCACTGGTCTCGTACGCGACGCCTCGAGCGGCGTGCTGCCTGAGGCTGCCGTCGTTGCGATGAACGTCGAGACCGCGGCCGAGCGGCGCACGATGTCGAGTCCCGAAGGGGTTTACACGCTCGCTGGCCTCGCTCCCGGCCGTTACCGCATCGTCGTCTCGCGTGCCGGCTTCCAGTCGATACGTCGCGAAGGCATCAATATCGAGACCGGCGAGACGGTCAGGCTCGACTTTGCGCTGGCGGTCGGCGAGACGAAAGCGTCGGTTGAAGTCACCGCCGATGCCCCGATGCTGCGCACGAGCGGCAACCTCGGTCAGGTGGTCTCCGAGGAGAAGGTCGTCGGGCTGCCGCTGAACGGCCGCAGCTTCATCACGCTCGCGCAGCTGGCGCCGGGCGTCGCCCTGCCTCCGGGATCGCAGCTGCCGCGCATCAACGGCGGCCGGCCGCGGACCAACGAGTACCTGTTCGACGGCGTGTCGGTGCTGCAGCCCGAGCCCGGACAGGTGGCGTTCTTCCCGATCATCGATGCCATCCAGGAGTTCAAGGTCGAGACGAACAGCCCGCCGGCCGAGTTCGGCCGCTTCAACGGCGGCGTCGTCAATCTGACGACGAGAGCCGGCAGCAACGTGCTGCGCGGCACGGCGTTCGGCTTCTTCCGCCACGAGTCGCTGAACGCGCGCAACGTCTTCCAGACCGCCAATACGGAGAAGCCGGACTACCGCCGCAGCCAGTTCGGCGGCGTGCTCGGCGGGCCGATCGTCCGCGACCGGACGTTCTTCTTCGTCGACTACCAGGGGCAACGTCAGCACATCGCACGCACGGTGACCTCGACGGTGCCGACGCTCCTGCAGCGGCAGGGGATCTTCACCGAAGCCATCGGCGCGAGCGTGCCGGTCATCTACGATCCGGCCACGACGACGCCGAACGGCAGCGGCGGGTTCACGCGCACACCGTTCCCGAACAACACCATACCGGTCGAACGGATTGATCCGGTGGCGCTGGCGCTGCTGCAGCGCTACCCGCTGCCCACCTCCTCAGGGACGTCGAACAACTTCCGCCGCACCGCCAACGAGGCCGACGACCAGGACCAGTGGGACGCACGCATCGACCACCGGTTCGGCTCCGACCGCGATCACGTGTTCGGCCGTGTCTCCAACTTCCGCGGCCGCCTCACCCCGGTGACGCCGCTCCCCGACGGCAGCGGGGTGACGACCGGGACGCTCGGACCGCAGGACACCGTGGCGTGGGCGTTCGCGTCGAGTTACCGGCGCGTGGTCTCGCCGGCGCTGTTCAACGAGCTGCGCGTCGGACAGACGAGCCGAACTGTCGATCGAAGCGCAACCGGGCTTTCGGGTCCTGCCGGTGCGCTCATTCCAGGCATTCCCGGTGACGCGCGGTTCCCCAACACGCTGCCGACGATCACCATCGGTGCCGGTGCCGTGACGCAGCTCGGCTCTCCGGCGAACACGGCGACCAACTTCAACACCAGTGTCACCGAGATTGCCGACAGTCTGACCTGGGTGAAGGGGCAGCACTCGCTGAAGATGGGGTTCGACTGGCGATGGGAGCGGCTGAACGTGATTCAGCCACCATCCCCGACCGGCACCTTCGGCTTCAACAACATCGGCAGCAACCTGCCGGGCTCGACGACCACCGGCACACCGCTCGCCAGTTTCCTGCTCGGACAGGTGCAGTCGTTCTCGATCGATTTGCAGCAGGGCGAGATCGAGGAGCGCGCGCACTTCCAGGAGTACTTCATCCAGGACGACTGGCGCGTCACCGATCGTCTCACCATCAACCCCGGCCTGCGCTACACGCTGAACTTCCCGTCGACCGAGATCAACGGCCAGACCGCCGTGCTCGACCTCCAGTCGCAGCTGCTCGAGTATCCGGGCACGGAGCCGGTGCGCCAGCTGAAGAAGGACAACTTCGGCCCGCGCCTCGGCATCGTCTACAGGCCGGCGGACAGGACGGTGACCAGCGTCGGCTACGGGTTGATCTGGATCGAGATGGCCGGGATCACGACGCCGTTCACGACGCCGACGTTTCCGTTCCTGCAGACGGTCACGCAGCGGGCGCTGAACAACATCACGCCGGCCTTCGTGCTGCAGAACGGTCCCAGCGTGGCGCCGATCGGAACCACGCCGACCGCCGGCTACGGTCAGGGTGTCTTCAGCGTCGACGCCGACCTCGGCTCCGGCTACGTGCAGCAGTGGAATGCCGCGGTGCAGCAGGAGCTTCGCGGCAACATGAATGTCGAGGTGGCCTACGTCGGGTCGAAGATCACCCACGTCGGCGTCCCCGACACCAATCTCAATCAGCTCACGGTCGAGCAGCTGGCGCTCGGACCGACGCTGATGGAGACCGTGCCGAATCCGTACTTCGGCATCATTCCGCAGTCGTCGAACCTCGGCGATCCGACGATTACGCGAGCGCAGCTCCTGAAGCCGTTTCCCCAGTACACGACCGTCAGCCTGTATCGCAACAACGTCGGCAACACCAACTATCACGGCGTGACGTTCAAGCTCGAGCAGCGCTTCCACGCCGGGCTGTCGTACATCGTGAGCTATACGCGCTCTCGCCTCATGGACGACGCCTCGTCGGTGTTCGACGCCTCGATCCTGACCGGGCCGGTCGCGAACTTCCCGGTGGCCGACAGCTTCAATCGCCGTCTCGAGCGCGACTACTCCACCGGAGATATCCCACACGTGTTCGTGGCCTCGGCCGTGTGGGAGCTGCCGTGGGGACAGGGACGCGCCCGCCAGGGAAAGGGATGGACCGGGGCGCTCATCAACGACTGGATGCTCTCGACGATCGTCACGCTCCAATCCGGCGTGCCGGTTGCCGTCACCCAGTCCACGAATTTCAACGCCTTCGCCGGCTTCGGCACGCAGCGGCCGAACCTGGTGGGCGATCCGGAGCTGCCGTCAGACGAGCGGTCGACGTCGCGGTGGTTCAATACCGCCGCATTTCAGCAGGCAGGTCCGTTCACGCTCGGCAGCTCGTCGCGGAATCCAGTACGCGGGCCGTCGTACAAGAACGTCGACCTCGCACTCAGCCGGCGGATCCCGATTTCCGGTGGGCCCGACGTCGAGCTGCGGGCCGAGGCGTTCAATGTCCTCAACACCCCACCGTTCGGCAACCCGAACGCGGTGCTCGGGGCGGCGAACTTCGGCACGATCACGACGGCCGGCGATCCGCGAGTCATCCAGCTGGCGATGAAACTCTTGTTTTGAGGCGCCGAGGCTTCGGGGCGGCGAGGCACAGAGAATTTACACACTGAGGCACAGAGGCACAGAGACACAGAGGTCCACAAGCAGATCCAAAAAGCCAAGGCCGCTCGAGTTGCTCAGCGGGTGGGCCGCCGGCCGTCGGCCGGCGACAGGGATCGAGTAGAACGCCGATCACAAGCACGCTCGAGGATCGTGCGCGTGTTTGTGATCGGCGTTCTACTCGATCCCTGACCGCGCGCAGCGCGGTCCCACCCCCGATGTCGTGCGCGACCACCAGCCTCCGTTCGCCTCCGTTTCTCCGTTTCTCCGTGTGAGACCGTTCCTCCGCCCCCTCCGTTTCTCCTCCGCAACCTCCGTTTCCTCCAGATCTGACGAGGGTTGCACGCGAGCGTCGCCGATGGTCTGATCGAGCTCGTGACAGCCAGCGAGACACACCAGGCGATCGATGCGGTCTGGCGGATCGAGGCGCCGAAGCTCATAGCCGGGCTGACGCGCATGGTGCGCGACGTGGGGCTTGCCGAGGATCTGGCGCATGACGCGCTCGTGGCCGCGCTCCAGCAGTGGCCGGAATCTGGAGTGCCGCGAAACCCTGGCGCCTGGCTCATGGCTGCGGCCAAGCATCGAGCGATCGATCTCTTCCGCCGCAACAAGCTGCTCGAGCGCAAGCACGAACAGCTGGGATACGAGCTCGAGAGCGCCCGCGCCGCGGACGCTCCTGATCTCGATGCCGTCCTGGACGACGACGTCGGCGACGACCTGCTTCGGCTGGTGTTCACCGCCTGCCATCCGGTCCTCTCCACGGAAGCGCGCGTCGCGCTGACGCTGCGGCTGCTCGGCGGGCTGACCACCGACGAGATCGCGCGCGCGTTTCTCGTTGCCGAGCCCACCATCGCGCAGCGCATCGTCCGCGCCAAGAAGACGCTGGCCGAGAAGCGCGTCGGCTTCGAGGTTCCGCGCGGCGCCGAGCTGACGGCGCGGCTGTCGTCGGTACTGGAGGTCGTGTACCTGATCTTCAATGAAGGATATTCCGCCACCGCTGGCGAGGACTGGATGCGTCCCGGGTTGTGCGATGACGCCCTGCGGCTCGGACGCGTGCTGGCGGGACTCATGCCGAACGAGCCGGAAGTGCACGGGCTCGTCGCGCTCATGGAAATCCAGGCGTCGCGCGCGCGGGCGCGGGTCGGCCCGTCAGGCGAGCCGATTCTGCTCCTCGATCAGAACCGGGCGCTCTGGGATCGCCTGCTCATTCGCCGTGGGCTGGCCGCGCTCGAACGCGCGGAGCAGCTGGGCGGCGGACGCGGACCGTACGTGGTGCAGGCGTCGATCGCCGCCTGCCACGCGCGAGCGCTCACACCCGAGCAGACCGACTGGGCACGTATCGCGTCGCTCTACGAGGTGCTGGCCACGCTGACGCCATCGCCGGTCGTCGAGCTCAATCGTGCCGTCGCAGTCGGAATGGCCTTCGGCCCTGGTCGGGGGCTGCTAATCGTCGACGCCTTGAGATCCGAGCCGTCTCTGGCCCGTTACCACCTGCTCCCGAGCGTCCGTGGAGACCTGCTGCGCAAGCTTGGACGGTTCGACGAGGCACGTGTGGAGTTCGAGCGTGCCGCCTCGCTGACACGGAATGTCCGGGAGCGGGAGCTGCTGCTCGAACGGGCGCGCGCAGCAGGTTTGTCGGCGTGAGGCGCTTGTGATCTTCGCGCTGTCGCGGACCGACCGACGAGGTCTCAGGCAGGCATATACTTGGTGCTTCGAAGGAGAAGATGACGTGAGAATGCCGTCCTCGTCGAGACCCGTCCGTGCCGTGAGGTTCACCGTGCCGCTCGCGCTGCTCGTGGCGGCGCTGGCAATCGTGCGGGTTGGCGCCGGCCAGCAGAAGGTGCCGTTCAACAATGGCTACCCGGTTGCCCCGACCGGGCTTGCCAACCGCCCGATGCCGAAGCTGCCGATGGTGCTCGACACCGCCGAAGGGCAGCGGATTCGTGTGACAGCGGTGACGAAGGCGCTCCAGTATCCGTGGAGCCTCGCCTCGCTGCCCGACGGCACCATGCTCATCACCGAGCGGACCGCGCGACTGCGCGTCGTGCGCAATGGCGTCCTCGATCCGCAGCCGGTTGCCGGGACGCCGAAGGGCTACTTCGCCGGCGAATCGGGCCTGCCGGGCGCCGTTCACGGCTACATGGATATCGCGCTGCACCCGCGCTTTGCCGAGAACAAGCTCGTCTATCTCTCCTACACCAAGCCGCTCGACGAGAAGCGCCGCACGGTGGCCATTGCGCGCGGCCGCTGGGACGGCAAGGCGATGGTCGACATGAAGGACATCGTCGTCCTCGATGAAGGCACCGGGACTGCCACGCGCCTCGCCTTCGGCCGCGACGCGACGCTGTATCTCACGACCGCCGCAACGTCCAGACCGGAGGACGCGCAGAACGGCAACAGCCAGGCCGGCAAGGTGCTCAGATACAAGGACGACGGCACGATTCCTCCCGACAATCCGTTCGTCAAGCGAACCGGCTTCAAGCCCGAGGTGTTCACGATCGGTCACCGCAGCTCGCTGGGATTGGCGATGCATCCCGGGACCGGCGAGATCTGGCTGAACGAGAACGGACCGAATGGCGGCGACGAGATCAACATCCTGCAGGCAGGCAAGAACTACGGCTGGCCGATCGTGAGCTACGGACGCACCTATCCGGGCCCGTGGCAGAACGCGAAGTTCTGGCAGGAAGGATTCGAGTACCCCGTCGTCTACTGGACCCCGTCGATTGCCGTGTCAGGCATGGTCTTCTACACCGGCGACAAGCTGCCGAAGTGGAAGGGCGACGTCTTCGTGGGAGCGCTGCGCACCGGCGAGATTCCGGGCACCGGCCATATCGAACGGATCCTGTTCAACGAGAAGATGGAAGAGCTGCGCCGCGAATCGCTGCTCACCGAACTGCATCAGCGTATTCGTGACGTCCGCCAGGGAGTCGACGGCCTGATCTATGCGTTGACCGACGAGAAGGAGGGCGCGCTGCTGCGCATCGAGCCGGCGCCTTGAGATCGTTCGGATCGTTCGGATCGTTCAAGCCTCACTTGGCGGCATCGGCGGCCTTCGGATTGGACGATCCAGCGAAGAGTGTCTTGCCGTTCTTCAGAAAGGTGATGCTTCCGGCGTTGGCGGTGTTGGAGCCGTTGCGCGCCTGCCATCCCTCCACCACCAGGTCGGTCCCGGCAGGGAGATCTTCCTTTCGCCAGCCGCGGCGGATCAGGCTGTTGGCGCCGCCGGTCTCGAACGCCCAGTTCACCACCTTGCCGTCCTTGCCCTTCACATCGAGGTAGATCCACGCGTGCGGGTTCGACCACCGCATCATCGTGACCTTGCCGGTGAGCTTGATCGGCTTCTTGTCGTCGTACTCGGCCGAGAACGAGTGATGGGCGAACGCGGTCCCGGCAGCAGCGATCCAGGCTCCAAGCACCAGCGCCAACGCACGTCCGCTCATCGAATGCCTCCTATTTCGCCCGTTTCCGTGCCGCATCCCTGACTTCCTTGAGGTGCTGGAGGTCCTGGTTGTCCTCGTGGCAGGCGACTTCCAGCAGCTCGTCCGTCTGACGGTTGAGCGGCACCTCGATCGTCCACGGCCGCGTATACACGAGCGGATCCGTTACCGTGGCGCGATACGTAATGCGGTCCGCGTCAACCGGCGTGAAACGCTCCACGACGGTTTCCGCGTGGCTCACGATATCGCCGACCTCGTTCAGCCAGGTCTTCCCGTTCAGATTCGTGGTGTCGACGACGAGCGTATCGCCTTCCCAATGGCCGACGGAGTCGCCCTGCCACAGTCGAATCGTGTCGGGGATGTGTTTCCGCCCGTCCAGCGGGATCGTACGCCACGACATGCGTTCGAAGAGCAGGACGATGTAGCCGGGCGGCTGCAGGACGTGCACCGGCGCCGGCACGTACATCGAGCGCGGGACGCCAGCGACGAAGCAGTGCGCCGTCGGGTCGTCGTAGCCGCGCTCGGGGAGCGCGCGCTGCTTGCGCTCGGCCTGCGCCCACGGCTGCAGCGGCAGCTTGCCGTCGGGCGGATCGACGACGATGCCGCGGCCGGGCGGCGTCAGGAAGTCCTGCTCGTGCCGCTCCAGTCCATAGTTGGCGCCGCCGGCGTCGGGCACGTAGTGTCCGGAGAGATCGGGCTTGCCGTCCGGCATCCGGCGGATCGGTGCCGGCGAGCCCTTTGTCGCGTCGCCACCCGGACTCTGTCCGTCGCCGGCGATGGGGACCGCGACGACGAAGGCTGCCGCCACCGCTATCGCGCGAATGCAAACGCCCGCTGATCGGCTCTTCATGGTCGGCTCCGCAGATCCGCTCACGGCTTCGTGTACCACGTACGCGGATCGCGTTCGAAGGCGCCGTTCGCCTCTTCGGCCTCGGCGTTGCACTGGTACTCGAGGATGCGATCCATGTCCTTGTGCCGGTGCATGTTCATGCGGATCTTCCAGGGGCGGGTGAACACCTTCGGATCGTCGATGGCGACCTCGTACTGCAGCGTGTCGGCGTCGAGCAGCGTGTAGCGTTCCTCGAGTCGCAGTGCCTCGCTGTGGAAGTTGCCCGCCATATCGAACCAGGTGCGATCGTTGTGGTTTGTGACGTTCACCACGAGCGTGTCGCCTTCCCAGCGCCCGCGCGAGTCGCCCATCCAGAATTCGAGGCCCTGTATCGGCGTGCTGCCGTTCGTGTAAATCAGGCGGAACACCTGCGACCACTCGAAGGTGATGCCGATGTGATCGCGGGTCTGAAAGATGTGGAACGAAAACTCCATGTACATGATCCGCGGCACACCGGGCATGTAGCAGCTGGCGAGCGGATCGGCTGTCTGCCGGTTGGCGAAGTTCTCCTGCTTCTTTTTCGCGGCCCAGGGCTGATACGGGATCTCGTCGCCTTCGACGACGCTCCTGCCTGCCGGCATTCCGTGGCTCGCGGCGTGATCCTGCAGATCGTACGAGGCGCGATTGCGCACCTGCCAGATGCCCTGGAAGTTGGGCCGTCCGTCTGCGGTGCGCGGCAGCGGGCCGGCGCTCGTGTCGCGCGACGCCGCGCCGTTCTCACCGGTGGCGGGGAAGCTGCTGAGCGCCCAGGGATAGGCAACGGCGGCAGCGGCGACGACGACTGCGGCCGCTACCCAGGCGGAACGGGACAACCTCGGCCTCCTTCAGTCCGGCCAGACGACGAAACGTTCGAGCCTCGATGGCCGGGGGGTCCAATGCTCAATAGTCAATGCTCAATGCTCAAAGCTGAATGCGGAATGGCGAATCACCAAAACGGCGAGTGGCCGCGTGGGCAGTCGCATTCGGCATTCACGCGGGTTCTTCACCAGCGGGCCGTGGCAGCCGAGGGGGCGCGGCGGCGCCAGGCCGGCCGTGGTCGGATGCCGCGCGCGGCAGCACGCGGATGGCGACTTCCGCCGGCTTGCTTGCCTGTCCGTGCGCGCTTACGACCACGAGCCGTATCCGGTGCGTGCCTGGCGGAAGCCCGGCGTCGACCGTCAAGCCTGGCGTTGCCGTCTCGACGGGCTGGTTCGGGAGCAGCTGCATGACGCTACTGGATCAAAGTCCAGATGTACTTGCTGATGGTTCCGCCGCCGACGTCGCGCGATTCGGCGCCGCTCAGCGTGAACTCCGTTCCAAACGGTACCGTTCGCGGCGCGCTGATGATCGCTGTGGGTGCCTGGTTGTCGACGACAACCACTCTCGCGTGCACAGGCTGTGACCGGTTGCCGGCGCTGTCCACCACCTCGAGTTGAAACGTGTAGGCGCCGACGGGCAGCGGCCTGGCCGGGTCGGACGTCACGACGAGCGTCGCATCGGGCGCCGCGGATTCGACAGGCTGGTTCACGCTCAGTCGATCGGATGGGATTCTTGGCACGTCGAGTTCCTTGTCGATCGGGTCGATTGCCCCTGGGCGGGCGGATCGTACCACATGCCGTGTCGCGCGGATGACGTGCGCGCTGGGCAGGCCGTGGTGAATCGTATCGGCCTGTGAGGCCACAGGAGTCCGTCATCGAGGCACCGAGATTTCGCCACCGAGGCACAGAGACACAGAGCCCCCATAGATCTCTGTGCTCTCGGTGCCTTCTGTGGTTTGTCTCGGTGCTCTCGGTGCCTGTGGTTTTACTCGATGCCCTCGTCCTTAGACCTCGCTCAGTACGACCCTGAGCGAAGTCGAAGGGTCACAGCCCGCTAAGTTGCTGTCACCCGGGCTGCTAGCGCGAGCGTGCGGTCATCAGCCGATCGAATGGAGCGGCCGCATGGACCGGCGTTCCGCCCACCAGCGTCAACAGCGACTCCATCCGGCGAAGCATCTGATCTGGTGCGTTGAGGTAGTCGAGATTGAGCACTGCGAGATCGGCGTACTTGCCCTCGACGAACGACCCGAGATGGTGATCGTCGAATGCGAACCAGGCGGTGCCCTCGGTGTACAGCCGCAGCGCTTCCAGGCGTGACACCTGCTGGCCGTCGTTGGTCAGCATCCCCGACAGATTGCGGCCGGTCGTCATGTAGAAGATGGCCAGCCAGGGGTCCAGCGCGGAGACGTTGGTGGAATCGGTGCCCACGCCGGCGCGGATGCCCGAATCGACGATTCGCCGGAACGGTGGACCGCCGCCGGCCGACAAGTATGTCCAGGTCTGCGCGCTTGCTCCGGCGCCGAGATCCATGAGGGCTTTCAACCGGCTGCCGTCGATGCTCTGCAGATGGATGAGCGACCATCGGAGCCCCGCGATCGGGTGGTCGCGTGCAATCGAGCGGAAGGCATTCAGGTGGAAGTCGTTTTCCGCCAGCGTGATCGAATGCTGCTGCAGCAGCCAGCCGTGTCGCGCGATGACCCGGGCGGTGGGCTCGAACGATGACGAGGTCGTGACGTTGCCGCCGATGCGTTCACCGAACCCGGCGACGCGGAACAGGTCGTCGCCTACGGCGCGGCCGCCCTGGCTGAAGTTGTTGAGAACGCGCGCTTCCACCTCGGCCGGCGAGTCGGCGGGGAAGAGCGGGCGCATCCGTACGGTCAGCTTGTCGTCGCGCCAGAGCCGGAGCGCGAATTCCTGATCCGGCAGGTTTCCGGCGTTGACGACCGCGGTGAGCCCGAGGCTGTTGGCATGCGCATTCAGCGCGGCTGTGCCGCGCAGCTTGTCATCCGGCGTTTGCGCCGCTTGAAGCGCGGCGACGGCGGCGCCCGCCGATGCGACCACGCCGGTCGCCGCATCGACCGCCACACCTCTTGCCGAGAAGAACGCGCGGCCGCGGCTGTTGGTGAGCGCGCCGGTCCCTCCGCCCGTGCCCGAGATATAGACGGCATGACGCGGAGCCGCCTCGTCGAGCTCCGCCTGCGTGGGCCGTCGGCCTTCGGCGAACTGCGTGTGATTCCAGCCGCCGATGCAGGTGATGAACTCGCCATCCGGCACCGACTGCGTCCGTCTCGCGATGGCTTCCTGGAGCTCGGCGATCGAGAAGGCCCGCTCGATCCGCCGCGCTTCGTGCCCGGGGTTCACCGCGGCGCGTGTGTAATGCGCGTGCGAGTCGAACAGGCCGGGGATCACCGTCCGCCCGCCGAGGTCGATCGTCTGCGCGACGGCTGCTGCCGGTGCCGTCTGACCGATCGCGAGGATCCGTCCGTTCCTGATCGTCACCGCCGAGCCGACGGCCCCGCGGCCGTCCACGAATCGTCCGTTGACGAGCGCGAGATCGCCGGAAAGCCTGCCGCTCGAAGCAGCCGGAGGCTGTGCCGGTGCCGGTGCTTGCGCAAACGCCCGGCTGCCGGTCAAGGCAGCCGCGCCGCCCACCGCCTGTCGGAAGAACTCACGTCGCGAGCGTGGGGTCATCCTATTTCTTCTTCGACGGATCGTTCGCGGGGTCGACATATGTCGTTCCCGATGGTCCGCTACCCGTGATCTGAATGACGGCGCCCTCGCCGCGCGTCATCGCAAAGTGATTCGCATTGGGCGGCTCGGTGTAGACACTCCCGGAAGGAAGCAGTTTGAGCGCCGCCTCGTTGAACTGCTTGCCGTACCCGAAGTACCACGTGCCTGAGATCACGGTGGCGATCCGATCGTCGGGGTGCGCGTGCGCTTCTATCCTGGTGTTCGGCCCGACGCGAAGGAGGAGCGTATAGAGACCGGGTTTCGACGGGTCGCCTTTGACGACGACGGTCTGAGTGCCAGCGACACCCGACGTGCCGACGCCGCCGGCGGCAGGAGCCGGCCACTTGACCTCAGCGGGCGTCATGCGCAGCTCGCCGCCCTGCGCGCGAACGACGACGGCGCAGCCGAGCAGGAGAAGCGGGCACAGCAGTCGCAACGGCTTTTTCACGGTCGGCTCCTTGAATGAGGACGTAAATCTACCTCCAAACCGAGGATCGCTGCGCCGCGGAATGAACCGAGCTGAAGCTCGGTTCTGCGACAAATCCGCGCCGACCGAGCTGAAGCTCGGTTCTGCGAAGGATCCGCCGCCGGTTCTGCGACAGAGGACCTGGCATTGTTGACGCGGGAGCGGTCGCGTAGAATCGCCCACGTCAAACGACGATGCCCGACACTGTAATCGCTCGTCGCAGCTGGAATGCCTGGACGGTTCGAGCCTGCCGCTGGCGGACCGTCCCCCTTGTACCTGCCATGGTCGCTGCCGGCCTGCTGACTGGCTGTCAGTCGTCACCGTCGCCCGCTCCATCGGCTTCGGCGACTTCGTCGACTTCCTCAACGAGCGCGCCAGCGACGCAGGCGCCGCGCTTCGAGGTCGATCCGCTGTGGCCCAGGCCGCTGCCCAATCACTGGGTCCTCGGCTCGACCATCGGGGTCGCGGTCGACGCCCAGGACCACGTCTGGATCATCCATCGCCCGCAGACGGTCGAAGACAACTTCAAGGCTGCGGCGGTGACGCCGCCCGTCGGCATCTGCTGCACGCCGGCGCCGCCGGTACTGGAGTTCGATCAGGCAGGCACCCTCGTGGGTCACTGGGGCGGCCCGGGGCAGGGCTACGACTGGCCCGAGTCGAATCACGGCATCACGGTCGATCACAAGGGCAATATCTGGATCGGCGGCAACGGCAACAGCGACACGCACGTGCTGAAGTTCACGCGCGAGGGCAAGTTCCTGCTGCAGATCGGCAAGCAGAAGGTGCACAACGGCAGCAACGACACGAGTCACCTCTGGCGGGCGGCGAAGATCTTTCCGGACGCCGACGCCAACGAGGTGTACATCGCCGATGGCTACGGCAATCATCGGGTCATCGTGTTCGACGCCGACACCGGCGCCTACAAACGGCACTGGGGCGCCTATGGCGCGAAGCCGGATGATGTGGATCTGGGCGCGTACGATCCGCAGGCGCCGCCGGTGAAGCAGTTCCGTACGGTGCACTGCGTCAACGTGTCGAAGGATGGCTTCGTCTACGTGTGCGACCGTGTGAACAACCGCCTGCAAGTCTTCCGCAGGGATGGGACGTTCGTGAAGGAGGCGTTCTTCGAGCAGAAGACGCTGAGGTCAGGGGCGGTCTGGGACATCGCCTTCTCGCGCGATCCGCAGGAGACCTACCTCTACATGGTCGACGGCGTGAACGAGAAGGTGCGCGTCCTGGACAGGAGCTCGCTGGCGCTCCTGACCACGTTCGGCGACGGCGGCCGGCAGCCAGGCCAGTTTTTCGGCGTCCACAACATCGCCACCGATTCGAAGGGCAACCTTTACACGACGGAGACGTACACGGGTGCGCGCGTGCAGCGGTTCGTCTTCAAGGGCGTGGGGCCGATCCCGGCGGTCGACCAGGGCGTGCCCTGGCCGAAGTAGCGTCCGCCCTCAGGCGCCATGCAGGGTCCGCCTTCGGGCGGACCAGCCATAGCGCTCGGGCGGACCAGTCAATCCGGACGGCCGCCGCAGCAACCGGGAGGCATCATGAAATTCGCGCTGATGTTCGCAGCGGCGCTGGGTCTGGCGGTGGGCGTGCTGGCCCAGGCTGACGATCCACAGCCGACCTGCAGGATGTGTCCTGCCACTTACATCAAGAACGACGAGATTCAGGCTTACGTCAAGAAGGCGATGGCGGAGAAGCTGACCGATCAGCAGGTGAGAGACGTCGAGATCGGCAAGAGTCACATCGGCATTGGTGTGGTGTATCGCGGCAGGCTCACGGCGCCCGCCGCCGACTCGGTTGCCGAGCACGATCTGGTGAGCGAGGTCTACCACGTGATCGACGGGTCGGGCACGCTGATGACCGGCCCCGATCTGGTGAACAGCAAGCGCCGTCCGGCCGATCTCGAAACCGTTCGCCTGTTCAACGGCCCCGGCCACAACGCCTCGTCGATTCGCAATCCAGTCAGCCAGGAACTGAAGGCCGGCGACGTCGTGGTGATTCCGGCCGGCACCGGACACCTGTTCACCAGGATCGACGACCACATTACGTACCTGATGGTCAGGATCGATCCTGACAAGGTGACGCCGCTCAAGGACGAGGCGGCGTCGAAGGCGTATCTGGCGAAGCCTCGCTAGGAGGAGCGGAGGTTACGGAGAAACGGAGTAGAAAACGCCACAGAGGCACAGAGGCACAGAGGCTACGTGGGGCCGCGCGCGGCGCGGGCCCACCTCGATGATCTGATCGGACCTTCCTGGTCAGCGATCGAAGAAGGAAACTCCGTTCGTCCTCCGTTTCTCCGTTTCTCCGTGTGAGCGTGTCCCGTTCCTCCGTCCGCTCCGTTACTCGGGAGACTGTATGCGGAACATCACCAGGATTGTGGGCGTCGTGCTCGTCGCGTCGATGCCGTTGCGCGCGGCCGATCCGCAGACACCTGTCCACTGGAGCGCGAGTCAGCTCGCCGCGACGGAAGCCAAGATCAAGTCGTCCGTGGATCCGGCGCGGCATCTGGGGCTCGAGCGGCTGCTCGACTCGGCCACGCTCATCTATCGTGACGGCCCGTCCGAAGCCGAAGTGCACCAGAAGCTCGCCGACTTCATCACGGTCCGTGCCGGCGAGGGTGAGGTGGTCGTCGGTGGCACGATCGTGGACGGCAAGAGCAGCGCGCCGGACGAGCTCCGCGGCGCATCGATCAAAGGCGGCACACGGTACAAGATGGCAGCTGGCGACATCATGTACATTCCCGCGAACACCGTTCACCAGTTCTTCGTGGCGCCCGGAAAGAACTTCACGGTCACGATCGTGAAGATCACGCCGAAGCAGTAATCGGGATCCGGGATCCGGGATCCGGGATCCGGGGCTCGGGCCTCGGGGCCCGGGACTCGGCACTCGGCACTCGGGGCTCGGGGCTCGGGGCTCGGGGCTCGGGGCCCGGGGCTCGGGGCTCGGGGCTCGGGACTCGGGGCTCTGGACTCGGGGCTCGGGACTCGGGGAGCCGGGGTCCGAGAAACAAGGAGTGTCTCTGTGAGAAGCAATTTCTGTCTTTGCCTGCTGCTCACGACCGTCGCACTCCAGCTGCGGCGCAGCCTTCGAGCGCGCCGCGCAACGACCTGCCCCAGTCATATCGCACGACCCGCGACTGGGGACAGCTCCCGCCCGGCGTAGCCTGGGCTGCAGTCACGGCCGTCGAAGCGGCGCCGGATGGCAGGACCATTTACGTCGTGCACCGCTGCTTCGAGAACTCCTGCGCGGGCCGGATGGAGGCGCCGATCCTCAAATACGACCTCGACGGCAAGCTTCTGGCGAGCTGGGGCCAGGGAATGTTCATCTTCCCGCATGGCGCCACCGTCGACCGTGCCGGCAATCTCTGGGTGACCGACGCGCGTGGCGACAACGGGAAGGGTCACCAGGTCTTCAAGTTCAGCCCGGAAGGCAAGGTGCTCATGACGCTCGGCAAGGCGGGTGTCTCGGGATCGGGTCCCGACCTCTTCGACCAGCCCACCGACGTCGTGGTTGCGCCGGGCGGCGACATCTTCGTGACCGACAGCCATCGCAATGGCCTCAACAATCGCATCGTCCGGTTCACCAGTCAGGGCAAGTTCGTGAAGGAATGGGGCCGCAAAGGCTCTGGGCCGGGCGAGATCAGCGAGCCGCACACCATTGCGATGGACTCGCGCGGGCGATTGTTCGTCGGCGATCGGGAGAACAATCGCGTTCAGATCTTCGATCAGGACGGGAAATACATCACGGAGTGGCGGCAGTTCGGCCGGCCGAGCGGCATCGTCATCACGCCCGACGACACCATCTACGTCACCGACTCCGAGTCCGGTCCCGATACCGGAGCCCATGAGCTGCCCGGCATCAAGAAGGGCATTCGCATCGGCAGCGCGCGCGACGGCACGGTGCGCGAGTTCATCGAAGACATGGAGTCCACCGTCCCCGACCACTCGGGGGCCGAAGGGATCGGCGTGGACGCGAAGGGCAACGTCTATGGAGCCGTCGTGCGCCGGCGCATGCTCGAGCGCCACGTGCGCGCCGCTGGACGATGACTCGCAGAATCGGGCTTCAGCCTCGTTGAGGATTCTTTCGCAGAACCGGGCTTCAGCCCGGTTATCGATCGCTGGCACATCGCCGCATTGGAGAGCTTCATGAAGGCATCGATTACCGCCGCGACGTTCATCGCGGCACTGATCCTGGCGGTTCATGCGCAGTCGCCCGAGCCGGCACCGGCGTTCCCAGGCCAGACCGACGCGCCGGCGCCGTCGAGGCCGTCTGCCGCGTTCGACACGCAGGTCATTGCCGACGGTCTCGCCGGTGCCTGGGCGATGGCGTTTCTTCACGACGGCAACTTTCTCGTCACGCAGAACGCCGGCACGATGCGTATCGTGCGGCGCGACGGCATCGTGTCGGCGCCGCTCGGCGGTGTTCCCGACGTGAAAGTGGTGGCGGCGCAGGGGCTGCACGACGTGGTGCTCGATCCGCAGTTTGCCGCCAATCGGCTTCTGTATTTCACCTATTTCGCGCCGCCAAAGGGTGAGGCGCCGGCAACCTGGCCCATCGAATACTTCTATGAGCGTGTCTGGACGAAGCCGCTCGCCGAGCGCCGGACGATGCAGCTCGGGGCGGAGCGGATCGCGCGCGCGAGGCTGAGCGACGACAATCGCCGTCTTGAAAACGTAGAGGTGCTGGCGGAAGGAGCCGAGCGGCGGATCGTGATCGCGCGCGACGGCACACTGCTGATCACCGGCGCGGATCGGTTCCGCTTCTACGATTCCGATCTCGACGGCGTGGATCACGATTTCACCGACAATCCGGATGTGCGTCGCAACTTCTCGGGCCGCGTGCTGCGCATCAACCGCGACGGGTCGATCCCGAAGGACAACCCGTGGCTCGGCCGGGCCACGGTGCTGGCCGAGACCTACGCCCATGGCTTCAAGGATCCTGAAGGCGCGGCGCTTCATCCGCAGACGGGCGAGCTCTGGATGATCGATCACGGGCCGCAGGGTGGCGACGAAGTGAACATCGTCCGGCCGGGGAAGGACTACGGGTGGCCGGACGTGTCCTACGGCCGCCAGTACGACGCGCGACAGACCGACGGCCGGAAAAACGTGCCGGTTGGCAGCGGCAAGACCGCCATGCCGGGAGTGGAGCAGCCGATCTACTACTGGGTGCCTTCGATTGCGCCGTCAGGTATGGCGTTCTACACCGGCGACCTGTTTCCCGAGTGGAAGGGCGACCTGTTCGTCGGCGCCATGGCCGGGCAGCATCTCGTGCGGCTGGTGCTGAAAGGCGAGCGCGTCGTAGCCGAGGAGCGTCTGCTCGCCGGGCGCAAACAGCGGATCCGCGAAATCCGTCAGGGTCCGGACGGCGCCATCTACATCTTCATGGGCGCGCAGCTGGTGCGGTTGTCGCCGAAAAAATGAGCGCGAGAAACGCTACGGCTTCGGGATCTTGATGGTACTGATCATCAGGCTTCCGCTGATCGCAAACAGGACCGAGAACGGGTGGAAGACCTTTTCCAGCACGATCCACCGGCCTGGCCAGAATTCCGGTCCGCTCAGTCCCGTGCCATGGACGACCGCCATCATCAGCACCAGCAAGAGACTGGTCGGGATCGGCGTGCCCTCGAAGTAGCGAACTTTTCCGGTTGCGACATTCGTCAGCGAGTCAGCGGTGACGTTGAACCGCGCAAGACGGCTGATCCCGCAGCACACGAACCAGGTCAGACACACCACGTCCCACATCCCGCGCAGGCCGAGCGTGTAGCCGAGCACTGCCGGTGCCACGCCGAACGAGACGATGTCGGCAAGAGAGTCGAGGTCGGCACCGAGGCGTGACCGCCGGCGAGTGTCGAGCCTGCCCACATAGCCGTCCAGCACGTCGAGCGCCAGAGCGACGACCGGCAGGATGAACGCGGCGCGGATTTCGCCGGAACGGTCGTCGGCGATGTAGCCGAGGCAGAGAAAAATCGAGATGGTGCCGCAGCTGGCGTTGCCGAGGGTCAGCAGATCGGCCGCTGTATAGGACCGGATCATCGACAGGCGATGCGGTTCGGAGGCCATTCACCGGGGATTGTACAGGCGCCGAAGGCAACGGAGTCATACGGAGAAACGGCTTCACACGGAGAAACGGAGTAACGGAGGACGAACGGAGCCAGGCCGCGGGGTCGCTTCAACAGGTGGGCCGCCGGCCTGCGGCCGGCGCCCTGCCGCGCGCAGCGCGGGCCCACCTTCGGAGTCCGAATACCGAACTGCGTGCCAGGTACCTGTCAGTGTGACAGCCTCCGTTCGTCCTCCGTTACTCCGTTTCTCCGTGTTTACGTGAACCGTTTCTCCGTCGGGCTTCCCGTCAGCCTCCGTGCCTCGGAAGCCGTGCCTGTAAGAAAGTCTTCACGCCAGCGTCTACCCTGATCACGTGGCTGATTTCGAGGGGCGGAGCCGCCGTGACGACCTCTATACCGAGGCCGCAGCGCAATACGGCTCCGCACTCGAGCGATTGGCTCGCGGCTACGAGGGCGACCCCGACAGGCGCCGGGATCTGCTGCAGGAGATCCACATCGTGTTGTGGCGAAGCTTCGATCGGTTCGACGGACGATGCTCTCTCCGCACCTGGGTGTACCGGGTGGCTCACAACGCTGCCACCTCGCTGGTGCTGAGACGACGAGTCCGCACTCCGACGCTGACAGGTCTCGATGAAGTGGCGGAGATGAAAGGGGAAGTCGACGTCGAGCACTCAGTGAACCGTCAGCACGCGTTGGCGAGGCTGATGGAGCTGATCCGGACGCTGCGTCCGGTCGATCGCCAGGTGATGCTCCTCTACCTGGACGGTGTCGACGCCGGCACGATTGCCGACGTCGTCGGCCTGTCGCCGTCGAACGTCGCGACGAGAGTCCATCGCGTCAAGCAGATCCTGGTCCGGCAGTTCTACGAGCGAGAACCGTGATGCACGACGTGGACGATGACGGCATTCGTCGGATGTGGCAGGAGCAGCCACGCGAGGAGCGCATCATGTCGACGAGCGAGATTCGTATGAAAGCGGCGCTTCTGGACGACCGTGTGCGGCGGAACAACGCCGGAGCGGCCGTTGCGTTCGGGGTCATCCTGATCGCAAACCTCCTGCAGTTGGTGATGCGCGGGCAGCACAGCTACGAGCGCGCCGGTGCAGCACTCATCGTCGTGGCCGCGGCGTCGATGCTGTGGCTCTATTGGCGGGCACGATCGACGGCGGTGCGACTCGACGAGTCCGGGCTGAGCTGTGTGGCGTTCTATCGCGCGCAACTGGTTCGCCAGCAGAAGCTCGCGGGACGTTTCTGGCTCTGCGTGCTGGCTTTCCTTCCGGGAATTCTGCTGAGCCTGCTCGGTGGGATCTCGGCGAGCCCGCTGACGCCGTCTCGTCTGGCTGGACTTGCCGTTGGCGGTCTGCTGTGGATTGCCGTCGTCGTGTGGATGATCGTCCGCGGGATGCGGCGCGTGCAGGCCGATCTCGACGAGCTCGATGCGTCTGACATGAGTTGAGCCACGGCTCGGCTCCCGCCGGCGCCGGCCGGCCTCCGGTCAACGCGGCGGTGTACCATGCTCGGCGAATGAAGATCCGCCTGGCGGCCACTGTTCTATTCAGCGCGCAGGCTCTTCTGATCGCGCAGACGCGCGACGTGATTCTGGCGGTCGATCTCAACACGCACCTCGATCCGATCGCGCGGTTCGACGGTGTCCGTTGGGGACCCGTTCCTGCCACCGGGCCCGGTCAGCTCTCGAATCGCATGTGGACCCGGTGGTACGCACCAGGAAACGGAACGTCCGTTCGTCTCAGCGTCGCCGGACCAACCGGCCGCTGCGACGCACCGCGGCGGCTCGCGGTGTCGGGCGCTCAGACGCCACCGCCCGGGGTGTTCGATGCCCGTTATGTTGGTGTCGCGATCTCGAGCGCGATGGACGTCGACAGTCTTCGACGGATGAGCGCGGCCTCACCGGAATGGCAGGCCGTTGCGGCGGCGATCGGACCGTTGTTCGACCAGCGGGCGGGAAGACAAGGCGTGTCCTCCTCGTCGCTTGCGCGCGTGCCGATGACGATCGACAGCGTCTTCGCCGCGTCTGGCTACGGTGCCGCGACTGCGTACTATTTCGAGGCCTCGAAGCGGATTCCCGACGCCGGCGGCACCCCGACGGAAGACCCGAAAGGCGTTCTGCGGATCGCGGTCACCGGCTGGCTGCGTGCGTCCGGCGAGCGGATCGTTCCCTCCGGCACGAAGAGCGAGCTCGCCTGGATTCCCGATGACGAATCATCTTCAGCGCGTCCGATGCTGTTGCCGCTCGGCGTGCTCCGTCAGGGATCCGAGCGCGTGTGGGTGATGAGCGAACGTCTGGGGTCGATCGACCGGTTCACGCTCTACTCGCAAGGCACGAGCGTTCGCACACTGCTGACGGTCAACGCCGCTCAGTGTTGAAGCGCGCACATACCCGCGCCGGAGTCCGCAGCCCGGGCCCTGCAGACGTCCTCTAACGAATCCGTCCGACGTATCCGCTCAAGACGGGGACGCGGCGTCCGGCGGCGAGCGCGGCCGCTTCCGCGGAGATGTCGGGATCGGAGGTATTGATCGTCCGAAGCATGTCGCCTTCCATCGCTGCGAGCGGCACGCCGTTGCGATAGACGATCCGGTTCGCTGTTGCGACGCGCACCCGCTCTTCGGACGTGAGCAGCCCGGTGAGGTTGAGTGGATCGGCGGCGCTGATGGCGATGAGCCTGCCGTCTGGCGCTGACCGGCGCACTTCCCGCAGCCGCTCGACGGCATCGGGCAGCGCGAACTGCTCTCCCGACATACCCGTGACGAACCGGCCGCCGCGAATCTCGCCGCGCGCCTCGAGCCGGCGGTAGACGCGCGCAAGATCGCGCCACGGCACGTCGGTGGCCTCCCGGGCGAGCAGGCGGCGGAAGACCACGCCGTAGCGGCGGAGCAGCGCCCAGGCAAACATGTCTACGTGAGAGCTCCGGTGTGCGGATGACGTGCCTGTCTCGAGTGCGAACCAGCGGCCCGAATGATCCGCCCGCGCTCGCCGGGAGTCGAAGGTCGTATCGCCGACGATGGCGCGCAGTCCGGCGAAGCCGTCAGAGCTGACGATGCCGTTTGCCACCAGTTCGCACAACGCCGTGCGGACGTCGTCGCCAGTCAGGCTGCAGGCGGCGGCGATGTCGTGTGAGAACGAGGCGCCGCGCGCGCGGAGGTAATCCAGGACGGTCCGGCTCAAGCCGGACGCCACGTCGGCATGTGTGTTGGACCGGCTCACGCCGGCCCCCTCATCGGGCGCGGACCGAAGAGCCAGCCACGAGTCGGCGTGCTCGCGGAGAAAGATCGCGATGGGTGTTGCGCCGACCACCTGTGTGGGCCCGGTCGACAGACGTGCCCAGGCGACCTCGCCGGTCAGGCACAGCATGTCGAGCATCGCCGGCTCGAATCC
The DNA here is from genome assembly GCA_036274155.1 of Vicinamibacterales bacterium. Classification (GTDB taxonomy): domain Bacteria; phylum Acidobacteriota; class Vicinamibacteria; order Vicinamibacterales; family UBA2999; genus Gp6-AA40. Next base: position 6,813 of record DASUGH010000211.1, on the reverse strand, counting down.
CTGAACGCGCGCCGGCAGCACGTGACGCTCCCACGCCCGCGCCGGAAGCTCGGTGCCGTCGAGCTGAGCAAGCACGGCGCGCAGGCCCTCGATGCCGGTCAGCGTCGAGGGCTGATCGACGTGCTGCCACACGAAGAGGAAGCGCATGAACTCGGCGGGGCTGACCGGCGCGATCTCGGCCCGCAGCCGGTTGAGCGTGTAGCGGTGAATGCGCGACAGCAGACGGCGGTCACACCACTCGGGCGCGCGTGTGCCGGGAGTGAAGCTGCCTCTCAGCACGGCGCCTTCGCCCTCGAGAGCCAGGAGCGCCTCTTCGACGTCCTGGTCGCCCACGGCAAAGAACATGGCCAGCGCGCCAACGGTCGTCGGTCCGACGATGGCGAGCCGTCCGCGCAGCAGCTCACGCAGCGCCTCCGCGCGCGACCAGACCCGCACCGTCCTCGAACCGGGCGGCGTGACAGGTGGCGTCGCCACGGCGTCTGGATGCACGGCGAGAAGCTCGGGCAGGCGTTCGGCCGCGACGAACAGGCGTGCTGTACCGCACTGGACGTGCGTGGCCCGCGCAACGGCGACGAGTGCCTCGCCGAGAGAACTCAGCGTTTCGGGTCCCGGGCCCCGAGTCCCGAGTCCCGATCCGCAGAGTTCAGCATCAGCCAGGCAGCCGACCGTGAGCAGTGCGTCGTGCAATTCTTCTGCATCGCGAGGATCCAGCCGCTCTTCGTCGATCACACGCGCGATCGCCGATGCGTCGAGCGCGCCCAGGTCGGTTGCCGGGAGATTTCCCGTCCGCCGGGTCTGCACGGCCTGCGTGCGCCGTTCCTCGAGCGGCGCGTCGTCGAGGAAGGCGTAGGGCCGCGCGTTCAGGATCTCGTGCGCGAACACCGACGGCTCCGGCATATCGCGCGCGACGCAGCGCAGCGTGCCAGCATGGATGCGCGTGAGGACCGATGTCAGCCCCTGGAGGTCCATCGCCTCCTCGAGGCAGTCGCGGACCGTCTGCCTGACCAATGGGTGATCGGGGATCTCGCGATCGCCGGGGATGTTCTCGAGACACGCCGCCGCGTCCGGGAAGACCGCTGCCATCAGGTCTTCCGACTGCATACGCTGGATCTGCGGCGGCACCTTGCGCCCGCCGCGATACCGGGGTACGGCGAGCGAGATCGTGGCGTTCCACCGCCACCGGGTCTGAAAGACCGGCGCGTCGAGAAACGCCTGCACCAGGATGTCGCGCACAGTCGCCGCGTGGAGATAGCGGAAGACGTCGGCGAGCGGAAACGAATGCTGCGGTCCGAGCGACAGCAGCAGCGCATCCTCGGTTGCCGCGGCCTGCAGCTCGAAGTTGAACTGCCGGCAGAAGCGCTTGCGCAGCGCCAGTCCCCAGGCGCGATTGATGCGGCTGCCGAAGGGGGCGTGCAGCACGAGCTGCATACCGCCCGACTCGTCGAAGAAGCGCTCGAGCACGAGCGTCCCCTGCGAGGGGATGACGCCGAGGGCGCGCCAGCCGTCAGCGAAGTAGTCGGCGGTCTGTGCTGAGGCTGCCTCGCAGATGCCCGCTTCCTTCTGCATCCAGGCTGCAAGAGCGTCGTTCCCTTCGCCGGAGGCGCCCGGGTGCTCCACGAGCCAGCGCTCGGCGTCGGCGCGCAGCTCCGACACGGCTTTCGACAGCTCGTCGCTCCGTGCCGGCGCCTCGCCAAACCAGAATGGAATGTTCGGTGGCGCGCCGTGTGCGTCGGCTACGCGCACCACGCCGGCGGCGACCTGGGTGATCCGCCAGGACGCGTTGCCGAGCTGAAAGATGTCGCCCGCCATGCTTTCGATGGCGAAGTCCTCGTTGAGCGTTCCGATGAACGTGTCTTCGGGCTCGAGGATCACGCGGTAGTCGGCCACCTCCGGGATGGCTCCGCCGGAGGTCAACGCCAGGAGCCTCGTGCTTCGGCGGCCACGAAGCGTCGCATGCACCTCGTCGCGATGCACGAGCGCCGCCCGTCGTCCACGCCGCGTCGAGAAGCCCTCGGCGACCATGCCGACGACCGCATCGAAGTCGGCGCGAGTCAGCTCGCGGTACGGCCAGGCGTTGCGGACCATCGTGTAGAGCTCGTCTTCGACGTACTCGCGGCAGGTGACTTCGGCCGCGATCTGCTGCGCCAGCACGTCGAGCGGCGCGTCGTGCGAGACGACGCGGTCGAGATCGCCGCGGCGAACGCTGCGCAGCAGCGCGATGCACTCGACGAGGTCGTCTCGCGACGTCGGCAGCAGTCGCCCCTTGGAGACGCCGTGTACCGTGTGGCCGGCCCGCCCCACCCGCTGGAGCAGCGTGGCGATGCGGTGCGGCGACCCGATCTGGCACACGAGATCGACGTGCCCGATGTCGATACCGAGCTCGAGAGAGGCCGTGGCCACGAGCGCCTTGAGCGTGCCGGTTTTCAGCCGATTTTCAGCATCGAGCCGGGTGTCCTTCGAGAGGCTCCCGTGATGGGCCGTGACTTTGTCGGCGCCGATGCGATCGCTCAGATGCCGTGCAACGCGCTCCGCCAGCCGCCGCGTATTGACGAACACGAGCGTGGTCGTGTGCGATTCGATCAGCTCGGCGAGGCGGTCGTAGTACTCCTCCCAGACCTCTTGCGCCATGACGGCGTCGAGGGGCGAGCGCGGCATCTCAATCGCCAGATCGAGCGCACGCCGATGGCCTTCGTCGACAATCGCGCAGTCGCCGCGCCGGCCGTCGCTGCCCACGAGGTAACGGGCGACCTCCTCGACCGGCTTCTGCGTCGCCGACAGACCGAGGCGCAGCAGCGGACGCTCGGCTTCCTGCTGCAGCCGCTCGAGCGACAGCGCCAGGTGAGCGCCGCGTCTCGTGCCGATGACGGCGTGGATTTCGTCCACGATGACGATGCGCGCGGTGCGCAGCATGCGGCGGCTGCGGTCTGACGTCAGCAGCAGATAGAGCGATTCGGGCGTGGTCACCAGGATGTGCGGCGGGGTGCGCAGCATGCCGGCGCGCTCCGATGCCGACGTGTCGCCCGTGCGCACGGCGGCGGTGATCGGAGGGAGCGCAATGCCGGCCATGCTTGCCAGCTGCTGGATGCCGCGGCGCGGCTCGGCGAGGTTCTTGTGGATGTCGGCGCTCAGTGCCTTGAGCGGCGAGACGTAGACGACCCGGACCTCATCCGGAAGCGCGCCACTCCCTCCCTCGCGCACGAGATCATCGATGGCCGTGAGAAACGCCGCCAGCGTCTTTCCGGATCCGGTCGGTGCCGCGATGAGCGTGTGCCGATGCTGGCGGATCGATGCCCAGCCTCGTTCCTGGGCGGCCGTGGGCGCGCCGAGCGTTTCGGTGAACCACCGGGAGACGAGCGGATGAAAGCCGGGAAGCTGCATGGGAATGCCGGGACGAACGGGGCAGTTCGCCAATCATAGCGCACGGAGGGATGGCGAAACCTCGGACTTTTACTGTTGTTGCTGCTGTTGCTGCTGTTGCTGGTGAGCCACCGAGCGATCACCGGCGGTCAGAGACGGAGTGGGCTCAGCACCAGCGCCACAGGCGGGAGATGCGTCGCTCTGAGTAACGGTTGGTGCAGGCGGAGCCTCGCCGCCAGCGTCCAACGGATCTGTTTCATCTGACGACCGCATCGACAGGAATGTCTTTCGTTCCGGCGCTCACCCACACCCCACAGGGACCGCCTGAGGGATGGTCAGCGCGAGGCCGGACATCCCGCTGAAATCGAAGCGCACGCGCTCGACCTCAGCAGCAAAGTTCGTGTTCTGCGTAGAGCAACAGGCGCGCCAGCAGCTCGAGGGCAGGTTTGAGCCGTATCTGATGATTCGTCACGTCAGGCGCACGCGCCGGCCGCTTTGCCTCCGCCACTGTGGAACACGATTGTCGACAGCCAGAAGATCTCCTACCTGATTGTCGAGATCCCGCAATCGAAGGCGCGTTGCACCAGCGAAACGTGGGTGTGCCGGCCGGGCAGTAGTATTGCTTCCCGCATCGGCCGCGCTTATGCACACCACGCCATCGCTCCTCTGGACCCTGGAAGAAATCAGTCACCTCGTCTCCGGCAGCGGCAATCCCTCGGAGACGCTCACGAATATCGTCAACCTGATTCAGGACCGGTTCTCGACCGACGTCTGCTCCGTCTACCTGCTGGAGCCCGATCGCACGACGCTGGTCCTGGCTGCCACCATCGGTCTGCGCCCCGAGAGCGTCGGGCGCGTGAAGATGCGGATCAACGAAGGGCTCGCCGGGCTGGTTGCCGAGCAGTTGCGGCCGGTGTTCGTTCAGGACGCCACGCAGCACCCTCGTTTCAAGTATTTCCGTGAAGCAGGCGAGGATCCCTACCGCACCTTCCTCGGCGTGCCGATCGTCGACCGCGGCGTACTGCAGGGCGTGCTGGTGGTACAGACGGAGGAGCCGCGCGCCTTCGGCGAAGACGACGTGCGCATGCTGACGACTGCCGGCACGCAGCTCGCGCCGATAGTGAGTGAGGCGCGCGCGGTCGGCCATTTCGTTGCCCCGGTGCACCAGCGGCTCATGGCGCTCGCTCAGAATCTGTGGTGGGCGTGGGACGAGGAGGCGATGGGCCTGTTCAGAGAGCTCGATCCGGTCCTGTGGCGCGAGTGCGACCACAACCCGATCGTCCTTCTCCAGCAGATGCCGATCACCCAGCTCGAGGCGCGCGCCTCGCAGCTGGCGCTGCACGGACGCATCAACTACGCCTACCGCCGGCTGCAGGAGTATCTGCAGTCGAAGCACACATGGGGCGGCCAGAATGCCAGTGTGCTCGGCGCGCGGCCCGTGGCGTATTTCTCGGCGGAGTTCGGACTCCACGAGTCGCTGCCCATCTATTCCGGAGGCCTCGGCATCCTCGCCGGCGATCACCTCAAGAGCGCGTCCGATCTCGGCATTCCGCTCGTCGGCATCGGTCTCTACTACGACCAGGGCTACTTCCGTCAGCGGCTCGACGCCGGCGGCTGGCAGCACGAGGACTACATCGACGTCGACAGCCGGCTGCTGCCCATCCAGCCGGCGGCGCGGAACGGGTCGCCGTTAATCGTGGAAATCGACACGCGGACCGGCCGCATTCTCGCCCGGGTCTGGCGGATCACCGTCGGCCGCAACATGCTGCTGCTGCTCGATTCCAACATCGACGGAAACAGCCCGGAGGATCGTCAGCTCACGTCGCGCCTGTATGGCGGCGACGAGCGCGTGCGCATTCGCCAGGAGCTGCTGCTCGGTGTCGGCGGCGCCCGGGTGCTGGCGGCACTCGGGATCTCGCCGGCCGTGCTGCACTTGAACGAAGGCCACAGCGCGTTTGCGGCGCTCGAACTGATTCGCTCGCGAATGACCACGGAAGGGATCGACGTGGCCGAGGCGCTTCGACGCGTCGCCGCGCACATCGTCTTTACCACGCACACGCCGGTGCCGGCCGGGCACGACCGGTTCCCGGCGCCGCTCGTGGAGGAGCATCTCGGTCCGCTGCGCGACGCGCTCGGGCTGTCGCACGACGCGATGATGGCCTTCGGGCGGGTGAACCCGCACGACCACGGGGAGCAGTTCTGCATGACCGTGCTGGCGCTGAAGACCTGCCGCCGCGCCAACGCGGTGTCGTCGCTGCATGGACACGTTTCGCGCGCCATGTGGATGTCGCTCTATCCGGGCTTGCGCGAGGACCACGTGCCCATCGGCCACATCACCAACGGCGTGCACGTGAACAGCTGGCTGGCGCCGCAGATGCGGCAGGTCTACGAGCGCCACCTCGGCGCCGACTGGACGTCGCGCAGCACGCAGCCAGCGCTCTGGGAAGCGATCGAAGCGGTGGACGATGGCGAGTTGTGGGAGACGCATCAGACGCTGAAGGCCCGCCTGATCGACTTCACCAGGCGGCGCGCCGTTCTTCAGGCGGAGCGCCGGGGCGAGCCGGTTCCGGTCGTCGCGCAGCTTCGGCGAGCGCTCAGCCTCGACGCCCTGACGATCGGCTTCGCGCGGCGCTTTGCCACCTACAAGCGCGCCAACCTGCTGCTGAGAGACCTCGAGGCGCTCGCCGAGCTCGTCAACCATCCGCAGATGCCAGTGCAGGTGATCTTTGCCGGCAAGGCGCACCCGCAGGACGGGCCAGGCAAGTCGGTCCTGCAGCAGATTGCCCGGCTGACCCGAGATCCCGTGTTCCTCGGCAAGCTCGTGTTCATCGAAGACTACGACATCAACGTCGGCCGGCACATGGTGCAGGGCGTGGATGTCTGGCTCAACAACCCGCGTCGCCCCCTTGAAGCGTGCGGCACGAGCGGCCAGAAGGTCGTGCTCAACGGCGCGCTCAATCTGTCGATCCTCGACGGGTGGTGGGCGGAGGCGTATGACGGGTTGAACGGGTTCGCGATCGGCATGGGCGAGACACACACGTCGATCGACACGCACGACGCGCGCGATGGTGACGCGCTCGCGTCGGTCCTGCGGAACGAGGTCGTTCGCCTCTACTACGATCGGGACCGCGATGGCCTGCCCAGGGAGTGGATTGCGCGCATGAAGCGCGCGATCAGAACGCTCGGCGGACGATTCAGCGCCGACCGGATGGTGATGGACTACGTGCTCAAGTGCTATATCCCTGCGGCCGGGGGCACGAGTAGTGATGTGAGCAGGGTGTAGATCGGGATCCGGGATCCGGGGCTCGGGATCCGGGGCTCGGGGCTCGGGGTCCGGGGCTCGGGGCTCGGGGTCCGGAAAACTCGGACTTTCAAGGTTGGCTCCCGTGAGTTCCCGCGAAATCTGCGCGAGGCCCGGACCCCGAGCCGCGGACCCCGAGCCGCGGACCCCGAGCC
>DASUGH010000210.1:0-28379 GCA_036274155.1 Vicinamibacterales bacterium | reverse complement strand
ACCGCGCTGCGAGGGCGTCGAGGGCCGCTGGACGCGAGCTCCGTGAGCTCGCTGATCCCCACAGCCTTCTCGCGCGGTCAGGCGAGTCTGGTCGGTCGTCTCCACAGGGATTCGCATCCTCAACACAAGTGAGCTCTGGGTTTAAGGCGTCGCGAGCTTTTTGAGCAACGCGGCCGTGTCCTCGTGAACGTCGATGCGCTGTCCGCCGCGGCTGTTGCCGCCCGCCTTGCCGAGCGCCGAGTCGACCGGCGTGTTGCCGCGATTGTCTTTCGCGTTCAGGTCGGCGCCGTTCTCCACCAGGAAGGTCACCACGTCGTTCCAGCCCCAGCGCGCCGCCTCGTGAAGCGGCGTGAGGCCTCGTGAGTCTTTCTCGTTGATCTTCCCGCCAGCCGCGAGGAGCAGCTTCAGCGACGCGATCGACCGCTGCTGCACATCGTCGGTGAGATAGAAGCCGCGTGTGTCGGCGTCGACGGACCCGAGGCCGGCGGCGGCCATCAACGGCGTGATGCCGCGGCTGTTGGCCATCGAGAGGTCGGCGCCCTTTTCGAGCAGCACCTTAATCGCCGCGGCGTCGAGCCCCTTCGCCGCGCGCAGCAGCGGCGTGGCGCCGGTGGTCAGCATGCCGTCCAGACCGCGATCGTTGCCGATGTTGCGGAACGGCGGCGCCAGCTTCAGCTGCGCGTTCGGGTTGGCTCCGACCTCGAGCAGCATCTCGACGATGCGCAGGCTGGTGGTCGCGTCGAGAGAGGGCTGGTCGGGCCGGCCGCCGCGCGGGATCGTGTTGAGATCGACCGCCTGGTAGAGCGGCGCCCGCCCCCAGAAGTCCCACTTGTTCGGGTCTGCGCCCTTCTTGATCAAGTAGGCGGCGAGGTCGAAGCGCTCGTTCATGACCGCCATGAGGAGCGGACTGATGCCCTCGGGATCGGCCTTGTTGATCCCGGCTCCCGCCTCGACCAGGATCTGTGCGCATTCGACGCACCCTTCGCGCGCCGCATAGAGCAGCGGGGTCAGCCCCCCCGCCGGCCGGTAGACGGCGCGCGGCTCGGCGGTGACCTGGCGATCCCAGTTGTTCACATTCGACCGCGCGTTGACGTCGGCGCCGCGCGCAACCAGTTCCTTGACCATCGCCGGCTGGCCTTGCGCCGCGGCCCACATCAGCGCCGTCTGGCCGCGCCACCGTTCGACGGCGTTGACGTTCGCGCCGCGGCGGATGAGGACGCGCGCGGCGTCGACGCGGCCGCTTCTCGCCACCACCATCAGCGCCGTCTGTCCGTCCGCGTTTGCGGACTCGACGTCCGCGCCGGCGGCGAGCAGGCGCTCGAGCATCGCGGCGTTGCCGATGATGGCCGCCTCGGACATCGGCGTGGCGCCGAACTCGTTGCGCGCCTTCACGGTGGCGCCGGCGCGCAGCAGCCGGTCGACGAGCTCGAGATCGTCGCGCTGCACCGCCCAGTGCAGCGCCGTCGTCCCGTCCGGCTCGGCGGCGTTGACGTCGACCTTGCGCTCGATCAACGCGAGCGCCGCCGTTCGGTCGCCGGACTTGACGGCATCCACGAGCGGTGGCGCCGCGGCCAGAAGCAGCACGAGGATTGATGAGGTCATAGTGGTATTCGTGTCGGGATCCGGGATCCGGGATCCGGGATCCGGGATCCGGGGCTCGGGATCCGGGGCCCGGGATCCGGGGCCCGGGGCCCGTCGTCTCACACCTCCGCAAACACGCTCGTGCTGTTGCCCAGCTTCTCGACCGGCACGCCGGCGCGATCGAGCACGGTGAGCAGGAGATTCGCGAGCGGCGTGCGGTCGTCGTACCGCAGATGCTGCCCACCCTTGATCCGCCCGCAGCCGCCGCCGGCGATCAGCGTCGGGAGCGGGAACTCGTCGTGTGCGTTGCTGTTGCTCATGTTGCTGCCATAGACCAGGATCGCGTGGTCGAGCAGCGAGCCGTCCCCATCGGGCGTCTTCGCGAGTTTCGCGAGGAACTTCGCGAACGTCTCGACGTGGTACGTCTGGATCTTCACCAGCTTGTCCTTGCGCGCCTTGTCGTTCTGATGGTGCGAGAGCGGGTGGAACGCATCCGAGATGCCGATGTGGTTATAGGTGACGTTGCTCGCCTCGGCCGCCATCATGAACGTGAACACGCGGGTCAGATTGGCCTGGTACGCCAGCGCGATCATGTCGAACATGAGGTTGAGACGCTGGTCGAAGTTCGGTCCGACCGGCAACTCGGGCAGGTCGAGCGACGACAGATCGCGCTGCTCCATCTTCTGCACGCGGCGCTCGATCTCCCGGACGCTTTCGAGGTAGTCGCCGAGGCGCGTCCGGTCGGGCGGATCGAGCGTCCGCTGCAGATCGGCGGCTTCCTGTGTCACCAGATCGAGGATGCTCGACGTCTGTCTGGCGATGGCTTTGCGCTCCTCCGGCGTATCGCCCTGTCCGAAGAGGCGCTCGAACAGCCGCCGCGGGTCGGCCTCCATCGGCAGCGGCGTCGTCGGCGTCCTGAAGGAGATGGTGCCGCCATAGCTGCAGCCGTAGTTGCGATCGCAGGCGCCGCCGCCGCCGCGCCCTTCCGTCGCGACCTCGATCGAGGGGAGCGGCGTGTCCTGCCCGAGATGCGCGGCGGCGATCTGATCGACCGTGACGCCGGCGTACGGCTCCTGCGTCGCGCGCGGCGTCACACAGCTCAACCAGGTGCCGGGATTGAGCGCGTGCACCGGCGGCGCGATGGCCGGCTTGTTCTCCAGCCCGCTGACGATCGTGAGCTGCTTCTGGAATGCGGCGAGCGGCTTGAGGATCGGCGACAGCTCGAAGCCGGCTCCAGTTGCCGACGGCGTCCAGTGCTCCATGATGGCGCCGTGCGGCAGATACATGAAGCCGAGGCGCGGCGTCGGACTGGCCGCCGTCTGCGCGAGCGCAGTCCAGGCGGGCACCATCGCATCGAGCAGCGGCAGGCCCACCGCCACACCGGCGCCGCGCAGGAACGTCCGCCGCGAGAGATGCTTCCTGGTAATGATCATCATCGTGCTCCAAGTACCAAAGCTTCAACGAACAATCCAGCACCGGAACTCACTTCCGTGTGGAACGTCGACCTGCCCGCGAGTCGGCACGGAAAAAACGCGCTTCCGGCACTCCAGACGGCCCACGTTTATCTTCCTGGCTATTGGCAACGCCGTCGCCAGGCGGCGAGCCTCCATCGCGTTTTTACCCACTTCGTTCGTCGCGCCGTCTCGAGGGCAGGTCGCCATTCCACACAGAAGTGAGCTCCGGTGAAGAATGGCTTCGTGCCGTTCGTGATCTTCGTGCCCTTCGTAATCCTCGTGCCCTTCGTGCTTGTCCGAACTACGGCGCTCCCGCTGTGGTGTCCGCCACCGGCTTCGTCCGCATCTGGAACGGCACGCTCTTCACGATGCCCATGACGATCGACGAGAAGCGGTACTTGTCGCGCGCCGCGTCGCGCACGATCTGACGCACCGCCGGCATGTCGTGCGCCTCGACGGTCCGGCCGAGCGCATACGTCATCAGCTTCTCGGTGAACGTCTGGACGAACTGCTCGGGCCGCCGAAGTATCGCCGCGCGCAGGTCCACGGGCCCGCCGACTGCCGTCCCGTCAGCCAGCCGCCCCGAGGCGTCGATCGGCGTGCCGGCAAATCGGTCCTGCGTCCGCCAGGCGCCAACCGCGTCGAAGTTCTCGAGCGCGAACCCGAGTGGATCCATGACGGCGTGGCAGCTGCTGCACGTCGGCTTGGCGCGGTGCTGCTCCATGATCTCCCGGACCGTTCGCGGCTTCTCGCCTTCCTTGTTCTCGGGGAAGCCTTCGACGTCGGGCGGCGGCGCGGCGGGCGGCGTCCCCAGGATGTTCTCCAGGATCCAGGCGCCGCGAATCACCGGCGCGGTCCGGTTCGCGTACGACGTGGCCATCAGCACACCGCCCTTGCCGAGCAGTCCCCAGCGGTTCGAGTCGGCAAGCGCGACGCGGCGGAACCGGGTGCCGCGCACACCGGGAATGCCGTAGTGCAGCGCCAGCCGCTCGTTGACGAAGGTGTAGTCGGCGGTCAGCAGATCCGTCACGCTGCGATCCTCGCGCAGCACGCTCTCGATGAACAGCTCGACCTCCCGGCGGAACGCTTCGCGCAGCCCGTCGTCGAAGTTCGGAAAAATCACCGCGTCGGGATCGACATCGTCGAGTGCGCGCAGCTTCAGCCACTGGAAGGCGAATCCGCCGACCAGCGACTGTGCCCGCCGATCGGCCAGCAGGCGCTTGACCTCGCCGTCCAGCACTTTCGCATCGGAGAGGGCACTCTTCTCCGCCGCCGCCAGCAGCGCATCGTCAGGCGCCCGCCGCCAGAGGAAGAATGACAGACGCGACGCCATCTCCAGATCAGGGATGCGGTAGGACCCTCCCGGCGCCACGTCCGCCGGTGCCCGCTCGGCGCGATAGAGGAATTTCGGGCTGGCGAGAATCGTCGGCAGCGCATCGCGGATGGCCGTATCGAAATCAGCCGACACTCTCGCCTCGGCATAGAAGCGAAGCGGCGCTTCGAGATCCTTGTCTGTCACCGGCCGACGGTAGGCCCGGCGCGCCAGCGTCGTCAGAATCGTGCTCGCACACGCCTTCTCGTCCTGGGGCTTCGCCGGCCGGCACACGAAGATGCGCCGGCGGCTCGGCGAGTCGCCCACTCCGCTCGCGGTGAACGGGCCAACGACTTCGACGCTGCCGACGCGGACAACCCGATCCTCACCAGCGCCCGGCTTGAAGGCGTGCAGGACCTCGTCCGACTCCGCGTACGTCCGCGCCACGAACGTCACGCCGAGCCGGTGCGGGCCTGCGGTCACGGTCAGCGGAATGTTCTGGAAACGCCCGTTGATCGCCGCCACAGCCGGCGCCTGCTGCTGATCGATCGCTTTCAAATCCTCTTCACCGCCAATTGCCCCTTCGAAGACCTTGCGGCCGTCCAGAGTGACGACGAGCGTGTGGCGATACTCCATTCCGCGAACGTAGCCGGCCCCGGCCAGCCCGCCGATGTTGACCTTGTACTCGCCGTCTGCCGGAAACAGGTGCTCGACGAGGAGTCCGCCTCGCGTGCCCGGCGGCAACCCCTCGACGCGAACGGTCTGATCGGTTCCTCGCGGCGGCCGATACATGTGGCTCGCCGGACGCGCGGCAGGATTGCCCAGCGCCAGACCTGCTACGTAGCGTGCCGCCGCGATGTACTGCTCGAGGAACGCCGGAGATACCGCCAGCACGCTCGCGACGTTGTCGAATCCCTCGGCCTCATCGTCTTTGGGCAGCAACCCGCTGGCGTCGACGGTGACGCCGAGGAGCTCCTCGATGGCGTTGGCGTACTCGGCGCGATTGAGCCGGTGAAGCGCGACGCGCCCCGGATTCGGATGCGCGAGGGCCGCCTGATCGAGCGATCGCTCGAGCCAGCCGACGAAGCCGTCCACCGTGGCCTGATCAGGGCGGCGCGTACCGGGCGGCGGCATCAAGCCGCCGCGCAGCTTGCGGATCGCTTTCTCCCAGAGCTCCTCGTCACCGGAGAGGCGACCGAGATCGACCGTGTCGAACATGACGCCGGCGGTCTTGGTGCGCTGGTTGTGGCAGCCGACGCAGTACTGATCGAGCAGCGCGCGCTGGGCCGTCACCGATTCGGGAGGCGTGGATGTCGGCCGCTGCGCGGCGCGGGCCGCGCCGCGGTCGCCGAGGGCGGACCACACGACGGCGGCGGCCAGCACGACCAGGGCGGCGACCGTTCCACCTGTCCGCCTCACACCACACCTCCGACTTCGCGCACGTGGAGCCACATGCTGCGATAGGCGGTGGTGACGAACAAATCCGGGCTCCCCCATTTCGCGTCGAATTCCTTCGTCGCGCCGGCAGCGAGCATCTCCTTCGCGCTCAGCCCCTGACGCATCATCTTGCTCAACCGGTCGCGGACGCTGGTCAGCATCGACTGCTGTGCCTGCAGATCGGCCCGCGTCTGCAGGGCCCCGACCCCGGGCACGACGCGCGTGTCGGCGTCGGCGAGGTCTGTCAGCGTCTTCGACGCCGTCGCCAGACCGCCCAGCCATCCGCCGGTCGTGTAGTCACCGATCGGATACTGTCCGACCGTCAACACGTCGCCGGCCGCGAGGACGTTCGCGCGACGGAAGAACACGTAGATGTCGCCGTCGGTATGTGCCTGCCCCAGATGGCCGTACTCGATCGGCTCGCCGCCGTGCATCATCTTTCCCGTGGTGTAGAACGTCTTCGTCGGCCGCGCGGCGACCGGGCGCGGCTTGTACGTCCGGTTCTGCCAGTCGACGAAGATTTCGGCGCCCAGGTACTCCCGGGTGTGCTCGTGGGCGACGATCTGTGCGCCGCCGCGGCCCACGGCTTCATTCGATCCCGTGTGTTCAGGGTGCCAGTCGGTGTTGAAGAGGACGCGCACCTTCTTTCCTGCGAACCGCTCGCCAAGCAGCTTCTGCAGTTCGCCGCTTCTCTCTTCGAGGCCGCCGTTCACCATGAGCAGACCGTCGGGGCCATCGAGCACGAGCACGTTGCCGCCGGCGCCGGAGACGAGCGAGAGCGTGCCGGTGAGAGGCGAGAACGAGAGCGGCGACGCGTGCGGAGAAACCGCTGTGCGGCCGCCATCGAGCGCCGGGCGCGCCTGTTCCGCTGCCGCGACCGGAACGGTCATGCCGAGAGCCGTGCCGGCGAGCAGCTGAAGGATGTCCCGGCGGCTGGGCGCGGGAGCCATGGGGCAGAAGTCTAGCGCCAAACGGACTAGAATTCCCCCATTAGATCGCTCGGATCGCTTGGGAAGGACGACGCCATGCGCCACCTGTTTCGCTCGAGTCTGCTCGCTGCGGCACTCCTCGGCCTGCCGGCTGCCAGTGCAGCCCAGAGGTCGGCTCAACCAAAGGAATCGGCCGAGGCTCGTCTGCAGCGCTTCGAAGACAAGGAAGAGATCCAGAACCTGCTCCTCGACTACGGCCGCTTCCTCGACAGCCGTGATTTCAAGTCCTATTCGAATCTGTTCGCGAAGGACGGCGAGTGGGTGGGCGGTTTCGGGTCGGTGTCCGGGCCGGCGAACATCCAGGCGTTCATGGAAAAGAACATGGGCACGGGCCCGAACAAGGCGAACAACTATCACCTGCTCTCGAACTTCGTGATCACCGTGAAGGGCGACACGGCAACCGCGTGGTCGCGGTGGGCGTTCGTGGTGCCGGGACAAAGTGGCGCGACGATCGCGCAGGCCGGACGTTACGATGACACGCTGGTGCGCGAGAACGGGGCGTGGCGGTTCAAGCGCAGGGTCGCATCCAACGACACGGCCCCGCCGGCAGCTGGCGCGAAGCCCTGAGGAGGGCTACTTCGCTTACCGGGCGGCGGCGACGGCTTCGCGTGCCTCACGCGGCGCGACGCGGGCAGGAGCAGCTCCGCCCCTACGGCGTCATGATCGCCGTGACCGTCGTGCGATACGCGACCTGCTCGTAGGCATCGAGCATCCCATCGAGGCCGACGATCGCCGTGGCCAGTGGCCCGGCGTTGTACTGCTTCTTGTCCAGCATCTCGACGAAGCGAGGGATATCGCGCATCGGATTCGACCCGCCCGCCTGGCCGGCATGATGCGTCCGTCCGCCAATCGAGAACAGCACTCCCGACAACGTGATGTTGCCGCGCGGCAGGCTGGTCGTGACGATGTGTCCGCCGGCGGCCGTCATTTCGTAAGCCTGACGCATCGGCAGGATGCCGGTCGGGTCGGGGCCTGCTTCGAGCTTTGGCGGCACCGCGTCGGCACCCACCGCTTCGATCACGAAGTCGGCGCCGGCGCCACCGAGCAGGCCGCCGGCGTCGCGGCCTCCTGCCCAGAGACGGTTGTTGGGGCCGCGCGACAGTTCGCGCACGCGATCGACGAGCTTGTCACCGGTCTCGTTCGGATCGAGTACGTGGGTCGCGCCAACCTTGAGCGCCACCTCGCGGCGCGCCCGAATCGGATCGACGGCGATGATCGTCGACGCGCCGGCGATGCGGGCGCCTTGCACGGCGCTCAACCCGAGCGGGCCGCACCCGACAACGGCGACCGTCGAGCCCGGCTCGATCAGCGCGAGCCGCGACGTGGTCGCACCGAGTCCTGCGACGGCCACGCAGCTGCACACCATGCCGAGATCAGCGGCGGTGGCTTTGGTGAAGATCGGCACGACCCACTCTTCGTTGGTGACCATCAGCTCGGCGAGACCGCCGATGAGCGAGTTGGCGTAGACCGGCGTGCCATCGCGCATCTCGGCGATCACGAAGAGATCGTTCGGTCCCTGGCGGCCCAGGAACTGGCACATGTCGGCGCGGCCGCGAAGACACTGATAGCAGGCGCCGCACTGCGGTGTTCCCGAAACGCAGACCCGATCGCCGACCTGTACGCGCCGCACCTCGGGACCGACGGCCTCGACGACGCCGACACCGCCATGACCCTGAATCAGTGCGCGGCCGCCGCCGGCACCTGGCGCGCCGCCACCGCGACCGCCGGCGGCAGCGCCACCCGTCTGCCCGGCCGCAGGGGGCGCACCTCCGGGTCGTGCTCCAGCCGGCGCCCCGCCGGGAACAGGTGCAGCGCCGCCGCCCGGAGCGCCACCGCCGCCCGGAGCGCCGCCGGCGCGACCCGCGCCACCGCCGGGCACGAGCGCCGGTTGCAGACCGAGCACGGCGCCGACGTTCGAGTAACAGAGGTTCGTCGCCTCGGTGCGAACGACCAGCTGGCGGCCGGTCACCGGCCGCAGCGTCATCTCCTGCAGCGTGGTGCGATTCGTGCCGCCGCCACGGGTGACCCAGCCGCGGAACCGGCGCGCCGTGACTACGGCGGGCGCCTGCGCAAAGAGCGACGGAGCCGCGTCCACGATCGCGGCGCCTCCGGCGGCGGCAGCCGCACTCTTCTTGAGCAATGCCCTGCGGGAAAGCTTCGAGTCGTCCATGCGACGGATCCTCAGCGGCGCGGTTCCGGGTGTGCCCGACAGGTGAGCCGTTCCACACAAACGGCTAGCCGGTCACGAGGGCGGCACAATAGCATGATCGCGGGAGAGGCGAAGGCGGACCCCGAGTGTCCGCCGTTTCGATCATGCGGTATCCGCCTCCTGGACGACTGGTCGACGTCGGCACACACCACCTGCACCTCCGGTGCAGCGGTGCCGGTCAGCCGGCGGTCGTCTTCGATTCGGCGCTGGGCGGCTCGTCGCTCAGCTGGACGCTCGTGTATCCGGCTCTTGCCGGCCTGACCCAGACGTGCGTCTACGATCGCGCCGGGTTCGGGTGGAGCGAGGCCGGTCCGCTGCCGCGCACGGCGGGACGGATTGCCGACGAACTGGAGGAGCTGCTGCGCTCGGCCGCCGTTCCGGGGCCGTACGTGCTGGTCGGCCATTCGTACGGAGGGCTCGTGATGCGCCTCTTTGCGTCGCGGCATCCGACCCGCACCGCCGGACTCGTGCTCATCGAGCCTGCGATTCCCGAAGAGTGGGCCGACCCGAACGACGAGCGGCGGGCGCTCATCGAGCGTGGCGTCCAGCTCTGCGAGTACGGCGCCTGGGCGGCACAGCGCGGGTTGGCGCGTCTCGTCTCGGTGCTCGTGAGCCTGGGAACACTTGGCGCCGCGCGAGCACTCGTCGGCGCCATCAGCCGCGGCGGAATCGGCCGAGAGGAGGAAGCGATCCTGGCGCCCGTCTGGAAGCTGCCGGCAGACGCCCGTCGTCCACTCAAACAGATGTGGACCGAGCGCCGGTTCTTCGAGGCGCTCGGCAGCCAGATCGAAACGCTCTCCGAGAGCGCCCGCCAGCTGATGAACGAAGCGACCGGAGGCTACGACGGGCTGCCGCTGGCAGTCGTGACCTCAGACACCGCCACCGAGCACCGCCAGCAGGCCGACGCCGCGCTGGCACGCTCATCGTCACGGGGCCGGCACGTCATCGCGCCGCTCAGCGGCCACTGGATCCCGCTCGATGCGCCGCAGACCGTGATTGAAACGATAGGCGCCATTGTCCACGAGGCGCGGCGGCTGCGGCGGTTCTGATGACGGGAGTCACGGAGGTCACGGAGAAACGGCAAGAGCAAACACGGAGAAACGGAGAAACGGAGGCGAACGGAGGTGAGCTGCTGCTCCCACTCCGAGGTGGGGCCCGCGCTGCGCGCGTCAGGGATCGAGGAGAACATTTGGCCGGCCCCGTGATCGACCTCTGTGCCCTCGGCTTGTCCGCCGTAGCCTTGGCGAAGGCGGATGCCTCAGCGTAGCCGCCCGAGAATCGCCTTCTGGTTCGCCAGGATCTGATCGAGCTTCTTCTGATTTCGAAGCAGCCTGTCGAGCTTGCCCTGATTGGCCTCGATTCGCTTCTGGTTGGCGAGGATCTTCCGCTGGTTCGCGAGGATTTGCTTTTGATTGGCGACCGTCGCGTCGTTGGGCATCGGGCTCTCCTCGATTGCCTCGTGCTTCGTGCCTCGCCCGCGCCGGCTACGCCGTAGCGGGCCGCGTGTCTGCCATCGGCTCCCACGCGCACGTGCACTGCGCCTTCCGCCGCTCGCCCGCCGGCGGGAACATGTGGAAGTACATCGCGACGATCATCGGTATGAAGACGATGGTGTTGTAGAAGAGGTGGAGCTCGACGCGCGGCACCCACAGCTGCACGACACTGGTCGGTACCGGACCGCCGAAGAAGTTGTGTCCGGTGAGCGCCTGCGTCTGTAGCAGCAGATGCTCGAAGTGATGAAAGAACTGAATGGCCAGGGCGATGGTCCACCAGCGGCGATCCGCCTGTCCGCTGAATCCCGGGCGCAGCAGCCACAGCCCGATGAGCATCACCAGGGCGTACCCGTAGTGCAGCACCTCTGACGTCACCAGCCACGGGAAGAAATAACCGAGCATGCCGCGCGCTTCCGGCACCGGCCAGCCAAGCAGGTAGATCTGCGTGGCCTGCAGGAGGTGCTCGCCCCAGTGCGCAAGCACGATGGCCATGAACAGCTTGAGGGCAAGCTCGTGATGCGAGCTGTTGGCGCGCCGACGAAACGTCAACTCGCCGGTGGCGGGAAAGGTGTCCGACGACGTGTGCATACAGCTCCCAACCTCACCCCGCTCACTCTAAGAAGGTCAGCGTCCCCGGGCAATAGTGTAAACGTACTAGTGCTGGCCCCCTCTGCTGCTGGTGCCGATAGTACGTGTCGGAAAGGCGCGAGCTGCGCATGCTGACATACCGTTCCCGTTTCGCCGCCGCGTCAACCATCGTCGCCGTCCTGGTCGGCCAGGCATCGGGTGCGGGCCAGTCGCGCGCCGCCTCGAGCTCGAAGCACTCCGAGGTGCCGAAGGCCGGCTCCACGCTCGACGAGGTCGCCGCCGCCGGCTCGCCGCACGCCGAAGTCGTCGAGCTCGGTCACGATTTCGGACCGGTCGAATCGGGCCGCCGTCTGCGACACACGTTCACGATCCACAACAGCGGAACGGCGCCGCTGACGATTCTCGGTGTCGACGTCTCCGAGCCGGGGATCCGCAGCCGTGTCAGCGGTCCGGTTGCGCCTGGCGAATCGGGACAGATCGGCATCGAGTGGGAACCGGATCGTCCGAACGGCAATCTCGACGCGCAGGCCGTCGTACGCACGAATGATCCGCTGCGTCCCAAGGTGACGTTCACGATGACCGGTGTCGTCACGCGGTCGATCGATATCAGGCCGTCGCCCGACGTGTTCTTCACCCTCTACCGCGACGAGGCGGGCGAACGCCGCGTCACCATCGTCAACACCGAGGAGCGGCCGCTGACCATCAAAGGCATTCGCCCGGTGGGAGGTCACGTGACCGCAGAGCTGCAGACGTTGCAGCCGGGCAAGACCTACGAGCTGGTGATGAAGGTCCCGCGTGGTCTCGAGGCCGGCCGCTACTTCGAGACGATCGACATCGACACGGACCACCCGCGTCTCACGCAGCTGCGGGTCGGGGTCAGTCTCTTCATCAAGGACAACCTCTTCGCCAGCCCCGAGGTGATCGACTTCGGCACGTTGAGCCTCGAGCACGTGGCCACGTCATCGTCCTTTTCGCTCTACTCGCAGAGCACGACGCTCAAGAAGCGTGAGGGCATCTTCGCGATCATCTCGATCACGACCGACGTGCCCTGCCTGCGAATCGAGCGCTCGCCTCAGGGCACCAGCGGCACGTTCGGCTTCACCGTGAGCATCGACCCGAAGCGCGCACACGCCGGAAGCCTCGAGGGCTCGATCCGGATTCAGACAGACGACAAGAAGTTCCCCGTCGTCGTGCTGCCGGTCCGAGGCACCATCAAGTAACTGGCGCTGGGTCTCCCGTAGTGTCCGGCTTCAGCCGGACGCCGTTGCCCAATCCGTTTGAAAATCCGGCGGACGGAGCCATAATCGCCATCGCTTTTCATCCTGGACCAACACGGCGAGGACCTCACATGCCGCGCCCGATCCTTGGAATCGCCCTGACGTTGCTGGCTGCCCTCTCGATCGCGCGACTCGCGATCCCGGTCCACGGCCAGGCGCCTGCCCCGTCGCCGGCAGCCTCCAGCAAGCCGCGAACCTATACACCTCCCCGAACGCCGTGGGGCGATCCGGATCTCCAGGGTATCTGGCCCGGCAACAACGGCGTTCCGATGCAGCGGCCAGCCGAGTTCGGCGAACGCGCGACGCTGACCGACGCCGAGTTCGCCAGGCGCGAGTCGCAGGCAGCGAACCAGGCCAAGGCCGATGCCGAGGTGTTCGTACAACGGGCAGCCGGCGGTCGCGGCGGCGGCGTCGGGCCGCCTGATCACTGGCTGGAACGCGGTCGTCCGACCCGGCAGGCGTCGCTCATCATCGACCCGCCGAACGGCCGGCTGCCGGCGCTGACACCGGCCGCAGAGAAGCTGCGCAAGGAGGGACGAAACGGCCGTCCGCTGACCGGCGAATGGCGCGGCCAGGCCGACAGCTACTCGGATCTGAACATCTACTACCGCTGCATCACGCGGGGCGTCCTCGGTTCGGTCATCCCGGTCATCTACGGCAACAGCAACGAAATCGTCCAGGGACCGGGATACGTCGTCTTCCGGAACGAGATGATTCACGAGAGCCGTGTCATCCCGCTCGACGGGCGTCCACACGTCAATGCGAGCATCCGGATGTACATGGGCGACCCGCGCGGCCACTGGGAAGGCGATACGCTGGTCGTCGAGACTACGAACCTCACCGACAAAGTACCAATCGGATCGAACGGCGCAGGCTATGCGGGCGACCCCGGATACCACACCGAAGCGCTGCGATTGACCGAGCGCTTCACACGAACGGGCGACGACACGCTCGAGTATCAGGCTACGGTCGACGACCCGCAGACGTGGGTGCGGCCGTGGACGATGCTGATCCAGTTCGCGCGCGGGAGCGAGCCGCACGTCTACGAATACGCGTGCCACGAAGGCAACTACGCGATGTCGAACATCCTCAAGGGAGCGCGCGCCGACGATACGGGCGCGTCGCGAAGCAAGTAGCAGAAGCCGAGGCGCCCCGCCGTCGCAAAACACAACCGAGCTTCAACTCAGTTGTGTTCCGTCGCAGAACCGAGCTTCAGCTCGGTTGCACATACCCAGGAGCGGCGTGCGAGTCGATTGACTTCTGCTGGGACGTGCATCTCAGACTAACCTCGGTATTCCCCGACTCCGATCACGCGCCAGTGCGGTGGCTCCTGGCGAAGTGTCTCTTGTCCAGGTTCAGTTCGCCGCACGAGCCCCGGCGATGCCAGGGGACGAGCCTCCGTCGACTGGAGCCCTGTATGCGTAGACGAACCGCTTGAACTCCGGATGCAGGAAATCCCACCCGAAGTCGTACGCCTTCATCTCCTGAAACGCCCGATCGGCGGTCCACCCGCCGAGATTCATCCGGTACACGGCAGTCATCACGCCGGTGCGATGGCGTCCTTCCCGGCAATGCACGTAGACCGGCTGCCGCTCCGGGTCGGTGACGAGCGAGAGGAACTGCGCCTGCTGGCTGGCGGTCGGGGGCGTGTGGGTGGTCATCGGAATGTGCACGTACGTCATCCCGGCTCTGCTGACGAGCGACGATTCACGCGGATCGGCCTCCGTCTGCAGATCGATGACCGTCTTGATGCCGAGCGCGGCCAGCGCCTTCACGCCCTCGCCGTTCGGCTCGCCGCCACGGTAGTAAGCGTGATCGACCTGACCGAAATTCACGAGCCCGGGAACGGGAAGCCTGGAGGGGCCCTCGGACTGTGCCAGTGCCGGAGCGATGGCAGCAAGCGACGCCACGCATACCGCCGCGAGGTGGGTCCGAAAACATGTCCCGGTCTGGCGCATGATGGCTCCTGAAGAGGTGAGACGTTCCTTCTTCAGTGTCGCATCCCGGCGGGCGAAGACAAGTTCAACAGCGGACGCGGAAAACGGCGAGCTGCTGAATCCGGGGCGCCGCCGCGGCCGCGGTATCATCATGCGGTGATGGCAAGACGGCTCTTCACGCTCATCGTCGCCGTCGTGGTCGGCGGCGGACCGCTCGCCCGTGAGCTCTGCCAGATTTTTTGCGCGTCGACATCAGCCGTTCCGGCACATACGCACGCGCATCACGCGAACGGTCAGCTCGACCACCGTCACCACGACCATATCGATCCACGGCTCAAGCCGCCGGCAGACGACCAACAGCAGCAGGCGGCGATGCGTGTGCCGGCTGGCGCGCATCCGAACCGGGCCGACGACATCGCCGCCGTTGCGCCTGCGTCTCACCTCTGTCGCAATTGGGACGCGTCGCTCGTATCGGTCGCGCCGCAGGGCGGCCCGCCTGTCTCCGATTGCGATCCTGCAACAACCGCGAGTCTGGCTCTCGTTTCGATGCCGACTCGTTCCGGCGCCACATATCGTTCTCCCGACGTCCGTTCCCCGATCCCGCTCCCGCTGCTCACCCCTCTGCGCGTCTAGAACACACGAGGCGCTGCGTCACACGGCGAGTCTGCGAGGCCTTCGTTGGTCTCCACGGTCTCTGTGCACGCAGCGCGGCCGATCCGTGTTGACCCGGGAAAGTCTGGCTCGAGCTTCACGATCCAGCCGGTCAAGACGGCTGGCTTCGCTCGAGGGTCGAGGATCGCGCGTCCGCTGGCGCGCCAGTCGGGTTGGAGGTTGGAGGGAGCATGTACGCGTGGAATCACCTGCGTCGTCTGACGCAGCTCGGGGTCGTCGTATCGGCGCTGCTGTCGGCCACGCATGTGGCGGCATCCGATCAGGAGGATGTTGCGTCAACCGAGCTGAAGCCCGGTTCTGCTATCCCTTTAACCGAGCTAAAGCTCGGTTCTGCGACTGCGACGACCGAGCAGCACGAGGGGCATCAGACGCCACAGGGCTCGCATGAAGGGCACGGCGGCGATACAGGCATCGCCGCGACACGGGAAGGATCGGGCACTTCGTGGCTGCCTGATGAATCGCCGATGTACGCGCTGCACGTGCGATCGCGCGACTGGACACTCATGCTCCACGGCCGGGCGTATCTCCAGTACCTGCATGAGTCGAGCGACCGCGGCAGCGAGCAGACCGGCAGCATCAACTGGCTGATGGTGGCGGCCGATCGTCCAGCCGGCGCCGGACATCTGACGCTGCGCGGAATGTTCAGCGCCGAACCGTGGACGATTCGCGATTGCGGCTATCCCGACCTGCTCGCCACGGGGGAGCGCTGCGACGACGAGGCCATTCATGATCGCCAGCACCCGCACGATCTGTTCATGGAGCTCGCCGCCCGCTACGACCGCCCGCTTGGCCGTGGCGTCCATCTGCAGCTCTACGGAGGCCCGGTCGGCGAGCCGGCGCTCGGACCGGTGGCATTCGTGCACCGTGTCTCGGCTCTCTCGAATCCCCTGGCGCCGATCACGCATCACTGGTTCGATTCGACGCACATCACTTACGGAGTGGCGACAGCGGGACTCTACGGGAAGCGGTGGAAGGCGGAAGCGTCGGCGTTCAATGGACGGGAGCCCGATGAGGACCGAACGGATGTCGACCTGGCGGCCATGGACTCGTGGTCGGGACGCCTGTGGTACCTGCCCGATGCGCGATGGGCGTTTCAGCTGTCGGCAGGACGGCTCGCCGAGGCTGAGGCTGGGCACGACGGCGAGCCGCCGATCGACGTCGATCGCGTGACGGCTTCAGCCACCTATCACCGCACCGGCGCCGGCGGAACTGTGTGGGCGACCACAATCGGCTGGGGACGCAACGCGGAGCGCGACGGCGAGGCAACGATGGCGTGGCTCGTGGAGTCGGCGGTCGCGATCCGCGAGCACCACACCTGGTTCGGGCGGGTCGAGTGGTCCGAGAAGAGCGGGCACGACCTGGCAGTCGCGAGCGACGCGATCTTCGACGTCAGCAAGCTTCAGGGTGGATACACGTACGACTTCGCCAGCTGGAAGGGACTGACGCCCGGGGTCGGCGTGTCTGCCTCGGCCAGTATCGTGCCGCGTGACCTCGAGGCGATTTACGGGGACCGGCTGACGCCGGGCTTTGCCATCTTTCTCACGCTTCGTCCGGCCTCGGCGCAAACGGCGTCGCCGTAGCCGGGGACGCGTTGGCGGCAGTGCACCGCCCCCGATCTGAAGGGAAGTCTGAAGAAGACGTCAGAAACTCTTCAGGTGCGCCCAATCCCTGCTTGAGTTCTACTGAAACACTTGTAAAGAGAGCCTTCCAGGGCCGGGCGTGCCCGTGGCACGTTCGCGCGCGAAGCAGATTGACGTGTGCGCCGAAGTCGCAGCCGCGACGAAAGGATCGACGAATGATGGGGAGAGACTGGGGGCGGTCGTTGCGCCTGTCCGCCGTTGTGATGGTTGTTCTCATCGGTGCCAGGGCCACCTATGCACAACAGCCGCCCGCCGGCCAGAAGCCGCCGGCGCCCGCGCCGGCGCCGATGCCGCCCGGAATGAAGATGCCCGCGGATCTGGGAATCGTTTCAGGGACGGTCACAAAAGCGAGCGGCGGTCCGGTAGCGGGCGCGACGGTCACGGCAATCAACGCGACGAACGGCACACAGTACAGCGCGACGACGGACGAGGAGGGACGCTACACTCTGCCCAGTCTGCCTGCGGGCACGTACGACATCACCGCGGTGCTCGGCGGCTTCAGGACGTCGCGGCAGTCCGGCATCAGCGTGACCGCCAACAGCGTGCTTCAGGTGAACGCGCGGCTGGAGGCGGGCGATGCCGACACCGAGCGTCAGGGACTCCTCGATCGCATCGAGCAGCTCGAGAAGCGGCTCGGCGACCTCGAATCGAGCGCCGTGCTCTCCGAACCGGAAACACGTGTGCGGCGCGTCGAAGTGTACGTGGACCAGAACGGCAACGAGTTCGATCAGCCGACCCCGGGCGCCGAGCGGCGAGTCACCTATCAGCGCGAGCGCGTCTATCGGCGGCAGACAATCAGTGAGAAAATCGAAGAAGCGATGTCCGCGGCAGCTGATCAGGCGGTCAGGGTAGGCGTCGACGCCACGACGGTGTTGCAGGGGGCCAGCCTGACCGAGGGCGACAAGGACATCCGGGTCGACAACAACGCCTACGCGCTGGCGTCTGCCGACCTCTTCTTCACCGCCAAGCTGGCCCAGTACACGACGTTCTTTGCCGACGTCGTGGCGCTGAGCGGATCTCCGCCTGACGCCGAAATTCCGTCGCTGACGCTGCTGAACGGCTACACGGCGCGGCTCGTCAATCCCAACCAGCTCAATCTTCGCGAGGTGTGGCTGCGCACCGAGCTTTTCGGACAGCGGCTGGCGCTGACCGCCGGACGGCTCGACCTGACCAACTACTTCGACCGCAACGCCGGCGCCAACGACGAAACGACGCAGTTCATCAGCGACGCGCTCGTCAACAACCAGATGCTGGGACTGGCATCGAACGGCACCGGCTTCATCGCCGACTACGATCCGAAGAACGGGTTGAGCTTCCGGGTAGGCGTCCAGCAGAGTAATGACGACGCGACGAACCTGAGCGACTTCCTGTACTCGCTGTTCGAGGTCGGCTACACCGCCACGCCGTTCTCGCTTCCCGAAGGCAACTACCGCGTCTGGTTCCGCGCCAACAACGGCGAGGTCGAGTCGAAACACGCGTTCGGCCTCAGCATCGACCAGAAGCTCACGTCTCGAGTCATCCTGTTCGCACGGTATGGCCAGCAGGACATCCCTGACGACAAGGATCACTTCTGGAGCGGCGGTTTCTCGTTTGGATCCGGGTTGGCGTTCAACCCGCTGGATACGTGGGGCATCGGCTACGCGGAGACCGATTTCCACACCGGCGACAAGGAGCGGCTGGCGGAGGGCTACTACAACTTCCAGCTGACGGAGCGGCTGCGGCTCTCCTTCTCGCTCCAGCACGTCATCACGACCCCGGGCAGCGACAGCAAGTTCGGCTACCTGCTCCCGGGTGTGCGTCTGCAAGCGGCTTTCTAGGGCTACGGTTCGAAGGAGCACAGGTCATGTTCAAGACAGGACGTCTTCTCGCTGGCGTTTCCGTCGCGGCGCTCGCCAGCACCATCGCGACCGTCGCGGTCGGAGCCCAGGCTCCCGCCAATCCGGCCATCAAGATCACCGACCCGACATCGGTCGTAATGATCGTGAACCGCGATTCGAACGACATCGCGTTCATGGACATCAAGACCAAGATGCTGGTCGGCAAGGTCTTTCTCGGCAACAACGTCAACCCGCACATGGTGATGATGTCGCCCGACGGCCGTTACGTCGTCACCGGCGGCACACGTGCGAACAAGGCCTACATCATCGACGTGCGCACGCTGCAGCTCGTCAAGACGATTCCGGTCGACATCGCGCCCGAGCACCTCTCCTTCTCGCCCGACAGCCGCTGGTACTATCAGGGCAACCCGGACGGTGACTCGATCTCGGTGATCGACATGGTGTCGCTGTCGAAGATCAAGACGATCCCTGGCTTCGTCGAGCCGCTGAACGTCACGTTCCTGCCCGACGGCTCCAAGGCGTACGTCGGCAACTACGGCGCGCACTGGGTGGGCGTGATCGACGTCCGCCGCCATGAGCTGCTGAAGAAGATTCAGGTGGCGAGCGTGCCGGGCGTGGCCAAGCTGGATCCGGACAAGTACCTCGGCGAGATCAAGGGGATCAACATCGCCGCGCTCTCGAACGACGGCAAGTACCTCTACGCCGCCGATGGCGACCTCGGTGTCGTCGGCGTCATCGATCCGCGTGAGGACAAGGTGGTGAAGGTCATCCGCGTCGGCAAGGATCCGTGGCGCATCTATCTGAGCCACGACGGCAAGTACGGGATCACACCGAACAACGGCGACGAGACGATCTCCATCATCGACCTGCAGGCGCAGAAGGTGGCGGCGACGCTCGAGGCCGGACCGGACATGACCGGCGTCAATTTCGCCGCCGGCAAGGCGTTCGTCATCAGCTCCACGAGCGGCTTCGTGTATGCGTACGACATGAGCTCGCTCCGGCCGGCCGGCCGCATCAAGCTGGGCACGAACATCCAGCTGGAGACGGCCACCACCGACACCAAGGACGAGAAGCTCTATCTCGCCGACTCGACCGAGAACGCCATCGTCATCATCGACGCCAAGACCAATCAGTTCGAGAAGATCAGGAACGTCGGGCTGTATCCGTGGGGTACGCACATCATGGACAGCAAGGATAATTACTGCCATTGAGACGGCTGCAACGGGTGCCGGATCGGCTGCGATCCGGCACCCGCGCCGTCAGGTGCTCCAGTGACGGCAAAGATTTCAGGGTTTCTGCTGATCGGCCTCCTCGTTGTCGACGCCAGGGCGCAGGGCGTCCGCTCTCACACCCGCCTGAACCCCCGCGGCACCACGGTTTCCGAATCGCAGGCGTCTGATCTCACCCTCACGCTGACCGCGATCACCGTGCGGCCGATCCAGGTGTGGGTGCGGACGGCCGGAGTGATCGACAAGTCGGGCAAGGTGGTCACCGCCTACCTGTCTGGAAGCGATGCGGCAGCCGTCAAGGTGGGGCAGCGCGCGCGCAGCTTTCCGGTCGAGTCCCGGTCGTCGATGTTCCAGGCGTTCGTATCGCGCGTCGTCCCCGAGGGGCGCCGCGTGCGCGTCGACGTCACGCTCGCCGCGAAAGGGCGCGAGAACGCCACCAACTACCTCGTCGAGATCGTGACCGACCGCGGTGACTTCCTGTCTGTTCCGAACGAAGCGATCATCGAGGAAGGCGACAGGCGGATCGCCTACGTACAGCGTCCGGATGGGCAATACGAACCGCAGGAGATCCATACGGGAATCCAGGGTGAGCTCTACACGCAGATCAACGGTGGCCTCCAGGAAGGCGATCAGGTCGTCACCTTCGGCAGCTTTTTCATCGACTCGGAATACAAGCTGAAGGGCACCGCCGAGGGCGGCCGATGATCGTCCGGCTGCTCGAGCTCGTCATCCGGCTGCGCGCGCTCGTCTGGACGCTGCTGGCCATCGGCGTCGTCGCCAGCATCTACACGATGACGCGCGCGCCGCTCGACGCCATCCCCGACATCTCCGATCCCCAGGTCGTCGTCTACGTCAAGTGGCCTCGCAGTCCGCAGCTGCTGGAGACGAACGTCACCGAGCCGCTGATCCGGGCGCTGGCCGGCTCGCCCGACATCGAGTCGCTGCGCGGTACCTCGCACATGGGGTACTCGTTCATCTACGTCATCCTCGCCAACGGCGCCAACCGCGCTCGCGTTCAGCAGCTGGTCACCGATCGCATCAACGCAATCCGTCCGCAGCTGCCGGCCGACGCGGTCGTGACACTCGGTCCGAACGCGAGCAGCATGGGCTGGATCTACCAGTACGCGCTGGTCGATCACGAACGCCTGCACGATCTGCGCGAGCTGCGTCTGCTGAACGAGAGCCAGATCAAGCCGGCGCTCCAGGGCGTGCCCGGCGTTGCCGAAGTGGCGTCGGTCGGCGGTCTCGAGAAGCAGTACCAGGTGAAGCTGTTCCCGCCGCTGCTCGCCAGCCACGGTGTGTCGCTGCGCCAGGTGGTCGACGCGGTGCAGAGCGTGTATCAGGAAGTGGGCGGGCGAACGATCGAGGTCACGAACCGCGAATACCAGCTGCGCGGCGTCATCGCCAGCGACGACGTCGATCAGCTGAAGCACCTGGTCATCGCCCGTTCAGCCGATGCCGGCGCCATCCAGCTCAGCGACGTCGGCTACGTGCAGGTCGGATACGACTTGCGGCGCAGCACCGCCGACCTCGACGGCACCGGCGAGGTGGTGGGCGGCATCGCCATCATGGAACAGGACCAGAACGTCCTGGCAGTGACACGGGCGATCCAGCAGCGCCTGGCGAACATCAGGCAGAGCCTGCCGGCCGGTGTGGAGATCTTGACGACCTACGACCGCTCGGAGTGGATCTGGGCCACGCTGAAGCAGTTCTTCGCGACGCTCGTCGCGGAGCTGGTCGTGCTCATCCTGGTGACCGTCCTCTTTCTCGGCGACATCCGATCGGCCGTCGGCCCCATTGGCATCCTGCTGTTGAGCACGCTCTTCACCGTGCTGCCGCTGTCGGGATTCGACCAGACCATCAACCTCTTCTCACTCGCCGGCCTCTGCATCGCGATCGGTGCGATCGAAGACGCCACGATTGTGATCGTCGAGAACTGCGCCAGCGAGCTGGCAGCGCACGGCGTCGTCGATCGGCGCCGGAAGCGCGAGATCATCCTGCAGTCGATCGCCAGAGTGGCGCGGCCGCTGCTGTTCTCGCTGCTCATCATCGTGGCCTCGTTCCTGCCGGTGTTCTTCCTCGAGGCGCGCGAGGCCAGGCTTTTCGACCCGCTCGCCTACAGCAAGACCTTCGCGGTGGCGATTTCGACGCTGCTGACGATCCTGCTGCTCCCAATCGTCATGGTGTGGGTGTTCGAGCGCGAGCGTCTCCGGTCCGCCTGGCTGCAGCGTGCCGCGGGAGGCAGGCTCGCCGCGATGGGCCGTCACCGCTACGCGCTCGCCGGCGCTCTGGTGGCCGCTGTGGCGATCGCCGCAGCCGGGGTGTGGCGGGTGGTCGGACCGGAGCTCCGGCCGGAAGTGCTCCAACTGACCGGTCTGATGCTGGGCATCGTGCTGGTATGGGCCCTCATGCGGCGCTCTGCCACGGCCCACCGCTATCAGGAGACGCGGGCGGTCCGCTGGTACGCTGCCGCGCTCCACTGGGTGATCCGCTACCGCTACCCGTTCACCGCGGCAGGCCTGATCGTCGTGATCATTGCAGGGGTGATGCTGCGCAAGTTCGAGCGCGACTTTCTGCCCGACGTCGACGAAGGCTCCATCCTCTACATGCCGACGACGCTGCCCGGGTTGCCGACGCGTGAGGCCGGGTGGATCGTCCAGCAGATGGACCGGAAGCTCAAGAGCGTTCCGGAAGTCGACCGTGTGTTCGCCAAGCTCGGTCGCGCCGACACCTCCACCGATCCAGCCCCGGTGTCGATGATCGAGACGACGATCATGCTGAAGCCCAGGTCGTCGTGGCGCCCGGGGATGACGAAAGAGAAGCTGGTTGCCGAGCTGGACTCGGCGATGCAGATCGTCGGCTACGTCAACAGCTGGGTGCAGCCGATCCGCGCGCGCGTGATGATGCAGACCACGGGAATTCAGACGCCGGTCGGGCTGAAGGTGAAGGGAGCGGACGTCGCAGAGATCGAACGGATCTCGCAGGAGATCGAAGGACTGCTGCGCAAGGTCCCCGGCACGAAATACGTGCTCGCCGAGCGGATTTCCGAGGGCTACTACACCGACGTGCGGTACGACCTCGCCCGGCTGGCGGAGCACGGGGTCACCGCCGACGAGGCGATGCTCGCGGTTCGCTACGGGATCGGCGGCGACAACGTCGTCGGCATCAAGCAGGCGGATGGCACGGTCGTCCCGCTGGCGGTGCAGTATTCGGCCGAGTACCTGGACACGGTCGAGAAGGTCAAGAACACGCCGCTGATGACCGGAGAGATGACGTCAGTGCCGCTGAGCTCGGTGGCCGACGTCGCCGTCCGCAAGATGCCCGAGATGCTGCGCAACGACAACGGCCTGCTGTCGGGTTACGTCTACATCGACATCCAGAACGTCACGGCGCCCGACTACGTCGAGCGGGCGCAGCAGTACCTGGCCAGCAACGTCACGCTGCCGGCCGGCTACTCGCTCGAATGGACGGGCCTTTACAAGTACACGACCGCCGCCGCGCAACGGCTGCGCATCATTGTCCCGCTGACGCTGGCGATCATCTTCGTGCTCCTGGTGATGACGTTCCGGTCGGTCAGCGAGGCGTTTCTCGTGGCGATGTCGGTGCCGTTCGCGATGGCAGGCGGCGTGTTCCTCCAGTGGGCGCTGGGCTACACGATGACGACCGCCGTCATCATCGGCTACATCTCGGTGTTTGCCGTCGCCGTGCAGACCGGCATCATCATGGTGATTTTCATCAGGGAGGCACTGGCTCACAAGCCGGCCGGGCAATCGTTCGAGGACGCCGTGGTCGAAGGCTCGACGGCGCGGCTGCGGCCGAAGCTGATGACGGTGGCGACGATCATCCTGTCGCTCTCGCTCATCCCGCTCTCGTCGGGGCCGGGCATGGAGATCATGAAGCCGATCGCGGCGCCGAGCATCGGTGGCATGGTGACCTCGACGCTGCACGTGCTGTTCATGACGCCATGCCTGTTCGTGATTTCCGAAGACGTGCGGCGCTATTGGGCGCGCCGGCGTGGACGCACCGCCGCGGAGCTGGCCGAGGTGTCGGAACTGACCGCCAGGCGTGGATGACATGACGATCACCAGAACCATCGTCATCGCGGAAGCGCTGCTGACCATCGCCGTGGCGGGCTGCCGGCCAACCGGTCCGGCGCCGGCGCCGGACGAGACGGCGCCTGCCGTACGACAAACGTCCGCCACCCCGGATCCGTCGACCAGCCACATCTATCTGTGCCCGATGGACAAGGACATCAGGTCGTACGGGCCCGGCAAGTGCCCGCGCTGCGGCATGGCACTGGTGACCGACATCCCCGAGCCCGCCGAGTATCACCTGGATCTCTCGGTCGATCCGCCGCCTCTGCCCAACCAGAAAACGCGGCTGACGTTTGCCGTCTTCGATCCATGGAAAGGCAACCCGGTCACGAAGTTCGGACTCGTGCACGAGAAGCTGTTCCATGCCTTCATCGTGAGCCGGGATCTCGAGTTCTTCGTCCACGATCACCCGGTGTGGAACGGCAGCGCGTTCCAGTACGACGTGGCGCTGCCGAAGCCAGGGATGTACCGGGTGCTCGGCGACTTCTATCCCGAGGCGGCGACACCGCAACTGCTCACACAGACGGTTTTCGTTGCCGGCAACGAGCCGCCGCCTGCCCGGCTCGCCCGTGACTACTCGGGCAAGCAGGCGGCCAACCTGCGCGTGGAGATGACGACCAACCCTCCGAATCCGATTGCCGGCGAGCCGACCCAGCTGCGCTTCAGCCTGTCGCCCGGCACCGGCATCGAGCGGCTCCTCGGCGCGTGGGCGCACATGCTCGCGGCGAGCGACGATCTGATCGACATGATGCACGAGCATCCGTCGCTCGCCGACGGCAGTCCGGAGATGCAGTTCACCCTCATATTCCCGCGGTCACGAATGTACCGCGTCTGGGTGCAGTTTCAGCGCGACGGCGTGGTCAACACGGCTCACTTCGACGTCCCGGTCGCGGTCGAACATCCCTATCGCGGCGTCTCATGAGAACCGTTGCCTGCGCTGTCGCTGCCGCCACCCTGATTCTGCTGTCTGCGCTGTCGCTCGGCGCCCACGACTTCAGCAAGAATCCAGTGACCTGGAATCGCGAGATGTCGAGGCTCGTGTACGACCGTTGCGCGTCGTGTCACCGGGAGGGCGGCACGTCGTTTTCGTTGATGACCTACCAGGACGCCCAGCCGCGCGCCATCGCCATCCGAGAGGCGGTACTGTCGCGGCGGATGCCGCCGTGGGGCGCCGTGAAGGGGTTCGGCGACTTTCGCAACGATCAGGGACTGACCCAGGAGCAGGTGGAGCTGGTGGCGGGATGGGTCGAGGGCGGCATGTCGAAGGGCAACAATCCGAACGCGCTGCCCCCTCCGCCCAGGTTCACGCCGCAGCCGGCGTTTCGGGCGCCGGCCGACAAGGTGCGCGTGCGCGGGCCGTTCACGCTGCGACAGTCCATGACGCTGGACGGTGTGCTGCCCGACAAGGTTCCTGCCGGCAGCTCCCTGCAAATTACCGCGCTCCTCCCATCGGGCGCCGTGCTGCCGCTGGTGTGGCTGTACGAGTATCGAAGCGCCCATCAGCACCCGTTTCTCTTTCGCAAGCCATTGGATCTGCCGGGCGGCACCACCATTCGCGGCGTGCAGCCACCGGCGAGCATCTTCCTGCTCCCTGCGACCTCCGACGGTGAACGATGACACGACGACAGCTGATCTGTGGATGCCTCATCGCGCTGAGCGCGTCCATCGCGTGCGGACGCTCGCCGGGCAGCGGGCCTCTCAAGGAGCTGCAGCGCACGAAGTCCGGCGATCTCGACATCGTTTTGCTGTCGGATGACGAAGGCGTGCGACAGGGCAAGGACACGTTCGTTCTCGAGTTCCGGCGCGGCAGCGACCTCGTCGACGTGGGCACCGTCAAGGTCAACGCGACGATGGTGATGGCCGGGATGGCGCCGATGATCGGCGGGAGCGAGGTGAAGCCGGGCGACGCGAAGGGCCGCTACACGGTCAGCAGCGATCTGAGCATGGCGGGATCGTGGCGTCTCGCGATCGAGTGGGAGGGGCCGGCTGGCAAGGGATCGGCGTCGCTGCCGGCCACGATCCGCTGACGTCCACAGAGACGAGGTAACCTCGCGACCACTCGGAAGGCGTCGATCTAGCTCCGTGAACTCCGGCCACCGTTCGAGCCTCGCGTCCGTGAACACCGAAGCGCGCTCGAGGTTGAGGACGGCGACCCGCGAGCCGGCGCGGCCGCCTTCGCCAAGGCTACGGCGTGCCACGCCGTAGCTCGCGTCGATACTCCTCGCGAGCGGAGGCGGGAAAAAGCGCACCTCCGGCCGATGAACGACGGCGCACGTTTATCTTCCCAGCTACTTGTAACGACATCGCCCACTGGTTCGCCTGCGGTGCGCTTTTACAGGCTTCGCTGATCGCGCCGTCTCGAGGGCACACCGTCCTCAACCCCGGGCACGCTTCGGTGTCAGTACAGAACCCGAAAGCAACTTCGAGACTCGCGTGTGGCACGCCGAACGTCATCAACCGTTCCCGTCGAGCGCCACACGCGCGAGGGCGGGTGACTCCTGGCGGCCGCGTGCGCCAAGCCGACGGCACCGCGAAGCAGGCCCGCCTACGCCAAAGTCTTCGGCGAGGTCCCGTCGTAGCGAGCGGAGGCGGAAAACTGGCGATCGCGATTCCTCGCGCTGACTTCCGTCCACGCGTTCGAGTTGCCGCGAGGTACCACGAACGTTTTTAGCCGTGTGACGGATGTC
The DNA here is from genome assembly GCA_036274155.1 of Vicinamibacterales bacterium. Taxonomy (GTDB): domain Bacteria; phylum Acidobacteriota; class Vicinamibacteria; order Vicinamibacterales; family UBA2999; genus Gp6-AA40. The sequence goes on along the minus strand of DASUGH010000210.1, from coordinate 1,942 downwards.
GCCGCGAGTCATCTTATAGTCGGCGCGGGAGCGGCAGGATACGAGCGATCGTCAGTTTCCCGGCTGCAGCGCCCGCGGACGCCGGGAGCCATCCGTCCTCGCGCGTGATCGGAGTCGCGGAACTCCGAGGTCACTCGAAGGCGTCGAGCAACCTCTGTGAACTCCAGCCACCGAGCTCCGTTCGAGCCTTGCGTCCGCAGAGCTCCGACCGAATACAGTATCGGCCGCAGCTGACGGACCGCGATGCCGACGAAGCCTCTCAAATCCTCATTCGCTGCGCGCGCGCGACAGCACCGGCGCGTATTCGCCGAGCCGCTCCCTCGTCCACCAGTCGCCAGTCGAACGCCCGGCCGACCAGTCCGTGAAGCGATAGCGGTAGAGCGTGGCGCGCACGAATCGCGGCGGCGCATCGGGAAACGGGTTCGAGGCGAGCAGCTTCGTCACTGCCGGCGACCCCTCGAGCAGGCGCGCGCAGAACCGCTGAAACCAGTGCTCGTCCTCGAAGCGGCCGAGCGCCGCAAACCACATCTGCCAGTCGAGACGCGGCTGGAACGGCGCCACCCACGGTGGACGGCGCGAGAGATCCCCGGGCTTGTCGAAGAACTCGTATGCCTTCCAGGTCGATCCGTCCATCGATCCCTCGACGACAATCTCCGGCCGCGTCGTGGTCATTACCGCGAAGAGCCCGTAGCCGTTGACGCTGCGCAGAGGATCGATGCCGTCGGCGAGTGCCCGGACGGCACCGGGCCGGCCGAACCCGAGCTGGCCCGCCAGGATGGACACCGACACCGGCACCGTGACGATCGCGACGACAACCGGAAGCCAGCGCCGGCCGCTCACGGCGGCGACCGGTGACGGCGAGGCCAGCCGCTGTATCACAGGCGTGCGATCGTCGAGCAGCATCACGCACAGCGCGATCGTCAGCAGGTTGAAGAACGCGTAGTTGCCGGTCACCGCGATGAGCAGCTGCAGGCCAATGAAGATGACCGCCGCCAGCCGGCGCGGGCGGCGTCCCGCCACGATCAGCAACGGGACCGCGAGCTCGACGACCAGGACCATCGCCGTCGAGAATCGCTGGATCCAGAGCGGCAGCAGATCGGCATACCAGGCAATCGGCGTGGGGATCGGCTGCGTCTCGTAGTGGACCGCCAGCGCCGTGAGGTCGCGCCAGGTGGGATCTCCGCTCGCCAGCTTCACCGCGCCTGAGCCGAGCATCAGACGGAACAGCAGCCACCACACCAGCCAGCGGGCGATCGCCGGCGGGTCCGTGGCATCACGCAGCCGATCGCGCCACGCAAAGGGCGCAACGCAGGTCGCGAGCAGGCCGGTCTCGAGCAGCAGCGAATCCCACTGAAACGACAGGAAGTCGCCGCAGACGACGCTCAGCGACAGGTAGCCGATCCACAGCAGTGGCAGGACGATGGCTGGCGCGAGACCGGCGATGAGGAGCAGCGACAAGGCGGCGCCGCCGTAGGCAACCCCTTGCAGGGCGGCATCGCTGGTCCCGAGCCAGAACAGCGTCGGCGCCAGACGATAACGGTCGAGACCCGGCCCGATGGTGTCCGCCCAGGCGCGGACGTCACTTAGGAAGTCCTTCGCCGGGAGGACGCCGTCGTGCCCGATCAGCCCCGGGACCTGCTGCGCGAGCGACCAGAAGGCAATCAGGTACGCGACGCCGAGCAGCCGGAGGAACACCCAGCTCGCCGCGCTGTAGGTGGCAGCGCGCGATCGCCTCGCGACGGTCGAAGACATCGTCCCGGTTCGTTGATTCTAGGATGGGTGTCGGTCCGGCTGAAGCGACCGCTAAACCCAGAGCTCACTTGTGTTGAGGATGCGAATCCCGGTTCCGGCGACCGGACCGCGCTGCGAGGGCGTCGAGGGCCGCTGGACGCGAGCTCCGTGAGCTCGCTGATCCCCACAGCCTTCTCGCGCGGTCAGGCGA
>DASUGH010000209.1:0-15724 GCA_036274155.1 Vicinamibacterales bacterium | reverse complement strand
TGGTGTCGTTGGCGGCAGCCTCTACAGCCAGGACGCTGCAGTCGACAGCGTGGCGAAACTTGCCCTGCGTGTGCTTCGCGGCGAGCCGGCAGACAGCATCCCGCCGTCGGTCCTGGAGCTGAATATGAACCAGGTCGACTGGCGCCGGCTCCGCGACTGGAAAATCAGCGAGTCGCTGGTGCCGGCAGGGACCCTGGTCAGGTTCAGGGAGCCTGGCATCTGGGACCGCTACAAGGTCTACATCGTCGCCGCCCTCGCCGCGTTCGTCGGGCAGACGACGCTGATCGCCGGTCTCCTCGTTCAACGGCGGAGACGGAGGCGGGCGGAAGAGGAGCTGCGCACGCGGCAGGCAGAGCTGCGAACCAGCTATGAGCAGATCCGCGATCTCGGCTCGCGGCTGCTGGGGGCGCAGGAAAGCGAGCGGGCGCGAATCGCGCGCGAACTGCATGACGACGTCAGCCAGCAGATGGCGCTCCTGACGATCGATCTCACGATCCTGAACCGCGGCATGGCCACCGGGGATCGCGACAAACTTGCGGGCGAGGCGCTGGACCGCGCGCAGGAGATCGCGAAGAGGGTCCACGACCTGTCGCACCGGCTGCACCCGGCCAAGCTTCGGCTGATCGGGCTGGTCACAGCCCTCCAGGGGCTGCAGCAGGAACTGTCACAGCCCGGCATCGCAATTGCGTTCACACACGAGAACGTTCCGCCGACGCTTCCCCCGGACCTGATGTTGTGCCTGTTTCGAATCGTGCAGGAGGCGTTGCAGAACGCTATCAAGCACAGCGGGGCGAATCAGCTGTCAGTCCATCTGGCCGGCAACCCGGAAGGGCTCACGCTGACGGTCGCCGACGATGGCGTGGGGTTTGACGTGAAGTCGGCGTGGGGAAAGGGTTTGGGCCTGATCAGCCTGGGCGAACGAGTGGAGACGGCCGGCGGCACGTTCGAGATTCTGTCGACGCCTGGAGCCGGAACGCGGGTGGAGGTGAGGGTCCCGCTCCAACCGCCGCCGACCGGCGCGGAAACCGTCGCGGTCTAGCCGCGAGCATTCGCGGGCGAGCCAGTGGCGGCTCGGCGAATGCCAGTTCATGGGAGTCCGATGACTATGCAGTTGAGCACGGAGTCGTCTGAGCCGGCTCGCGTCCTGCTCGTCGACGACAACGAGGCGATGCTGGCGCGGGCGGCGGCGGCGCTGACGCCAGGCTGCCAGATCGTGGGTGCCGCGAAAGACGGCCGGGCAGCCCTGCGAGCGGCCGAAGCGCTGGACCCGGACGTGATTGTGCTCGACATCTCGATGCCGGGGATGACGGGCCTCGAGGTCGCCACCAGCCTCCGCGACGCCGGGTCGAAGGCGGCACTCGTGTTCCTCACCATTCACGACGAGGAAGAGTTCGTCGCGGCGGCCAAAGCGGCAGGCGGCACCGGCTACGTTGTGAAGCCGCGTCTCGTCCCTGACCTGGTGCTCGCCGTCAGCGAAGCGCGCGCCGGGCGCTGGTTCGCGTCGCCGGGTGGGGTCAGGTCTTGAATGCTTACTTTTTTCACGCTCTGACACCGTGGAGATCAACCCGCCGCAGCGTCTTGCGGATCGGTCCCCACGGTGTCAGAGCGTGAAAAAAGTAAGCATTCAAGACCTGACCCTATCGCATCCAGTGGAGCACGTCGCGGGCGATCGACCATCTTGGCGCCGCCGGCACTGCGTTCTGTCCCAGAATCCAGTGCGCGAACAGATCGTCGATCGTGCCGTCCTTCCGCTTCAGCTCGATCCAGGAGTCGACGATCTCGCGCAGCGCCTGATCGCCGCCCGCAACGAGGTAGGCCAGCGGTACCTTGACCGGCCGCGGCTTCGGCACGACCACTGAGTACTCCGGATGCAGCAGCGTGTACGCCGAGCCGCGCTCGGCGGTGGCGACGAAGCCGTCGAGCGGAGGCGTACGCGGACGGAACATTTCCTCCATGTCCTCGACCGGCACGATCTCGACGTCGTGCAGCTCGTCCTGCACCTTGCGGATGAAGTAGGGCGCTCGCGGCACGCCGAGACGCAGGCGGCCCATCGTCTGGATGCTGCTCCACGCGGTAAATTTTTCCGACATGTGATCCGGCACGATGAACGCCACCGTCTCGTCCAGGTACGACGCTGAGAACTGCACGTGCAGCGACCGATCGGCGGTGACGGCGACGCCCGACATCACGAGATCGCAGACCGCCGGATCGAGACCTGCTTCCAGCACGGTGCGCGGAACCGGCACGAGCTCCAGTCCGACCCCGAGATCGCGCGCCAGCTGATGTGCCATCTCCACGTCGAAGCCCACCAGCTCACCGCCGCTGTTGACGAACGCGTACGGAAGACTGTCATCGAAGTAGCCGACACGCAGCGTCCGGCGATCGCGCAGCCGATCGACGATCGACGATGTCACTGGCGGCAGCGCCGGCACGGCGGCGCCGGCTCCAAACACGACCGCCGGACCGCGGTTGCGCAGCATCTGCATGCTGGCGATCACCTGGTCCTTGTCGTACGGCGTGTGCTGCGCGCGCTGCAGCCACACGCGCAGTCCGCCCACCAGGACGAACGTCATGACCGCCGTGACCGCACCGAAGCGAATCAGCTTGCGACCGTCGATGCGGAGCGCCCCGCTGACCGCGCAGGCGCCGAGCAGCGCCACGGCCAGCGTGTGCACGGCCGAGACGAGGGTGCCGAACCTGGCGTTGACGATGCCCGACGCGAGAAACAGCTGGAATGTATCGCTCGGGATTCTGAAGAGTCCGAGCAGGAATGGGATCGCAGCGTTGACGCTCCCGAACAGTGCCAGAAGCCCGGTGCCGGCCAGCTGCGGATACGACGCGAGCGGCACGTTGGTGTCGGAAAACCAGCCGGCGAAGAGCACGAAGCTGAGCGCCATCAGCTTGCCGGAGTGCGGGAAGTTGAAGGACGCGGGCACGATCACATCGGGAAGGCTCTCGTGGCGCCGATCGCTCTGCGCGTAATCGCGCAGCAGCGCCTTGGCCTCCTGCGTGAGGAGCGGCAGGACGGCAAAGAGGCTCGTCGTCATGAACGCCAGGATCAGGGCGTCGCGCGTACGAGAGATGACAGCGCGGAACGGGATGGGAGTCAGCGCGGCAATGAGGCCCGGGAGCACCCACAGGCTGAGCAGCGAGGCAACGGCGATGTAGCTGACGAAGTAGACCTCGAGCCGCTTGAGCGTGTCGAACTGCAGCGTGCCGGCGAAGACGGCGGCTATGGCGAACACGCCGTACGGCGTGAGCGTGACCACGAACCTCGTCACCTTCTCAATCGCCTGGCTGCCCAGATCGAGGATCTCGATGAGCCGTTCCTTGTGAGGCACCGTCATGAGTGCAAGCCCGACGGCGATGCTGAACAGCACCACCGCGGGCACGATGCTCCTGGCCAGAGAGTCGAATGGGTTGCTCGGAATGTAGAGACCGATGAAATCGAACGGCTCCGGGCTCTCGAGCAGCGCCGTGCTGAAGAACGACGCGCTCTGATGCGGCGGAAACATCGCCGCCACGAGGAAGGCCGCGGCAAGCGACACCGCCCAGAGCAGCACGAGCACCAGGCCGACGCGCATGCCGACCGCGCGTGCCCGCGGAAGATCGAGGGCGCCGAGGCCGCTGATGATCGAGATCGTGACGTACGGCAGCACGGTCATCTGCAGCAGCCGGACGTACGCGTCGGCGACGACCTGAAGGAACGCAACGCGTTCGCCGAAGAACAGGCCGATGAAGACGCCGGCAGCAACGCCGGCGACGATGCGCCGCGACAGATTGAAGGCCGGTGTTGCAGTCACGGCGTCATCGCCCCGGCCTGGCTATTTCTGATCTCGTGCCGCCGGCACCGGCGCGTCGCCAGGCTGATCGGCCAGGCGCGTCAGGCCGACGAGGGTCCATCCGTTGGCGGTGCGGCGGAAGTGCGTCCGGATCGGCTCGCGCCACGATGGATGGGCGTCGCTTTGCGCGGAGAGATCGACCTCGATGTAGGCGCCCTCGGTCCGCGGCAGGCCGGCAGGCCCCTGCATCGAGGTGGTGGCGCTTTTCGTCTCCGCAATCGGTTTGGCGGTGCCGGTGGCGTTGTCGAACAGCGACCAGGCCGCAAGATACGCCGCCGGCGCCTCGGCGAACTTCGCGTCCACGGCGGCGTTCTGGAACGACAGAGCGCCATCGGCGGTCAGTCGTGGTTCGACGATAGGGTTGATCGCGGGAAGATACGCCCGCCCGATCGCGTCACGGCGATTGCCGATCACCGTCGCAAGATGGGATTCGGCGGCCGCATCGCTGATTTGCCCCGTCCGAACGGCGGCGCGGATCAGATCGTCGCTGAAGGCCATCACCCGCCGCGCCGCCCAGAACGCATCGTCGGCACGCATCTCGACGTAGGCGAGCGTCGGAGTCTGTGGCTTCCACTCGCGGGGATCGAAGCGGTCACCCTCGAATTTCCCGACCGATGGGTACTCCTTGTAAGGCACGGTCTGCCACGGGCTCAGGCCGAAACCGAACGTCAGGAACCGGCGTACGGTCGTGTCGCTCTGGTAGAAGTGTTCCCATCCGACGTCCCAGTCGTGGGGGCCGTTGGCGGTGCCGAACGTCGAGCCGACGTCCTGGAGGTAGTGCTTGACGATCGCCTTGCCGTTCTCCTTTACGAGGGTGTCGACCGTGTTGCCCCCTTTCTGATCGGTGAGATTGGTCCAGGCGCCGAACACGCGGAGCGCGCGGAGCTCGCGACGGTGCTGATGCGGGACGATGTCGTTTGGATCGTCGGGACGGGTGCCGTCGTAGCGGAAGCCGCCGAGGATCTCACCAGGGAGCAGCCGTCCCGCCACGACGCGGTAGGTGCCGTCGGCGTTGCGCGCGACACCTTCGAGCAGCGCGTCGAGATCCGTCCGTCGCCACGGCGTCCGTTCCCCCGAGGGACGCCTCATGGTCGCCTTGGGATCGAATTCAGCGCGGCTCGGATCGAAGGTGGTCAGAAACGTCTCCACCTGGTTGTAGCCGAGCGCCCAGAAGATCTTCGTCGCGATGACGACAGCCGCGCTGTCGGCTTGCGGCCGCGCTTTCTCGTCGAAGGCGACGAACCAGGTTTCGCCGTTGGCGTCGCGGGCGGTGAAGCCCGGTTGGGCGCCCGCCGATTTCTCGCGCACGATCACCCACTTCTCCGGCGCGGGCGGGCGGCCGGCGTTCGGACCGCGCGCGAGATCCTCAGGCGTCACGCGTGTCTGCCCGATGCGATTCGTGAACCAGCTCGAGTCGGGGACTTCGTCAATCGTGTTGACGTTCTGCGCGCGCGTGTTCGAAGGCTTGCGGCGCTCGTTGACGTAGAGGTTCACGGCGAGCTCGTACATCAGTCCGATGTCCCAGGCCTTGACGCCGGAGGCGTCACGGCTCTCGGGCTCGCGCTGCAGCGGATCGTCCGGGTAGAAGCGGGGACCGGCCGTGAACGACGGCTGGAGCGCCAGCGCCGCGGCGATCACCGTCAGGACGACGAAGCACGAACGGGCGCGGAGATGTGCCATGCGCTGACCGCCTAGAAAGCCGCTCCTGAGGCGAAGACGACATGGAACCCTTCGTTGGCCTTCATGATGTCGATGCGCAAGGGCGTCGAGGCAGGCCCGTGCAGGCGGAAGCCGAAGCCGAAATCGCTCTTGAGGCCGTTCAGCGACAGATCGCCGCTTCGCTCGGTGACCTTGCCGGCGTCGTACAGCAGCGCGATATCGATGTAACGGTTGATCATCGCCCGCCAGTCCAGCTGCAGCAGCAGACTGTTGCGATCCCGGAAGCGCCAGCTCGAGAACCCGCGCAGCGAGGAGCCGCCGCCGAGCGACGGCAGCATGAAGTAAGGGAGCTCCTGTCCTTCCTTGTTCGTGGCCGTCTCGACGCGGGCGCGCATCGATACCACCCAGGTCTCCCGCAGGATCGGGATGTGCTGAATCGCCTCGTACGTAACCTGGTTGAGGCCGAACAGATCGTCGGGGTCGGCGTAGTCGTGGAAGGTCACGCGGTAGTAACCACCACGGCGTGCATAATCGACGGCCGGCCGCGAGTCGAAGCCGACCGTCGCTTGCGTGTGGTAGTAGACCGGTTCAGCTCCGAGCCCCGGCAGCGACTGCGGCGTGTAGACCGTCTCGATCGACGGCGCCGATCCCTCTCCAGGTCCGGTATCCCATTGCGACACTTCCGCGCCGCCTGAGACCACCAGCCCGCCGCCCGTCGGCCTGACCGCCAACTGCGCCGAGGCATGGGGCCGGGTAAAGCCGTAGTTGACGCGGTCACCCTTGGAGGTGTTCGTGCCGATTCCGTAGAAGCCCACCTGCGTCGCTTCCCGCCACCCGGCGAGCGCCGAGAACGTTCCGCGGCGATTGAAGAGCCCGGGAGCGGTGAACTCGGCTTCGACGCGCTTGTAGCCCTTGAACGTGTAGCTGCCGCGCATATCGACGGTGTTGTACGGACTCACGAACTGGTTGTATCCGGCGCCGAGCGTGAAGCCGCCGCCGGAATAGGCGCTCTCGAAGAAGGGGTGAGGGCCACTCCCCGGAACGAAGGTCGATTCGACGAAGTTGAGCACCTTTTCAACCTGGCCAGGCTCGTAGGGGTGGGTCACCTTCGCTGCCTGCGCCTGCTCGATCTGCCCGGCGCGGGTCGACGGCTCCTGCGCCTGCGCGACGGCGGACGCCGGGCATGCTGCAAGACACAGAACCGCCAGCGTGATCGCGCGCGCAGGGCTCATCTGTTTTACCTAATAGGTCAGCCCGAAGGAGAGCACAACGCCTACGTCGTTCCGGTCGGCATCAGGGTCTGGCGGCCGGCTGTCGAAGGTGTCGAAGACATTCGCCGAAATGAACACGTCCTTCCAGATCTCCCGTCTGCCTCCGCCATCGAACTGTATACGATGGCGGCCCCAGTCGCTGAGGCTCGGATAGTACTGAAGACCCAGATCCACGTTGGTCTTGGGACGGTCGTACAGATAGTACGACGTTCTGAACGCCAGGAGACCTTCGAGGTTCTCTGTCGGCTCGCTGTCGACGCCCTGCTCGTGGTTGACGGCAACCCCGGCGCTGACCCACAGCTGCGCGTGGTTGGTATTGACCAACTTCGGGCCCAGGCTCAGAGCGAGTTGTGTGCGCAGCGCCAGGCCGAGGCTCTCGTTGGTCTCGAGCCCGGCGCCGGCGGCGAAGAACCAGGTTGGTTTGTAGTATCGCAAGTAGGAGCCCTGGAGCGACGCGCGATCGTCGCGCCCCTCCTCCTCGCTGGTCTGGGTCACCGTGCTCGACAGGTTCGCCCGGATCTCGGAAGAGGGCCGGCGGAACAGCGTGCTGGCGTTCAGATTGAGCTGCAGGATTTCACTCGAACGCGTGTAGCTGAAACCGAAGTCCACGCTTCCGTCGAACCTGCTCCACACGCTCCTGCCGATCTCGTAGATGGTGGTCACCTCATCCATCGGCAGCGTCACCGGCCCCGTGGCCTGGGTGACGATGAGCGAGCGGGCGCCGCTCGTGGTGAGAGTGCCCAGGAACCGCTGGCCGGCGGAGTTGACGACCTCGAACTGTCGGGTCGACTGGACCGTGGCGATCTTGTCCCACTCGAAGTAGATCGTGCCGATGTCGTCGGTCGAGTACTCGAGCTGTCCGCGAGTGAGATTCTTGATCTCGCCGGTGACGCGGTCGCCGTTGGCAAGCGTGACCACGTCGGTCTTGGGCTGCGCCTGGGCTGGCGTGGAGAGCGCCGCGCACACGACCAGCGCGAGCGGAAGCGCGGGCCAGCGGCCGGCCCTTGCGAAAGGGTGCAGCCGCTGGCGAACGGAGGCGTCTGGATTAGCGAGGCCTGGCGGCGTACGGGTTGCCGCCGAGGGCATTCGAGATATCGGCAATGGCTCGCTGCGCGCGTACGCTGTTGCCCGCATCGTCGAGGGGTGGAGATACGACGGCGATCCCGAACTTACCGGGCGACACCGCGATGATGCCGCCGCCGACGCCGCTCTTCGCGGGCAGGCCGGTATGGTACAGCCATTTGCCGGAGTCGTCGTAGAGACCAGCCGTGGCCATCACCGCGAGGACGCCTGGAACCTTCGCCGCATCCAGCACCTGCTTGCCGGTGACCGGATTCCTGCCGGCCGCTGCCAGCGTCGCCGCCATGGTCGCCAGGTCGCGGGCGTTGACGCCGATGGAGCACTGCCGCGTATAGAGATCGACCGCCTGCTGCCAGTTGTTCTTGATGTATCCGTAGGCCAGCATCAACGCGCCGATCGCCTGGTTCCGCTGGTTGGTGTCGGACTCCGACTTGTAGACATCCTGCAGCACGGTCAGCTGACGGCCAGCGGCGTCGTTGTGGAAGCCGATGATCTTGGCCCACACCGCATCGGCGTTGGCGCCGGTCACCATGCTGGTCGCCGAGATCGCGCCGGGGTTCACGAGCGGATTCATCTCCGGGGCACCCGTCCCGACGACCGTGCGGACTCCCTCGACGGCGATGATCGAGTTGAACCGCGCACCGGTGGCATCGACGCCGATCCGCTTCTCGATCGACTCGAGCCCCTGCTCCTGGATGACCTGCGCCATCGTGAAGACCTTGGAGATCGACTGAATCGAGACCTGGGTCTTGACGTCGCCGGCCGTATAGACCTTCCCGGTGACGTCGACGACCGCGATCCCGAACAGGTTGGGATCGACCTTGGCGAGGGCGGGAATGTAGTCGGCGTTCTTCCCTTCCTTCAGCGTCTGGAACTTCTTGTACGCCGCATCGACCGCCTGCTGGATGTTGGGGGCGGGTGCCTGCGCGGCCGGCGCCTGGGCAGCGGGGGGCTTGGCGCCGGGCGCCTGGGCGTCGAGCGATGGGACGGCGAGCGCGACGGCAGCGGCGCCGGCGAGCCAGGAGACGACGGCGAGATGACGAAGAGGTTTGATCATGGCTAGCCTCCGAACTTGGCGGAGAAGTTGTACTTGAACGAGAACTGCAGCTTGTAGCCGTCGCTCTTGAAGCCGTCCGAGAAGTTCTCGCGCCGGCCCCACTGGAACTCTCCACCAACCATCGCGTTCGTGGCCGGGTAATAGAGCAGGTTACCGAGCGCGTAATGGCCCCTTCTGTACGCATCGGGCGCCTGGCCGTCGGTGTTGTCGATGTCGGTGAGCGAGTATCCGACGGTGCTGCTGAACTTCGGATTCCACGTGTGATCGAGGAACGCGACGATGCCGGTGATCGGGAGCGTCTCTCCGAGAAGCGGCCTGACCGGATCCTGGAAATTGAGGACGACACCGATATCCGCGGGCGCGTCGTTCATGTAGTTCTGAATCCCTTCGCCGTACGCATACTGCAGGCGAATGGTGTCGTTCTTTCCGGCTTTGATGTTCGAGCTGAGATTGATCCCCCAGCCGGTCGCATCGCCGGTGAGGTCGATTTGACCGCCGGTGTTGTCGTCCCAGTTCATCCACCGCACGATGCCTGCGGCCCTGACGTATCCCCAGGCGCCGCCGTGCTTGTACGCGCCCGAGATGTCGGGTGCGGGAAACCGCGGAGTGATGTTCTGCAGCTCGATACGATCGGCGTACACACCGCCGTCGCTGCTCGCGCCGGGCCGCTCGGCCGCGATCACGACGCTGTGGCGATCGCCGCGCACCGGCATCCAGCGGACCTGGACGTTGCGGAAGAACACCATGCCGGTGGGGCCCCAGTACTCGAGAGAGTTCGGGAACACGTCGGGATCCATGAACGGGCTCCACGTCTGGCCGGCACCGAATGCTCCGAGCTCGCCATACGCGTGACGAAGACGGAACGTCGTCTGCCCCTCGTCGACGCCGACGCCGAACAACTCGAACTCGAACGTCGTCTTCAGATCGCCGAGCGAGGTCGGCGTCGAGGATCGGACGCCGAAGCGGGTCTGACGAACGCCGGCGAAGGTGTTGTGATCTTCCCCGAACTCCTTCTCGAAGGACGGGAGCTTGGTGACACGCATCGTGTCGAACCAGTTCGGGTTGATCTGCTTGAAGTCGTGGCCTATGTCGAGCATGGCAAAGCCATAGACCTCGAGGCTGCCCTTGTCCTGCGCGTCTGCCTTCGAGACGCCGCCGAGCACCAGCACCCCGGCCAACAGCCAGACGACGCCGAAGCGCCGGCTTACTCGTTCACATCGCATTCCACTCTCCTCGTCTCGTGGCCTCACTTGACATTCGTCTTCTCCCAGGCCCGCACCCGTCGTCGTCCTTCGTCGAAGATTCGTTGATAGTTGCCCTTGCGGATCTCGAGGCTCGCCTCCGGCGTCAGCTGACGCCAGATCGGCGCCCAGATGTCGAAGACGGCGTAGTACGGCGCCGGGCCGGCCGGTGCCACGGTGTCCGTTCCGAACAGGAAGCGATCCGGATAGCGGTTGAGGACGGCTACCACGCGTGCGATCGATGCCGGGCTCGCCACGGCGTATTTCGCGACCTCGTCCCACGAGATGTCGAAGCTGACGTGGTTGAGCGTGGGATCCTTCAGCATCGCCTCGACGATCTGAAACTGCTCGGGGTTTCGCTCCGCCGCCTCTGCCGATGCCTGCACCGGATGCACGATCCGGCCGAGACCGGCGTGCGCCCAGATGATCGACGCCTTCGCGTGACGTCTGAGCAGCGCCTTCATCTGCGCGAGGTAGACCGGCTCGGCGTCGGGCTTGGCGAACGGCATGTCGACGTCGTTGTGGATGATCACCACGAGGCCCGACTGGGCAGCGAAGTCGAGGATGCGATCGAGCGCCGGGTTGGTCAGGCTCGCCGTCTCGCCGTGAATCTTGGCCGAGACGAACTCCTTGTGGATGCTGAACTCGCCGATGCCGGTAAAGACGCCGGGAAAGGTGTGCAGCACGCGCCGGATGTGATCGACGCCGTACATGTCGGCCGGGTTGAAACCGGTGATCATCGGGTCGAAGCGCGTCTGCTCCTGCGCACTCAGCGAGCGGTACGCCATGGCGATCGAGGCGTCGGTGAACGAGTAGTAATAGAGCGGCGCGTCGCTGTGCAGGTAGTACGTCGGCGCGAAGTTGCCGGAGTTGGCGAACGACCACTGCTGCTGCAACGGAATCCCGAAGAGCGTCGAACGGCCGACCCGGTTGCCCATGATCTGGAGGAACCTGCGGACGTCGATGCCTTCCTGGATGTAATTCGTCAGATGGAAGTGCGAGTCGAAGAATTCGTCTGCGCCGCCCTGGGCCTGGGCGGTCAGCGGCGCCGATGGCGTCAGAATCCAGACGGCGAGCGACAGGGCGACGGCTGCGGCCAGCAGCGACAGACGGCGAGCGAGACGGCGTTCCGGCATCGAAAGGTGATCAGGGTTGCGGCAACCTCTTCGCACGCGTCGTGCCACGGGCGCGGAGAGCCCCAAATGCGGCCGAAAACCGGCTTTCACCACAGCTGCATGCGCCGTCCGGTCCCTGTCCCTCGGCACTACTCCCGAATACCGGAGCGCCTCCAACAGGTGGGAGCAATGGGCCGGGCTGGTTGAAACTGAGCGCTCATCCGCACTGGAAAGAACGGCCGGCGGAATCCGGCACGCGCCCTGCACGAGTGTCGACGCCTGCTGTCACCAGAAGGAAGGTCCCACTCCACCGAAATAGCACTGAGGCAAACCACGATGAATTGGGCTCCGGTACGCATGACCGCCAGGTGGTGCGTCTCCCCAGGCGAGGCACAATCGATTGCAGCCGCCCTGCACCCCCTGATGATGAAGACGCGCTCGGAGCCGGGATGCACCGGCTGCTACTTTTCCACCGAGATGGGAGCGCTGGTCATCGTTCAGTACATCGAGACGTGGAGCACCGAGGCCGACCTGCGGCGTCAGATCCAGTCGGACCGCTTCGCCAACCTGGCGGAGATCATCGAGCACGCAACCGAGAATCCGGTCATCGAGTTCGTCCTGCCCGGCGGGTCGCGCGGCCTCGAGTACGCAGAGGAAATCCGCCGGTCCGAGCGCGTGTTCTGACCCTCAGTACACCTCCGGCACGAACCGCCGTCCTTCGAGCGACGCCTCGTCATCATAGGCGTGCTTGTTCGAGCGGTCCGGCAGCCGCACCTTGTCATGCTTGATCTTCTTGTGAGGAATCAGCTTCAGCAGGAAGTCGATGGTGTTGAGGCGCGCCCGCTTCTTGTCGTCGGACCTGATGATGTACCAGGGCGCTGTGCGCGTATCGGTGGCTTTCAACATCGCATCGCGCGCTCGTGAGTATTCGTACCATTTCTCACGCGACGGCAGGTCCATGTTGCTCAGTTTCCACTGACGTAGCGGATCCTTGATGCGTGCTTCGAACCGGCGCTGCTGCTCCTTGTTGCCCACCTCGAGCCAGAACTTGATCAGGTGAATGCCGCTGTCGATGAGTTGCTTCTCGAACAGCGGTGTCACCTCGAGAAACCGCTTGTACTGCTTGTCGCTGCAGAAGCCCATGACGTGCTCGACGCCGGCACGGTTGTACCAGCTTCTGTCGAAGATCACGATCTCTCCAGCGGCGGGAAAGTGCTGGAAGTACCGCTGCACGTACATCTGGCTCTTCTCGCGATCGGAGGGCGCCGGCAGCGCCACGACGCGGAACACGCGCGAGCTCACGCGTTCGGTAATCGCCTTGATGGTGCCGCCCTTGCCCGCCGCGTCGCGCCCTTCGAAGACGACGATGACGCGCAGTCCTTTCGCCTTCACCCAGTCCTGCAGCGCGCAGAGCTTCGCCTGAAGCTTCAGCATCTCCTTTTCGAAGTCCTTGCGCGACAGCTTTCCGTCCTTTTCCTTGGCTTCGTCTTTTGTCTTGGCCATCGAGGTTGCTCTCGTGTGTTAAGGTTGCCAGCCGCCGCCGAGGGCGCGGTACAGCTCGGCGCGGGCTCGGAATTCAGCTCCACGCGTCTGCGCCAGCAGCAGCTGCTCTGCGAAGAGCCGCTCGTCCGCGGTCAGGATTTCCAGATAGCTGGCCAGCCCGGTGTCGTAGCGCAGGCGCGCCAGGTCGGACGCGTCCTGCAACGCCGCCACGCCGGTCTGCTGATGCCCGCGCACCTCGGCCAGCTTTTGAATCGTGACCAGAGAGTTGGCGACCTCGCGGTAGGCGTTGAGCGCTGACCGCTGGTATTCGGCGATTGCCGCGTCGTAGCGCGCCTCCATCGCCTCGAGATTGCGGCGCAGGCGGCCGCCCTGGAACACCGGCTGCAGCAGACCGGCGCCGAGCGACCAGATGGCGCCATTCGACCCGAGAAACTCGGTGACATCGCCGCTCACACCACCCAGCAGGCCGGTGAGGTTGATCGTCGGATAGAACAGGGCCTTGGCAGCGCCGACGTCGGCATTGGCCGCCACCAGCAGCTGCTCCGCCTGAACGACGTCCGGACGCCGCTGGAGAATCGCCGCCGGCAGGCCGGGAGGAATCGGCGGCGGCACCGGTTCGTCAGGAGCGAAGCGCTCGCCGGTGATTGGACCTGGCGATCGGCCGAGGAGGAGCGAGATCAGGTTCTCGGTGATCGCCACCTGCCGCTCGAGATCCGGAATGGATGCGGCGGTCCGCTCCCGGTTTGCCTGGATCCTGTCGAGCTCGAGCCGATTCGAAACGCCGCCGTCGAGGCGATTCCGGAAGTAGGTGACCGTGTCGTCGTTGACGCGCAGCGTCTGGCGGGCGATCTCGAGCTGCAGCTGGAGCTCGCGCAGCAGGAAGTAGTTCGTCGCGACGTCGCCGACGAGGGTGACCATGACGCCGCGACGCGCCTGTTCCGTCGCCAGCGCGAGGGCGACTGCCGCCTCCTGCTGACGGCGGAGCCGACCGAAGAGATCGATCTCCCACGACAGCTGGAAGCCGTAGGTCGCGCTCTGACGGAGCGAGTCGTCCTCCTCGTCGTTCGACGACTGGAAAACGTTGTAGCTGGCAACGCCATCGACCTGTGGATACAGGTACGACTTGGCGATGCCGGCGCGGGCGCGCGCTTCACGGACTCGCGCCAGCGCCGCACGCAGGTCGAGGTTGTTGC
Organism: Vicinamibacterales bacterium; assembly: GCA_036274155.1. GTDB lineage: Bacteria > Acidobacteriota > Vicinamibacteria > Vicinamibacterales > UBA2999 > Gp6-AA40. Next base: position 1,763 of record DASUGH010000209.1, on the reverse strand, counting down.
CGATGGCGGTCCTGATGAGCTCCTGCAGCGCCGGGTCGTCGAAGACCTGGAACCACGGCGCATCTGCGAGCGACTCCGCCTGCGCATTCTCGACGAAGCGGAACTGCTCCGGCGCGTTCATCTCCGGCCGCGAGTAGTTGGAGCCGACCGGCGCACAGGCAATCGCGAGCGACGAGACGGCGGCGATCGTTGCGAGTCGAGTCACGGCAGCACGTCGAGACATGTCAGCGATTCGGCCCGTGCTGCGGCGCGAGCTTCTGCGGTGGAGCGGCTCCGGACGGCGCAGGCTGCTTCGCGCCACCGATGACTTTCTCGACGGCGACGTACAGCATCGGAATCAGAAGCACGCCAAGAATAGTGGCGATCAACATGCCGGAGAACACGGTCATGCCCATCACCTTCCTCGCCTCGGCACCGGCGCCGGATGCCGTCAGCAGCGGCACCACACCGAGGATGAAGGCGAACGCCGTCATCAGGATCGGGCGGAAGCGGAGCTTCGCCGCCAGCATCGCCGCTTCGACGAGCGGCATGCCCTTGTCTTTCTCCATCTTCGCGAACTCGACGATCAGGATGGCGTTCTTCGCGGCCAGGCCGATGAGCATGATCAGCCCGATCTGCGCGAAGACGTTGTTCACGTAGCTTTCCGAGATGTAGTTGCGCGCCAGCCACAGGCCCAGATAGGCACCGAAGGCCGCGAACGGCGTGCCGAGCAGCACACTGAAGGGCAGGCCCCAGCTCTCGTACTGGGCGGCCAGGATGAGGAAAACCAGGAAGATGGCCAGGCCGAACACCAATGCGACACCCGGCGCCTTGCGCTCCTGGTAGGACATGTCGGCCCAGTCGTGGCTCATGTCGGGCGGCAACACGCTGCGCGCGGTTTCGTCGAGCGCATCGAGCGCCTGCGCCGACGAATATCCGGGCGCCGGCACTCCAGTGACTTCAGACGTACGGAACAGGTTGAAGCGGTTGGTGAACTCCGGCCCGGCGCTCGGCCGCGTGGTCACCAGCGTGTCGAGCGGCACCATCCCGCCCGCCTGGTTCTTGACGTAGAACAGGCCGATCTGCTTCGCGTCTCTCCGGAACTCGGGCTCCGCCTGGAGATACACCTTGTAGACACGCCCGAACTTGTTGAAGTCGTTCAGATACGAGCTGCCGAGCAGGGCGCCGAGCGTCGTGTTCACGTCGTTCAACGCGACACCGGACTTGAGCACCTTGCTGCGGTCGATGTCGGCGTAGATCTGCGGCACGCTCGCGCGGTAGACCGTGTTGATGCGTCCGATCTCGGGACGCTTGCGCGCCGCCTCGATGAAGCGCTGCGTCTGCTCCGCCAGGTACTCGGGGCTGCCGCCGCTGCGGTCCTGGAGCTCCATCGTGAACCCGGCGCCGGTGCCGAGACCGGGGATCGCCGGTGGCCCGAAGGCGATGACTCCAGCCTCGGGAATCTCCTTCGCAAACTCGCGATTGAGCGCGGCGACCACACCGTTGGCGTGCGCTTCCGCACTGTGCCGATCGTGCCAGGGCTTGAGCTGAACGAAGAAGAAGCCCATGTTCGACGAATAGGCACCTGTCAGCAGCGAGAAGCCGGTGATCGTGTTGAATCCCTCGATCGCCTCGTTCTTCTCCATGATCGCTTCGGCTTTGCGCATCACCGCGTCGGAGCGCTCGAGCGAGGCGGCGTCGGGCAGCAGCGCATTGACGAGCAGATAGCCCTGATCCTCCTCGGGCACGAAGCCGCCGGGGATGCGTTGAACCAGGGCGACGGT
>DASUGH010000208.1:0-16700 GCA_036274155.1 Vicinamibacterales bacterium | reverse complement strand
TCGCCTGACCGCGCGAGAAGGCTGTGGGGATCAGCGAGCTCACGGAGCTCGCGTCCAGCGGCCCTCGACGCCCTCGCAGCGCGGTCCGGTCGCCGGAACCGGGATTCGCATCCTCAACACAAGTGAGCTCTGGGTTTAGCTGCTCACATACGTCAGGAGTCATGAACATCGTAGACGTCGGATCAGGTCCGCCGCTCGTGATGATTCCCGGTATCCAGGGCCGCTGGGAGTGGATGAAACCGGCTGTGGACGCGCTCGCCCGCCGTTGCCGCGTCGTCACCTTTTCTCTCGCCGACGAACCGACGTCGGGCGGCCGCTTCCGCGAGGAGGACGGATTTGCCTCATACGTCGCCCAGGTGGCTGAAGCCATGGACCAGGCCGGCATCGAGCGCGCGGCACTTTGCGGTGTCTCGTACGGCGGCTTGATTGCGTCGACGTTCGCGGCGCGGCATCCGGAACGAACGACGGCGCTGATCCTCGTCTCCGCCCTGCCGCCCGATTGGCGCCCGAACGAGCGGGCACTCTTCTACGTGCGCGCCCCCCGTCTGCTGGCGCCGATCTTCATGCTCGCGTCGCTTCGGCTGTACGGCGAGATGGCAGCTGCGCGGGAGGGCCTCTTTCCTGGTGCCGTCGCCGCGATACGTCACGGACTCAACGCGCTCAGACACATGTTCTCGCCGGCACGCATGGCCCGCCGGGTCACGCTCCTCCCTCCCCCGGATCTGGCAACCGAGCTCGGTCGTCTCAATAAACAGACGCTGATTGTCGTCGGAGAAGATCACCTCGACCGTGTCGTGCCGCCGTCGCTGACGCGCAAATACCTGGAGATCTGGCCGCACGCCGGGATGGTCACGCTCGAGCGAACGGGCCATCTGGGGTTGATTACCCGTTCCGATGAGTTCGCCCGTATCGTGGGATCGTTCGTCGAGCGTTCGACTGCCGGCAACGAGGCACGACAGGTCCCGAATTCACGCAACGAGCCCGACAGCGCTCCAAGGAGGCGCATTGGCTGACGTGCTACGCGAGATTCCCGGCCCCGTTGGGCCGCTCGAAACGTTGATCGACAGGCCCGCAGGAGCGCCGCGCGCCGCCGTCGTCTTCGCGCACCCGCTGCCGACCGAGGGCGGAACGATGCACACGAAGGTGGTGTATCAAAGCGCAAAGGCGCTGCGCCGGATTGGCTGCGCCGTGCTCCGCTTCAACTTCAGGGGAGTCGGCCGGAGCGCGGGATCCTGGGACGAAGGCCCGGGCGAGCAGGACGACTTTCGCGCCGCGATCGATTACGTGACCCGGACGTATCCGGGCGTGGAGATCTGGGCCGCCGGATTCTCCTTCGGGTCGTATATCGCCATGACGGTGGGGGCCAGCGACGATCGCGTCTGCACGTTGATCGCCATCGCTCCGCCCGTGAACAAGTACGACTTCAGCGAGGTGACTGGATCGACGAAGCCGAAATTCATCGTGCACGGCCTGCAGGACGAGCTGATTCCGCTCAAAGCCGTTCGCGAGTTTTACGCGCGGTTGCAGGATCCGAAAGAGCTGGTGGAGATCGACCGCGCCAATCATCTCTTCGAGGGCCAGGCCGCCGAGGTCGGCGAGGCGCTCGAAGATCTGCTGATGGACTTCTCATGCACGACGCAGTAATCGTGTCCGCTACTCGAACCGCGGTGGGCAAGGCGCCCGGTGGGGCCCTTCGCAACGTACGGCCCGACGAGATGGCGTCTACCGTGATCGTCGAGGCGCTTCGCCGCGCGCCCGGTCTCGATCCTTCGGAGATCGACGACGTGATCATCGGCTGCGCCATGCCCGAGGCGGAACAGGGCCTCAACGTGGCGCGCATCGCCAGCCTGCGAGCCGGCGTGCCGGTCTCGGCGTCGGCCGTCACAATCAACCGGTTCTGCTCGTCTGGACTACAGGCAATCGCGTTCGCCGCGGAGCGCGTCATGTGCGGCTTCGCAACCGCCGTCGTCGCCGGCGGGACCGAATCGATGAGCCTGGTGCCCATGGGCGGCAACAAGGTTTCGCCCAATCCGTCGCTCGTCGAGTCGTACCCGGACGTGTACCTGAACACCGGTCTGGTTGCCGAAAACCACGCGCGCGAGAGCGGCATCTCGCGGGAGGCGCAGGACCAGTTTGCGTTCCGCAGTCACCAGCGGGCGTTGGCGGCCATCGATGCCGGTCGGTTCGACGAAGAGGTGACGCCGCTCACGTTCAAGATCGCCGAACCCGGCAACGGGTCGGCGCAAGTCCGCGAGCTGACCTTCGCCAGGGACGAGGGTCCCCGGCGAGACACCTCGGTTGAGGCGCTGGCAAAGCTCAGACCTGCCTTTCATGTGACCGGCAGCGTCACTGCGGGCAATTCGTCGCAGACGAGCGACGGCGCGTCGGCCGTCATCGTCACCTCGATGGAGTTCGCACGGACGCACGGTCTCGCACCGCTGGCCCGGTTCGTCGGGTACGCCACCGCCGGCGTCGAGCCGGAACGCTTCGGCATCGGTCCGGTGCCGGCGATTCGCAAGGTGCTCAAGCTGACCGGGCTCACGCTCGAACAGATGGACCTGGTGGAGCTGAACGAAGCCTTCGCCTCCCAGGTGCTGGCGTGTCTGCGAGAACTGCCGATTGATCCAGAGAGGCTGAACGTCAACGGCGGCGCCATCGCGCTGGGCCATCCGCTCGGCTGCACCGGCGCAAAGCTGACGACAACGCTGATTTACGAGATGCGCCGCCGCGCCGCCCGATACGGACTCGTCTCGATGTGCGTGGGCGGCGGCATGGGGGCCGCGGGAGTGTTCGAGCGGCTTTGAGGCATCCGCCTTCGCCCCGGGCCCGGATCCCGAGCCGGATCCCGAGCCCCGGGCCCCGGATCCCGGATCCCGGATCCCGGATCCCGGATTATGAGATAGATCGCCTATGACCGAAATGACCGAGCTTCGCAAAGGCGGCACCTGGCTCTTCGAAGAAACAGCCGGAAGCGACGTGTTCACGCCGGAAAAGCTGACCGACGAGCACCGGCTCATCGCCCAGACCACCGAGCAGTTCGTCGAACACGAGGTGATGCCGAACCTCGATCGCCTCGAACAGAAGGACTGGGCGTTGGCGCGTCAGCTGCTTCGCCGCTGCGGGGAGCTCGGGCTGCTCGGGGTTGGTGTCCCTGAGGAATACGGCGGGCTCGACCTCGACAAGGCGTCGTCGCTGGTGGTCGTCGAGCGAATCGCGCGATCGGCGTCGTTCGCGACGGCGTTCGGCGGCCAGGCCAACCTGTGCACGCTTCCGCTCTTGCTGTTCGGCACGCCCGAGCAGAAGGCGCGCTACCTGCCGAAGCTGGTGTCGGGCGAGATGGTCGGCGCTTACGCGCTCAGCGAGTCCGGATCGGGATCGGATGCGCTCGCGGCGAGAACCGCCGCCACACGACAGGCCGACGGAAGCTGGCGCCTCAACGGCGAGAAGATGTGGATCAGCAACGGCGGCTTCGCCGACCTGATCATCGTCTTCGCGCAGGTTGACGGCGACAAGTTCACGGCCTTCATCGTCGAGCGCAGCTTTCCCGGCGTGAGCAGCGGCAAGGAAGAGCACAAAATGGGCCTGCACGGCTCGTCGACCACACCGATTCTGCTCCAGGACGCGAGCGTGCCGGCCGGCAACGTGCTCGGCGAGATCGGACGCGGACACAAGGTCGCTCTCAACACGCTCAACTACGGCCGATTCAGCCTCGGCGCCATGTGCACCGGCGGCTGCCGCGCCGCCATCGGCGATGCTGCCAAATACGCCACCGCACGCCGGCAGTTCGGAAAACCAATCGCCAGCTTCGGCGCCATCAAGCACAAGCTCGGCGAAATGATCGCGCGCACGTATGCCGCCGAGAGCCTCGTCTACCGAACGGCCGGCCTGATGGACCGCGCGCTCGAGGCATCGGCGAAGGATGGCGCCGCGCTCGCGCGGACCTTCGAGGAATACGCGGTCGAATCGTCCATCGCCAAGGTGGCGTGCAGCGAGACGCTCGACTTCGTCATCGACGAGAACGTTCAAATCCATGGCGGGAACGGCTTCGTCCACGACTATGCGGCGGAACGCTACTATCGCGACGCGCGGGTGAACCGGATCTTCGAGGGAACCAACGAGATCAATCGGCTCCTGATTCCGGGCATGCTGATCCGCCGCGGGCTGAAGGGCGAGCTGCCGCTCGTGCCGGCGGCTCGCCGTCTCCAGGACGAAGTCCTCTCGCCATCTCCGGCGGCGCCGGCCGACGCCGACACACCGCTCGCTGCTGAAGTGCAGGCGGTTGCCGCCTTCCGGAAAGTCGCGCTCATCGTCATCGGGACGGCGATGCAGACCTATGGCGACGCCTTGACCGACGAGCAGGAAGTGCTCGGCTTCGCTGCCGATGTTCTGCTCGACACGTTTTCGGCAGACAGCGCGGTCTTGCGCGCACAGGAAGCGGTGCGAACGCGCCACCCGCAGGCGGCGATGCACGAGGCGGCGGCGCGCCTGTTCGTCGCCGGCGCCGCTCAACGTGTGGAAGCCGCGGCGAAGGATGCGCTGGCGGCCATGGCCGGCGGCGACACCCTGCGGACGCTTCTCGCTGCGCTCCGCCGCGTCCTCAAGGTCGCTCCCGTCAATGCCGTCGCCCTGCGCCGACAGTTGGCCGATGCGGCCACCGAGCGGGGTGGATATATCCTAAATATGTGAGCATCCGCACCTGCTGCCTGGGCGCATTGCTGCTCGTGGTGAGCGCGGCGTGCACCTCTGGCCCGCCGCCACCCGACGAGACCGTCCAGGTCAAGGACATCGACGCGCATCGCGCCGCCGTCGACCGGTTCATGCGCGAGAACAAGGATTCGCCGATTCCTCCGGAGCGGCGCGGCAGCCTGCTGCCGCTGCAGTACTTTCCGGTCGATCCCGGTTACAGCGTTCCGGCGGAGCTGAAGGTGTCCGAGGATCGACCCGTCTCGCCCATGCCGACGTCAACCGGGACGATCGCCCGCTATCAGCGCGTCGGCGTCCTCGAGTTCACGTTCCATGGACAGAACCTGAGCCTCGGCGCGTTCGTGCCGGAAGGACAGCCGATTGATCAGCTCTTCGTTCCGTTCACGGACACGACCTCGGGCAGCGAGACGTATGCAGCCGGACGCTACCTCGATCTCAGGCCGACCGCGACGAACCTCTACACGATCGATTTCAACTACGCCTACAACCCCTATTGCGCCTACAACAAGTCGTACGAGTGCCCGTACCCGCCGCCGAGCAACCGGCTGAAGGTCGCGATTCGCGCCGGCGAGAAGGCGCCGCCCGAGTGACGGCGCTCCAGGCCGTCGTGTTCGACTTCGACGGGGTCATCGCCGACAGCGAACCGCTTCATCTTCAGGCGTTTCAGAAGGCGCTCGGCGAACAGGGCCTCGAGCTCGATCGCGGGGAGTACTTTTCGCGATACCTCGGCTTCGACGATGTCGGCCTGTTCGAGGCGCTGGCGAGAGACCGCGGCCTGTCCGTGGACGCGCGCTGGGTGACCTCCCTCGTGGTGCGAAAGGGGCTGCTGCTGCAGGAACTGCTGCACGCCGACGCGGTGCTCTTTCCCGGCGCCCGCGAATTCGTCCGCGCCGCTTCCGCCGCGGTGCCGATTGCCATCGCGTCGGGGGCGCTGCGGCACGAGATCGACGAAGTGGTGAACGCCGCCGGCCTGGCGCCGCTCTTCGCCGCCATCGTCGCGGCAGGCGACACGCCGGAGAGCAAGCCCTCCCCGGAGCCCTACCGTCTGGCGTTCCGCCGTCTCCAGGAACATGCCGGCGGCACGCTCGATCCGCAGAGGTGCGTGGCCATCGAGGATTCGCGGTGGGGACTCGAATCGGCGAGAGGGGCAGGACTGCGCTGTGTTGCCGTCACGAACAGCTATCCGGCGCACGAGCTCGCCGGCGCGGAGCTCGTCGTGCACGGGTTGCACGATTTGTCGCTCGAGCAGCTGGATCGGCTCTGCGACGGTCGATCAGTCTAAAAGACTGTAGGATATCTGGAGCGCTCGCTGCGCGAACTCGATGCGGAAGGACCTCGCCGAAGCGCTCACGCTGGCCACCACCTCACCCGGTCCCGGGCTGGCCCGGGCGGCGCTGGTGATCGCACGAATCGAGTATCCGCGGCTGGATCCCGAGCCGTACCTGACGCGTCTCGACGAGATGGGAGAGGAAGCGCGCTGCGCGCTCGAGCGCCAGCACGTGGACCAGGCGCGCAACCCGAACCTCGCGACGATTCAGGCCCTCAACCAGTATCTCTTCGAGGAGCTGCGTTTCGTCGGCAATCGTGACAAGTACGACGATCCGCGCAACAGCTGCCTCAACGAGGTGCTCGACCGCAGGACCGGCATTCCCATCACCATGGCGCTCGTCTATCTGGAAGTGGCGCAGCGCGTCGGCCTGCCGATGGACGGCATCAACTTCCCCGGGCACTTCCTCGTCCGGTGCCCGAATCCGGGCGGCAAGTCGGAGGCCGAGCACATCATCGACCCGTTCCACGGCGGCGTGCTGCTGTCGGAGCAGAAGTGCCGCGTGCTCCTGCAGCGCCACGTGGGCCCGGAGGTCGCGTTCAGCCGCTCGCTGCTCGCGCCCGCGACCCGCATGCAGATCGTTGTTCGCATGCTGCTCAATCTGAAGCGGCTGTACGTGCACATGCGTTCGTTCCCGCAGGCGCGCGACGTGACGGAGATGCTCGTGGCGATGATGCCGTCGGCGCTCAGCGAGCTGCGCGATCGCGGACTGCTCGCCTACCACCTGAACGACGTCACCGGCGCGCTCCGCGACCTGCAGACCTACCTCAAGCTGGCCAGCATGAGCGAGCTGGACAAGGAGGAGCGGGAAGAGCACGTGCAGATCTGGGAGCATGTGAAGACGCTCCGCCGCCGTGTCGCCGCGCTGAATTGAACCGGGAGCGCACCGGATCAGGCCTCCTCACAGATACTGCAACACCGCCCAGAACGCGTCGGCGAGCATCTTCACCGCCGCCTCCAGCAGCGGCGGGACGACGTCGCCGCCCGTCGGGGCTACGGCGCGTCCCGTCGGTGTCGTCAGCATGAGGGCGATGGTCGCGCCCGCCATTGCGGCGGCCGCCGTGCCGATGACGGCGGCCGCAGGAGTCACAATCTTCTCAATCATGGTCAGCGCCGGAATCGCTCCGGACTCGAATGAAATTACGCGCGCGGACCGTGGCCGGGAACGGCGTACCGGCCAGTGGGGTGGAAATCTCGGTGAATGACGGCTGGGCGCCGGTGGCAATCGAGGTGGGCCGTAGCAGAAAGCGCGATCGTGGCGCGGCTGTGCTGCCGGCTGTGAGTGATAGATTCTTGCGATTATGAAAGCACGGCTTCGGATCGTCGCGCTGCTCGCGGCCGCGATGGTGGGGTGGTTCGCCAAACCGATGCGGTCGTTCACCGCCGAGCAGGCGACTGCCGGCCGCGCCGCTTACGAGCAGCAGTGTGCGAGCTGCCATGGCGCCAACCAGCGCCAGCTCCCTGAAGCCCTTCTGGCAGGACGCGAGTTCACGGCAAAGTGGGGAAGCCGTCCTGCCAGCGAGCTGATCGCGTACATGCGCACGGCGATGCCGCCTGCCAGTCCGGGCAGCCTGCCCGAGGCGGCGTACGTGAACATCGCTGCGTATCTGCTGCAGGTCAACGGCGCCAGTGCCGATGGGCGCGCGCTGACGACTGCCACTTCCACACGTCTCAGTGACGGTCCGGGTGGCGGAGCGACTCCGGCTCCCGCTGCACCGGCGGCTGCGGCGGGCAGAGGCGCGGCACCGGCAGCGGCTGCGCGCACCGGCGTCACGGCCGCGGGCAACGTGCGGAATTTCGTACCGGTGACCGATCAGATGCTGCGCGATCCAAAGCCGGACGACTGGCTCATGCTGCGGCACGATTACAGCGCGACGAGCTACAGCCCGCTGGCGCAGATCACTCCCGACAACATCGACCGTCTGCAGCTCGCCTGGGTGTGGCCGATGCGCGAGGGCGGCACCAATCAGCCGGCACCGCTCGTGTACAACGGAACGATGTACCTCGCCAACACCGGCGGGATCGTCCAGGCGCTCGACGCACGCACGGGCACCCTGATCTGGGAGCACTCGGTCGGCGCCGAGGTCGCGCCGCGCGGACTCGCCCTCTACGGCAATCTCCTCATCTTCCACAGCGCCGCGGAGTGGGCCGTCAGCAAGCAGGACGCGTTTCTCGTCGCGCTCGACGCGCGCACCGGCGAAATGGCGTGGAAGATCAAGATGCCCGGCGTCTACGCCAGCAACAGCGGTCCGCTCGTGGCCAACGGCCTGCTCATTCAGGGCATGGGTGCCTGCACGATTTACGAAGAGACCAAATGCTTCATCAGCGCGTACGATCCGGCCACCGGCGCACAGCGCTGGCGCTTCAGCACGATTGCCACCAGCAAGGAGCCGGGTGGAGACACCTGGGGCCGGCTGTCAGACCTGTTTCGGGCTGGAGGAGAGACGTGGATCACCGGCAGCTTTGATCCGGCTCTCAATCTCACCTACTGGGGTACCGCCCAGGCGAAGCCGTGGATGCCGGTGAGCCGCGGCATGCGGACCTCCGATGCAGCGCTCTACACGAGCTCCACCGTGGCGCTCGACGCCACGACCGGCAAGCTCGCGTGGTACTACCAGCACGCGCCCGGCGAGGCGTTCGATCTCGACGCGGTCTTCGAGCGGGTGCTGGTCGACGCCGGCAGGGATCGCTGGGTGTTCAACGTCGGGAAGGACGGCGTGCTCTGGAAGAACGATCGCAGGACCGGTGCCTACCTCGGACACACCGAGACCGTTTTCCAGAACATCTGGGCCAACTTCGATCCGAAAACCGGGAAACCCGAATATCGTCCCGACATCTTCGAGCACCGGGTCGGCGAATGGATCGACCACTGCCCGAGTACGGCCGGCGGCAAGAATTGGCATGCCATGAGCTATCACGCGCCGTCGCGGCAGCTGATCATCCCGTTGAGCCAGAGCTGCGGGTCGATGAGCGCCCAGGCCATCGAGCAGAAGGCTGGCGGCGGCAGCGGCGGCGGCGCCGGCCGCAGGTACTTCGAGATGCCAGGCACCGACGGAAAGCTTGGCAAGCTGGCGGCCTTCAACGTCGACACGATGAAGGAGGCGTGGGCGCTCGAGCAACGCGCCGCCTTCCTGACGTCGGTGCTGTCGACGGCCGGGGGACTCGCGTTCGCCGGTGACCTCGATCGCGGCTTCAAGGCCGTGGACGTGCGCAACGGCCGTGTGCTGTGGGAAACGCGCCTTGCGACGTCGGTGCAGGGCTTCCCGATCAGTTTCGCCGTGAACGGCCGGCAGTACGTAGCGGTGGCCACCGGCCTCGGCGGCGGCAGCCCGAGGGGCATCCCGAGCGCGGTGTCGCCCGAGATTCAGCCGCCGACCCGCGGGCACGCGCTCTACGTCTTCGCGCTTCCAGAGAAATGAAACACCAGCCGCCCGTGGTGAAACTCCTCACCGTTTTCTCTGTGTGCTCTGTGCCTCGGTGGCGGATTTCTCCGTGCCTCGCAGGCCATTGCGATTTCGCGTCTGCTACGTGTTGGCGATCTCCTGATACAGATACGCCGACGCGATGATGCCGTTGTGGAAATTGCCGAGATCGAGCTTCTCGTCGGGCGCGTGCGCGTTCTCATCGGGCAGACCGACGCCAAAAAGAACGCTCGGAACGCCGAGCTCTTCCTGGAACGTCGACACCACCGGGATCGAGCCGCCCTCCCGGTTGAAGACCGGCGCCTTGCCGAATCCCTGCTCGATGGCGCGGCCGGCGGCGCGGACGTACTTGTTGTCGAACTCGGCCATCCACGGTTTTCCGCCGCTCATGCGCGTGACGCTGACCTCCACCGTCTTTGGCGCCACCTTGCGGAGGTAGGCCTCGAATAGCTCCGCGATCTTGTTCGGATCCTGGTCGGGCACCAGCCGCATGCTGACCTTGGTCATCGCCGTTGCAGGCAGCACCGTCTTGGCACCGTCGCCGGTGAACCCCGAGAGGAGGCCGTTGACCTCGAAGGTCGGCCGCGCCCACACGCGCTCGAGCGTGGAGTAGCCGGTCTCGCCGAAGAGCCGCGGCGCCCCGAGCTCCTTCCGGTACTTCGTCTCGTTGAACGGCAGCTTCTTCCACTCCGCCCGCTCTGCCTCGCTCAGCTCGCGAACATCGTCGTAGAAGCCCGGGATCTTGACGCGCCCGCCGCGGTCCTTCATCTGCGCCAGGATCTGCGCCAGCACGAATGCCGGGTTGGCAACGGCCCCGCCGAACGAACCCGAGTGCAGGTCGCTCTTCGTCCCGCGGAGATCGACCTGCAGGTAGGTGAGACCACGCAATCCGTAACAGATTGACGGGATGCCGCGATCGAACATCGGCGAATCCGAGATGACCACGACGTCGGCGGCCAGGTCCTGCTTGTGCGACCGGACGAAATCGTCCAGGTGCATGCTGCCGACCTCTTCCTCGCCCTCGATGAAGAACTTCATGTTGATCGGCAGATTGCCGTTCTGTTTGAGGTACGCCTCGACCGCCTTGATGTGCATGAACACCTGGCCTTTGTCGTCGGCGGCGCCGCGCGCGTAGATCTCGCCGTCGCGTATCGTGGCGTCGAATGGCGGGCTCGTCCAGAGATCCAGCGGATCCACCGGCTGCACGTCGTAGTGGCCGTAGAAGAGGATCGTCGGCTTTCCAGGAGCGTTCAGCCAGTCACCGAAGACGACGGGATGGCCCGGCGTCTCGATCAGCCTCACGTTCTGCAGACCGGCCTGGCGAAGCGCCTCGGCGGTCCACTCGGCGGCCCGCCGGACATCGGCCGCGTGCTGCGGTAGCGCGCTGATGCTCGGGATCGCCAGGTACTGTTTCAACTCGTCGACGTAGCGATCGCGATGCACGTTGATGTAGTCAACGACCGAATTCATGGCTCAATGATATGCCACGAGTCGCCGTCGCGCCCGGCCCGTCCCTCACGTTCGAGCTTCACGAGGTGCGCGATCACGCTCTCGCGCGCGAACGGCAGCAGCCGCTCCTTCACGCCGCGATACAGCTGCTCGACGATCGCCTCCGGGTTCTCGGCACCCGCGCGCAGCGCGTCGATCACCTGCGCTTCGCGCTCGTACCGGTGAGCGATGTACTGACGCAGGAGGTCATCGGGGTCGTCGATCGTCGCTCCGTGCGCAGGAAGGATGCGGGCCGGCGACAGCCGCCGCACGCGCTCGAGCGAGGCGAGGTATTCGGACATGTCGCCCTGGAGGTTCGTCGGGATCCAGACCGTCGATCCCTGGACCGCCAGATCGCCGCCGAACAGCGTACGGCTCGCGGCGTGCCAGAAGCAGAGATGATCGGGGGCGTGGCCTGGCGTGTGAATCGCCGTCAGCTCGGTGTCGCCGGCCTCGACGACGTCTCCGTCGCCAATCTGCAGCCAGGCGGCGGGCCATTTCGCGTCGCGCTCGGGCCAGAGCATCTTGCGGAACACGACGCCGGGCATCCGCTGCGCAATGGCCGGCGCCCCCGACGCGTGGTCGCCATGCGCGTGCGTGACAAGGACCTGCGCGAGCGGGGCGCCGTCGAGAGCGCGCTCGAGCGCATCGAGATGCCGCGCATCGCCCGTCCCGGCGTCGACGAGCGTGGGCACGCGTCCGGGAACGAGCCACGTCCAGTTGCCGGCGCCGGTGACCGGGCCCGGATTGAAGGCATGAATGGCAATTGCCTTGAACCGCATAGCGACAGATACTCTAGACTCTCTGACTACCCTGTCCCGTCCGGCAGCGTGAGGAACCTGGCTATGAGCCATCGTCTGATCACGATCCTTGGAAGCGTCCTGCTGATCGCCCTGTGCGACGCGCGCCAGGCCTCAGCGCAGGTCGATATGTCCGGCATCTGGGCGCCCATCATGCATGAAGATGCGGTGGAACGCGCGGCTGGCCCCGATATAGGCGACTACCTGGGTCTGCCCATCAATGACGCGGCTCGTCTGCGGGCCGAGTCGTGGAACGCGGACATCCTGACGATGGAGGAGCACACGTGCAAGCCGCACCCATCCACGTATGGATTCCGCGGCGTGGGCAACCTGCGAATCACGAACACCTATGATCCGACGACCTTCCAGGTGACCAAGATCGACACGCACATCCAATGGATGGAGCAGAGGCGCGAGATATGGATGGATGGCCGGCCTCATCCACCGGATTTCGCGCCGCACACCTGGCAGGGATTCTCGACCGGTCGCTGGGAGGGCAGCTCGCTCGTCGTCGAGACGACCCACCTGAAGGCAGGATGGATACGCCGCAACGGATTGGTACTGAGCGACCGGGCCCGCATGACGGAGCGGTTCATCCGTCACGGCGATCTCCTCACACACGTCTACATGATCGAGGACCCGGTCTACCTGACCGAGCCGCTGATCAAGACGAACGGCTTCCGGTTGACGACCACCGTCGACATCCAGCCGTACCCCTGCCAGCCGGCCGTGGAGATCGAGCGACAGCCTGGAGAGGTGCCGCACTATCTGCCCGGTGAGAACCCGTACACCACGGAGTTCGCGAAAAAGCACAATCTGCCCGTCGAGGCGACACGCGGCGGCGCCGACACTGCGCTTCCCGAGTTTGCCAAGAAGGTGGGACGCAAATGAGCGCAGCGTCCCGTGCACGCTGGCGGATGTCTGCGATGGCCTGGTGCGTGGGCCTGGTCGCCCTCGTGGCGCCAACCGTGGCAGCCCGACAGCCGGCTCCCGCCACCCCCGACGTCCGTTCGTGGCACGTGCAGGGCAACGTCTGGCTGATCAACGCTGGCGCCGTGAACGTCGCCATTCAGGTCGGCGACGACGGCGTGCTCGTCGTGGACACCGGCACCGAGGCGGTGTCAGGCAGGATCCTCGCCGAGATTCAACGCATCGCGCCCGACAAGGTGATTCGCTTCATCATCAACACGCACGCACATGCCGATCACGTCGGGGGAAACGTGACCATTGCGAAGGCCGGGCGATCGATCATCTCCGGGAACTTCGTCGGGCAGGCGGGTCAAGGCGCGGCCAATGCCGCCAAAATCTTCGCGCACGAGAACACCCTGCGCCGCATGAGCCTGGCAGACGGCACACAGCCCGCGGCACCGCAGGCAGCGTTGCCGACCGACACATTCTTCATCAACCGCAACGATCTGTTCTTCAACGGCGAGGCGGTGCAGATGCTCCACCAGCCACATGCCCACACCGATGGCGACGTGATCGTGTACTTCCGCAAGTCGGATGTGATCGTCGCCGGGGACGTCTACATCAACACGACGTTTCCCGTCATCAATCTGCAGCAAGGCGGCAGCCTCAACGGGTTCGTCCTCGCGCTCAGTCGAATCATCGAGATCACGGTGCCGCAACACAATCAGGAAGGGGGCACCTACGTAATTCCCGGCCATGGACGCATTGCCGACGAAGCCGATGTCGTCGAGTATTACGACATGGTGACGATTCTTCGAGATCGATTTCAGGATGCCGTCAAGAAGAAGATGACGCTGGCGCAGGTGAAGGCGGCCCGCCTCGTTCGCGATTACGAAGGGCGATACGGCGCGGCACAAGGCGCATGGACGACCGATGCGTTCGTCGAGGCGGCGTTTCGCAGTCTCAGCCCTGCCGCCGCGAAGAGCGGCGAGCCGGTGAAAGCGGGTGGCAAGTGAGTCGCACAGCTACGGGACTGCTGACCGCGCTCGCGTTGATCGCAACGGCTGTGTCCGGCATCTCCGCTCAGCGGGGACGCGGCGCCGGGGCGGCGCAGCCGCCGCAATCCGCTCAGGCCGGCGCCCCGATCGATCTGACGGGGTACTGGGTGCCGATCGTCAACGAGGACTGGCGCTGGCGAATGGTGACGCCTCCGAAGGGCGACTATGCCAGCGTGGCGAACCTGCTCACGGCCGAAGCCAGGAAGATTGCCGACAGCTGGGACGTGTCGCAGGATGGATCGTGCCTCGCGTTTGGCGCCGCGGGACTGATGCGGATGCCGACGCGGCTGCACATCACGTGGGAAAGCGAGAACGTCCTGAAGATCGAAACAGACTTCGGTCAACAAACCCGGCGCCTCGTGTTCGACAAGTCGACATCGGCGGCGGCCGCACCGACGCTTCAGGGGTTCTCGGTGGCGGAATGGGAGCGTCCGGGCCGCGGCGGTGGGGCTGGCGGCTTCGGGGGCGGACGCGCGCCCGGTCCCGGACCCGCTGGTCCGCCTGCCGGGGCGGCAGGCGCGCAGGCGGATGGCGGCGCAGCAGGCGCCCCTCCCGATGGGGGACGGGGCGGCGGACGCGGAGCAGGCGCCGCGCCGAACCGGGGTGGCAGCCTCAAGGTCGTCACCACCCAGTTGAGCGGCGGGTGGCTGCGCCGCAACGGTGTGCCCTACAGCCAGAACACGACCCTCACCGAGTACTTCGATCGATTCCCGGGACCGAACGCCGATACGTGGCTCGTCGTGACCACTGTTGTGTCGGACCCCAAATATCTGACTCAGGAGTTCGTGACCAGCTCGCATTTCCGATTGGAACCCGACGGGAAGAAATGGGATCCCGCGCCCTGTAAGCCCTGAACGGCGTCGTGGAGAAACGCAACGGCGGGTCTCACTATTCGAGGACAGCTATCGCATCACCTGGCCGAACGCTGCCCGGCTGAATCACGGAGGCGTAGAAACCGCTCAATCCCCATCGCTCCGACTGCGGATCGTGTTGTTGCACGCGGGCGTCATAGATCGCCGCCTGGATGCTCGCACCGTACACGTTCAGCGTGGCGCACGGCGTGCGGATTTGAGTCAGCTCGACCGTCGCGTTGCCAATCCGCAGCCGCTGTCCGGTGCGGAGCTCTCGCCGGTCGAGTCCGCGCGTCGTGATGTTCTCGCCGAGCGCGCCCGGATACAACGCGAAGCCGCGCGCGATCAGCTCCTCGAGCCCTTCGAGCGTGATCAACAGAATCGCTTTGCGCCTGCCGCCGTGAAACGGAAAGCGCCACGCGTCTCCGACGATTCCGGTCTCGGTCATCTCGCCAGACGGGATCGGGAGCTTCGGAATCCCGCCGCGAGACACGTTGACCTGCACCACTGTTCCGGTCACGTGGTCTTTTCAGGCTGTCGCAGGCCGGCGACGTTGCCTTCGGTATCGAAGAAGTACGCGACCGTTCCGACCGTCGGAATGTGCAACTTCGGCGCGGCGAGGCGGCCGCCGTTCGCCTCGATGGCGCGAAGCGTCTTGTCGATGTTGGCGACGGTGATCGTGCACTCGAACCCGATCATCTTCTGGCCAGGCGCCAGCTCCCGGCGCTCCTGCAGCGCGCCTTTCACGGTCGGCTCGTTGCTGGTGTCGATCAGATAGAAGTCGGGTGGACCCCATGGCGCGAAGCTCCAGCCGAAAACGGTTTCGTAGAACTTGCGCGCGCGTTGGACATCGTCTGCGTTGATGGCGAAGAAGTCGAGGTCGTTGGGCATGAGCGAACTGTACGACGGCCGTGTGACCCGCGTCTTGCGCTAGAGTGACAACGAATGTCGCCAAACCGTCAACGTGCTGCAGGGCCCCGCCGGCTCACTGCGGAGCAGGAGCCGTTCCTCGTGGCTCGCACGTTGAGCACCACGTACAGCAGCGGCTACGTGCTGCATCCGCATGCGCATGCGGCGCACCAGCTGCTGTTCGCATCGACCGGGGCGATGACGGTGACGGGCGGCCGCACGACGTGGATGATCCCTCCAGGGCGAGCCGTGCTGATCCCCGCGGGCGTTCAGCACCGAATCCGCATGTGGGGCGAGGTGGCCTTCCGCTCGCTCTACTTTCCGACCACGGCGCCGGCGCCGGTGTTCGCGATGGATACCTGCCGTGTGATCTCCGTCAGCCCGCTGCTGCGCGAGTTGATCCTGCGGATTGCGCAACTGTCCGCGCTCGATTCGCGCGTCCCGTCAGAGTCCCGCTTGATGAGCGTGTTGATGGACGAGCTCGAGTCGGCGCAGGTCGAGCCGATGCTGCTGCCGCTTCCCGCCGACGCCCGAGCGCTGAAAGCCGCGGAGTGGGTGTTGAAGAATCCGGCGGACGATGTGACGGCGATCGCATTGTCGCGAGCGTGTGGACTCAGTGTGCGCACGCTCGAGCGGCTGTTTCGTGCCGAAACCGGGATGCGATTCGGACTCTGGAGGCAGAAGGCGAGGCTTCTCGAATCGGTGCGCGTGCTCGTGGAGCGCGAATCAGTGACCGAGGCCGCGCTCGAATCGGGCTACTCCAGCGTGAGTGCGTACATCACCGCCTTCAAACAGACGTTCGGCTGCACGCCGGGCGCGATGATGACAGAGCCGCTCGTTGACGAGTAGTCGTTGCTGCCTCGTTCCTGGTCCGCCCACAATCCCAGGTCGAACGAGCCGAACGAGCCGAACGATCCGAAACGGTCGATATCAGCTAGGCCGCGGCCCGACCCAGGACATGACGAAGACGCCCGTGAAACGGCAGGCCAGCAACATTTTTCGAGAGAGCGCGCAGTGGATCCGCTTCGCGTGCGCGCGAGCGAGCGATGAAATGCCCGGACGTGCCGGATGTTCATCGCCCGCTCGCCGCGTGCACTTTACTCTTGGCGTCCAGCGCCAGCACGCCTATTTGCTGCCCCAGTTCTGCTGCTCTTCGACGACGAGAGTCGCCTTCCCGATTGCCGCCATCGTTTGCGCGTCGGTATACCCGTCCAGCGTGCCCGCCGGACAGG
>DASUGH010000207.1:0-2859 GCA_036274155.1 Vicinamibacterales bacterium | reverse complement strand
CGTGCCCGAGCCGTGTGACTTCCGGTTGCGCGTGCTCGATGACGAGACCGGCAAGGTGTTCCCGATCGCCGCCCAACGAGGCTGGCCTCCGATCTGGGAGTTGGACGGCCATGAGCGCGGGGATGCGAGCCCGGAGCACCTCGAGCTGCAGGGCGACGGCTCGTACGCAGGCCAGGCACCGGCCGGAACGATCTGGATCTACGTGCACGCCGACGGCTACGAGGCGTCGCGCTCGCAGCACGAGATCGTGCGCGGTACCAACGAGTTCGTCGTCTCCGTCGCGCGCGAGTGCGGCGTCGAGCTCACGTTGCAGGATGGCGAAGCCGTCGTGCCGTGGCCCGACGGCCTCGTCGCGACACTGGCCGACTCGAGCGGACACGCGATAAACCGCTATCGGGACGACGCCAACCCCCGTGTCGCCGCGAGGGAGCCGGGCGAGCTGACATTGAAGATCCCCGACGTCGCGGGTTTCGAACCGATCGCGCCTCGCACGGTGCACGTCGCGCATGCGAGCTGGACGCAGGTCGCGATCGCGCTGCAACGCAAGCGATAGTCGCCGGCCCGGCCTCGTCTCCACGCGCATTGTTCGCAGCCCGCGCAATCGCGATCATCCGTGGCGAGAAGCTCCGCATGATGACGCGCGACGACTGGTCCTTCCTGCTCGAGAAGGCCGCGGCACTGGTGTTGATCGTGATCGGCATCGTCGCGCTGCCCGATCTGATCGACGTGTGGATCGGCGGCGTCGGCGCGGAGGATCCGTCGCCCCGCTACTGGGCACTGCGCGCGCTGATCCCGCTGGCGGCGGGTGCGTTCCTGTGGATGCGGCGCAAGTCGCCGTCGGCCGGCGCCGCGACGCCCGGCACCGTGCCGCCGACCGCGGCAGCGGCGATGGGACGCGCCGACTGGTTGTGGGTCGGCTGCAAGGTCGTCGGCGCGGTCGCGTGCCTCTACGGCCTCGGCAACCTCGTGCACTCCCTCGGCTGGATGATCACCGGCCTCGCCGCGAGCACGGGTCGGTCCCGGGAGATCCTGGTCCTGATCGGCAGCGTCGCGAGCAGCGCGATCCACGTGATCGGCGGCGCGTGGCTGTTCTTCGGCGAACGAGTGTGGCGGCTCGCGTGCCGCGAGGTTCCGGCAACGCGGTGATCCGCGCGCGCGGGCACGCCGCTTCTATGAGAGGGCCACCTCCGTCAAGCACCTTGGTGCTGCAAGTGTGGCGAGGGCGAACGACTCCGCGGGCTTCTATTCGCACTCTAGTCGGCCGCACACGGGGCCGGGTGCATGATGAGATCCGTCCGACCCGGTGCTGCCATCTATCCTTCGATCTCGAGGATCGAGCGGCAAGGTCGCAGTCACCAGGATCGGGCGGTGAGTCGGTCGGTCGCCGTGACCTGCGTCACGGGTGTTCGATGGGAATGGGTTACTGGTCAGCTGCGCGAAGCAGCCGGGTTGGAGGTTGGACGAGGAGGCAGGAAGACTGGAAGTCGTCCTGAGATAGCGCCCGCACCCCGTACTGGCTCTGGGGTGCGGGCGCGCAGTTGCTCGATGCTGCAAGCGACGCAGCGACGCGCGCCGGAAGCGCCGCAAGGCGCGTGACGCGCGGCGTGTTCTGCGTCGCGTTGTCGCAGCTCGCGGCGCGTGCCTTGCGCCGCTGCAGGCTCGCGTCGCGGGACCAGAGTGGACGCTTCGACGAGATCGTTCATCCGGTGACCATCGTCTTGTTGCTGTTGCGCAAGGGCTCGTAGGGAGCGCCGCTGATCCACAACCGATGCAGCAGCACGGCGAGCTTGCGCGCGACGGCGCACACCGCGCGCTTCTTGCCGTTGCCGCCGCCACGCTCGCACAGGCGGAGGCCGTAGCGACGCAAGTCCGAGTCCTTGCCGAACGGGCCGAGGATGTAGTGCGCGGCAACGACAAGCAGGCGCCGCAGATACCCGTCGCCGCGCCGATGAATCGACAGCTGCGGGTCGGAGTCACCAGAGGCACGCTTGTCGGGCGTCAGGCCGACCCAAGCGCCGACGTCGCGACTGCGCCGGAAGCGACGCGGGTCGCCGACGGTCAGCGCGAATGCCATCGCCACGACCGGGCCGACGCCATGCACCTGACGCAGGACGTTCACCTCCGGGTGACGACTCGTGGCGACTACTCGCAAGGCCTCGTCGAGCTCGTCGATGCGCCGCTCGAGATCGCCGAGTGCCGCGAGCACGGACTGCAGGGCCGGCTGCAACTCCGCAGGGATCTGCCCCGTCGCTCGCCGATGGAAGCTCGTCGCCGACGACTTCGCCAGCTTGACGCCGAATGCTTTCAGCACGCCGCGCGCGTGGCACACGAGCTTCGTCCGCATGCGCACGAGGATGTCGCGACTGCGCAGCATCGCCAAGTCCGCCTGCGCTGCGAGTGAACGATGGTGTGCAGCTCCGAGCAGCTCGGGGACACCGATGGCCAGGCGAGCCAGCGACTCGGCGTCGCGACGATCCGTCTTGCGGTTGCCGGCGATCAACTTCTGCACGCGGCGCGGATCGACCACCATCACCTCGTGACCGAGCTCACGCAGTAGATGGCTGATCCAGAGCGACTGCGAACCAGCCTCGATCACGATCCGCTGCGGTGCGATGCCGCCGAACTCGCGCTGCAACGATTCGCGCGTCGTCGTGAATCGACCGCGTGCCGTCACCAGCCGTGTTGCGTCGACGGTGCAACGGTGCGTGGTGCGGTCGCCGAGGTCCAGGCCAGTGGTCAACATCGGGGCAATTGCGGTAGCGTGGGTCACGGGTCAGTCTCCTTGGCCTTCGAGGCCTTGCGTGTTGCAGCCGTTTGTACGGACTGCGCGGAGACTGGCCCTCTCATCTCATCTATCCT
>DASUGH010000206.1:0-6341 GCA_036274155.1 Vicinamibacterales bacterium | reverse complement strand
GCACGCGCCTATCGGCCTCGACATCGGCGCCATCACCCCCCAGGAGATCGCCATCAGCATCGTCGCCGAGCTGATTGCGGTGAAGCACGGCAAGATTGCCGAACCTGCCGTCGCCGCGGTCAGCATGCGCTGGGAAGGCGCATTGAAGAAATGAGAATCTCAGATTTGTCAGATTGATGATTTGGGGATCGATTTGTACATCTGAGATTGATTCATCGATTCATCTTCATCGCCTCCTTGGTCGATTGAACAAATCCAATCATCAGTCATCATTCATCGTTCATCGATGAGCAGTGTTCTCATTCGGAATGCGACCGTCCTGACGATGAACGACAGGATGGAGGTGGTGAACGGGTCTGTGTCCGTTCGCGACGGACGCATCGCATCAGTCGGCGCGGAAGATTCTTCACCGCACGACGTGACGATCGACGCCGCGGGCCAGCTTCTCCTGCCAGGTTTCATCCAGACGCATATCCACCTCTGCCAGACGCTGTTTCGCGGCTACGCGGACGACCTGCTCCTGTTCGACTGGCTGCGAACGCGCATCTGGCCGATGGAAGCGGCGCACACCGCGGCATCACTTCGCGCCGCGGCGCGGCTGGCCTGTCTCGAGCTGCTACGGAGCGGCACCACGTCGATCCTGACGATGGAGACGGTTCGCGGGACTGACGCCGTGATTGAGGCCGTGGCGAAGACCGGCATGCGGGCCACGATCGGCAAATGCCTGATGGACGAGACGACCGCGGACGCTCCGGCCGGCCTGCGCGAAGACGGCAGGTCTGCGCTCGAGGAAAGCGTCGCGTTGTTTCGTCAGTACAACGGAACGGCTGATGGCCGGATCCGCGTGGCGTTCGCGCCACGGTTCGCGCTCTCCTGCTCACGGGATCTGCTCGAGGCGGTGGCCGCTACGGCGGCCGGGATGAATGCCATCGTGCACACGCACGCGTCGGAGCAGCCGGACGAAGTGGCTATGGTGCGCGCCGCCACGGGAACCGGGAACATCGAATACTTCGACCGCGTCGGGCTGATGTCGCCCCGGCTGAACATCGCGCACTGCGTGTGGGTGGACGAGGCGGAACAGACACTGCTCGCAGACGGCGGGGTGAAGGTGACGCACTGCCCGGGCTCCAACCTGAAGCTCGGCTCGGGGATCGCGCCGGTGGCGGAGATGCGGGCACGGGGCGTGTCTGTTTCTCTCGGCGCCGACGGCGCGGCCTGCAACAACCACCTCGACATGTTCGGCGAGATGCGGCTTGCCGCCACGCTGCAATCGATCAGACGATCTCCCGGCGCGCTGTCCGCCCGCGACGTGCTGTGGATGGCCACTCGTGCAGGCGCGGCCGCTCTCGGGCTGGAAGGCGAGATCGGGTCGATTGAAGCGGGCAGGAAGGCCGACCTGATCCTCGTCGACACCGCCTCGCCTCGCCTGGCTCCCTCCCCGGATCCGTTCTCCGCGATCGTCTACAGCGCCCAGGCCAGCGACGTCACCATGACGATGGTGGGCGGCGAGGTGCTGGTGCAGGATGGCGCGCTACTGCATCTGGACCGCGCCGAAATCACGGCCGAGGCGCGGGCCGAGGCGGCGGCGCTGGCACGAAGGGCGTTATAATTCTGCTAACCTTCTGACAGCCAATGGGTTCGTTTGAACTGTCCGATCGGCCCCGCCGCGTGCTCGCCACGCTGGTGCGCGAGTACATCGAGACCGGTGATCCGGTGCCCTCGCAAATGCTCGCTCGCAAGAGCGGTCTTGGTGTGTCGTCGGCCACGGTTCGCAACGTGCTGGCGCAGCTGGAAGTCCTCGGCTACGTGCACCAGCCGCACACCTCCGCGGGGCGGGTCCCGACGGATCGCGGCTATCGCGTGTTCGTCGATCTCCTGCTCGAAAGCCGCCGCCCCAGCCGTCCGCCGTTCAACGTCGAGGATGAAATCCGGGCGCACGCCGGCAGGTCGCCGCTCATGGACGACCTGCTCATCAATGTCTCGCACATGGTGTCGCGCGCGGCCCGATACGTCGGGTTTGCGCTGGCCGACAGCCAGAGCGGCATCCTCCAGCGCATCGAGTTCGTGGCCCTTGGCGGAAGCCGCGTGCTGGTCGTGGTCGTCTCGCGAGGCAACCAGGTGATGCAGAAGGTCGTGGACGCCTGCGAGGAGGTCCGCCCGGGCGATCTGGTGCAGGCGGCCAACTACCTGAACACCGAGTTTGCCGGACTGCCGCTCCTGACTATCCGCGAAGCGGTGCTCACCCGGCTTCAGCAGGAACGCAGCCTCTACGACGAGCTGCTCCGACGGGCGCTGCGCCTGGCGCAGCAGACGCTGGAGACGCTGCCGGACCAGCGGGCTTTCCATGTGGAAGGCGCCGCCTCGCTGCTCGACCCGGCGGACGATACGGTCTCCAAAGGCACGCTCCGCGCCCTGCTCGAGATGATGGAAGAGAAGGAACGGCTCGTGCGGCTGCTGAACGAATACATCGACGGCCCCGGTCTCACCGTGGTCATCGGCGCCGAGCACGCGGCGCCGGACCTCCGCTCGTTCAGCCTGATCGCCTCCACCGCCGTGGACGGCGACGCCACGCGGACGGTGGGCGTCATCGGACCGACGCGGATGCACTACTCCCGGACGATCACGCTCGTGGACGGAGCGACGCAGGCGGTCTCACGGGTGCTCCGCGACGCCAATTGAGGAAGGCGCGCAAGTCTCCATGGTGAACAAACAGTACGAAGATCCTGAGTACGCAGAGGCCGGCAGCGATCCGCAGGCGGGCACCGAGACGGCTGCCGAGCAGGCGGAAGCGAGCGGCCCGGGGCCCGGCGCGGAGGTCGACGACGCGCTGACGGCACTCGAGAAGGAACGCGACGCGGTCAAGGAGCAGTTCCTGCGCGCGGTTGCGGACTTCGACAACTACCGCAAGCGCATCGACCGCGAACGTCGCGAGTTTTCCGAATACGCGGCCGCCGACGTGCTGCGCGACCTGCTGCCCATCATCGACAACTTCGAACGTGCGCTGGAGGCTCCTGCCGGCGGCGACGTGGACGCGTTCAAGCGTGGCATCGAGCTGATCCACAAGCAGATGATCGACCTGCTGCGCAAGCGCGGCGTCACGCCGATCGAAGCCCAGGGCGCCGACTTCGACCCCAACGTGCACCAGGCCGTCATTCACGAGCCGAGCAACGAACATCGCGAAGGCGAAGTGATGCAGGAGCTGCAGCGCGGCTACAAGCTGGGTGATCGGCTGCTGCGGCCGTCCATGGTGAAAGTCGCAAAGCGCCCGTGACCTCCGTGACCAAGCGCGACTACTACGAAGTGCTGGGGGTCTCACGTACCGCCAGCGACGCCGAGATCAAGAGCGCGTACCGCAAGCTCGCCCTCAAGTACCACCCCGACCGGAATCCCGGCGATCACACCGCCGAGGAGAAGTTCAAGGAGTCGGCTGAGGCCTATTCCGTGCTTGCGGACGCCGACAAGCGGCACCTCTACGACCGCTACGGTCATGCCGGCCTGGGGGGCGCCGCGACCGGCTTCGACCCCAACACGTTCACCGGCTTCGAAGACATCCTCGGCGGGCTGGGCGACATCTTCGGATTCGGCGACGTGTTCGGCGGCGGACGCCGCCGCGGCGGCGTGGCTCGCGGAGCGGATCTTCGATACGACATGGAGATCTCGTTCGAGGAGGCCGCGACAGGCAGCGAGACGACGATCCAGATTCCGCGCCAGGAAACGTGCGAAACCTGCTCGGGCACCGGTGCGGCTGCCGGATCGAAGCCGACGACCTGTCCGCAGTGTCACGGGCGCGGTCAGCTGCGCTATCAGCAGGGCTTCTTCACGGTGGCTCGCACCTGCGGCCAGTGCCGCGGCACCGGCAGCGTGATCGCCAAGCCATGCGCCACGTGCAAGGGATCGGGCCGGCAGCTCAAGGAACGCAAGCTCACTGTGCGCGTGCCGGCCGGTATCGCCACGGGGCAGCGGCTGCGTCTGTCCGGCGAAGGTGAAGCCGGTGGCCCGGGCGGGCCGCCGGGAGATCTGTACGTGGTCATCCACGTGCAGGAGCACCCGTTCTTCCGCCGCGACGGCAACGACCTCTACGTCGAGGTGCCGCTCAACTTCACCACCGTCGCCCTTGGCGGCGAGATCCGCATCCCGACGCTCGAGGGTGAGGAGCCGTTCAAGGTGCCCGACGGCACCGAGAGCGGCCAGATGTTCCGGCTGCGCGGCCGGGGAATGCCCGACGTCACCGGCCGCGGCCGTGGCGATCTCTTCGTCACGATGAAGGTGGTCACGCCGAAGAAGCTGACAAAGGACCAGAAGAAGCTGCTCGAGCAGCTCGCCACCACGCTCCCCAAGGAGAAGTTCGAGCCGACACCGGTCCACGACGAGGACAAGGGCCTCTTCGGCCGGGTGAAGGACATCTTCGGGTAGCACGAAGGGCACGAAGAGATCGAAGGGCACGAAGAGATCGAAGCCCACGAAGAGAGCAGCGATGCGCACATGGCCTGCAATCGTCGTGTCCGGCTTGCGGACTGCCGGCGGCGACCCGGACCAGGAGATGTTGCACGCGGCTCTTGCCGACCGCGCGATCTCCGCCATCGACGAACCGTCGGACGATCAGTGGCGCGTCTACTTCGCGGACGCCGCGGACCGCGACGCCGCCCTCACCGACCTGCGCGCCAGATTCCCCCGCCTGCGTATCGATCCGCTTGAAGTCGAGGACGAAGACTGGGCGGCCCGTTCGCAGGCCAGCCTTCGCGCGATCCAGGTCGGACGGATCATCGTTGCACCGCCCTGGGATGCCCCTCTCACCATCGTCATCCGCCCCTCGATGGGTTTCGGCACCGGTCACCATGCGACGACGCGACTGTGCCTGGCGGCGTTGCAGCAGATCAGCCTCGGCGGGCGCACGGTGCTCGACGTCGGCACCGGTTCCGCCGTGCTGGCCATTGCCGCAAGTCTTCTCGGCGCCGAGGAGGTGACCGGCCTCGACGATGATCAGGACGCGATTCAGGCGGCGTGGGACAATCTGTCGCTGAATCCATCGGCGGTGGTCACGCTGATCGTTGGCGACCTGCGTCAGACGGAGCTGGTGCCGGCCGATGTCATCCTGGCCAACCTCACGGGCGGCCTGCTGATACAGAGTGCCGATCGGCTGCGTTCGTTGACGAACTGGGACGGCCGCCTGATCCTGAGCGGGTTCACCGTGAACGAGGAGCGGGACGTGCTGGCGGCGTTCGGTGCATTCACGGTCGAGCATCGCGGAGAGGAAGAAGGATGGGTATGCGTGACGTTGAAATGAGGGCAACTCCCAACTCCCAACTTCCAACTCCCAAGAAACGAGCCACGGCATTTCTGATCCTCGGATTCGTCGCCGCTCTCACGACCTGGGGCGCCGCCGAGCGCTTCGGATATCCGCCCGGGGAATTCACTGCGCGCCGGACGAAGCTGGCCGCGGCGCTTCGCGCCCAGTCGCCGGAGGGCACGCTCGTTCTCTTCAGCGCCACTCTTCCGACGCCCGGCGTTCGCTTCCGCCAGGATCACGACTTCTATTACTTCACCGGGAACGAATCATTGAACGGCGTGCTGGTCATGGACGTCGCCACCGGCGCATCGCACCTGTTCCTGCCGCGCCTCTCGCGCAGCGAGATTCAGTTCAACGGCGGCAACTGGCTCAGTGACAACGTGGACGCGCGCACGATGGGCCTCGCGTCGATCCAGCCGCTCTCGGCCCTGAACGAGTTCCTGTCCACCCGATCGACGAAGACGCTGTGGGCCCGGCTGTCGGAAGCCGACGTCGTTGATCTCGGGCGCGGTGAGGTCCGCTCGACCGTTGCGCGGCGGCGCGCCAATCCGTACGGGCAGAACCCGACGGACGACGCGGCGCGCGTCAACGCATTGAAGGCGCAGTTCCCGGGCGACACGCTCCGCGACGCGACGCCGCACATCGACCGCCTGCGGATGATCAAGACCGCCCGCGAGATCGAGATCCTGCGCTACAACGGCCGCATCAGCGCCGAGGCGATGGTGCGGGCGATCCAGGCCACCGCGCCCGGCAGGTTCGAGTACGAGCTGGAGGCCGCGGCCACCGGCTGGATGCTGACGCACGGGCTGCAGGCCGCCGCCTACCCGGCCATCGTCGGCTCCGGCCCGATGGGCAACCAATGGCATTACCAGGACAACGGGCGCCAGATGAAGGCCGGCGAGCTCGTGGTCATGGACTACGGCGGCTCGCTCGACTACCTGACGATCGACATCACGCGGACCTGGCCGGTGTCGGGCCGCTTCACCGGCGATCAGCGAAAGGCCTACGAGGCGGTGCTGGACACGCAGAAAGCGATCCTCGCCGCCATCAAGCC
>DASUGH010000205.1:0-29859 GCA_036274155.1 Vicinamibacterales bacterium | reverse complement strand
CCGGAACCTGGAACCTGCTCTCCGCCTGAACCCGGAACGTGGAACCCGGAACCTGGAACCGGGCGTCTATGCTCGCGCCGTCCGCTCCACCCCCAGCACTCCCTGCACGCCCTTGATCGACCGAATCACCTTCTCGAGGTGCTTCACGTCCTTGATCTCGACGGTCATGTCGATGCGTGCCTGCTGATCCTGCCCGGTGCGCGCTTCCATGTTGGTGATGTTGGTGTTGATGTCCGACACGCGCGCGCTGATCTCGGCGAGCATCCCCTTGCGATCCTCGACCTGCATCGTGAGGCGCACGGTATACGGCGCCTGGTCGAAGCCGGTCGAATCCCACTCGACGTCGATGCGCCGCTCGGGATCGAACATCAGGTTGAGGACGTTGGGACAGCTGGCCGCGTGCACCGACACGCCCTTGCCGCGCGTGATGTAGCCGACGATTCGCTCTCCGCGGATCGGGTTGCAGCACTTCGCCCTGAACACCATCACATCGTCGGTGCCGCGGACCTTGATTTTGTCGGCCGACGGGTCGCCCGTGCGCAGCACGCGCTTGACGACGGAGACGACGGCCGAATCAGGAGGCTTCTCCTTGAGCTGTGCCGGCGGCACCGACTTCTGCAGCAGCGTGCGCGGCGAGAGC
Source organism: Vicinamibacterales bacterium (assembly GCA_036274155.1). Lineage (GTDB taxonomy): Bacteria > Acidobacteriota > Vicinamibacteria > Vicinamibacterales > UBA2999 > Gp6-AA40. The sequence continues at coordinate 29,219 of DASUGH010000205.1, read as the reverse complement.
TTGCCGTAGCCGATGTGCGCCAGCAGCTCCTCAGCGTTCTTGGCGCCGTACTCGGTGGCGAACTTCGCGAGCTCCTCGCTCTCGAGCAGGGTCTTCGGGTTGAGGTCGAAGCGCCGCACTTCCTTCTCGAAGATGCGGCGCCCGAGCTCGATGCTGCGGGTGCGCTCCTCCCCCTGCAGGACATGCTTGATCTTGCCGCGCGCGCGTGACGTGGCGACGAACGCCAGCCAGTCGCGGCTCGGTTTGTGGAAGGCCTGCGTCAGGATCTCCACGATGTCGCCGTTCTGGAGGCGGGTGCGCAGCGGCACCATCCGGCCGTTGATGCGGGCGCCCACGCACTGGTGGCCGACGTCGGTGTGGATGCTGTAGGCGAAATCGACGGCGGTGGCGCCGCGCGGCAGCGAGCGGACCTCCCCTTTCGGCGTGAAGATGTAGACCTCTTCCGGATACAGGTCGATCTTCAGGTTCTGCAGGAATTCCTGCGGGTCGCGGACCTCCTGCTGAACCTCGAGGAGCTGCCGCATCCACGCGAAGTAGCGTTCGTCGCGATGGTCGCCGACGCGCCCCTCCTTGTACTTCCAGTGGGCGGCGATGCCGTCCTCGGCGTGCGCGTGCATCTCCTCGGTGCGAATCTGCACCTCGAACGGAAAGCCGTGCTCGCTGATGACCGACGTGTGCAGCGACTGGTAGCCGTTCGGCCGCGGCATGGCGATGAAGTCCTTGATCCGGCCGGGCACCGGCGACCAGGTCTGATGGATGATGCCGAGCGCCGCGTAGCAGTCCTTGACCGACTGGGTGATGACGCGAAGCGCCACGAAGTCGTACACGCGTTCGAGATCGATCTTCTGGCGCTTCAACTTCAGGTGGATGCTGTACAGGCGTTTCAGCCGGCCGTGGATGGCGATCACCGGCACCTGCGCTTCCGCCAGCTTCGCCGCCAGCGTGCGCCGCAGCTCCTCGGCCACACCTTCCGCGCTTTTGCGCTGCGCCTCCACCTTGCCGCGGAGCGTCTCGTAGGCCTTCGGCTCGAGGTACTTGAACGACAGCTCCTCGAGCTCGTTCTTGACCTTGCTCATGCCGAGGCGGCTGGCGATCGGCGCGTAGATATCGAGCGTCTCCTGGGAGATCTTGATGCGCCGCTCCTCGGGCAGATGGTGGAGCGTGCGCATGTTGTGCAGGCGATCGGCGAGCTTGACCAGGATGACGCGGATGTCGTCGACCATCGCCAGGAGCATCTTGCGGAAGTTCTCCGCCTGACGTTCCTCGCTCGACGAGAACGGGATGGCGCCGATCTTCGTCACCCCCTCGACGACGTGCGCCACTTCCGGGCCGAACAGCTCGCTGATGCGCTCGGGGGTGGTGAGGGTATCTTCGACCACGTCGTGGAGCAGGCCGGCCGAGACCGCCACCACGTCCAGCTTCATCTCGGCCAGCAGGTCGGCCACCTCGAGCGGGTGGACCAGATACGGCTCACCCGAGTGCCGGACCTGCCCCTTGTGCTCCATAGCCGAGAAGACGTACGCCCGCCGCAGCAGCTCGACGTCCGCTTCAGGACTGTAGCTGCGAACCTTCTCGAGGAGCGTCTCGAAACGAATCATGAAAGCTGGTGTCTAACCCTCACAGAGAGGAGTCTCGTCCCATCAATTCCATGATAGCCGGGACCTTGACTCGCCCAAAAACCGATCACTATACTGGCCCGCTTGTCGGCCGGCCGGCGGCGGGAAGGGGTCAGACGGACGCGCCGGGGTCGCCCGGCTGATGTCCGGATCTCGAGAATGTAAGGGGGAGAAGACGATGCGGAAGTGTTCATCACCGGCGGGAATCGTCGCGCTCGTGGCGATGATCGGCGCCGCCGGTTGCAGCCAGATCGGGGCCCTGAAGGGAAAGCTGGCGTTCAAGGAGGCCAACACGCTCTACAAGGCCGAAAACTACGAGGCGGCCGCGCGGAAATATCAGGAAACGCTCGAAAAGGGCTGCACGGGTGACGTCTGCAACCCGCAGGAGCTCACCTACGCATACTTCTTCCTCGCCAGCAGCTACGACAACCTGTTCCGTCCGGTCAGGAAGGGCGATCCCAAGAACGACGCCTACCTGACCAAGGCCATCGAGTTCTATGAAACGGCCGCGCAGAAGATCCCGGATCCGGAGTACAAGAAGCGATCACTCCAGTACATGGCCGTGGCATACGGCGCCGAGAAGCTGAACGATCCAGCCAAGGCAGAGCCGATCATCAAGCGCCTCATCGAGATGGATCCGAACGATCCGCAGAATTACTACCAGATGTCGAAGCTCTACGAGGAGGCCGGCGACTTCGAGCAGGCGGAGGCACAGCTCCTGAAGGCCAAGGAGGTCAAGCCGAACGATCCCGAGGTCTATGGCCAGCTTGCGCGCTATTACGAGTCGCGGGGCAATTTCGAAAAGCAGATCGCGGCGATGCAGACACGCGCCGAAAAGCAGCCCGGCAGTCCTGAAGGTCACTACAGCATGGCCGTGGTGTACTGGAGGCGGGCGTGTGTACCGGTGGCGAAGCTGTGCGAGCCTTTCGCCGGGCCGGTGAACCAGCGCGCGAAGTACGTGGCCGCTGGGTTGGACGAGTCGGAAAAAGCGCTTGCCCTTCGCGACGACTACATCGACGCACTGGCGTACAAGAATCTGCTGCTTCGCAGCAAGGCATATCTCGAACCGGCACGGGCTCAGGAGCTCATCAAGGAAGCCGACGACCTGATCCAGAGGATCGGCGAGATTCGGAAGCGCCGCGCCGAAGCACCAGCCGCAGCCACAAAGCCCGGGGCGGAGTAGTCGCCCAAGCCATTCACACGCAAAAAGGGCCGCCTCCTGTCGAGGCGGCCCTCTTTTTCGCGGTCGTCGCTTCTGATCCGGCGCCACGGCGCGCGGAAGAGAGAAGCGCTACTCGCTCTGCGCTTCCTTGCGCATGCCCTCGGTGACGATGCCGACCTTCTCCACGCCGGCGCCCTTGGCGCTGTCGATGACGTAGATGATGTTGGCGTACGGGAGCAGGCCGTCAGCAACGATGAACATCGTCTTCTCGTTGCGCTCCTGGAAGATCTCGCGCAGGCGCGTGGGCAGGTCCTGCTGGGTGACCGGCGTCTTGTTGATCGACATGACACCGTCGTTCGTGTACTCGAGCACGATCTGGCTCAGGTCCACCTTCGGCTGATTCTGCTTCTGCGTTTCAGCCGGCAGGTTCACGTCGAGGCCGCGCTGCGAGATCGGCAGGGCGGCCATGAAGATGACGAGGAGCACGAGCAGCACGTCGATCATCGGCGTGATGTTCATGTCCGCATTGGCTTGAGGAATCGCGGCCTTGAAGACGCGCTCCGCGCCGAGATGCTGATGGGCCGCCATGCTACTCGCCCCCCCTGGCCGCCGCCTTGGTGCCGGTGATGAGCCCCATGTCCTCGATTCCCGCCTTGCGGAGCTGGTCCATCGCTTCCATGACGGCCCCGTACTGGGCCGCCCGGTCGCCCTTGATGATGACCACCTTCTCCTTCTTGGTCTCGAGGAGGCTGCGGACGGCGTCGCCGAGATCGTCCTTGCGGACCTCTTTCTGGCCGACGTAGAACTTGCCCTGGGCGTTCACCGCCACGACCGTCTGGCCGGCGGTTTCCGGCTTCTCGACGCTGTTGACGGCAAGCGGCAGCGTGAGCGGAATGCCCTGCTGCAGAAGGGGTGCGACGATCATCATGATGATGAGCAGCACCAGCATGACGTCCACGAGGGGCGTGACGTTGATGTCGGACTTGATCCCGGTGCTGCCCCCGAGTTGCATTGCCATGACGAGAACTCCAATCCTTCACATCGCAACGGCCGGCTCGAGCCGGCCGGGTTTGCCCGAAGGCGGCAGGTCCGGCTGACGCCGGACACTACGGTGATCGTTTCGCGAACGTGCTCAGGCGGTCTTCTTGATGAAGTAGTCCACCAGCTCCGAGGAGGAGTTGTCCATCTCGACGTTGAAGTATTCGAGCCGGCTGGTGAGGAAGTTGTAAAACCAGACGGCCGGGATGGCGACGAAGAGTCCGAGCGCCGTTTCGACGAGCGCCTCGGCGATACCGGCTGACACGCCGGCGATTCCGCCGCCGCCCGTGGCTGCAATGCCTGTGAATGCCACGATGACGCCGACGACTGTGCCGAGCAGTCCGACGAAGGGAGCCGTCGAGCCGATGGTGGCGAGGGCGCTGATGCCCTTCTTGAGATCGGACGCCGTCAGGGCGCTGGCGCGCTGAATTGAGCGCCGGACGGTGTCGAGCACGTCCTCACGATTCAGCGTGCCGCCGCTGTCCTGCTGGAACTGGTACTCCTGCAAACCGGCCAGCACCACTTTGGCCAGATGGCTGTAACGAAAATCCTTGGCGGCCGAAAGCGCGATGGCCTCCTTGAGGCGCCCGTCCTTGAGGTGTTTGGCCACCTGCGGCGCATAGAGCTTGGACTGCTTCCGCGCCTGGTTGAAGGTGTAGATGCGCTCGATCGCGACGCCGATCGACCAGAAGGACATGATGAAGAGCACGATGGCGACGGCGATACCAGCCGCGCTCATGTGCTGAATCATGTCGTACCAGTTGAACCCTGCCGGCGCCGCCGTCGCTCCTTCCTGAGCAAACGCCGGTACGCCGACCGCCAACACTCCGAGACCGGCACACGCGATCTGTCGCAACTGACGACGTTCCATTACTGCATCCTCCGAAAATCGTAAGAGAAGTACCGAGAACCCCGGTCCTACGCCGGTCCTGTCTGGCCCGCCGTCGCGCATCCCGCGCAACGGCGGCACACGCTAGTTCAATGTGAAGTTGACCGTCACGCTCATGATGATGGCCGTCGGCTGGCCGTTGAGCAGCGTGGGCGTGAATTCCCACTGCCGCACGGCGTCGAGCGCCGCCGCGTCGAGCAGCGGGATCGAACGGATGACGCGCGCCTCCTGGACCTTTCCGTTCTCGCCGATGGTGGCCTCGATGATCACGATGCCCGACACCCGCGCCGACTGGGCGATCGGCGGGTAGACAGGCTTGACGTCCTTGATCTTCTTGGGCTGCTGGATCTGACCGCCAACGCGGACCGGCTCCTTCGGCGCGGGCGGCGGCGGCGGCGGCGGCGCGGCAGGCAGCCCGCCGACGACGCCTCCGGGAACGCCGCCAGGCACCCCACCCGGCACGCCCACGTCGGTGCTGCGTTCGAAGCTGATGTCCTGCGGCGGCTCCGGCGTGATCTCCTTCGGGGCTTCGATGGGGGCGGCGTTCGGGTTGACCTCGACGACCGGCGTCGGCCGGGGCGCCGCGGGTGGCGGCGGCGGCGGCGGTGGGGGCGGGGGCGGCGGCGCCGCAGCCACGAACGCACCCATCATGTCCGGCGGCGCCGGCAGGATGTCCGTGGCCATCAGCGGGATGATGATGAACGCGCCGACGAGGACGGCCTCCAGCAGGATGGTCAGCAGGACCGAGCGGCCCTGGCGATTGCCCATCTTGATGGAGGGGTCCACGACGTCCCCAAACATTCGTTCGTCGCGTGGCACCGGTGTGTCTCCTTCCGCCCGGCCATTTCCGCCCGAGCGGAGCGGCCGATCATAACGAGGCCCAAAAACAGTGTCAACGCGCCCGGCCCAAAGGGCCGGGCGGTGTCAACGCGCCCGGCCCGAGCCGTACCGGCCGAGCGCTCGAACATCCCAGTTAGACACCGCTTCCGGCAAAGTGCTCCGGCAACCCTGCCGGAATCCACACGTCGGCGAGAGCGCTGGACCGTTGCCGCCCCGCGGCACCCGCACCCTCCTCAGGCGCGAGGATCGCCGACCGGCCGGGCATTTTATCCCGCTTCCGTGCAGCCGACCCGTCCTCTTTCACACGTCTCAGCCGCCGGCCGTCAGTGCTGCGCCGCCCCAATCCGCATGCTGTAGAACGAGCGGTACACGAACACGATCGACACAGCAAGGAATACACCGGCCAGGGCGTGGCTCACGCTCGGGCCCAGGTCTGCTGTCAGACTGACGGCGAGCTCGACGGCAAGCAGCCCGAAGAGCGTCGTGAACTTGATGACCGGGTTGAGCGCCACCGAAGAGGTGTCCTTGAACGGGTCGCCGACCGTGTCTCCCACGACCGTCGCCGCGTGCAACGGCGTGTTCTTCATCTTGAGCTCGGTCTCGACAATCTTTTTCGCGTTGTCCCAGGCGCCTCCGGCGTTGGCCATGAAAACGGCCTGGTACAGGCCGAAGAGCGCGATCGAGACGAGATAGCCGATGAAGAAGTACGGCTCGATGAACGCGAACGCCAGCGTCGAGAAGAACACGGTCAGGAAGATGTTGAACATCCCCCGCTGGGCGTACTGCGTGCAGATCTCGACGACCTTCTTGCTGTCCTCGACCGACGCCTTGGTCACCCCCTCGAGCTTGATGTTGGCCTTGATGAACTCGACCGCACGATACGCACCCGTGGTCACGGCCTGAGTCGAGGCGCCGGTGAACCAGTAGATCACCGCGCCGCCAGTCACCAGGCCGAGCAGGAACGGCGCGTGGAGGAGCGACAGGTTCGCCAGCAGTTCCGGACGCAGACCCTGCGTCAGCGCCACGATGATCGAGAAGATCATCGTCGTCGCCCCGACGACCGCGGTGCCGATGAGCACCGGTTTCGCCGTCGCCTTGAACGTGTTGCCGGCGCCGTCGTTCTCTTCGAGCAGATCCTTCGCCTTGCTGAACTGCACGTCGAGGCCGAAGTCCTTCTTGAGCTCCTGCTGGATGTTGGGGATGCTCTCGATCACCGAGAGCTCGAACACCGACTGCGCGTTGTCGGTCACCGGGCCGTACGAGTCCACCGCAATCGTCACGGGGCCCATGCCGAGGAACCCGAAGGCGACGAGCCCGAAGGCGAAAACGGCCGGCGCGAGCATCAGGTCGGACATGGCGGTGCTGGATGCGCTCACCAGATAGGCAATGCTCATGAGCGACACGATGCTGAGGCCGAGCCAGTAGGCGCTGAAGTTGCCGGCGACGAAGCCTGACAGGATGTTCAGCGACGATCCTCCCTCGCGCGACGAGGTCACGACCTCGCGGACGTGGCTCGATTCCACCGAGGTGAACACCTTGACGAGCTCGGGAATGATGGCCCCGGCCAGCGTGCCGCACGTGATGATGGTGGCCAGCTTCCACCACAGCGTGCCGTCGCCGAGGTCGGCGATCAACAGGTGCGAGACCGCGTACGTGAGCACGACCGACACGACCGAGGTCAGCCACACCAGCGACGTGAGCGGCGCCTCGAAATTCATCTTCGACGCCTGGCCATAGCGCCCCTTGGCGACGGCCTCGTTGATCAGGTACGACGCGCCGCTGGCGATGATCATCATCACACGCATGACGAAGATCCAGACGAGCAGCTTCACCTGCGTCGCCGCCTGCGGCACCGCCAGCATGATGAACGTGATCAGCGCCACGCCGGTGACGCCGTAGGTCTCGAAACCGTCGGCACTCGGCCCGACCGAGTCGCCGGCGTTATCGCCCGTGCAGTCCGCGATCACCCCGGGGTTGCGCGCATCGTCTTCCTTGATGTTGAAGACGATCTTCATCAGGTCCGATCCGATGTCGGCGATCTTGGTGAAGATGCCGCCGGCGATACGCAGCGCCGCGGCGCCGAGCGACTCGCCGATGGCGAAGCCGATGAAGCACGGGCCGGCATAGTCGCCGGGGATGAACAGCAGGATGAGGAGCATGATGAAGAGCTCCACGCTGATGAGCAGCATGCCGATGCTCATGCCGGCGCGGAGCGGGATCGCGTAGACCGGATACGGCTTGCCTTCGAGGCTGGCGAACGCCGTCCGCGAGTTCGCGTAGGTGTTCACCCGGATGCCGAACCAGGCCACGCTGTAGCTGCCGAGGATGCCGATGACGCTGAAGAGGAGGATGATTGCGACTCTCGAGAACTCGAACTGCAGCAGGAATCCGAAGTAGAGCACGATGATGACGGCGATGAAGATCTCGAGCACCGCCAGGAACTTGCCCTGGGTGACCAGATAGGTCTTGCAGGTCTCGTAGATGAGCTCCGAGATCTCGCGCATCGAGCGGTGCACGGGCAGGTTCTTCAACTGATTCAGGATGACGAGCCCGAAGAGGAGCCCGGCCACCGAGACGCCGATGCCGATGAGCAGCAGCGTACGACCGTCGTAGCCGCCGACATCGACGAGCCTGAGGTCGGGCAACTTCAGGTTGGCCTCGCCGCCGGGGCGGTGCTCCTGCTGCGTCGCCGCGCCTTCGGCCGCCGGCTGCGCCAGCACCACCGCACACGGGACCGCTGCCGCGAGTGTCGCCATGAGCGCGGCCACGGCACCCAGTCGTCCCAGTCTCCTCAACGACGCTGACATCAATCTCATCGCTCCTCATTCAGGAGACGACCCTCGTGTGTCTCCTGTCTCCTGTGAAGTTCGCCGGGCAGCGACATGCCGCCGGTCAGAAAAATCCGCACGCCTTCCTCGACGGTGAGGTCCGGAAAGAACGCCCGCTCCCGTTGATAAACGCCGATGTCACCGATGTACAGGTGGTTGGTCGGCACGTACACCGCAATCAGCGGCTCCAGTCCCTGCCCGCGATCGATGGTGAACTCCTTGGTCAGGAAGCCCATCACCAGGCCGCGCTTCGCATCCTCCACCAGCACCACGCGCTTGAAGCCGTACTCGTTGTCGGGCGAGAACGCCACGACGAGCTGCTTGACCGGGGCGTAGATGGCCCTGAACCCCGGGATCATCAGCAGCCAGCTTTCCGTACGCGCGAGCACACGACGACCAATCACGTTGGTCGCGACCGCCCCTACGAGCAGCACGAACCCCAGCGTGAGCAGCAGGCCCGCGAACCGTGCCGAGTAGCGCTGCAGCGGACCGGCTTCCCTGGGCAGAACCCACGTCACCAGCGGCGCCGCGAAACCGTCAATGATACCGAAAATCCAATACAGCGCGAAGACGCTAATCGCCAGGGGCACGGTGACGAAGAACCCTGCGAGAAAACGCCGCCGCAGCCACTGGATCACGTCTCTCCTGGAATCACAGGGCGCCGGCGGCGATCGCCGCCAGCACGAGCAACCCTGCGACAATCCGGTACCACGCGAACGGCGCGAACCCGGCGCGCGAGACGAACGCGAGGAACGGTTTCACGACGGCGAGCGCCGCCAGGAACGCGAAGAGAAAGCCGACGCCAATCTCCAGCGCCCGCCCGGCAGTCAGGAACGCGCGCACGTCGACCAGTTTGTACACGAACGCCGCCGTCATCGTCGGCATCGCCAGGAAGAACGAGAATTCGGCGGCCGCCGCACGATCGAGACCCAGCAGCCGCGCGCCGACGATCGTGGCGCCGGAGCGCGAGACGCCCGGCACCAGCGCCAGCGTCTGGCACAAGCCGATGCCGAGGGCACGGCCGAGCGGCGTCTTGTCTGCCTGGGCGACCACGGGCTTTCGAGGCCTCGCCTCGACGGCCAGCATGACGATGCCGCCGAGAATCGAGGCAACCGCGATCACGGTCAGGCTTTCGCTCAGCACCCGGTCGACATAGTCGTTCAGCAGCGGCCCGGCCAGCAGCGCCGGAACGAACGCCGCCAGAATCATCAGCGCGAAGCGGCGGGCGTCGGCGCTCGAGGTCAGGCCGGTCGCGACCGACAGGAGCTTCGCGCGGTAGAGCCACATCACGGCGAGGATCGACCCGAGCTGAATCATCACCGTGAACGCCTCGCCGGGATCCTCGTAGCGCAGGAGCCGGCCGGCGATCAGCAGGTGCGCGGTCGACGAAATCGGAAGGAACTCGGTGAGCCCCTGCAGGGTTCCGAGCAGCGCGGCAACGATCAGCATGCGCGGTCAGAGCACGTCCGGCTGCGAGCGTCGTCGATACTGGCCGCTGCCGGCGCGCCTCAGGATGCCGCCCGCTTCTTCTGTTTCGAGCGACCCGTCGGCGCATTGCTCGGGCGGGTTGTCGGCGCACTGCTCGGGCGAGCCGTCGCCGCCGCAGCGGGCGCCGTCGCGGTCGCCGGCGTCCGGCGTTTCCGCTGGCTCAGGATGATGGCAATCGACGAGGCGATGAAGACCGTCGAGTAGGTGCCGCTGATGATGCCGACGATCATCGTGAACGCGAACCCTCGCAGCACCTCGCCGCCAAACAGATACAGCGACAGCACCGAGAGGAACGTGGTGCCGGCCGTGATGATCGTCCGGCCGAGCGTCTGGTTGACGCTCAGGTTGACGACCTGCTCCAGCGAGTCGCGCCGCATCGAACGGAGGTTCTCGCGCACGCGGTCGAAGATGACGATGGTGTCGTTCACCGAGTAGCCGGTGATCGTCAGGATGCCGGCCACGATGTTCAGCGACATCTCATAACCGAAGAACTGCAGGAACGCGAGGGTGACGAAGACATCGTGGAGCGTGGCGGCAATCGCGCCGACAGCGAACGAAAAGCGGAAACGGACGCCGATGTAGACGGTGATGGCCAGCAGCGACGCGATCGTCGCGTAGATGCCCCGCCGCTGCAGGTCGGCGCCGACCGTCGGCCCGACGAGATCGCGGCCGACCATCTGGAAGTTCGGCAGTCCGGCCCCCTTGAGCGCCTGCTCCACCTCTTGTGACGTCTTCTCGAGGCTGGTGCCCTGCTCGCTGCCGGTCTGCTGCAGACGGATCAGGACCTGGCGGGTTTCGGGCCTGTCGTACTGCTGTACGACCTCGTCGCCGGGAAAGCTCGCCACGGCATCGCGCACCTTGTCGAGCGTGACCTGCTGATCGAACTTGACAATCAGCTGCGTGCCGCCCGAGAAGTCGATGCCGAGCCGCATCCCCTGCGTGGCAATGGCGACAACGCCGGCGATGATGACAACCGTCGAGAGGGCGATGGCGTGCCAGCGCCACTTGATGAAGTTGTAGTTCGCGTTATGGAAAATCTGCATGGTCTCTCGCGGGCTGCCAGGGCCCGCCTCACTTTCTGTCGTTCAGATGCTCATCGCCTGCTGCTGACGGTACCGCGACAGTACCAGCTCGAATGCAGTCCGCGAAACGAAGACCGCTGTGAACACGTTCGACAAGAGGCCGATGATGAGCGTCACGGCGAAGCCGCGGATCGGGCCGGTGCCGAACTGCAGCAGCAGCAGCGCCGCAATCAGCGACGACACGTGCGTGTCGACGATCGTCCACCACACCCGGTCGAACCCGGCGTTGACCGCCGCCCGCACCGTCCGTCCGGTCGCCAGCTCCTCCTTGATGCGCTCGAAGATGAGCACGTTCGAATCGACGCCCATACCGATCGTCAGGATGAAGCCGGCAATGCCGGGCAGCGTCATCGTCGCCTGGAAGTACGCCATCAGGCCGAGCAGGATCAGCAGGTTCACCACGATCGACAGCACCGCGTTGAGCCCCGTCAGCTTGTAGTAGAAGACCATGAACAGGACGACGAGCGCGAGGCCGCCGATTGACGCCGTGACACCGGCGCGGATGGAGTCCTGGCCGAGCGAGGGACCGACGGTCCGTTCCTCCAGATAGGTGAGCGTCGCCGGGAGCGCCCCCGATTTGAGCGTGATGATCAGGTCCTGCATCTCCTCGCGGGTGATGCCGGTGATCTGGCCCCGATCGGTGATGCGGTCGCGCAGCGTCGGCGCCGACATCACGCGCTTGTCGAGGATGATGCCGAGCGGCTTGCCGATGTTGGCCGACGTGAACGTGCCGAACCGTACGGCGGCGTCCTGTTTCAGCGTGAAGTCGACGGCCGGACGGCTGTACTGATCCATCGCCTGGGTGGCGCTCCTCAGCTCGTTGCCGGTCACGACGGCCGACTTCTTCACGGCGTAGTAGCCGGTGCCGGGCGAGCCGGTGCTGGTATCGGTGCGGCCGGGAAGGATCTCAATGTCACCGGGCAGGTTGTTACCGAAAGATTTCAGGGCGTCTTCTCTCGTCCCGAACGGCCCCTGCTCCACCAGCCTGAACTCGAGGAGAGCCGTCGAGCTGATCAGTTCCTTGGCGCGCTGCACATCGTCGACGCCCGGGAGCTGCACGAGAATCTGATCGACGCCGCCATAGCGGGTGACGATCGGCTCGGCGACGCCGAGCTCGTTCACGCGGCGCTCGATGGTCTGAATCGCCTGGGTGACCGCTTCGTCACCCAGCTGATTCGCGATGTTCGGCAGCATGGTGAAGGTGTAGGTGCCGCCGGCGCCCGACGACCGTGTGTAGGTGGAAGCGGCGACCTCGGTCGCCTTGTCCCTGAACACCGCGTCGTCCTGGATACCCTCGACGCGGAATTCGGTCGGGCTGGTCGCCTCGATCTTGGTGTAGCGGATGCTGGCCGTATCGAGCGACTCCCGGAGGCGCTCGACCGTGAGATTCGTTTCTGCTCTCAGCGGATCGTTGCGGTTGACCTGGAGGACCAGGTGCACGCCACCCTTCAGGTCGAGACCCAGCTTGACCTTCTGGTCGGGCGGGTAGAACGACCAGATCGACAGCCCGATGACAGCGGCAATGAGGAGGAGTCGCCAGCGGAGATTTTTCATCATGATTGCCCGGCGCCCTGGGCTTCGGTGCCGGCGACCGGCTCCTGGCCCTGATATCCGACGATTGCGTTACGAGACACCTCGACCCGGACCTTCTCGGCGATCTGCAGCTGGACCGACTGATCGCTCAGCCGGGTGATCTGTCCGTAGATGCCCCCGGAGGTCACGACGCGATCGCCGTTCTTCAGTGCGTCTCTGAATTCCTGCACCTTCTGCTGCTGCCGCTTCATCGGCCTGAGGATGATGAAGTAGATGATGACCACGATGGCCACCATCGGCAGCAGGCCGACGATCGGGTTGCCACCCTGAGCAGGCGAGCCCATAGCCGTCAGGAACGGAAGGCCCAGGTCCCGAATCACTTCTCCCGCGGTCCAGATGCTCATGGATAGTACGGCAGGTACCCCTGCTGGGGGCGACGTACGCGTTCTGTCTGCCGCGCGGACGGGCTTGTAGCGCGCCTACGACGGACGGAGGAACTCCTGCCTGAAGGTCTCGAAGGACCGAAACGCTATAGCGTCCCTGATCCGGCGCATGGTGTCAAGGTAAAAGCTCAAATTATGCAACGTGTTAAGGGTGCGAGCGGCCATCTCGCCAGCCATGAAGAGATGCCGCAGGTAGGCACGCGAATGCGTCCGGCAGGTGTAGCACTGGCAGGCCGGGTCGAGCGGGCCATCGTCCTCGGCGTACTTGGCGTTCCGGATATTCACACGCCCCCGGCTCGTGAACAGTTGGCCGTTACGGGCGTTGCGCGTCGGCAGGACGCAGTCGAACATGTCGATGCCGCGCGCGACGCACTCGACGAGGTCCTCCGGCGTCCCGGTTCCCATCAAATACCTCGGCTGACCTTCCGGCAGCCGCCGGGTGGTCTCTTCCACCAGCGAATACATGAGCTCGGCTGGCTCGCCCACGCTCAGGCCGCCGATCGCGTAGCCCTCGAAGCCGATCGCCGTCGTCGCGTCGCTGCTCTCCTTCCGGAGATCGGCGAACACGCCACCCTGCACGATGCCGAACTGTGCCTGGCCGACGTTGGTGCGCGTCAGCGGGTTTGGGGGCTGCGCGTGCAGCGCCTCGAAGCGCTCGCGGCAGCGGCGCGCCCACCGCACCGACCGCTGCATCGAGCTGGCAACTTCGTCGCGCGTCGCAGGGTAGGCGAGACACTCGTCGAGGACCATGGCCACGTCCGAGCCGAGGCGCGCCTGGATGTCGACGGCGCGCTCGGGCGTCAACAGATGCCGCGTCCCATCGAGATGGGAATGGAACTCCGCCCCTTCCTCGTGAATCCGCCGCCGCTCGGCGAGGCTGAAGACCTGGAATCCGCCGCTGTCGGTCAGAATCGGCCGCGTCCATCCGATAAAGCGGTGGAGTCCACCGCGGCGGGCGATGAGCTCGTCGCCAGGCCGAAGGAAAAGGTGATAGGTGTTGCCGAGGACGATTTCGGCGCCGAGCGCTTCGACGTCGCGAAGCAGCATCCCCTTCACTGATCCCTGGGTTCCAACGGGCATGAACGCCGGCGTCTCGACCGAGCCGTGCGGCGTCTCGAAGCGGCCGCGTCGCGCCGCGCCGTCGGCGGCAGTCAGAGTGAAGCTGAAGGCAGATGTGGTCACGTAGTATTAAGGCTCGAAGTCGGGCTGTCGGTCGCCTGTCTCTATGACCAAACTCCGCGTCGGTGTCATCTTCGGTGGCCGTTCGGGTGAGCACGAGGTGTCAATCGTGTCCGCCGCGTCCATCTTCAAACATCTCGACCGTGAACGCTACGAGCCGGTGCCGATTCGCATAGAAAAGGACGGCCGCTGGGTGCTCGGGACCGCCGTGCCCACCGCGCAGTCGGCGGCAGCGGTCATCGAGGAGCGGCGGGCCACGTCGCTCGAGTCGGCGTCGAGCACCGCCCTGCGCACGGCGCGCGAAGCGGCCGTCGAGCCGACGACCGCCCTGCGCACGACGCACGTGGACGTCGTGTTTCCCGTTCTGCACGGAACGTTCGGCGAGGACGGCACGGTTCAGGGGCTCCTCGAGCTGGCCAACGTGCCCTACGTCGGCGCCGGAGTGCTCGGTTCGGCCGTCGGCATGGACAAGGCGGTGATGAAGAAGCTGTTCGCCGCCGAGGGTCTGCCGATCGTGCCCTACATCGCGGCGCTGCGCCCCGAGTGGGATCGCGATGCCAGAGGATTGACCGCTCGCGTGGCGCGGGAACTGAAGTATCCGGTGTTCGTCAAGCCTGCCAATCTCGGCTCGAGCGTCGGCATCTCGAAGGCGAAGTCCGACGCCGAGCTCGCCGCGGCGATGGAGCTGGCGCTGCAGTTCGATCGCAAGGTGGTCGTCGAAGCCGCGGTGCCGAAGGCGCGCGAGATCGAGTGCGCCGTGCTCGGCAACGACGACCCCGAGGCGTCCGTACCGGGCGAGGTCGTGCCCTCGCGCGAGTTCTACGACTACCAGGCGAAGTACCTGGACGAGGGCTCGAAGATCCTCATCCCGGCGCCGATCTCCAAGGAGCAGGCCGACGAGGTGCGACGACTGTCGATCCTGGCCTTCCGCGCGCTCGACGGCGCCGGCATGTCGCGCGTCGACTTCCTCATGTCAGGCGACACGGGCGAGCTCTTCCTCAACGAGGTGAACACCATCCCCGGGTTCACCACGATCAGCATGTATCCCAAGATGTGGGACGCGAGCGGCCTCGCCTATCCGGCGCTGCTCGAGCGGCTGATCACGCTCGCGCTCGAAAGGCACGCGGAGCGACGGCAGTTGAGAACGAGTATCTGATCGTTCGGATCGTTCGGATCGTTCTGACCGAACGATCTGAGTTCTCTGCAGAATTGTGACGTTCGCGCCGACACTTGACAGCATGGGTGTGATTGGACGTGGTGATCGGTCCCATCTTTTGACAAGCGCTGCGATTTTGTGCTTGACAGCAGGTAAATCTCACCCGTAATCTACATCTGGTATGAGGGTGGATGGCTCAGCCCACCAGTTGTGACGGCCAGGTGGTTCGTCGGAGGTTGAGTCGCTAATCCTGAGGAGAACACAATGGCGAAGAAGGCTGCCAAAGGCGCGAAGAAGAAGGCCGCGAAGAAGCGGTAGTTCTTCAGAAAGCTTTAAGGGGTGCTCGTTGGAGCACCCCCTTTTTGTTTAGCCCACGTGTGCTGCGCTCCTGAATCCAGTCGTCGAATGGCAGCATGCGCACTCGTTCAGGAGCCGGCCAGCGACGCGCGACACCGCGTCCGGGCCGACGTGCCAGGCGGCAGAGTGCGCCGGATACCGTGAGACGCTCGCTGACCCGAGAAACCACCAGGTGAAGGGGGGGATTCGAAGTGGCGAAGAAGGGCGCGAAGAAGAAGGCGGCCAAGAAGCGGTAAGCTGGCAGCCACTTGAAGGGGGCGCTGAGGCGCCCCCTTTTTCTGTACGCCTACGGCTGGTTCAGCCCGTCCCAGATGCGCACCCGCTCGATCACGTCGGCCTGCGTCAGGCTGTCGACGATGGTCATGCCGGTGACGACGTGCCCGAACACCGTGTAACGGCCGTCGAGATGCGGCTGCGGTGAGTGCGTGATGAAGAACTGGCTGCCGCCGGTGTCCTCCCAGTCGAGCGCCATCCCGACCGTCCCGCGAAGATACGGCCGCTCATTGATCTCGTCGCGGATCGTGTAGCCCGGTCCGCCCTCGCCATCGCCTCGAGGATCGCCGCCCTGCACGACGAAATCGGGCACGACACGGTGAATCCGCAGGCCGTTGAAGAAGCCCTTGCGCGCCAGCGTCACGAAGTTCTCGGTCGTGAGAGGCGCGTCGTCGATCGCCAGATCGATCTCGATCGTGCCCTTCGTCGTATCGATATAGGCCTTCGGCGCATATTGTGGCGCGACGATCCGCTGCCAGTCGGCGTCGTCGACCGGCCGGCCGGCAGCGGCCGGCCGCATGGTGTCGTTCACGTCGGTCACACCCTGGCCACGGAGGAGCTCGGCGGCGCGTACCCTCACGGCCCAATCGCGATCCTTGAGCGCCTCCGTGAGAATGGGGCGGGCCGCTTGATGATCGAGCCGATCGAGAGCCGACAGCGCAGCGGCGCGCGCCACATACGTCGGCTCGTCCCTGGCCGCTCGATAGGCGTCGGCGAGCGCCGGTATCGACTTCACGGCCTTCAGGTCGGCCAGCGCATTGGCGGCCGCCGCGCGAACCGCGAAGTCCTGCGCCTTCAGCCGCTCGGCGACCATCCGCTCGGCGTCCGACGCCTTGGCGGCGACGAGTGCGGCCAGCACGGCGGGAATGACCCGCGCGTCGTCGTCGGCGAGCATCGAGCGCAGACGCGGGATGCCCTGCCCGCCGGCCACTTTACCGAGCGCCTCCGCCTGCGCGGCGCGGACCCGCCAGTCGGCGTCGTTGTCCAGGCTTGCCAGCGCGGAAAGAAACGAATCGGGATCGACGCGCACCAGCGCGCGCATGGCCGTGGCACGGACGTCGGACGAGGCATCGCTGAGGAGGTCGAGCACGAGATCGACATGCTGGTGACCCGCGAGCCCCGCGAACGCGGAGACCGCCTCCGACTTGAGCACCGGATTCGCCGACGGGTCGCGGACGATCTTGATGAGCGCCGGGGCGACCTCTGCGACGTTGCTTGCGGCGAGCGACCGCATCGCCTGCACCACCACCATCGGGTCGGCACGCCGCTGTTCGACGACCCGGCGCAGGGCCGCGATCGCCTGCGGCGGCGGCGTCCGCGCCAGCCCTTTCGCCGCGAACGAGGCCGTGTACCGTCCCGGCGTGTCGAGCAGAGTCACGAGCGCCGGTACGCCTCGCGCGTCGGGGACACGTTGAAGTGCGTACGCCACCGGCCACCAGGCCGACACTGGTTGACCGTCGGGGCCAAGCACGGTTGCGGCCAGCGGTTCGAACGACGCCAGCCGCGTCAGCGCATAGATACCAAGGCGCACGGCTTCGACCGGCGGCGCCAGCGGGTACCCGATCTCGTCGGGCGACACGCCCGACAGGGCGCCCGCCTGCAAGTGCGCCCTGACCATCCCTGAAATCGCGGCTCCGTCACTCTTGTCGCCGATGAGTCCCAGCGCTTCGGCGGCGCGCCCCTGCACGATCGGCGAGGCGTCGGCGAGCAAGGCGATGAGCGGCGGCCGCGCCGCCGCATCGCCTATCAACCCGAGCGCGAACGCGGCGGTCTGGCGGACGTCGGTTTCCGGGTCGGCGAGCCGCTGCACCAGCGGCTCAATCGCGTGCCGCAGCCCCACGCGCCCGAGAGCCAGTGCCGCGCGAGCCCTGACCCTCGGCTCGCGATCGGTCAGCAGGCTGACGAGGTCCGACGGCGGCGCCGCTGCGACGATCGCCGGCTGGCCACCGGTTGGCGGACGAAGAACAGCCGGTGCCGGCGGGTTGGGATCGCGGATCAGACGCTGATCCTCGAGGCGCACGATCCAGCCGATCTTCTGCTGCCAGGTGATCTGCTGAACGCGCGGAGCAGGTGGTGTGACCGGCGGGGTCACCGTCGGCACCGACTTGCAGGCGGACGAGACGAGGCTCGCGGCGGTGAACGCCGCGACCAGCATCCGTCGCCGGTTCGCACCATCAACACTGCGCATCGGCAACTCCACCGCGAGCATTGACGGCTTCAACGGTCGGGGATGATAGCATGCGTGATCACTGTGATACGGACGCAGGAGCGTGTCGTCCTGCGTCCTGCCTGCTGCGGCCTGTCTCCTGCCAATGACTTTCCAGTACATCGCCATCGAAGGACCGATTGGCGTCGGTAAGACATCGCTCGCCGAACGGCTCTCGACACGACTCGATGCGACTGCGGTGCTCGAGGACACCGACAATCCGTTTCTCGACGACTTCTACGACGGCCGCCCGGGCGCGGCGCTGCAGGCGCAGCTGTTCTATCTGTTGAACCGGCATCGCCAGCAGCTGGCGTTCCGCCAGACGGACCTGTTCACTCAATCGACGGTCTGCGACTATCTCTTCGACAAAGACAAGATCTTCGCGTATCTGAACCTCGACGACAACGAGCTGTTCATCTACCAGCGCCTCTACGAGCTGCTCGCGAAGGACATTCCGGCGCCGGACCTGGTCGTCTACCTGCAGGCGCCCACCGACGCGCTGCTGCGGCGGATGCGCGACCGCGCCCAGGGCGACGACTCCGGCGCTCCGGAGCCGAGCGCCAGCTACCTGCGCGAGCTCAACGAGGCATACCAGCACTTCTTCTTCCATTACACGTCGACGCCGCTGCTCGTCGTCGACACCACGCACGCCGACTTCGCGACGAGCGATCAGGCGCTCGACGACTTGATCCGCCAGATCCGCACGATGGGCCGGGGCACGATGTACTACGTGCCGCGTGCGTAGGCTCGCTTCGAATCCAGAATCCGACATTCCGAATCCAGAAGCCAGAGCTCGATTCCGTATCCAGCGCACGGTCCCGGGTCCAAAGCCCCCCTGTCCCGAAGTTGCGGCCGCTTTCGGCAACCTGTTAAAGTCCGGACAGATGCCCTGGTTCAAGAAGACCCGGACACCGATCGCGTCCTCGACCAATGAAAAGCCGAGCCGCGTGCCCGAAGGGCTCTGGGTGAAATGTCCGGGCTGCGGGCAGCTGATTTACAACAAGGATCTGGAGCAGAACCTTCAGGTCTGCCCCAAGTGCGCTCACCATTTCCGGATCACCGCCGTCGAGCGGCTGAAGGCGCTGTTCGACCGGGGCGAGTTCACCGAGCATTTCCCTGGCCTGCACTCGAACGACCCGCTGCAGTTCACCGACACCAAGCCGTACCGCGAACGCATCCAGAAGACGATCGCCACGACCGGTCTGAAGGACGCCGTGGTGGTGGCCACCGGCCGCCTCGACGGCATCCCGGTGGTCGCGGCGGCCATGGAATACGCCTTCATCGGCGGCAGCATGGGCGTGGTCGTGGGCGAGAAGATCACCCGCGCGCTCGAAATGGCCCTGGAGCGCCGACAGCCCGCGATCGTCATTTCCTGCTCCGGCGGCGCGCGGATGATGGAGGGCGCGCTCTCGCTGATGCAGATGGCGAAAGTATCGGCGGCACTCGCCCGTCTCGATAGGGCCCGGGTGCCGTACATCTCGGTGCTGACCGACCCGACGACCGGCGGCGTGACCGCCAGCTTCGCGATGCTTGGCGACCTGAACATCGCCGAGCCGAAAGCGCTCATCGGCTTCGCCGGCCCGCGCGTGATCGAGCAGACGATTCGCCAGAAGCTTCCGGAAGGATTCCAGCGCAGCGAGTTCCTCGTCGAGCACGGCATGCTCGACCTCGTCGTCGACCGTCGCGACATGAAGGTCACGATCGCGCGCGCGCTGCGTTTCATGCGCGCCGAGGCCGCGGCGGGCGCGGTCGAACCAGTACCGGTGGCGGTCGCCGCCACGATCGAATCGTCACGCTGATTTGCTCGACCGCCTGTTCGCGCTCGAAACGTTCGGCATCAAGCTCGGCCTCGAGAATATCTCCCGGCTGTGCTCGGCGCTCGGCCATCCCGAGCGGCAGTTCGTGACCCTGCAC
Source organism: Vicinamibacterales bacterium (assembly GCA_036274155.1). GTDB lineage: Bacteria > Acidobacteriota > Vicinamibacteria > Vicinamibacterales > UBA2999 > Gp6-AA40. The sequence continues at coordinate 9,215 of DASUGH010000205.1, read as the reverse complement.
ATCGCTGGCACGAACGGCAAGGGATCGGTGGCGGCCATGACGCACGCCGCGCTCGTCGCCGCGGGGACACGCGCCGCCCGCTATACCTCGCCCCACCTGACCGACATCACCGAACGATTCGTGATCGGCGACGCGCCCGTCACTGCCACGGCGCTCGAGGCCGTGGCGTCGCGCGTGCTCGACTGCGCCGAGGCGATGCAGGCGCGCGGCGAACTGCGAGTGCCGCCGACCTTCTTCGAGGCGACGACGGCCACCGCGTTCGAGCTGTTTCGCGAGACGGACATGGAGGTCGCTGTCATCGAAGTCGGGCTCGGGGGGCGTTTCGACGCCACCAACGTCATCTCGCCAGCCGCCGGCGCGATCACGACCATCGGCTTCGATCACCAGCAGTACCTCGGGCACTCGCTCGCCGAGATCGCGTTCGAAAAGGCCGGAATCATCAAGCCGGGCATGACGGTCGTGACCGGCACGCTGCCGGAGGACGCTCGGACCGTGATCCAGCGGGTGGCGGACGAGCGCGGCGCGCGGCTGTTCGACGCATCCGAGGGCGTAGAAGCGTCAGTGGAGATGAGCGACGGGGTGGCGCATCTGTCGGTGACGACGCCGCGGCGCGCGTACGGGCCGATGGTGCTGGGACTCCGCGGGCGCCACCAGGCGGACAACGCGCTGGTGGCGATCCGTCTGCTCGAAGAGGTCGAGGCGCACGGTATCGTCGTGCCGGCGGAGGCGATCGCCAGCGGTCTCGGCCGGCCGCAGTGGCCCGCCCGGCTCGAGCTGTTTACCCTCGACAATGGCCGCCGCGTCCTGCTCGATGCGGCGCACAACCTCGACGGCGCCGCCGCGCTCGCCGACTACCTGCGGCAGTGGCACCGCGACCGGCCGGCGCTCGTACTCGGCGTCATGCGCGACAAGGATGTGGATGCCATGCTCGCGCTGCTGCTCCCCGAGGTGTCGAGCATCATCGCCACCGCCGCACCAACGCCACGCGCGATGTCGCCGGACGATCTCGCGCGGCGCGCAGCCGATGTGGCCGCAGCGATCGCACCGGCCCGCCGGATGCCGATCACCACGGTGAGCGACCCGGAGGAGGCCGTACACGTCGCGCTCGAGAGAAGCCACGACGTCTGCGTTGCCGGATCCATCTTCCTCGCCGGCGCCGTCCGCGCCGACCTGCAGCGGCGTGCTATTCTGCGATGATTCGATGCGCAATCCGGCGCGCGGCTCGCGACCGTCACACGCAGGCGCGGCACGCGAGCGGCTTCCTCGCGAACTCCGCCGGTCCATCGCAGCCGTCTCGTGGGCGGTGTGCCTGCTGAGCACCGTCCTCTCCGCACAGCAGCCGGCGGCGGCACCGGCGGGCGATTCCAATAGCGCCGGCAAGCCCGCGCGAGCCCAGGCGCGCACCCCTGCCAACCTGCCGGACTGCTCGTGGCAGAGCAACGAGATCGCTGCCGGCCACCTCCGCTACACGGGCAACGTTCAGTGCGAGCTGCCCGACGGGGTGATGCTGTCGGCCGACAGCATGGACATCTACACCGACGACGACAACGACAACAAGAGCCGGATCGTCGCGGCCGGCAACGTCGTCTTCGACGGCCCTGAGGGCCACATCGCGGCGGAGCGGCTGGAGTACGACACCGGGACCGGCACCGGAACGTTCACCCTCGCACGAGGACTGCTCTCGATCAGGGACCACTCTCCGGCGTCGTTCGGCGGCCGCGAAGCCCTGGTCTACTTCTACGGCGAACGTCTCGAGAAGCTGGGTCCCCGGCGCTACCGCGTGACCAGAGGCAACTGGACCACCTGCGAACAGCCGACCCCGCGATGGCATTTCACGAACTCGAGCATGGTGATCAACCTCGAAGACTACGTGGTGGCGAGAAACACGCTGCTGCACGTCAAGGGTGTGCCGCTGTTCTATCTGCCGTGGTTCTACTACCCGATTCAGAGTGACGATCGCGCGACCGGGTTTCTGATGCCGTCGTACGGCGCCTCGACGTTCCGCGGACAGGCCTTCAGCAACGCCTTCTTCTGGGCGATCAGCCGAAGCCAGGATGCGACCTTCATGCACGACTGGTTCACGCGCGCCGGTCAGGGCGGCGGCGTGGAGTACCGATACGTGCTCGACCCTCAGTCTTCCGGCACCTTCCGCACCTACCTCTTCGAGCGCTCCGAGACGGTGTCGAGCGTCGACGGCGTCACGACGACGCTGCCCGGCAGCACCAGCTTCGAGTTCAGTGGAAACGCGACGCAGGCACTCTGGCCCGGGGCTACGGCACGGGCGCGTCTCGACTATTTCTCCGACGTGCAGAGCCAGCAGCTTCTACACCAGAATCCATACGATGCATCGCGCCGCAACCGCATTATCGAGGGGGCGCTCACCGCGTCGTTCGGCTCCCTGCTCACCAACGTGATCTATCAGCGGAACGAGATCATCAACAGCGCGACCGATACGATCCTCTACGGCAGCACTCCGAGGGCATCGGCGACGGTCGTGCCGAGGCGGCTCTTCGAGACGCCGCTCTACGCCTCGATGAACGCTGAGTATGCCTATCTGCCGCAGCGGCGGACAGTGGACGGGTTGCTCATCCAGGACGACAGTTTCGGCCGCCTCGACGTCGCACCGTCGGTACGCGTGCCGCTGTCGCGGCTCAGCTTCCTCTCGTTGAACACCAGCGCGACGTACCGCACGACCTACTACACGCGACAGGCGGGCCTCATCGCCCCGACGCAACCTGGCTCGTATTTCCGCCAGTACGCAACCGTCAGAGCCGACATGGTGGGGCCGGTGCTGACCCGCATCTTCGAACTGCCGGAGAGCAGCTTCGCCGATCGTCTCAAGCACGTGATCGAGCCGTCGGTGACCATGGATTTCACCAGCGCGATCCGCGACTATCGCCGCACACCGATCCTCAGCGACATCTCCGACTTCATCGTCGGTAATTCCACGCGCGTCACCTACGGCCTGACGAACCGTCTCTTCTCTCGAAGCGGGGCGGTCGGAACGGCGCGCGGCGTCGCGCGTGAGTTTCTCACCGTCGGCGTCCAGCAGACGTACTACTCGCAGCCCGAGGCCAGCCGCTACGACGGCAACTACGTCAGCGCGCAGGGCACAGGCCTCGGACGTGAGTTCTCGCCGATCGCGCTGAATGTGCGCGTGTCGCCGTCGTCGGTGCTCGACGCCAACACCAGGATCGAGTACGACGCGAGCGGCTTCGGCCTGCGCATGATCACCACCGGCGCGACGCTGACGTCCGGCCAGAGCGGCGCGACGCTCAACTACAGCTGGCAGCGATTCGATCGGACACAGCCGGCAGGCAGCTTTCTCTCCGCCTCGACGCATACGCGCTTCTTCGACGACCGCGTGAGCGCGAACTACTCGCTCAGCCTCGACGTTGGCCGTTCCTACATCGTCAGCCAGGGCATCGTGGCGTCGTACATGGCACAGTGCTGCGGCGTGCAGGGCGAGTACCAGCGGTACAACTATCCCTCCGGCAGCGGGCTCCCCGAATCCGACAAGCGCATCAACTTCGCGTTCGTCCTTGCCGGCGTCGGCACGTTCTCGAATTTCTTCGGCGCGTTCGGTGGGCGATGAGATGACGCGTCACTACACCAGCCGCGGCAGACGGCACGGCATACGGTGAGCGGCGGCGTCCTGGTCACCGGCGCCACCGGCTTCGCCGGCGGCCATCTCCTCGAACACCTGGGAGCGCCTGACGATGTCGTCGCGTGGGCGCGCCATGATCCGCCGCCGGCTCTGGCCGGACTCGCCAGATGGGAGACGGTCGACTTGCTCGATCGCGATTCGGTGCGCTCGGGAATCAGCTCGCTCAAGCCTCGGGCCGTGTATCACTTCGCCGGCGTGACGCGGGTCGACACCTCGTGGGCCGACCCGGCCGGGGCGCTGCGCGGCAACGTCCTCACGACACACTACCTGCTCGACGCGCTTCGACGCGCCGGCACGCGCTCCCGGGTGCTGGTCACCGGGTCGGCAACCATTTACGCCGCGGCGGACAGCCCCATCCGGGAAGACGCACCGATCACAGCCGACAGCCCGTACGCCATCAGCAAGCTCGCACAGGAGGCGCTGGCGCTGATACCCGAAGACGGCCTCGACGTCATCGTGGCGCGGGCCTTCAATCACACCGGACCACGGCAGCAGCCCGCGTTCGTCGCCTCGAGCGTCGCCCGCCAGGTGGCACTCATCGAGCGCGGAGCGTTGGCGCCGGTTCTTCGTGTGGGCAATCTCGACGCTCGCCGCGACCTCACCGACGTCCGCGACGTCGTCCGCGCCTACATGTCGTTGGTGGAGTCTGCGCCCCCCGGCCAGGTCTACAACGTCGCGTCGGGCGTGGGCCGTCCGATCCGCTCGATTGTCGAGACGCTCGTTCGCCTGGCCGCGGTGCAGGTGCGAATCGAAGTGGATCCCGGGCGGCTCAGGGCTCAGGACAAGCCGGTCCTGGTCGGAGACGCCGGCAGGCTCAGGGCCGCCACCGGCTGGGAGCCTCGTATCTCCTTCGAGCAGACGCTTCGCGACCTCCTCGACTACTGGCGGGCAACTGCCTGACCGCAGCGTCAGAGAACTGCCTGCCCGCCGGCGTTCATCCGGGAGCCGGGTGAGCCGGTCGGCCACCTTGCGGCGAACAAACGACGAAAACTATACTTCGGCCGTGGAAATCGCTCCGCTCTTGTTCGACCTCGGCAGGTCGAGTCCGACGACGCGCCAGGTCGCAGACGCGATTAGAACAGGTGGCGCCGGCGCGCTCCCCGATCCGCAGCACCGGGCCGACGCGGCGACCTATCAGGAGGTCTCGTGCCGTTCAGCCCTGAACCGCGTGAAGGGCATGCCATTCGAATGGACCCTCAACCCGTATCGCGGTTGCACGCACGGCTGCCACTACTGCTACGCCAGGCGCTATCACTCGCAGTTCGAGCTCGGCGCCGACGACGAGTTCGCATCGGTCATCTTCGTCAAGACCAACTTCGTTTCGGTGCTCGAGCGTGAGCTGCGGAAGCCGTCGTGGCAGGGCGCCTACGTGGCGATGGGCACCGCCACCGACTGCTATCAACCAATCGAAGGCTCGTACAAACTGACCCGCCGCTCCCTCGAGACGCTCTGCGCGCGCCGCAATCCAGTAGGGGTCGTTACCAAGGGACCGATGATCGTCCGCGACAAGGATGTGCTCGCGGACCTCGCGCGGCACACCGAGAGCAGCGTCTTCGTCAGCGTGCCCTGCGTGGACGACGAGGTGTGGCGAGCCCTCGAACCGGGGACCGCACACCCGCTCCAGCGCCTGCGCGCGGTGCGCGAGCTCGTCGACGCCGGCATACGCGCCGGGGTGCTGATGAATCCGATCGTCCCCGGCATCTCGTCCAGGCCCGCGCTGATCGAGCGCACGATCAAGGCGATCGCCGACCACGGTGCGCGCTTCGTTGGCTGCAACGTCATGTACCTGCAGGACGGGACGAAGGACCACTTCCTCGCCTGGCTCGAGCGCGAATACCCGCACCTCGTCGAGGGATACAGCCAGCTCTACGCGAGCAAATACCCGCCGGCCGCCTATCGCGCCGAGGTGAAGCGCGTAGTCGGCGCGATGCGCCTCAAATACGGCCTGGCGCCTCGAAGGGAAGACTGAGATCCGGAAGGGCCGGGATTCGGGCAAGACGCAAGGACAGCGCGTCCGGCCTTTGAGAGCCGGACGCGACACGTCTTACGCCTTACACCGCGATGGCGTCGGGATCGCTCGAGGCGACGAGCCGGGGACCGGCAGTCTCGATGACGATCTGATCGTCGACGACGGTCGCGCGGAAGTTGTTCGCTTCCTTCCAGCGCTGGCTGAGCGGAAGCTTGATCCGGTCGTCGATGACGCGCTTCAGGAAGCGCGCGCCATACGCGAGGCTGTAGCCGTCGTTCACCAGCTTCTCGAGCGCCTCCGGCTCGATGGTGACGTTCTTGTTCCAACGCCGGAGCGTGCCGATGACCTGATCGATGTACTTGATCGTAATCTGCCGGACTTCGTCCTTCGTCAACGGCTGGAAGAGCACAACCTCGTCGATGCGATTCCGGAACTCGGGCGGGAAACGGCGCTCGAGCTCGCGGTTCACCTCGCTCTGAATCTGCTCGATCGGCATCCCGCCAGACCTGAAGCCCATCGGACTCTGAAGCTTCCGGAAGTGCTCGGAGCCCGCGTTCGACGTCATGATGATGATCGCATCCGACAGGTAGACGCGCTTGCCGCGGCCGTCGGTGATCCACCCTTCGTCGAACGCCTGCAGGAACAGGTTGAGCAGGCTCGGGCTTGCCTTCTCGATCTCGTCGAGCAGCACCACGGAGCACGGCGTGTCCTTCAGCTGATTGGTGAGGATGCCGCCCCGCTCGCTGCCGACAATGCCTCGCGGCATTCCGATCAGCTTGTCCACCGACACGCCGCCGTCCTGGTACTCGGACATGTCGATGCGGATCATCTTCTTCTCATCGCCGAAGAGGAACTCGGCGACCGCCTTTGCCAGCTCCGTCTTGCCAACCCCGGTCGGCCCGAGGAACAGCAGCACGCCGTCGGGCCGGTCGAAGCCGTCCTTGAGCGGGCCTTTGTTGAGCACCAGCCGGTGCGCCAGCGCGCGCACCGCTTTCTTCTGGCCGATGACCCGCTTCCCGAGGCGCTCCTCGACGTCTCTGAAGCGATCGCCAACGTCGCGGAACACCATGTCCTTCGGGATCTGCGCCGCGTGCGAGATGACAGCGACGACGTCGGCGTCCGAAACCTCCCAGCGGCGATCGATCTCGGCGCGCACAGCGGCCGTGTCGAGCCATCCGATCACTTTGTCGGGCAGGTGCAGATGGCGCTGATAGCGCGGCGACATCTCGAGGGCGGTCTCGATGGCGTCGTCGAGCAGACGTACCGAGTAGTTGCGCTCGAGGCGCGGCCGCAGGTTGTAGAGGATCTTCCGCGTCTCCTCGAGGGACGGCTCGGCCACCTGCACGGTGCGGAACCGGCGTGCGAGTGCCTCGTCCTCCTGGATGTACTCCTTGTACTCGCTCAGCGTCGTGGCGCCGATCATTCGCACCTCGCCGCGCGCAAGCACCGATTTGAAAACGTTCGCCGCGTCTGACGGGGCGCCCAACGCCGAACCGGCGCCCACCATCGTGTGCGCTTCGTCGACGAACAGGATCAGATTCGGCCGCTCCTTGATCTCGCGGATGACGTTCTGAATCCGATCCTCGAACATCCCGCGCAGCATCGTCCCGGCCACCATCGTGTTCATCTGCAGGTTCACGACCTGGCAGTCGCGGAGGCGCACGGGCACCGTGTCCGGCTCGAACTCGATGCGACGGGCAAGACCCTCGACGATGGCGGTCTTGCCGACGCCGGGCTCGCCAATCAGCATCACCGAGTTCGACCGCTCGCGGTGACAGAGGATTTCTACAACCTGCTGGATCTCCTTGTCCCGCCCGTATACCGGGGAGATCTTGTCCTGGCGAGCCAGCAGGTTGAGATTCGTGGCGAAATGCTTCAGGAACGGCGGAAGCTCGAACCGCTTCCGAAGCCTCTCTTCGCGGAGCTCGTTGTCGCGCATGCGCGTCGTGATTCGGGTGCCGAGCACATCCGGCTCCACGCCGTGACGGCGGATGATGGAAACGGGCACCCCCTGGCTCTCTTCGAAGATCGCCTGAAAGAGATCGGACGACTCGATGGTCTGACGTCCGGCGCGGCTGGCGGTATGGAAGGCCAGCTTGAACACGAGCTTTGTCGCGGGAGCCACGCGCAGCTCGCGGCCGGCGTACGTCGGCAGCACCTGAAGGTGCTGTTCGAGCTCCTGCAGAATCTCGTGCGGGTTCAGCTCGAGGTCGCGCATGACCTGTGAAAAGGTGTCCCACTCGACCTGCGCGAACGCGAGAAACACGTGTTCGTTGGTCAGCAGCGCGTGGTCGCGTCGTCTGGTCTCTTCGACAGCCCGGTCCACGACGCGCTGTGCCGACTCACCAATCTTGCTCTGTGCGATGTCGAAGTCGTCCACGGAACCAGTTCCTCCAGTTGGCTCCGATCCGCGACCAGAGCCATGCCTTCACTCAGGCAAGATGCGAGCCAGTACCGGGTGACGAGATCACGAGAGGCTTTGAGCAAGCACGAGCACCGGCGATCGTCCTACTGTCGAGACGCCTTTCACCCAAAACGTGGCACCGCCGTCTGCGAGTGGGCGCCTCCGCGCGGCGGGCCCGCATCGCAGTTCTCGTATTCACGCGCTCATCGAATGACGCGGGATGGGCAGATGACGAACCCTGGCCTCGACATGCAGCGGCAGAGGCTATCGCGGCCGTAGGTCCTGTGAAACCAATCGGTTCGGCTACCCGTATAATGGACGCCATCGTGCGCGGTGCTGTAGTTCTTTCGCTTGTGATCGGCATGGCGTCACCCTTACTAGGTCAGACGCCTCAGCCTTTCCCAGGGGTTCGAGTTTCTCCGCCCGAGCAACAGCGGGTCGACGCTGCGGCGGCTCCTCGTGCGACCCCGGCCACCCAGGCTCCGCAAACCGCGAGCCGGCCGCCGGCACCGGCCGACACTAACGCTCCTTCGGCAGCGGTGGTCGGATTTCCGATCTTCCCCAACTCGCAGTTCCTGGCCTCGTACGACGCGGGGAAGCAGCAGCGGTACTACGTTTACGGAACGACGGCGCCCTACGCCGAGGTGGTGAAGTACTACCAGTCGGCCCTCAAGGACCGCGGGGCCCAGGTGTTCGCCGAGCCGCTCACGCACATGTTCGCCCAGCGTTTTCGCGAGGAGACCATGGCGTTTCCGCCGGGTGTCACGGTGAAGGACTGGACGTCGGGAGGCTCGCAGGGATATCCCAACTCGAAGCCGGGCGCCCAGCCGGCGCGCTTTCCGACGGTGGTGGTGATCGTCCCGGCGCCGCCCGAGCCGGCACCACAGAGCCGCTGACGCGCGGCTCAACCGCCGCAGGCGGAAATCCGACACTGCTGTGAATCGGAGATGTCTCGGGCCGCCGGCGGCGAGAGACGGGCGTGGGCCGAGAAAGGGTGTGCGCACGGCGTGCGCACACCGGGGCGGCAGGAGGCGCTAGGAGTCTTGACTCCGAGAAGTATGAGCGTTTGAGTCAGGTTTTCTAGGCGGCAATTTTCACTTCCTCGAGAAAATGGGCGAGCGCGATGTCGAGACGATCGAAGGCGCGCTGGGCCCGATCTGAGGCGAGAGGTTGTA
>DASUGH010000204.1:0-3335 GCA_036274155.1 Vicinamibacterales bacterium | reverse complement strand
GCCGTCTATCAGGCGTGGGACGCCGAGCTCGGTGTCGCCGTCGCCATCAAGGTGATCCGGCCGGAGGTCATGCGGGACCCGGTCATGGGCGAGGAGGTCAGCAGGCGCTTCAAGCGCGAACTGCTGCTGGCCCGTCAGGTGACGGACAAGAACGTCGTCCGCATTCACGATCTGGGCGACATCGACGGCATCAAGTACATCACGATGTCGTACGTCGACGGCACCGACCTCTCGACGATTCTGAAGAAGGATGGCAGGCGCGCGGTCCGCGACCTGATGCCGATCGCTCGCGCAGTGGCGTCAGGGCTCGTCGCCGCGCACACCGCCGGCGTCGTGCACCGTGACCTGAAGCCCGCGAACATCATGATCAGCAAGGAGGGCGAGGCGCTGATCATGGACTTCGGCATCGCCCACTCGACCGGTGAGGCCGCTGCCGCACCGTCCGCTGGCGCGGTGCCCGAACATCTGCGCCGGAGTGCCGGCGATCAGGGGGCAACGACCGTTGGCTCGGTCATCGGCACGCTCGAATACATGGCGCCGGAGCAGGCACGAGGGCAGACGATCGATCAACGCGTCGACGTGTATGCCTTCGGCCTGATCCTCTACGACGCGCTGCTTGGCCGCCGCCGGGCGGGTTCAGGCGAAAGCGCCTACGAGGAACTGCAACGGCGTCTGGCCGGTCCGCCACCGCCGCTCCACACCGTCGATCCGGAGCTGCCCGCGCCGCTGACCGCGCTCATCGAGCGCTGCGTCGAGCCTGACGCCGACAAGCGTTTTCAGACGTCCGCCGAGCTCGTCGCGGAGCTCGACCGGCTGGACGACGACGGGCAGCTGATCCCGATCAAGCGGACGATTGGCCTCCCCCAGATGGCCGCGATCGTCAGCGTGCTGACCGTGGTGTTCGGCGGCGCCTGGTGGTACTTCCGCCAGGTTCTTCCGGAAATGCACGATCCGGTGTCGGTCCTGATTTCCGATTTCGTGAACAGGACCAGCGATCCGGCCTTCGACAACACGCTGGAGCCGATGCTCCGGCGCGCGCTCGAAGACGCCTCCTTCATCAGTGCGTTCGAGCGAACCAGCCTGCGCGATGCGGGGATTCGCCCGCCGCAGACGCTGGACGAGACGGCGGCGCGGGAGCTGGCGACCAGGCAGGGCTGGCGCGTGGTGCTTGCCGGCACGATTGACCGGCGCGGAAACGGGTTCCGGGTCACCGTGAGCGCCCGCAACGCCATCGACAACATGGAGGTCGTGACCGCCAGTGAGGACGCGCGAACGAAAGACGGCGTGCTCACGGCGGCCACGAACCTGATGATCGAGGTCCGCGAGGCGCTCGGTGACGACGCCTCCAGCGCAGCGCAGCAATACGCGGCGGGCGGGCTCTCGACCACCTCCCTCGACGTGGTGCGCCTGTATGCCAACGCTCTGAAGGCGACCACCAGCAACCAGTTCGACGAGGCTCGCGCCGGTATGGAACAGGCGCTGAAGCTCGATCCGGACTTCGGCATCGGCTACCTGTTCCTGTCGGTGCTGTCGCGGAACACGGGGCGCCTGGACGATCAGAAGACGTATCTCGACCAGGCGCTCAGCCACCTCGACAACATGACGATGCGCGAGCGCTACACCACCCGGGCGTTTGCGGCGCTCGCCAGCAGCGACTACGACGGGTGTGTCAAAGAGCTGACCGAACAAATCAGTCTGTACCCCGGCGTCATCACTGGACGGAATCAGCTCGCGCTGTGCCAGAGCTATTTGCGCAAGACGCGGGAAGCGGTCAGCGAGATGCGATCCGTCGTCAAGATGATGCCGGGGCAGCCGTTGTACCGCGACAACCTCGCGCTCTATCTGAACTACGCCGGCGACTTCCAGGCGGCGGAACAGGAAGCACGGGCCGTCGAGCAGTCGATCGAGAAGGCCGGGACTCGGCCTGATCGCTACGCTGCGCTCGCGATAGCGTTCTCGCAGCTTGGACGAGGAGATCTCGCGGGCGCCAAGGCGACCTACGAGCGGCTGGCGAACATCCCGAACGGCGCCTCATTCTCGGCGGCCGGTCTCGGCGACATCGCCATCGTCGAAGGGCGATTCGCGGATGCGGTCAGGATTCTGCGCAAGGGCGCCGCGGACGACATTGCCGCCGGGAGTCCGGACCCGGCGGCCACGAAGCTCGTCGCCGCCGGCTACGCGGAGCTCTCGCGCCGCGCCCCGCGCGCGGCCATCGCGGCGGCGGAGGAGGCGCTCACCCACAGCACCGCCGTGAAGATCAGATACATGGCCGGGCGAATCTTTGCGGAGGCTGGCGATGAGATGCGTACTCGCCGCGTCATCGACGGACTCGCCAGGGAGCTCTACAAGGAGCCACAGGCCTATGCAAAGGCGCTGGAAGGCGTGCTCGCGCTGCAAGCTGGAAACGCCGCCATGGCGCGCACGCTGTTGCAGGAGGCCGAAACGCTCTTCACCACCTGGCTCGGAAGCTTCGATCTGGGCCGCGCATCGCTTGCGGCAGGCGCGACGGTGCAGGCGGACGCGGAGTTCGACAAATGCCTGAACGCGCGTCGAGGTGAAGCGCTGTCCGTGTTCGTCGACGAGGAGCCGACCTACGCGTTCATCGTGCCGGCGTTCTACTATCAGGGACGAACTCGCGAAGCGCTGAAGAACCAGCGCTTCGCTGAGCCTTACCGCGAGTATCTGCGCTTTCGAGGCAGCTCGACGGAGGATCCGCTCGTCGCCGAAGTGCGGCGGCTGGCGGCTCCCGCCTCGACCACGAAGTAGGCGCGCCCGCCTACTTCTTCCCCACCTCGATCGACACCGTGATCGGCGCCGACTTCTGGCTCATCGGGACTGTGTACGACGGGTCGTCCGGGTCGGTCCACGTTCCGTTGCTTGCGCGATAGGTGAACGTGTCGATGCCCTTGAAGCCATTCCTCGGCGTATAGGTGAACGAGCCGTTGCTGTTCAGGATCAGCGTCCCGTTGGCCGGACCGGTTTCCAGAAACGCCAGCCACGTCGTCCGCCCGAACGTCGCGCTCAGCGGGTTCGTGTCGGGATCCGTGTCGTTGCTCAGGACGCCCTGCGCAGCCGTTCTCACGAGAGCCGTGTTCTGCGGCGTGGTGTAGCTGTCGGCCGCCCCGCTGGGAGGCTGGTTCTCCGCCTGAACGACCGCGAAGTCCGACGGTCCACTCGACGCGCCGCCCACGAAGTTGGCGTTCACGACATACGTGAAGAACTCGCCGTGCGGAAGATCCAGGTCGTCGAATGACGTCGCGGCAAGCGCGGCTGTCAGCTCACGCACGGGCGTTGAGAGTCCGATCCCGTTCCCACGCGCACGGCGCACTCTGTAA
>DASUGH010000203.1:0-18231 GCA_036274155.1 Vicinamibacterales bacterium | reverse complement strand
GGCAAGGCGCCGAAGAGTCGTATCGTCGGGCGATTCAGCTGGACCGCAACCATGCCGACGCCCACTTCTTCTATGCGGACCTCCTCTTCTCGACGGGACGCGCAGTGGAAGCCGAGGCGGAAGCGACGTGCGCGCGGAAGCTCGATCCGCTGAATTTTCTCTTCGAGTGTTTTCACGGCTGGCATCTCGTGTATCTCGGACGGTACGACCAGGCGATTGCGCAGCTGACGAAGACGCTCGAGACCGAACCGAATTACCCGGCAGCCCACCTCGGACTCTGGGGCGCCTTCTACAAGAAGGACGAGCATGCCAGCGCACTGCGCGCAGCGCGGACGTTCTTCCGTTTATTGGGAGACGAGCACATTTCCAACTTGCTGCCCATTGACGGCGACAAGGCGGAATACTCGAACGCGATGGAGCGCGCGGCGGAGACACTCTCGGCACGTGCCGAGCACCAGCATGTGCCGGCGCTGCGAATTGCACGCTTGTACGCGCACGCCGGGGCGAAGGACGAAGCGCTGACGTGGCTGGAACGCGCCTGCGAACTGCACGAGGCGCCGCTGGTTCATCTCCAGGTCGCGTGGGACTGGGACTGCCTGCGGGAACAGCCCAGATTCCGGACCCTCTTGCGTCAGGTCAATTTCCCAGCCCTGGTGCCGCAATCATGACCAATCGGGAATTCTTCATCAGCCGCTGGCGACAGGAATATCCCACGTTCGTGAAGGTCCTTCGAGCTGTACCTCCTGACAAATTGAATTACCGGCCCGACCCAGTCACACGTTCAGCGGCGGAGCTGATCTGGCTGCAGGTGCAGGAGAAGCAGTGTTGGCCTGAACTACTGGAGACCGGAAAGATCGACTGGAAACCGACCGAACCCACCCTGGGCCTCGACGAAATGATTCGTGCGTACGAGAAAGCCCATAAGGAGCTGGCGCCGGCGTTGGAACGAGTGGATGACCAGACGTGGAACGAGAAGATCACACAGTTCGTGATGGATGGCCGCGTCTACTTCGAGGTCCCTCTCGGCGAAATGTTCTGGCTCGGTCTGTTCGACGCCATTCATCACCGCGGCCAGCTTTCCGTCTACCTCCGGCCCATGGGCGGCCGTGTCCCGTCAATCTACGGCCCTTCGGCGGACGATCCGGGGACGTAGCCCATTTCAGGCCGAATGTTTACCGCTGTCGTCCGACTGGCGTTCGCTGCTCGGCGACACACCCACCAGCCTGCGTTGTTACTGCAGGCACCTCAATACCTTGAACGCTCGCTGCAGCTCTTGAACGACAGCCGCGCCGCGCGAGCGGGCGCGCCATCCGACGAACCCGTCCGGTCGGACGATGACCGCGCCCTCCGGGTCGAGACCGTAAGCCGCCTCGAAGCCACGCTCCGGATCGAGGAGACCACCGGCGCCGATCCGATGAACGTCGATGTCCACGTGGGCGTTGCGCGCGACCGTGCGCGCCGCCTCGCACCACGCCGCTCCGGAGCCGGCAGCGAGCAGAACGAACGGATGACCGAAGAGATCGAGCGTCGAAATCCGCTCGCCCTCACGGTCCAGCCAGTGGTGCGGCGCGCGTGTGCCGGGACGGCCTTTCGACTCCCGCGGGTGCTCGTGGGCCGGCGATCCTGGTTCGACGCAGATTGCCGCCGACGAATAGACGTACCCGAGCTCGACTTCCAGATCGTTGGCGACCGGCTCGATGCCGTCGGTGCCGAGATACGGCGCCGTGCGCGTGACGTAACGCGAGTACGCCTGCTCGGTCGTGAAGACGCCGACCGGCCGGCGCTCCTCCTCGTATGTCGACAGCAGCGGCGCGCCGGCAGATCCGTTCAGCACCAACGCCAGCTTCCAGGCGAGATTGTGCGCATCCTGCACGCCGGTGTTCCCGCCGAACCCGCCGTTCGGCGGCATCACGTGCGCGGCATCGCCGGCCAGGAAGATGCGTCCGTCCTGCATCCGATCCGCGATGGTCGCCTCGGCGTTCCACGGCATCACGGTATCGACGGTCACCGGCAGATCTGGCGCGCCGAGCGCGAGGCGGACGAGATCCACGCATCGCTCCGGCGTCAGTCCGGTCGCCACGTCTGTCTGCGGGTGCGCCGGGTCGCCGAGCGCGTTGATGGCGAGAAAGCCGCTGTCGAACGGCTTCTCGACGCGGATGAAGCCGCGCAGCTCCGGATGGTTGACGTAGATGACGCTCAGATTCCGCCCGCGCAGCAGCGGCGCCACGTCGGCATGGAAGTAAATGGTCACGCTCTTCGAAAACGTGCCGCGCCCACGCATCCCGATGCCGAGATGGGAACGGATGCCGCTGTGCGCGCCGTCGGCGGCGATGAGATACGCCGCGCGTACCGTCTGCTGCTGTCCGCTGGCGCGATCGCGTGTCACCGCCGTGACCTCGTCCTCGTGCTGCTCGCACGAGACGAGGTCGGTGCCGAACCTGAGCTCGGCGCCAAGCGCCTCCGCGCGCGACTTGAGCAGCGGCTCCAGCAGGCTCTGCGAGATGAACACGCGCTCGCTCGGACTGACGTCGCGGATCCCTTCGTTGAGGTTGGCGATGAAGAACGCCAGCTCGCGGCCCGCCAGCGACTCGACGGCCATGATGGCGCCGTCCTGGACGAACTGCTCCTCCGAACGCGAGCGCACGATCCGTTCGATGCCGACTTCCCGCAGGATCTCCATGGTGCGCTGGGTGACCTGCGCCGCGCGCGGGTGGATGGCCGTGCCGCGATGATGCTCCACGACGAGCGATTTGACGCCGTGGTAACCGAGCAGCATGGCCGCCGAGAGGCCCACGAGACTGCCGCCTGCGATGAGTACCGGAACGTCTCGCTCGGCCACGTTATTCCCGGTCTGCGGTGATCGCGAAGAGAATGGTGACCTCGTCTTTCACACGCACGGTCCCGCCGGCGGCAGTCACCGGGCGGATTCCGAAGTCTGACTGACGAACCTCGAGCTTCCCTTCCGCCGTCAGCCGATCGCCTTCGGTGCGCACCTGCACGCCCTGGGCCGTCACACGGCGCGTCATGCCGTGCAGCATGAGATCGCCCTCGATCCTCAGCGTCATGGCGGCTCCCGAAGATGCCGCTCGCGACACGGACCTCGATTCGAACGTGATCGTCGGGTACTTCTTGACGTCCAGCACCCGATCGCTCTGCATCACGCGCTGGACTTCCGGCACGTCCTCGGCGGGCTCGCCCTTGCCGGTGACCTTCGCCGCCGTGGCGTCGAAGACGAGCCGGACGCTCGAGCGGGAGACGTCCGCTCGGTCGAAGACGATCTGCCCTTCGGTGGCGGGTGCCACGATCTCGTGATCGTGACCGGCGAACGAGAGCAGGCCGCTCTTCGCGACCTGCACGGTCACGTTCGTGCCCATCCTGATCTTGAACGTCGTGCGGTCCTGCGCGCGCGGCGCGCAGATGCAGCCCATCACGATCAGCCCGACGAGCCACGTCCGTTGATGAGGGGCCATCAGCTCTCGAGAAATCATAGTGTCAGTATGCAGGATTGCGCAGGTCGCGAAGGCGGCCAGCCGCCGAGGCGGCGCGATGCACACGTCTGGAAGGGACGAGTTCATCGTTCCCCGGCTATTCCGTCTGCCTGAAGGCGGACATCCCGGGGATGACGGCCCGACGCAGGCCAGACGATGGCGCCATGCCGTGGCATGTGGGTTGCCCCGTCGAGAGCGGCGCAGCGCCAGCCTTTCAACGATGCGATCGATCAACGGAGCCATCACCTCGCCGGCAGCAGGGATCGAGCAACCGGCCATCTCTCGACTGGGCGCGCTCATTACGCGTTCGCGGCAGCAGAGCCGGCTGGACCGGCGGGCACCAGGAGCCCGTGAGCACGTCTCTTTCGGCGTCGATGGCGACGCCGCGGCAGCCGACGATGTCGAGCGCGAGCTCATGGGAATCTGCGAATCGTTGCTGGGAGTCCGCCCGGGCCGCCATGACAGCCTGTTCGGCTGTGGAATCGATTCGCTCACGGCGCTGCGATTGACCGCCCAGTGCGAGAAGCGGTTCAAGTGTCAACTGCCCGCGGCCACGCTGTTCACGGCGCCGAGCGTGGCACAGCTCGCTCAGGTGCTGCGCGAACGCACGACCGCTGCGGCATGGTCGTCGCTCGTGGCCTTTCAGTCGCGCGGCAGCCGACCGCCGTTCTTCTGGATTCACGGCGACTCCACCGCCCCTCTGCTGTCCCGGTATCTCGGACCCGATCAACCGTTCTACGGCCTCGAGCACCAGGGGCAGGACGGCCGTCCGGCGTTGTATACCGACGTCGAAACGATCGCCGCCTATTACCTGCGAGAGATGCGGCGAGTGCAGCCGAACGGCCCCTACTACCTCGGCGGGTTCTCGTTTGGCGGTGTGGTGGCTCTCGAAGTGGCACAGCAGCTGACCCGCCAGTCGGAACACGTTGCACTGCTCGTGGCGCTGGATCCATCGAGCATGAATCCCAAGACGCCCGTTGCTCCTTCAGCGATCAGCACGGCGGCCGACGGCGTCGTCGCAGAGGGACGCCGGCATCTCGACAACCTCGCGGCCCTGCCGGCGTCGAAGCGCTTCGCATACATCTGGACGCGGGCACTGCCCAAGATGGCCGCCTGGCTGCGATGGCATCTCCTCGCCGCCGGTTTCACCCGCCTGGTGTATCGGTTTCAGGTGGCGATGCGGCTTCCACTCTCGGTCTTCGTACGCCGCCGCTACATCCAGGACATCTACCTCGAGGCAATCGCCCGCTACACGCCACGGCCGTACGCGGGTCGCGTGCTGCTGTTCAAGGGTCGTGAGAGCGTGTATCAAGGGCCACGAGACTGGGAACAGCTCGTAGGTCCCGACTGCGAGGTCAGCCTCATCCCGGCGGGCCATATGGAGATGTTCAAAGACGAGCACTTCCGCGCCTGGGCCGAGAAGCTCGCGGACGTCCTGCACCAGGCGAGGCGAGCGGCCCGGCGACACACTGCTGCCCGCGCAGCCTCTGCTCGCTGAGCGCACGACACGACACCGCTCTTCACCGCAACGTGGGCGGGCACCCTTGCCCGGCCGCCTCATGCCCTCGTGGTGATTTTCGTTGATCACTCGCTGACGACACTGGGGATGAGACTGACAGGATGAGACTGCGGGGTTGACATGACGCCCCGCGCGTCATAGTTTGCCGCCGTCCCGTTGCACGTGAGCACCGGGTCCAAAGAGAGGATCCGATGAAACCGACCCGCAGCATCACGTCGTCCCTCCGCCGACTCGGCATGCACGCGATCCTGGTCGTGGCCCTCGCCTCTGGTGTCGCCGCACAGAGTCAGCCCAAGCGATTCCTCGGCGGGCCGCTCGTGCTCGAAGACCAGGGCAGCTTCTTCATAGGCGGGGTCGCGAAGATCACCGACTACGCGGCGCTCCCGCCCGGTAGGCCCGGAGGACCAGGGGGCCCTGGCGGGACAGGCGCGCCAACGCCCGCCCCGGCTACGGTGCCGCAGCAGATCACCATCGGTCAGATGTATGTCCAGTTCCAGATTCCGGCGAAGAGGTCCGGTCCCGGCTGGCCAGTCATCATGGTGCACGGGTCGACGCACACCGGCGCCGCGCTCGAGTCGACTCCTGATGGACGCGAGGGCTGGTACCCCTATTTCGTCCGCAAGGGCGTCGCGACGTATGTCGTGGATCAGTCGGGACGCGGCCGTTCAGGCTTCGATCAGTCCGTGCTGCACGAGGCCGAGGCGAAGCTGGCTGCCGGCGACGTGAAAGCCGCAGCGGAGCTGATTCCGAACTTCGGGCGGATTACCGACAACGGCGCGTGGACGGCGTGGTTCGGGCACCTCGTGCCGGCCGGTTCGACGGTGCTCACGGGGACGCTCATTCCGCATGGCGATCCCGCCGACCCGGATCCCAAGCCCGATGCCTTCCGTCACGTCGCCCCCCTCTTCCCGCTCGACGCCGTCGATCCGGCGGTCGTATCGCGCTCGGGCGCCCTCGGGCCGGCACCTGCCGGGTCGCGGGCGAGCTACGCCCTCGAGTACTACAAGCAGCTCGTGCCGAACGCCGAGGTCACCCTTCCGGGTTCGACTTGCGCCACCTGCAACCCGACGACGCTGTCGCCGGCCAACACGTGGACACCGCAGAACCTCGCGCTGCTCGTGGAACGCCTTGGCGGCGCCATCGTCGCCACCCACTCGCAGTCGGGAATCATGGGGCATCACATGGTGCGGATCCTGAAGGAGCGCGGCCACCTCGATCTGGTGAAGGGACTGATCACGGTCGAGGGGTCGTGCTCGCTCCCGAACAGCGGGCTGAGCGCCGCCGACTTCGACGCCATCCCGTACCTGGCGCTGAAGGGCGACTACACGGCCAACAGCATGCCCTGCCAGCAGACCGTCGACGCCATCAACGCGCGGCGTGCCGAGAAGCACGGGACCGCCAAAGCGGAGTATCTGAAGCTCGACGAAAAGGGCATGCTCGGTGTGACCCACATGATGATGCTCGACCGGCGGAATCTCGAAATCGCCGACATCATGCTGGATTGGGTGAACCGCAACGTCCGCGCCTCGCGCCGATAGCCGCGTCACGTCGGCCCGGCGCATCGAGGCGGCTGCCCGCCCGTTTCACCGATGCGGCCCTTTTCCGTGCGCCGTTCTGGCCGCACCGGACTGATTGCACGACGACCGCCTCGCTCGGACCGGGCCGGGCAGGCGGCACCGGCCACCTGCCGCGACGTTGACGGTCGTGTCGTCAGGGTGTTGTGTTGTTGACAACACCCGCAGTCGCGTCATAGCCTGCAAGATTGCGGTCACGAGACGGCCGCCGACCGTCACACGGCGAGCCGCGGATGCCGGGAACGAGCGCGCTCCGGCGCGCGGCCGACTATAGTAGTAGTAGTTCCCGGCGAGAAAAAACCGACACACGCGCGGCGGCACGTCGTTCGCCACGCCGTAATCGCCGGATCGGCGGACTCCGACGCGGACCGGGCAGGCTGATGGGGGATCAAGGGCAGTGGTGTCGTGATCATTCAGCGTAATTACTCGCCATCGGCTCTGCCGAAGGGCACTGACATCGCCGACCTGACCAGCCGAGTAACCGCCCCGTTGACCGTGCTCCTCGAGGAGAGCGGTCTGGACACCGAGACGGCCGCGGCGCTGCGCATTCACCTCGACTGGCTGCAATACAAAACGAGCTTCCGCGATCCGGTGATGGTCCGGCGCGCCGTCGATCACCAGGAACGGCCGCTGCCGCTCGCCGAGATCTCGATCGACTTGCGGCAGGTCGATCCGCGGCTGACCGAGCATCTCGGTCAGGCGGTGCGCATGCTGCGCAACGGCGCCTCGCCCACCGGCGACGACCACGTCGTGCTCGGCGACTTCGCGCCATGGCGCGACAGCATCATCTGGCCCTTCAACCGGCTGTTCTGGCAGCGTCTCGCCGCCTGGCAGGACCACGCCAAGCGTGGCTTCGAAGAGGCGCTGCCGAGCGGGGGGTCGGACGCCAACCACGTGCAGGCCGTCGCCGACTCGGTGGCCGACTTCTGGACGCTCCTGCGGGACATGCAGACGCGCGACCAGCTGCCGCCGGAGATCTATGCGATCGAGATCGGCGTCGGCTCCGGGGCGCGCGCGCGACTCTGGCTCGATCAGTTCAAGGCGCTCGACAGCGAGTGCGGCACGGGCTACTACTCGCGGCTCCGGTTCCTGCTCGGCGACTACTCGCCGGCCACGCTCGACACCGCCCTGGCGGCCGTCGGACCGCACGCGCCGATCTGCAGCGTCCTGGCGATCGACGCGACCAACCCGTTCAAGACGCTGTCGTTTCTTCGCTTCAAGATCCTGTTCGTCCACCTGACGAACGTGTACGACAACCTGAGCTTCGACGAGATCGCCCGCCGCGACGGGCAGCTCTTCATTGTCGAGGTCCGGCCGTATGTCAGCGCGGCGGCGGCGCGCGCCATTCAAGCCGAGTTCGGCCTCGCCCCCGAACAGCTGGCCGACGCCATGAAGCGCCTCCTCGAGTTCGGGCCCGAGTCGGTCGGCGACCTGGAGCGCGGAATGGTGTTCTGGAACTGCATCTGGAACGCGCTGCGGCTCGAGGAGCGTCTGCGGGCTCTCGACGAAGGCGAAGAAGGCCACTTGCCGAAAGGTGTGAGCCGATCACCGCTCGACGATCTGCTCGCCGAAGCGCCACACGACATCCGCTTCCACCTCTCGCGCGGCGCAGCGGAGAGCTTCGTCAACACGGTGCCGCTGCTGCACCCGCGCGGATATCTGCAGGTGCAGGACATCTTCGTGTCGGCGATGAAGGACTACACGTACGGCTTCCGCGGCCCCGGGAAGCTGGACGGATCGTTCGTCACCTGGGTCAACGGCGCCTTCCTTCGCGCCGTCGGCGCCCGCGCCGGCTACGATGTGCACTTTGCGCCGTTCAAGTACCGCAAGGGATCGAAAACGCAGATCCTCTATACGACTCCACGCGACTGAATCATGAAGACGCTACCCACGCTCCCGACGACGGTGATTGGCAGCTACTCGATGCCGGCATGGCTCGAGCGGGCGAAGAACGACTATCTGCAGCGGCGGCTGAGCCGGCACGATCTCGAGGACATGTACGACTCGGCGCGCAAGGCGGCGATCAAGGACCAGGAGGTCGCGGGCATCGACATCGTCTCCGACGGCGAGCTGCAGCGCGACAATATGATCGACTACTTCGCCGAGCGGCTTCCCGGCGTGTCGGTGGATCAGGGGTCCAAGCGTCTGTACTATGACTTCTACGAAAGCGTCGTCCGCTCGAAGCTGGCGACCGGGGCGCTCGGGCTGGCCGACGAGGTGCGCTTCCTGGCGCGCTATTCGGAGCGTCACAGCAAGATCTCGATCTC
This sequence comes from Vicinamibacterales bacterium, assembly GCA_036274155.1. Classification (GTDB taxonomy): domain Bacteria; phylum Acidobacteriota; class Vicinamibacteria; order Vicinamibacterales; family UBA2999; genus Gp6-AA40. The sequence goes on along the minus strand of DASUGH010000203.1, from coordinate 9,383 downwards.
GGGTCCGCACGCGCTGGTGAAGCGCATCCGCAACGAGCACTATCCCTCCGAGGAGGCGTTCGCGCTCGATCTGGCGCGGGTGCTCAACTCCGAGATGCGCGAGATGGTTCGGGCTGGCGCCACCCACCTTCAGATCGATGAGCCCTATTACTCGGGGTTCCCGGAGGATCTCCCGTGGGGCGTCAAAGCGGTCAATGCGATGGTCGAGGGCGTCAAGGCGAACGTGACGCTGCACATCTGCTACGGAAACCGCTACGGCAAGCCGTCGTTCGAGGGGAGCTACCGCTATCTGTTTCCGACGGTGCTCGATGCTAAGGTCCAGGCCATCTCACTCGAGTTCGCCAGACGCGGCGAGGACGATCTGCGGCTGTTCAAGGAATTCAACGTGCCGTTCGCGCTCGGTTACGGCGTGATCGACGTGAAGACGCACGACGTGGAGTCTGCCGGCCTCGTGGCCGATCGAATCCGGCGGGCGCTCGACGTGATTCCGGCGGAGCGGCTCATCGTCAATCCCGATTGCGGGTGCGTTCACCTGCCACGCGACGTGGCGTTCAGGAAGCTGGCGTCGATGGCCGAGGGCGCCCGGCAGGTGCGAGAGGAACTGTCTCGATGATGACCTCGCTGGCCGAGGCGCTGTCCACCCGGCCGTTCTCGATCGTCGTCGAGCTGGTCGCCTCGGGCCTCAAGCGCGAAGCGCAGGTGCTCGAGATCGCCTCGAACCTGGCGAACATTCCCGACATCGTCGCCGGCAGCGTGACCAGTTATGCAGGCGGCAAGTTCGGCCAGGATCCGCTGCGGGTGGGCACTGCCGTCCGTGCCCGCGGGCTGCAGCCGAACGTTCACCTGACCTGCGTCGGCAACGATCGCGTGGCATTGCGAAAGACACTGCGCGAACTGCGCGCGCTCGGCATGCTCAATGTGTTCGCGCTCACCGGCGACTGGCCGACCGAGAAGAATGCCCGTCCGGTGTTCGACCTCGACTCGGTGCAGCTCACCGAGCTCATCGCCCGGATTCGCGCCGAGCAGGGGACACCGTTCCACATCGCGGTTGCCGTGTCGCCATTCAAGTACCAGCGCGAGGACTGCCTCTACCAGTATCTGAAGCTCGAAAAGAAGGTGGCGGCGGGAGCCAACCTCGCGATCACGCAGGTCGGCTGGGACGCGCGCAAGTTCGCGGAGCTGAAACGATACGTCGACGAGCATGGCCTGAAAATCCCGTTGCTCGGCAACGTCTACGTGCTGTCGCGCCGGGCTGCCGAGAAGATGGCCACCGGCAATCCACCTGGCTGCTGGGCCTCCCCCGCACTGGTGGAGCAGGTGAAGCAGGAGGCACAGGCGGCAGACGGCGGGCTGGCGGCACGCCTCGAGCGCGCGGCCAAGACTGTGGCCGTGCTCAAAGGCCTGGGCTACGCCGGCGCCTACATCGGCGGCACTCATTCGGCGGAACAGATCGTCCGGATCCTCGATCGCGCGAAGGAGCTCGAGCCCGCCTGGGAACAGTGCGCGTCGGAGCTGCAGTTCGGCGACGCAAAGGGCTTCTACCTGAACGCCGACCCGGCGCCCAGGCGGGCGCGCACGTTCCTGCCCGTCGTGCTCGACGCCGCCGGCAAGACGCTTCCGGTCCCCTGGGCCAAGGACGTTCGCGACACGCCGCTGCGGCGCGGGCTGAAGCGCTTCTTCGCCTGGGTCGACCGCACACCGGCTCTACGCGAGATCGCCGAGCGGTTCGAGTACTGGGGGAAGCGCCCCGTGTTCGGATGCGAGGCGTGCGGCAACTGCGTGCTCGGCCACATGGAGTACGTCTGCCCGCAGACCTGTCCCAAGCAGATGCGAAACGGCCCCTGCGGCGGCACTCTGATCGGCCGCTGCGAGGTCGTCGATCAGGAGTGCATCTGGGTGTCCGTGTACAGCCGGGCGGAATCGGTTGGGCGCGTGCAGGACCTGCGGACGTTCATTCCTGCGGCCGATCGCAAGCTGGCCGGTACCAGCTCGTGGATCAACTTCTTCCTGGACCGCGACAGCCGGCCCGGACGTCCGAAGCCGGTCGACGCCAGCACCGCGCCGGTCGAGCCTGTGCGCGCCGTACGCAATACGAGGCACGAGGCACCCGCCGCCGCTCCCGTCAATTCCTGACGAGAGGCTTGCGCACAGAGGCACCGAGAATCCCGCGGAGACCGCTCCTCAATCAGCTACATCGTCATCGATGACATCTACTCGAAAAAGTGAGAACGCACGCATGAGCCCAGCGCCCCAGACGACCGAGCTGCCCGAGCCCCGTCCCATTACCGACATCGCTGCCGCCGCCGGCATTCTTCCGGAGGAGCTCGAAGTCTTCGGCCACGCGCGCGGAAAGGTCAAGCTGTCGCTCCTGCGCCGCCTTGCCGGCAACCCGGATGGCAAGCTCGTGATCGTGACGGCGATCACGCCGACGAAAGCCGGCGAAGGCAAGACGACGACGAGCATCGCGCTGACACAGGGGCTTGGCCGGATCGGCCGCAAGGTCATGCTCTGCCTGCGCGAGCCGTCGATGGGGCCGGTGTTCGGTGTGAAGGGCGGCGGCACCGGCGGCGGTCTGTCGCAGCTCATTCCCATGGAGGAGATCAACCTCCATTTCAACGGCGACTTCCATGCCGTTGCCGGCGCGCACAATCTGCTCGCCGCGGCGCTCGACGCGTCGCTCTACCACGGCAACCCGCTCAGGATCGACCCGTCGACGGTCATCTGGCCTCGCACCGTCGACATGAACGATCGGCAGCTGCGCTACTCGGTGACCGGACTCGGCGGCAAGGCGCACGGCATCCCGCGCGAGAACGAGTTCGTGATCACGGCCGCCTCCGAGGTGATGGCGTCGCTCGCGCTGGCGAGCGACCTGCAGGACCTCCGGCGCCGGATCGGCCGCATCGTCGTGGCATCGAGCTTCGACGGTGAACCGATCACGGCCGACAAGCTGCAGGCCGGCGGGGCGATGACGGTGATCCTGAAGGAGGCGATCAAGCCGAACATCGTTCAGACGATGGAGGGGCAGCCGGCGCTGGTGCATGCGGGACCATTCGGGAACATCGCGCATGCGGCGAACTCGATCGTCGCCGACCGCATGGCGCTGAAGCTGGCCGACTACGTGATCACCGAGGCCGGCTTCGCCAGCGACCTCGGCTTCCAGAAGTTCTGCGACATCGTCTGCCGGACGGCGCGCCTGACGCCGAGCGCGGCAGTGCTGGTCACGACGGTGCGCGCCACGAAGTCGCACGGCGGGATGGCCTTTGCCAACCTGTCCACCGAGGACCTGGACGCCGTCCGGCGCGGTGCCGACAACCTCGCCGCGCACGTCAACATCATTCGCCAGTACGGACTGCCCTGCGTCGTCACGATCAACAGCTTCCCGACCGACACGGCGCGGGAGATCGCTCTCGTCAAGGAGCTGGCGCTCAATGCCGGCGCAGAGACGGTGGTCGTCCACGAAGGCTTCGGGAAGGGCGGCGCCGGTGCCGTCGAACTGGCCAACGCGGTCGTCAGCGCCTGCGACAGGCCGAACACGTTCAACTTCCTGACGCCGGATGGAGCGCCGATCGAGCAGCAGATCGAAGCCATAGCCACCCGGCTCTATGGCGCCACGTCGATCGATCTCCAGATGCAGGCGCTCAAGGATCTCGAGCGGATCAGGAAGCTCGGCCTCGGCGCGGCGCCCGTCTGCATGGCGAAAACGCACCTGTCGCTGTCGCACGACCCGGCGTTGCGCAACCGCCCCAGCGGCTTCGTACTGCCGGTGCGCTCGCTCGTGCCGAGTGCCGGCGCCGGCTTCGTCGTGGCGCTGTGCGGCGACATGCAGCGCATGCCGGGACTCGGCAAGACGCCCGCGTTCATGAAGATGGACATCGACGAGCAGGGGCGGACACACGGGTTGACGTAGATCCGGGGCTCGGGGCTCGGGACTCGGGGTCCGGGGCTCGGGACTCGGGGCTCGGGGCTCGGGGTCCGGGGCTCGGGATCCGGGGCTCGGGAGCCGGGACTCGGGGCTCGGGATCCGGGATCCGGGGCTCGGGGTCCGGGGCTCGGGACTCGGGTCCGGAAGACAGAAGGAAGAAGGAAGGAGGAGGCTATCGTGCACGGAGGCTGGTGCAAATCGGCGATTGGCGCGGTGGCTGCCTTCATCCTCGTCGTGGCAGCCACGCCAGCAGCGGTGGCGCAGTGGCCCACGTATCGTGCCGCGGGTGTGCCTCGCACAACCGACGGACGAGTCGACATGACGGCGCCGGCACCGCGCACGGCCGACGGCAAACCCGACCTGTCGGGTGTCTGGAACTACGCCGGCGTCCTCGGCTTCCGGGGAGGTCCACCCCCTCCACCGCCCGGCACGCCGCCGGAAGCGACGTTCTGGAACATCGAAGCGGGAATCAAGGAAGGCCTCCCGTTCCAGCCGTGGGCCGCCGAGCTCCGCAAGCAGCGCATGGCGGGCAACAGCAAGGACAATCCCGATGCATCGTGCCTGCCGCTCGGCTACATGCAGATGCACACGCACTCGCAGCCGCGCAAGATCATTCAGGTCAAGGACCTGATTGTCATCCTGTACGAGGCAAACGCCGGCACCCGTCAGATCTTTCTCGACGGACGGCCGGCGCCGGACAACGATCCGCAGCCCTGGTGGTTCGGCTACTCGCGCGGCTGGTGGGAAGGCGACACGCTCGTGGTCGAGAGCACACACTTCCGGGACGACGGCTGGCTCGACGTGAATGGCGCACCACTCACATCAGCTGGAAAACTCATCGAACGCTTCCGCCGGCCAAACTTCGGGCGGCTCGAAATCGACGTCACCATCGACGACCCCAAGGCCTACACCAGGCCGTGGACGGTGCGGGTGAACCAGCGGCTGCTTCCGGACACCGAGCTCATCGAGTTCGTCTGCAACGAGAACCAGAAATTCGATCCGGTCCGCATCAAGTAAAGGCGAACCCCGATGAAACCCTTCGTGATCCTCGTGTCGGTGCGCGAAGCGCACCTCGTGGTTGATCCCCGACGCCTCGGAGCTGCCTGCCGCAGAGACGCAATCAATACTCGTCGAACAGACGCTGAATGCGCCTGGCGTCCGCCGATTTGGCCAGCGCCAGGCGCAGCAGCACCCGCGCCTTCTGCGGGTTGAGGTCGAGCGACGCGACGAGCCCCAGCTTGTCGTCGTCGACTTCGACGTTGCGTCCGACCCGCCCGATCGCGACGCGGGAGGCGCGCACGCACACGATCCCTTTTTTGGCCTGCGCCGCCAGCGCGTTCAGCGCATTCGCGGTCATGTTGCCGTTGCCCACGCCGGCAATGACCAGCCCCTTGGCGCCGGCGGCGACGGCCGCATCGATGAGCGCGCCGTCCATGTTCTCGTGCGCCATGATGATGTCGACGCGCGGCAGCGTCTTGACGCCGTCGATCGAGAACTCCGAATCCGCCGTGTTCTTGCCGATCGGCGCCCGCAGGAATTCAGCCTCGCCATAGGCCACCGTGCCGATCAGGCCGGAGAGCGGTGAGAGAAACGTCTGTACCGCGGTCGTACTCGTCTTGGTCAGCGACGCGGCTCCGTGGATCCAGTCGTTGATGACGACGAGCACACCGCGTCCTGCTGCGTTCTTGTTCGCCGCCACCGCCACGGCGTTGTAGAAGTTGAGCGGGCCATCAGCGGAGAGCGCGGTCGCCGGCCGCATGGCCGCCGTCAACACCACGGGTTTCTTCGACTTCACCACCAGGTTCAGGAAGTAGGCGGTCTCCTCGATGGTGTCGGTGCCGTGCGTGATGACGATGCCAGCCACGTCGGGCATCGCTGCGAGCTGGTTGACGCGATTGGCCAGCTTCAGCCAGACCTCGTCGTTCATGTCCTGCGAGCCGATGTTCGAGATCTGCTCACCGCGGAGGTTTGCGACCTTCTTCGCCTGCGGCACCGCGGCGAGCAGCTGGTCGACGCCCACCTGCCCCGACTTGTAACCGGCCTGGACGTCGCTTGCGGCGGCGCCGGCAATCGTCCCGCCAGTGGCGAGCACCACGATTTGCGGCAGGCCGGCCGTCGGAGGAGCCGCCTGCGTGCTGGCGGCCGGTGCCTGCGAGTCGGCGGACTCCGCCGCGGGCACGCCGCTCTGACACGCCAGTGCGAGCGTCACCGCGAGCGTGCCTCCAAGTAGCACTGGACTCAAAGACTGACGTGACATGGCTGATCCTCCAGTAATGACGGTGCGCGGAGCGCGGCGCACAGCGTTCGAACACGCTTCCGCTACGTACGTTTGCCTCCATCCGCGGCCGCTTCACCACGCGATCAGGCGCAGCCACGGCAGCCCAACGACCACGTACACCACGAGACAGAAACCGGTACTGATCGCTCCCAGCCGATAGAGCTCGGCCTGCGATAGAAAGCCGCTGTCCACGAACAGCAGGTTGGCGCTCGATCCCTGCGGCGTGATGCTCGAAAAGAAGTTGGTGGCAAAGAGCAGCAGGAACGCCAGCGGAACCGCCGGGACTCCCAGCTTCACGCCCACGTCGAGGAACACGCCGAGCAGCGCCAGCAGGTGCGCCGTCTGGCTCACGAACAGGTAGTGCAACAACACGTACGCGACGACCAGCGTCAAGCCGGCTGCCAGCGCAGACAGTCCGCCCATCGCATCGGCCAGGCGCTGGCCGAGAAAACCCATGAACCCGAGCGCGTTGAGCTCGCTGCTCAGCGTGAAGAGCACCGCGAACCAGATGAACGTCGCCAGCACATCGCCTTCCTGTGAGATGTCCTTGAGCGTCAACACACCGGTGGCCAGCATCACTCCCAGACCGAGAAAGGCCACGGCGGTCGAGTCGAGCCCGAGGCTCGAGGACATCGCCCACAGGACGACCATCGCCAGAAAGACGCCGGAGACGATCCACTCCGGTGTGGTGAGCGGACCGAGCGCCGTCAGGGCCGCTCGCGCCGCCGCCGGAGCCGCCGGCGTCGACGTCACCTCCGGCGCCACGAGCTTGTAGAGGAGCAGCGGCAGAAGGACCATGCATGCAAGCGTAGGCACCGACGCCGCCAGCAGCCACGATCCGAACGTGATGTTGACCCCGAACGGCTTGGCGATCTCGGCGCCGAGGGGATTGGCGGCCATCGCCGTGAGCCAGAGCGCCGACGAGAGCGACAGGCTCGCGATGCCCGAGAACATCAACAGCGCGCCCAGCCGTCTGCGAGAGGACTCGCCCGGCCGCGCGCCCGCTGCTTCCGCCAGCGAGAACGCCAGCGGATAGAGCACGCCGGAACGTGCCGTGTTGCTCGGGAACGCCGGCGCGATCAGGCCGTCGACGACGAACAGACTGTAGACGAGGCCGAGCGTCGATCGCCCGAACAGCGCGACGACGGCGTGCCCGATGCGCTGGCCGAGCCCGCACTTGATCACCGCCCGTGCCACCAGGAACGCGACCACGATGAGGAGAATCGTTCCGTTCGCGAACCCCGAGTACGCCCGATCCGGAGCCAGCGTCCCGGTGAGCACCGCGGCGGCGAGCGCAACGATCGACGACGTGAGTATCGGAAAGGCGTTGACCACGACGGCGAAAATCGCGGCGACGAACAGCGCGAACAGATGCCACGCCTGGGCGGTGAGCCCTTCGGGCGCCGGCCAGAGCCAGATTCCGAGCACGAGCGCGGCCGTCGCCAGCCGCGCGATGAGCGGCTTGCGCAGCCCGCCGTCGCTCATGATGCTCTGGCACCGGAGTCGTTCATACCGGCCGACCCTGGCCGGTCATCGCCACCGGATCGAGCACCGCGGCGATCTGCTGTTCCGACAGGATCTTCTGATCGCGAACCAGCTCGAGGATGCCGCGTCCGGTCCGCATCGCCTCGGCCGCAAGTTCGGTCGCACGTTCGTAGCCGATGACCGGATTCAGCGCCGTGACCGTGCCGATGCTGCGCTCGACGTACTGCCGGCAGACGTCGGCGTTCGCCGTGATGCCCTGCACGCAGTACGCCCGCAACGTTCGTGCGGCGTTCACGAACATCGTCTGCGCCTCGAACACGCACGCGGCGATCACCGGCTCGAAGACGTTGAGCTGCAGCTGACCGCCTTCGGCGGCCATCGACACGGTGAGATCGCTGCCGATCACGCGGAAGCAGACCATGTTCACGACTTCGGGAATCACCGGGTTCACCTTGCCCGGCATGATCGACGAGCCCGGCTGCATCGCCGGCAGGTTGATCTCGTGCAGGCCGCAGCGGGGACCCGACGACAGCAGCCGGAGGTCGTTGCAGACCTTCGACAGCTTGATCGCCAGGCTCTTCATGCAGGAGGAGTAGAGGACGAAGGCCTGCGTGTCCTGGGTCGCCTCGATCAGGTTCGGCGCCAGGTGGATCGGGAGCGACGTGACGCGAGCCAGGTGTTCGGTGCACCGCTGTGCGTAGCCCGCCGGGGCGTTCAGGCCGGTGCCGATGGCGGTGGCGCCCATGTTGATCTCGCACAGGACCCGCTCGATCACCTGGAGAGCACGCACCTCGCCGGCGAGCGTCTCACCGAAGGCGGTGAACTCCTGACCGAGCGTCATCGGCACCGCATCCTGGAGCTGCGTGCGGCCCATCTTGACGATGCTGGCGAACTCCTGGCCCTTCATCCGGAAGGCAGCGATGAGCTCGTTCATCGCCGACACGAGGCGCACGTTGCCAAGCGCGATTCCCACGTGAAGCGCCGTGGGATAGGCGTCATTCGTCGACTGCGAGGCGTTGACGTGATCGTGCGGGTCGCAGTGTTGATACTCGCCCTTGTTGTGCCCCATCAGTTCGAGGGCGCGGTTGGCGATCACCTCGTTGGCGTTCATGTTCGTCGAGGTGCCGGCGCCGCCCTGGAACACGTCGAGGCGAAACTGGTCGTGCAGAGCGCCGTCGATGATTTCCTGGCAGGCGCGCTCGATGCCGTCGAGGATCTCGGGGCCAAACACACCGCACTCGGCGTTCGCTCGCGCGGCCGCCAGCTTCACCATCGCGAGGCCGCGAATGAGATCCGGGTAGAGCCGAAGCTCAACACCGGAAATGTGGAAATTTTCGAGCGCCCGGGCGGTCTGGACCCCGTAGTACGCGTCCGCGGGCACCGCTTTCTGCCCGAGCAGATCGCTCTCCATTCGCATGACTTCGTAGGCCATGTTGGAAACCTTTCAGAAGGCCGTCCCTGGTCGTAGCAGTGAGACGGGAGACGGGCTCGAGGCAGACGGAGGCTGATCGAGTCCACCCGGAACCGCTTTCGCCCGAGCGATGCCGAGCAGGTTTGGTGCCACTCGGCCGAGCTACGCTTCCGCAGAATTCCGCGGGCCTGTGCGGGTTTGAGCTTGGAGAAACCGCGGCGGAGGCGGAACGCCTCCGAAATACGAGAGTGGCTCCGGTGGGATGTAGCTACGATTTCCTGCGGAAC
>DASUGH010000202.1:0-9208 GCA_036274155.1 Vicinamibacterales bacterium | reverse complement strand
CGCGGTCGATCATCGTCTCAATCGATGCGGCGAAGCCGTCGAGCGTCGCGCGCTCGGGCCGAGGTGCGCCGCTCGGCGGCATCATGCCGGTGCGGACCTTGCGGATGACTTTCTCCCAGGTCTGCGGGTCGCGGCCCGCCGTTGTCACGTCGAGCGATGCGAAGTCGAGATTGCCCGCACGCAGGCGCTGGTTGTGACAGGTGGCGCAATAGCGATCGATCGTCGATTTCGCGTCCTGCGGGGTTGCGGGGCGGGGCACCGCCCGTGCCGCATTGCTCTGCGTATGCACCGCGGCCGTGAGGCCGGCGACGAGAAGGAGCAGGGACGCCGCGAGCGTTGCTCTCATTTTGGAAGTTGGGAGCTGGGAGCTGGGAGCTGACCCTGCTCAGCCATCAGCCGCTCGAGCAATGCGATGGTCGCCGGCTTCCGCTCGGCGCCGACGGAGGCCAGGAACACGCCTTCCGCCCAGCGCAGGGGTGTCCGGCCTTCTTTGTCCTTGATATCGAGGCGGGCGCCATGCTTCACCAGGATCTCGATGATCTCATTCGAGCCGCGGTTCGCAGCACCGAGCAGCGAGGTGAGTCCCATCGAGTTCGTCGCGTTCACGTCTGCACCGAGCTCGAGGCACAGATTGACCGCGTCGATGCGCGCCTGCGGTGACTCCGTGTAGGTCTGCTGCACCGTCCAGTTGACGCCTGCCGCGGCCATCAACGGCGTCGTTCCGGCCAGTGTCGGCAGGTTCGGATCCGCTCCATGCTGAACGAGCAGCTTCATCGTTGTCGTGTCTCCCGAGAGCGCGGCGCGGAGGAACGGTGTCTGTCCCGTGAAGTCCACCCAGGACACGTCGTTCAGCGAATAGAGCCAGCGCCGCGCCGGCGGCACCTCGCGCGTGCGGGCGTTGACGTTGGCGCCCGCGGCAATCAGCTCCTTGATGAACTCGAGGATCGGCGCACGATCGACGCCGTTGTCTTTCGGGTCATCCTGCTCGACGTTGTTCATGTCGAGGTTGCGGTACTCGACCGCCGCCCAGAGCGGAGTCCGGCCCCAGAAGTCATCGGCGTTGATGTTCGCGCCCTTCGACACGAGGAGACGCGCGACGTCGAGCTGGTTGTTGAGCGCCGCCATCAGCAGCGGTCGGATGCCATTGGCTTCCGGCAGCTCGATGTCCGCGCCCGCGTCGAGGAGACGGCGCGCAATGTCCGGCCGCCCGTCGCGCGCGGCGTACAACAGCGGCGTCATACCGCCCTTGGCTTCAGCGCGGCGTCCGCGATCGGGAAGGCCGCCGCGATTGATGCCGACGCCTTCCGAGCCGCAGCCGGTGCCCTTGCACGGCGGAACGAACGCCGGCGTGGGCCCCTTGCGCGTTTGAAGGTTCGGCGATGCTCCGGCCGCGAGCAGCACGCCGACCGCCTCGCCGCGATCCTCCCGGGCCGCGATCATCAACGCCGTCTGCTGAAACTCGGGCTCGCGCGCGTCCACGCGCGCCCCCCGTTCGATGAGCGCCTGCAATGCGGCGGGACGTCCGCTGCGCGCCGCGGTCATCAGGACCGTTTCGCCGCCCGCATCGACACCGTTGGGATCGGCGCCCGCGTCCAGCAGCCGCCGGATGATCTCTGCGTTGCCGTTGACGGCTGCCAGGTACAGCGGGGTGACGCCGTAGCGATCGGCCGCCGTTGCTTTCGCGCCGGCCGCCAGAAGCGCGGCCGTGACCTCGAGCCGGTCGGCGTACACCGCCGCGAGGAGCGGCGTGACTCCATCCACGCGCGGCACGTTGACATCCATGCCTTGCTTCAGCAGCAGGCGAACCTCGGTGAGGGTGCCGCGCTCGGCCGCGTCAACCAGGGGGGCGACGCCGGCGGCCCGGGCCGGTGCCGGCATCAGACAACCGAGGATCGTCACAGCGGCGAGGAATCGCCTGAGCGGCTGCATCGGCGCATTTTAGCGTCGTACGGGCCGCCCAGGATCAGGGGGAAAGCCGGTGAATGAATCAGCCCATCTACGCCGGTTTGAGCCACTCCGTCACGGCTGCAACCACGTCGTCCATAGTGCCGACTGTGGTTTGCCAGACCGGGTGGTGGTCTGCCTTGAACCCCAGTTGCCAGAAGTCCATGTGCCACTTCCCGTCGGGCGTCTTGAAGATCTCGACCATGCGCCGCGCATTTTTCACCACGACAAATCCCCACTCGCTCGTGCCTTCCTGGACGACGTTGTCGAAGGTCGGGCGGAGGCGATTTGCGATCTCGGTGAATTCTTCGATCAGTGTCATGCGGGGACGGCTCCGCGTTCTAGAACCGGACGCCGAGTCCAAATCGAATCTGATGTGACCGGAGCGGCTGGCCGGGACTGAGCAGGCTCGACAGAGAGTCGGCTCCGACGACCTGCTTGTAGCGGTAGCCGACGTCCGCAATCACTGGCCCGCCGCGGAGCAGCACTCCGCCGCCGAACCCCATCAGCGGATCCGTGCCGCGAAGAAACTGAAGGCCGGCGGCGGTAAGCGCGTCCACCGAGCCGAAGCCGGAGACGTGAGGTGTCAGGCGCGCGATGCCGGCAGTGGCCTCGACGTACGGATTGACGGCGCTGCCGGGCGCCGCCAGCAGACGAAGCCCGCCCTCACCGTAGAGAGCCGACACGCGGACGTCGTACGGCGTCAGGCTCAGGAGTCCCGCCGAGAGCGTCGGCAGCATGTCGCTGACGTGCCCGAACTCGCCGATGATCTGCACGCTCGGCGTCAGTTCCTTCCCGACGTTCGCGCCGAAATCGAGCTGCGCGGTCGAGAAGGTGTTCACTCCCATTCCGCCGAAGCCGACAATGGAGGCGGTGCGGTCCTGCGCCCACGCCGTAGATGGGGCAAGCAAGGCTGCCGCGACGATGGCCCCGAGAGCGATCGAAAAAGTCGTGCATGTGCGCGACATGGACGTGTCCTCTGTCGCAGGTGGCTGGCAATGGGAATCGGGCAAATGAAATGCCAGCCTCGACAGCCGCAAACCCGCCCGCGTTTCACGATCGAACGGCGTCACCCGATGTCGAGCTGTACTCTCCCGACGACGCAGTAACATACGCGCGCCATGCGAATGACCCGTCGTGAACTGACGCTGAAGATTGGGGCGGCTGCGGGACTGGCCGCTGTCTCGCCACGGTTGGCCCAGGCCCAGGCCCCGCCGCAGCCGACGCCGCCCGCGCGCAGCAGCCCGCCGTCGGTGATTTCGAATCCGCCGCGAGACTTCTCTCCCGGCGCGGCACCGATCACCTATCCAGACCCCGATCTCGTCACCGTCGATCCGGCGTTCAACGCGCTGCGTCTCGGGAACACGCCTATCCAGCGTCTCTGGACCGGCGCTCTGTGGATGGAGGGGCCGGCGTGGTGCAGTCAGGGCCGCTATCTGGTGTGGAGCGACATTCCCAACAATCGCCAGCTCCGCTATCTCGATGACGATGGCCGCGTCACGGTGTTCCGGAGTCCGTCGGGGAACAGCAACGGCAATACGTTCGACTTCGAAGGGCGCCAGATCTCGTGCGAACACGGCGAACGCCGTGTCGTGCGTTACGAGCACGATGGGTCGGTGACGGTCATCGCCGACTCGTACAACGGGAAGCGGCTGAACTCACCCAACGACGTTGCCGTCCATCGCGACGGCAGCATCTGGTTTACCGACCCGCCGTATGGCGGTTCGCTCTATGAGGGTGTCGTCGATGCGCCCGGCGGGCCGAGCAATCAGCAGGGCCGCCTCAACGCGCGTGCCGGGCAGCGCGCAGGTGCCGGCGATCTGAAGCGCGAGCTGCCGTCCAACGTCTATCGCGTGGATGCAGGCGGCCGCGTCGCGCTGGTGATCGATCAGGACGCGCTCGGTTCGGTGCCCAACGGCATCGCATTCTCTCTCGACTACAAGAAGCTGTACATCGTCGCCCGCGGCGGCGTCGTGTCGGCCGACATCACCTCGAACAATACGCTCGCGAATGTGACGCCGTTCGGCAATTTCACCGTGGACGGCATTCGTTGCGGCCCCGACGGGATCCGCTTTGACGTCGCTGGCAACCTGTGGTGCAGCAGCAACGCCGGCAACAACGTGGGCTACAGCGGCGTGACCGTGCACTCGCCCGAGGGCCGGTTGATCGGCCGCATCCGGCTGCCCGAGGTTTGCGGGAACATCACGTTTGGCGGGCCGAAGCGCAACCGCCTGTTCATGGCGGCGGGGCAGTCGCTTTATGCCGTGTATGTGAACACGCAGGGCGCCGCACCAGGTTAGTCGACCGATCTCAGCACGATGCGGCCCGCTGTCCGCGTGGCTGGCGCGGAGGCCGGCTGCGCTGGCGACAGGACCGACTCGAGAAGCGGCCGCATCTGCGACAGCTGCTTGACGCGAATCACGAAGTCCCAGGCGGGCTCGAACTTCTTCCAGCCGGCGCCGTACACCGCATGCCGCACCTGATGGCTCACGGTGCGATGGGCAGACGCGGCTTTCATGATGCTGCCCCAGCGGTAGAACTCCCTGTACGACCAGTCGTAGCCGTTCTTCAGCTGCTCCGCCGTCAGGCCGATCGGCGTGTACACGACGTGGCGGGTGTCATACAGATCCCAGTCCTGTGACACGAGGCGATTCTCCGCGGCCATTCGGGCATGGAGCGCCGTGCCCGGATATGGTGTCAGGACGTGGAAGGTCGCGGTCGTGATGCCCCTCTCGACGGCCCAGTCGACCGTCCGCGAGAAGACGTCGCCGCGGTCGCCGTCGAGCCCGAACACGAAGCTGCCGTTGATCATGATCCCGAGGTCGTCGAGCCGGCGGATCACGCGTTGATAGTCCCGGCCGAGATTCTGCCGCTTGTTGGCATCCTCGAGGCTGCGCGGCGAGAGGCTTTCGAATCCGACGAACAGGCTCCGCAGACCGGCGGCAGCCGCGTCCTCGATCAGGTCGTCGCGGAGGATCGAGTCCACCGTGGCCGCGCCCTGAAAAACCCGCCCCATTCCACGCATGCCGCGAAACAGCTCGCGCGCGAAACGCACGTGGCCCAGCAGATGGTCGTCCAGGAAGTAGAGGTGACGGCCGGGAAGCCGCGCGATCTCGGCCAGGGCGTCGTCCACCCGCTGCGTGTAGAAGCCGCGGCCGCCTGTGAAGAACGCGTCCTTGTAGCAGAAGGAGCAGTGATGCGGGCAGCCGCGCGAGACCACGATTGAGTTCGGTACGAGATAGCGGCGCCGTTGAATCAGATCCCGGCGTATCGGCGGGATGCCCTCGAGCGTTCGGATCGTCGATACGTAGCGCGCGGCTGGCCGGCCGTTGACCAGGTCCCGAAGAAACTGCGGAAAGGTGTCCTCGCCCGGACCGAGCACGATCGTGTCCGCATGCGGCGCGGCCTCTTCTGGAAGCGACGTGACGTGCAGCCCGCCCAGCACGACATAGGCGCCGCGTGCGCGGTAGTGGTCCGCGATCCGGTACGCCCGGTAGGCATTGGTGATGTAGACCTGAATGACGACGAGGTCGGGGTGATCGTCAAGGTCGAGCGGCTCGACGTGCTCATCGTGAAGGCTGATGTCCAGATCAGGATCGAGATATGCCGCCAGCGTCGCCAGTCCAAGGGGAGGGAACAGGGAGTATTTGATCGGCCGCCAATACGGGCTTGTCGCCTCGGTCAGCGCGGGAAGGATCAGCTTCACGCGTCGCAGGGGTCGCACATTCGGACGGTATCACAAACAACTTTGTTATTCAAAGCACGACCGATCCACCGGCTACGCGACCCGTTTGTGATACTGGCGCACGGCGATTGTGAGCACCACGACCGCCATCGCGACGAGGATCAGGAACGGCTGCGCGATGTCGGACAGTCCCGCCCCCTTCATCAGAATGGCGCGTGAGATGGCGACGAAGTGGCGAACGGGATTGATCATGGTGATGGTCCGCACCCAGGGCGCCATGCTGTCCACCGGCGTAAACAGCCCGCTCATCAGCAGGTAGATGTTCACGATGAAGAACGTAACGAACATCGCCTGCTGCTGTGTGTCGACCAGCGCCGAAATCCACAGGCCGATACCCAGCGCGACCAGCAGATAGACGGCGGCGACTGCATACAGCAATGGAAGGCTGCCAAGCATCGGCAGCCCGAACACGAGCTTGCCGATGAGCAGTCCGAGTGACAGCTCCACCAGGCCCAGTACCCAGAACGGCAGCAGCTTTGCGATGATGAACTCACCCCGCGTGATCGGCGTGACGTTCAGCTGCTCCAGCGTCCCCAGCTCCTTCTCACGCGCGATGTTCTGCGCGCTGAGGAGCGAGCCGATGATCGTCATCAGCGCGACGAGGATCCCCGGCACCATGTAGAACTTGTAGTTCAGCGTCGGGTTGTAGCGGCCGCGGGTTCGCACGTCGATGCGCGGCTCACGCCCTTCCGCGCCGAGAGAGGCGGCCTCGGTCAGCACGCGCGTCGCGTACGCCTGGACGATGCCGGCCGCCGAGCCCTTCTCCCCGTTGACCGAGAGCTCCACCGGGGCGGCGCCCGTTCTGACCAGCCGCCGCTCGAAATCATGGGGAATCACGACCGCCATGGTGATGCTGCCGTCGAGCATCCGTTCGTCGACGCGTTCCAGCGACGGCGTTGTGTCGACAATGTCGAAATGACCGCTGGCGGCGAGTTTCGACACCACGCTGCGTGACGCCGACGATCGATCGAGATCGACGATGTGGATCGGCGTGTTGCGAATCTCGAAGGTGGCGGCGTTCGCCAGGATGAGCAGCTGCACCATCGGGACGATCAGCGTCTGCGCGAGCAGGATGCGATCCCGGGCGATATGAAGCACTTCCGCGTGCGCAAGAAAGAAGATCCGGCGCATCACTACTCCAGCCGTTCCTTGAACGAGTGGACGCTCGCGGTGAGCAGTACGGTCGCCAGCACCGCCAGGAACAGCGTCTCGCGCCAGAGATGCTCGAGACCGATGCCTTTCAGCATGATGCCGCGCGCGATCACCACGAACCAGCGCCCCGGGACGGCGAACGAGATCGCGCGCAGCGGCGCCGGCATGCTTTCAAGCGGAAAGATGAACCCCGACAGCAGCACATTCGGCAGCAGGGTCGTCAGGAAGGTCCCCATCATGGCGAGCCGCTGCGAGGATGTGCGGCTCGAGATGAGGATGCCGAACGCCAGCGAGACGAAGATGTACAGGGCGCCTTCGAACAGCAGCAGCGGGATGCTCCCGCGGAGCGGAACGTTGAAGACCAGCCTCGCCGCGGTCAGCACCAGCAGCATGCTGAGGACGCCGACGACAAGGTAGGGGAGGACCTTGCCGGCGATGATGTCCCACGGGCGCAGCGGTGACACGAGCAGCGTCTCCATGGTTCCCGTCTCCTTTTCGCGCGTCAGCGTCACCGCCGTCATCAGCGCGGAAATGATGGTCAGGACGAACGCCATCAGACCGGGAACGAACAGGTTGGAGCTGGCGCGCGTCGGATTGAAGCGCATGCGGATCGTCGGCACGATGCGCGCGCCGGGCGAGCCCGGCAGCTCCGTGGCCACGTACTGTTGAATCGCCGCCTCGGCGTACGCCTGCAGCAGGCTGCCGGTGTTGGGCTCGGTTGCGTCGGTGATGATCAGCAGCTGCGCCGGCTCATTGCGGCCGATATCCGTCGCAAAGTCGTGACCGAAGGCGATCGCCTGCTGGGCGGCGCCGGACTGGAACAGCGGATCGAGGTCCTCGAGCCGCGGCAGAACGGCGACGATGCGGAAGATGCCGGTCGCCGCCAGGCGATCCCGCATCGACTGCGTCACGTGACTCGGCGCCGGATCGACAATCGCCAGCCGTACGTCATCGACGTCCGTGCGGATGGCGTAGCCGAAGATCAGTACCTGCACGAGCGGAATGGCGACGAGCACCGTGGCGGTCCGTCGATCGCGCCGGATGTGGAAGAACTCCTTTCGCAGGATGCCGAGCAGGGCGGTCATGGCGGCGCTGACCGGTGGCCTGCGGCATCCGGACGCGCGAGCTGTACGAAGAGCTCGTCGATCGTCCTGACGCGGTACTCGCGTTTCAGATCGGCCGGCGTGCCGATGGCGGCGATGCGGCCGGCGACCATGATCGAGATGCGGTCGCAGTACTCCGCTTCGTCCATGTAGTGCGTCGTGACCAGCACGGTCGTGCCGCCCGCGGCGGCTTCATAGATCAGCTCCCAGAACTGCCGGCGCGTGATCGGATCGACGCCGCTGGTCGGCTCGTCGAGAAAGACGATCCGCGGCTCGTGCAGCAGCGCGACGGAAAAGGCGAGCTTCTGGCGCCAGCCGAGCGGCAGGCTTCGCACCGCCTGGTCAGCCGCATGGCCGAGACCGAGACGCTGCAGCATCCCATCGGTGCGCGTCCGGATCTGGGCCAGCGACAGCCCGTAGATGCCGCCATAGAGACGGATGTTCTCGCGCGGCGTCAGATCTTCGTAGAGCGAGAACCGCTGGCTCATGTAGCCGATGTTTCGCTTGATCGACTCGCTCTCCGTGGCGACGTCGTAGCCGGCCACGCGCGCCGTGCCGCCAGACGGGCTGAGCACGCCGATCAGCATCCTGATAGCGGTTGTCTTCCCGGCGCCGTTGGCCCCGAGAAACCCGAACACTTCGCCGGAGCTGACCTCGAACGAGATGTGGTCGACCGCCGTGAACCGGCCGAATGTCCGCGTCAGGTTGCTGGCGGCGATGGCGGCGTCGCTCATGCGGCATCCTCGGTGCGGGCGATGAAGCTGTCTTCGACCGTCGGCGTTTGCGGAGCGACCACCGCGTCGGCGAATCCGCTGTCCGTCAGGAACGCCTTCAGTTCAGCGGCAAGCTGCTCGACCGGTACCCCGGTCCGCCTGTCCGCCACGTGAATGACCTCGCCGAAGGGATACACGCTGTGCGCCTGCTCGTACGAGCGAAGGGCCAGAAGCGCCGCGTAGCGACTCGCGACCCGGACGCCCAGCAACGGGCGCGCGAAGCTTTCGACAATCGCCGCCGGCGTCGCGATGTCGAGAATGCGGCCTCGATGCATCAGCGCGACGCGATCGCAGCGCGTCGCCTCGTCCATGTAAGGCGTCGAGACGACCGTCGTGAGGCCGCCGCCCTTGAGTCTGGCGAGCAGATCCCAGAATTCCCGCCGCGAGACCGCATCGACCCCGGTCGTCGGCTCGTCAAGAAAAAGAATGTCAGGCCGATGAACCAGCGCGCAGCACAACGCGAGCTTCTGCTTCATCCCTCCCGAGAGCGC
>DASUGH010000201.1:0-13610 GCA_036274155.1 Vicinamibacterales bacterium | reverse complement strand
CCGGCGGAAACGACGTCGTGCCCGCCGACGTGGCGGCGCTTCATCGTGCCCTGAGCGAAGCCGGGTATCTCGGTCAGCTCGAGTCGCTCGAGGTGATCCTCACGGCATGGCGGCAGCAGCCGTCGCCCTCTGCGCAGACCCGCGCGGCAGTGAGGGCCGGCGCGACGCTCGTGACCATCGCGCACGAGCTCGATGCGCTGCGGTCGCCTGCACCCACGGCAGAGCATCTGACTGCGCTCCTCGACTTCCTCCTGCGTCACGAGCGCACGCCGGAGCCTGACGATCCCCTCCGCGACCGTCAGCAGCGGGCGCGCGCCGGCATCCACTCGACGTTGACGGAGCTGCGCGATGCGTTCGCGCGCTTCGACGCGGAGCCTGTTGCCTTCGATGCGGTGACGGCGCTGGTGCGGCGGCGCATCGGCGGTCACACGTTCGCCCCGCGCACGGGTAAAACGGGAGTCCATCTGCTCGATGCGGACAGCGCCAGGTTCGGAGAGTTCGATGTCGTGCAGCTCGCCGGTCTGGTCGACGGCGAGTGGCCCGAGCCGCCCCGGCGCAACATCTTCTATTCGCCCGAGATCCTGCGTGAGCTCGGCTGGCCGTCGCTCGCCGAGCAACGGCAGGCGGCACGGTCGCGGTTTGTCGATCTCCTCCATCTCCCGTCGTCCCGCGTCATCGTCTCGACGTTCAGTCTCGAGGGCGACGCAATCGTCAGTCCGTCGTCGCTGCTCGACGAGCTCGAAGCGGCGGGACTGGAGACGGTTGATGAACCGCCGGCGACGGCGCGGATCTTCGATCACGAGGCGCTCGGGCTCGAGCCGGTCAGCTTCGACACTCTGCAGCCCGCCGTGCGTGCCTGGGCGGTCCACCGCGCCGGCCGCGGCGCTGGCAGCGGCCCCCGATTTCACGGGTGGACCGAGCAGCACCGGGCGTCCGCGTATTCGCTCACGGCGCTCGAGCGCTACCAGGACTGCCCGTTCAAGTTCTTTTCCGCCGACGTTCTCGGCCTCGAGGAAGCGCCCGAGGACGAAACAACCCTCTCGCCGCGCGCACGGGGGCGGCTCGTGCACGAGGTGCTGCAGCGGTTCTTCGAAGCGTGGGACGCTCGCGGCGGCGGTCCGATCACGCCAGCCCGGCTCGATGCCGCTCGCGCCATGTTTGCGGAAGTGGCGGCTCCGCTCCTCGACCGGCTCGGCGATGCCGACGCCAGGCTCGAGCGTCTACAGCTGTTCGGTTCGGCCATCTCGGTCGGCGCAATCGACGTGGTCCTCGGACTGGAGGCCTCACGTCCGATGCCCGTGCAGGAGCGATGGCTGGAGTACCGGCTCGAAGGCACGTTTTCGCTGGGCGTCGCGGACAGGCAGGTGCCGCTGCGCGGCGTCGCCGACCGAATCGACCTGCTTTCTGATCGACGCCTCCGTGTCATCGACTACAAGTCCGGCGCGGCGCCCGATCCAAAGCGAGCGCTGCAAGCGCCCATCTACGCCTTGTGCGCCGCGGAGCGCCTGGAGGCGCGCGACGGCCGCCCCTGGACCGTCGACGAGGCGTCCTACGTCGCTCTCTCGGGCAGGCGAGCCTCCATCCCCGTGGTCGAAGGCGGCGATGCAGACGGCCGCGCCACACTCGACGGCGCCCGCTCGCGGCTGCTGCAGCTGCTCGACGGCATTCACCGCGGTGAGTTCCCGCCGCGGCCGCACGACCCGATGATCTGCAGGTTCTGCGCGTTCTCCTCCGTCTGCCGGAAGGACTACGTCGGCGATGCGTAACGCCATGCTGCCGTTCGACGCCGATCCGGATCCGCGCGAGACGCGAATCGACGCCCGCGACCGGGATGGCCGGGAGCGCGCCGTCGATCCGCGATTCAACGTCGCCCTCGAGGCGTCGGCCGGGACGGGCAAGACGCGTGTCCTCGTGCATCGATACGTGAACCTGCTGCGCGCCGGTGTCGAGCCGTCGAACATCCTGGCGATGACCTTCACCCGCAAGGCGGCCGCGGAGATGCGGGCACGGATCCTCGAGACTCTGCGGATTGCCGCCGGGCGCGGCGAAATCCCGGCCTCGCGGTGGCGGGAGCTCCGCGATCGCGCCGGCGACATCGCAATCAGCACCATCGATGCGTTCTGCCTGTCGCTGCTGAGGGAGTTTCCGCTCGAGGCTGATCTCGATCCCGCGTTCACGGTTGCCGATGATACGGAGGTGCCGCGGCTCGTCGATGAAGCGCTCGATCGGGCGCTGCGTATCTGTCGCGGGCTCGCCCGCGACGACGAGCATGTGGCGCTCGTGTTTGCGCAACTGGGCGACCGCCGCGCGCGGGCGGGTCTGGCGGCGTTGCTCGCGCGGCGGATCACCGCGCCTGACATTCTGCGCAAGTACCTGGGGCGTTCGCGGCCGGATCTGACGATTGGTATAGCCGCCGATCGTGCCGCCGACGCGCTGCTCGATGTGTTTTCGGAGATGGTCCGGCTGAAGCCGGACCCCACAGATGATGGGCTGGACCCCACTGATGATGACCCCACTGATGATGTAGGGTCCGGCTTTAGCCGGACCGACGGCCTGCGTGCGTTCGCCGCCTGCGGTCCAGCCGATCCGGTCTTCATGCTCCTCGTGCGCCATCTCGAGGCGCTCGACACCGCGCGCCGCGCCGGATTGTCGCCCGACCCTGTCCTCGTCCAGGCGACGTGTGCGCGCGTTCGCGACTACTTCCTCACGCTGGATGGCGTGCCCCGCAGCCGCCTGACCAGCAGGAAGACGCTGTTTCCCTCGCACGATCATTGGAAGCGTCACCGCGGTCTGGTGGTTGGACATGCCGCCCGGCTGGCCGAGGTGTTGTCGGGCTACCGCCGCGATCTGAATGCGCTCGTGGCGCGTGGCGTGTGGCGCATGTATCGCATCGCCGAAGCCGAGTATCGCCGCACGCTCGACTCCCACGCTGTGCTCGACTTCTCCGATCTGCTCCTCAAGACGCTCGAGCTGCTGCGCCAGATGGAGGAGTTCTCGCGCAGTCGATACCGTCTCGAGTCGCGCTATCACCACGTGCTCCTCGACGAGTTCCAGGACACCAGCCGTCCGCAGTGGGAGCTGGTGTCGCTGCTCGTGCAGGCCTGGGGAGAAGGCGCCGGTCTTTCCTCGGCGGCCCCGCTGCCACCGTCCATCTTCATCGTCGGCGATCGCAAACAGTCGATCTACAGGTTCCGCGACGCCGACGTCTCAGTGCTGGCCGAGGCCGCACGCTACCTCGAAGGGCTGCGTCCGGATGGCGACGTTCGCCGGACGATTTCCCGCAGCTTCCGCGCCGTGCCCGGTCTGCTGTCCTTCGTCAACGACGTCTGTCAGGACCTCGAAAAGGCGCCGGCGCGGGACGATGCGTTCCGCTACGAGGAGGAGGATCGGTTTCCCGTCGGCGCATCCACGGCGGAAGGCGAGATCCTCGGCGCCGTACTTGCGGACACTGTCGAGTCGTGCGCCGAAGGCGTCGCCGGCGAGATTGCCAGGCTCCTGGCCAGCGGCGCCACCGTGCGCGACATCGCCACCGGCGTCCCGCGCGCGGTGCGTGCCGGAGACATCGCCGTGCTGTTTCGAACCCGCGAGAACCATCGCGAGCTCGAGGCCGCGCTCGAACGACGCGGCGTGCGCGCGTACGTATACAAGGGGCTGGGCTTCTTCGATTCCGACGAGATTCGTGATGTGCTGGCTCTTCTGTGGCACCTCGCCGACCCGCTGTCCAATCTGCGTGCGGCGGCGTGGATGCGCTCGGGCTTCGTGCGTCTCTCGGACGAAGCGCTCCGGCGTCTTGCTCCCCGACTGTCCGAGGCCTTGGTCTCCGACGAGCCGGTGCCTGGCGCTTCGTCGCTGGACGCTCCCGACAGAGAGGCGTTGACGCTGGCCCGCGCAGCCAGCGTGCGGTGGCGGGGTCTCGTCGATCGTCTGCCGCCCGGCGAACTGCTCGACCTCGCACTGTCCGAATCGGCGTACGCCTTCGAGCTGAGCGGGCCGCGCTTTCGGCAGGCGCTGGAGAACCTGAAGAAGATTCGCGGCCTCATTCGCCGTGTCCAGAACAACGGCTACGCGACGCTCGAGCGGATCGTGGCCCACCTCGATCGCCTCGCCCTTGGCGACGAGTCGAACGCCGCCATCGATGCGCTCGACGCCGTCAGCCTGATGACGGTCCATGCGGCAAAGGGCCTCGAGTTCCCGGTCGTGTTCATCGTCAACCTGACCCGCGGTACCGGGTCACGGCGTCCGCCGATCCGCGTCTCGGATGGCGGCACCGACGATGACGTCTCGGTCTCGGTGGGCGACTTCGAATCGGGATCCGACGAAGATCAAGCGGCACGCGACCGGGAGGAGACCAAGCGGCTCCTCTACGTCGCGCTGACGCGCGCACGGGATCGCTTGTACTTGAGCGCGATCACGAGCGACGGAGTGCTCGTGCCAGGGCGCGGAAGCCTTGCCGAAGTGCTGCCCGCGTCGCTCCTCGCGCAGCTGATGACCGTGACCGGCGGTCCGATTCGCTGGAAAGCCTCATCGGGCGTCGTGCACACACTGGCTGTCTGCGAGGTGTCGTCCGGAGGCGGCCGAGTCGTTGACGTCGACCGGGATGAGACGTCGCCCGCTGTCACGCCGCTCGAGTCCGATTTTGCGCCGGTCGAGGAGACCCCGTTGCGGGGTCAGACCGTGGAAAAACCATCGATTCAAGACCTGACCCCGGCACGTCTTCGCGGCCGGGTCGTGCACCGGTTGCTGGAGCGATTCGGGTTGACCGACGCCTGGGATGGCTCGTCGTTGACCGGCGCTGCGGCGCAGTTGATCAGGGCCAGCGAACGGACCGGCGATGTCGATCTCAGCGAGGTGGTTGCGCAGAGCTGCACGATTTACCGGGCGCTGGCCGCCCGTGCTGATCTGCGGGAAATCTTTCGCACGGGGCAGGCTGACTTCGAAGTGCCTTTCTCGCTCGTGACCGACGGCCGGGCGATTCACGGAACCATCGACTGCCTGATCCGGACGCCTGAATCGGGCGCCTCGGGCGCTCACCCGCGTGTCACGGTTCTCGAATTCAAGACCGGTCCAGCCAGCGCCGCGCACCGGGAACAGGCGGCGCTGTATCGCCGTGCTGCCGAACTGTTGTTTTCGGGCGCTCGTGTGGACGTACAACTCGTCTATCCCGCCAATCTGCAACAAATCTGACCCACATCCGGGCGAGCTGCCGCGCGGGCCGAAAAACGGGATCTGCGCCGGCGAAACGGGAGTCCTACCTGATACGTAGATGAACAGCACAGCCACGCCTCTGCGCGCGAGGGGGCCTTCGCTACCGCTCCTGGCGTTCGAATCGCTCCCGTGCGGGTGTGTGGCGGGTGTGTATCAGACCGCGTCCGCGGTCGTCGAGGTGGAGCTCGTTGAGGCCAAGGGGCCGCATTGCGTGTTTCCCTGGCACCGTACCGGGGAGATGACCCGGATAGCGCTCCCGGAATCTGCGCTCGAGGCGTCAGAGGAGGCAATCGTGTGACGTCCAGGTATTTTTCTCAAGAAAGGCCTCAATTGTTCATTGCGCGCCGCGGAAGCCATCCCATACAATCGAGTTCAGGAGTGTGGAATTGACGACCAAAGAGGAGACGCGCGTGGCGCTGACCTGTCCCAGTTGTGGGAACGACCAGAATTTCCTCGTAAAGACCCTGCAGATGCACGTGGTGCATCTCGAGGATTCCCGGGTCGAGGTGTCTGAGGAAGGCCGTCCGGCGGTGCTCGAAATCCTGTGCGACGAGTGCGAAACAGCGCTCAACTTCGAAGACGTGGACGATTCGGTGCGCAGAGAGCTGCTGTTGACGCTCGGCGCGCGTTGATACCTGCCTCCCTCAATCTTCCTGGAATTCCTCGTAGTAATCGCATTCCGGGCACACCCATTCACGGATCTTCGACGTTTTGGTCTGTGGTGTGCCTGGCACCCGATCGGTGATTTCCGGTTCGCGCAGTTTCATCTGCTCGCCGCACATCGGGCACTCCTTCTCGGGCATTGACTTCTCCTCGACCGGCTCCTATCGTACCAGCAGTGCGATGGGTAGCAACGCGTACGGACCCTTTCGTGGCAGTGCCGCGGCCGCAACGCCTCGCGTCGAGGCGAGCGAAGCGGGCTGTTTTGCGGACGAAGTGATCGTGGACTTTCCATCGGTCGCCCCGGCAGTCGACCGGATGCGCAGCGCTTTCCTGGCCGAGGAGCGGCGGCCGCCGCTCAACACCGCCATCAGGCTGACGTCGCGCGATGCCGTCGAAGGCGTCACCATCCCGTTGTCGGTGCCGGTGCAATGCACGTGTCGGCGGTGTGGCGGACGCGGAGAAAGCTGGAGCGAGGCGTGCCTGAGGTGCGCCGGCAGCGGTGCCGAAGTCCTTCGGTACGAGCTGCAGGTCACCGTGCCCGCGGGCGTGGCGAACGGCACCAGGATGCAGTTCAGCGTGACCCCGCCGCAGAATCCGCCCACCCGGGTCGAGCTTCACATCGCGGTCGACTGACCCAAGCGGCCGGGTGTCCGGGCCGCCTCCATCATGCAGCGACACGTCAACCTGCTCGGCATCCTGTGGAGCCTCTGGGGAGCGCTCGCGGCACTCGTCGGCGTCTCGATGCTGCTGCTGGCCGTCGGCGCGCTGGCGTGGGTGCTCGGCCCCGACCGCGAGGCGAGCGCATTTGGCGCCGGGCTCTTTGCGGCGCTTTTCGCCCTGATCGGCGCGTTCGCGCTCCTGTGGGGCGGCGCGCATGTCTGGACCGGCATGCTGGTGCGGCGGCATCTTCCGCTCGGGCGCATCCTTTCGCTGGGGCTTGCCGTCGTCAACCTGCTCATCCTGCCGTTCGGCACGGCACTCGGGATTTACGCGCTGTGGGTTCTGCTCACCGGCGACGGACGGAAGCTGTTCGAGCCGGCGCCGCTCGCCTCAGCAGCACCGCGATAGAATCTGAAGATGCCCTCGATGCCTGACCGCGAGGCGGTGCTGAGCGCGCTTCGCGCCGTGGTCGACCCGGATCTTCGCCGCGATATCGTGTCGCTCGGTTTCGTCAAGGACGTATCCATCGCTGCCGACCGCGTCGCGTTCACGATCGAGCTGACCACGCCGGCGTGCCCCGTGAAAGATCAGATGCGCGATCAGGCAGCGGCTGCCGTCCGCGCGCTGCCTGGAGTGGCAGCCGTGGACGTGCAGTTGACGGCCAAGGTTCGTTCGGCGTCGGCGCCCGAAACCGGCCGGCCGCCGCTGCCGGGCGCGAAGAACGTGATCGCCGTCGGCGCCGGTAAAGGCGGTGTCGGCAAGACGACCGTCTCGGTCAACCTGGCGCTGGCGCTTGCCCGCTGCGGCAGCCGCGTCGGCATTCTCGACGGCGACATCTACGGCCCCAACGTCCCGATCATGATGGGGCTCAGCGCGCAGCTCACCGCCGACGAACGACAGCGCATCATCCCGGCGGAGAAGCACGGCATCCAGGTCATCTCGATCGGGTTCATGACCAAGGACGATGACGCGATCATCTGGCGGGGCCCGATGCTGCACGGCGCCATCCAGCAGTTCTTCCGCGAAGTGGCGTGGAAGGACCTCGATTACCTGATCATCGACATGCCGCCCGGCACCGGCGACGTCGCCCTCAGCCTCAGTCAGACCGTACCGGTCGTCGGGGCGGTCGTCGTCACGACGCCGCAGCAGGTGTCGCTGGCCGATACCCGCCGCGCGGTGAAGATGTACCAGAAGCTCAACATCCCGACGCTCGGGCTGGTCGAGAACATGAGCTACTACGCCTGCGAGAACTGCCATCACGAGGCCGACATCTTCGGCCATGGTGGCGGGGAGCGGCTCGCGGGAGAGATGAACGTTCCATTTCTCGGCCGGCTGCCCATCTATCAGCCGATTCGCGAAGGGAGCGACAGCGGCGTCCCGCTCGTGGTCGCGGAGCCGGCGTCGGCGGCCGCGAGGGCGTTTCTCACCGTCGCGGAGCGCACCGCCGCACAGGTCTCCGTGGCGGCGCACGCCGCTGCCGAAAAGAACAAGGGAAAGATTCCGCTGATTCCCGTCCGGTGATCGATCTCCCCTTCACCAAGCGCACGCTCTCCAACGGTCTCGACGTGATCGTGCACGAGGACCATCACGTGCCGATGGTGGCCGTGAACATCTGGTATCACGTCGGGTCGAAAGACGAGCAGCCGGGGCGGACCGGATTCGCGCACCTGTTCGAGCATCTGATGTTCGAGGGATCCGAACATCACAACGCCGGGTACTTTCCGCCGCTGCAGCGCGCCGGCGCCCTCCTGAATGGCTCCACGAATACCGACCGCACGAACTACTGGGAAGTGGTGCCGACCAGCGCCATCGACCTGGCGCTGTGGATGGAATCCGATCGGATGGGGTACCTGCTGCCGGCGCTGACGCAGGAGCGCTTCGAGACCCAGCGCGACGTCGTCCTCAACGAGCGCCGGCAGAACTATGAGAACCGGCCGTACGGTTTGGCGCTGATGGCGATTCTCGCCGAGCTCTTTCCACCCTCGCATCCGTATCACTGGATGACGATCGGC
The DNA here is from genome assembly GCA_036274155.1 of Vicinamibacterales bacterium. Taxonomy (GTDB): domain Bacteria; phylum Acidobacteriota; class Vicinamibacteria; order Vicinamibacterales; family UBA2999; genus Gp6-AA40. The sequence goes on along the minus strand of DASUGH010000201.1, from coordinate 5,070 downwards.
TCCGCCGACGACATTCGATCGATGCGGCTCGAGGATGTGCACGCCTTCTTCCGCACCTATTACCACCCAGGCAACGCATCGCTCGTACTGGCGGGCGACATCGACACCGAGCGCGGATTCACGCTCGCCGAGCAGTACTTCGGCGACCTCGCGTCCGGTCAGCGTCCTCCGGCCGTCGCCGGCGTCGCCCAGCTCGACGCCGAACGGCGCGTGATGCACGAGGATCGTGTCGAGCTGCCACGCGTCTACATGGCGTGGCACACGCCGGCGATGTTCGCTCAGGGCGACGCGGAGCTCGATCTCGTGGCCGAGCTGCTGGCCAGCGGCAAGATGTCGCGGCTGTATCGGACCCTGGTCTACGAGCGGCGGATCGCCGTGGACGTGTCGGCCTATCAGAGCTCCCGCGAGCTGGCGAGCTTTTGCGTGATTGCGGCAACCGCTGCCCCCGGCCGCTCGCTCGCGGAGGTGGCGGCGGTCATCGACAGCGAGATCGAGCGCTTCGTCGCGCGGGGACCGACGCTCGATGAGATGGAGCGGGTGACGGCACAGGCCGAAGCGCACTTCGTCTATCGGCTGCAGACCGTGGGAGGGTTCGGCGGCAAGTCGGACCAGCTCAATGCCTACAACGTCATGTGCGGCGATCCGGGCTATTTTCGCGCCGATCTCGAGCGGTATCGCCGCGCGACGGCGGAAGCCGTTCGTGGCGCGGCCGAACGGTTTCTCGTTCCGGATCGGCGAGTGGTTCTGAGCGTCGTCCCACGGGGAGCGGCGGCGCTGGCGCTGCCCGATTCGCTGTCGACGACCGTCACATGAAGCCAGCAGACCGGTCGCGCCTGCCCGACGTGGGCGCCGACCCGCTGTTCGTCTTTCCCTCCATCGTCCACCATCGCCTGGCGAACGGGCTGGCGGTTCGTTTCGTCGAGCATCGCAGTGCCCCGGTGGTCACCTTCGTGCTGCAGGTCGACGGCGGCGCCGGCGCCGATCCGGCGGCGCTGCACGGTCTGGCGGCGGTTTCGGCTGACATGCTGGACGAGGGCACCGGCTCGATGGATGCGCTCGAAGTGTCAGACGCGCTGGCCAGGCTCGGCGCCGACTACGATCTCGACGTCGGTCCGGACGCGACGACCATCTCCCTCACGACGCTCGAGCGGTTCACTGGACGAGCCGCTGCGCTCCTCGCCGAGCTCGTCATCCGTCCCGCCCTCCGTGAGGCCGACTTCGATCGCGTCCGTCAGCTGCGTGTCGATCGGCTGCGTCAGCTCAAGGACGTGCCGGCGGCGATGGCGGAGCGGGCGTTTCTGCAACTCGTCTACGGGCAGCACCCGTATGGTCATTTGACCCTGGGCCGCCTCGAGTCGCTCAGCGCGATGGTTCTGCCCGACGTGGTGTCGTTTCACCGATCGATGTACCGACCGTCGCGCACGACGCTCGTCATCGCCGGTCCGATGAGCGCTGACGAGGCGTTTCGAGTGGTGGAATCGGCGTTCGGCGAATGGGCCGAACCATCGAGCCAGCCGGAGGTGGCGGCATCCGCGGCGTCCATTGATCCGCCGGCCACTCCGGCGGCGCGCCTGGCGGTCGTGCCGCGAGAAGGCGCCGCGCAATCCGAGCTGCGAATCGGTCACCTGTGTGCCCGTCGCGACACGCCCGACTACTTCCCGCTGGTGGTGATGAACGCGATCATGGGCGGCCAGTTCGTAAGCCGCATCAATCTCAAGCTGCGCGAAGAGAAGGGATACACCTACGGAGCGCGGACCGGCTTGGACTGGCGGCTCGGCCTGACGCCGTTCGTGCTGCAGGCGAGCGTGCACAGCCGGGCGACCGCTGATGCCATCCGCGATTCGCTCGCCGAGCTCGCCGACATTCGCGGAGCGCGGCCGCCGTCCGACAGCGAGCTGGCGCTCGCCAAGGCATCCATCACGCGCGGCTATCCGCGCAACTTCGAAACCGTGGCTCAGGTGGCGCGCGGTGCGGCGCAGCTGGCACTGTTCCGTCTGCCCGACTCCTACTTCGCAAACTTCACGCAGCGCGTAAACGAGGTCAGCGGCGAGGACGTCATGCGTGTGGCCCAGCACTACCTGGACATGACGCGCATGGTCACGCTCGCTGTCGGCGATCTCGCGGCCATCCGCGACCCGCTCGAGGCGCTCGGGCTCGGTGCGCCGCAGGTCGTGCCCGTAGAGGTGTAACTGTCCGTTCTCGAACACCTCGGCTTTGCCGCCTCCCTCGTCCTTCTTCCTTCTTCGTTCCCGCCTCCCACGTCCTGCACTCTGCGAACGGCCACAGACGTATTCCAATCGTCAGAAGGAGCCAGGGGTTCTCCCCTTGCCAACCCGGCATGCTACCCTTTTCGATCTGCGGGGTTTCCGTTGGGAACAGCTGATGTCAACGGAAGTGACGACGCGGTCCGGCGCGGCCTCGTCGACGGCGGTGTCGGAAAGGTTGTCACCGTCGCCGTTCTGGTCGCGTCGATCGCGGCCATCATCGTCGGCGCCACCATCTGGCTGCTGCTCACCGATCCAGTGGCCGTTGCCAATGCCGTCGAAACGGGAGAGGTCTCTCCGCTCGTCCGGCAGCTGGCCGCTGTCCTGTACGACGCACTGATCGGATTGCTCGGGTATTTCTGAGGCAGGGGTCGGATCGCACACTTCCTCGTTGCCTCCGGCTCGAGGCCGAAAGGCCATCACTTGCCCTGCCAGCGGGTTTGGACAATCGAGTCCCGAAGGGCGGCCGGGCTGGCGCGAGATCAAGGTCGAAGCGCGCGGCCGCCGCGACGTCACGATCCGCGCCCGCCGTGGCTATGTGGCGAATTGAGTGGGGTCGCCTCCTACAGGCTTCTTCTCAAGAAGCGAATCAACAGATACGCGTCGAGGAACTTGAACGGGGCGAGCCCGGTGCTGTAGTGCCCGCATGGCAGCACCGCGACCTCGTGCGCGATGCCGAGCCGTGCGTACTCTCGCACCAGCGCTTTCGACAGGTCCACCGGGAAGGTGAGGTCGTACCTGGCATACACGAGCAGCGTCTTCGTCGGCATGCGGCTGGCGCGGTCGAGGTGTGCCCACGGGCTGATCGGTCGCCACAGATTTCGCAGCCGTTCCAGGTCGATGTTGCCCTCGAGACCCTCGCGGACATGGCGCGTCGAGAGCCCCTGCCACACCACGTCGGCGAACCACGGCGACACGTGATTGAGCGCCTGCGCCCGGATCAGCGGCTCGTGGGTGGCGGTCAACATCGCGAGGCACGAGCCGAGGCTGGTGCCGAGAATTCCGATCCGCTCGAATCGCTGCGACGCCAGCCAGGCGACGGCGCGCCGTGCGTCGAGCACCGCCTGCCGGCAGACCTGCACCGTCCGCACGACGTTGGAGCTGACGATGTAGTCGGCGCGGGTCAGCTCGGGGGGCATGCGTGCGTCGTGGTAGGGAAGACTGAGGCGCAGGGCCGAGATCCCGCTACGCGCCAGGAGCCGTGACAGGCCGACATGGCCCTGTGCATCCGAGTTCCACTGCGGCAGCACGACCACCGCCCGGCCGCGGCGGCCGGGGGCGCCAATCGCCGGCTCATCGGCCGCAGGGAACCAGCGCGCGCGCACGATGTTGTTGATCGGATGTGGCGTGACGAGCGCGCTCGGAAAGGACAGCTCTCCCTCCGCGAAGCGAAACTCCGACGTCGGTTCGGGTGTGAAGAAGGCCTGCGTGTCCTGCATGACACGCTCGACCCAGTCGGCGACGAGCGCCTCCTCGCGCGCATCCGGAGGATATCCGTTCGATGGCAGCCAGTCGGTGCCCCACTCGAACGGGCGCACGACCCGGTCGGTCGTGGCCGATGCGAGCCGCTGTTCCCAGGAATGAAAGAAACGCGAAAGGATCACGTGGGGCTGCCTGAATGCAGAATGCTCACTGCATTGACTTACCTTGAGCCTGCCAGCTGCCGCTCCACCGCCCGCGCCACGCCGAGCAGCTCGAGCGTCTTGTGCCGCGCGCCGGCGAGCTGCACCCCGATTGGCAACGGCGAGCCGGTGACCGTGCAGGGAAGCGTGATGGCAGGGTGCCCGGTGATGTTGAACAGCTGCGTCAACCGGAGCATCGCGTTCCGAACGGGCTCCTCGGTGCCGCTCAGCGTCACTGTGGTGGCGCCGAGCTTCGGTGCGGTCAACGGCAGCGTCGGCAGGAGCAGCGCGGTCCGTCCCGTGACGGCTGCGTCCACTTCACGCGTCAGGAGCTCGCGCCCCCGGAGCGCACGCACGTAGTCTTCGGCGAGGATATAGCGGCCCATCTCGAGCCGGATGCGCACGTTCGGCGTGTAATCGTCGGCGCAGTTCTCGAGCGTCGTGGCGTGGGCGGCGGCCGCTTCCGCCAGCACGATGTGCAGATACACCGGTGCGATGTCGCCCGCATGAGGAACCTCGACCTCTTCGAGGGTGGCCCCGGCCTCCGAGAGTCTGGCGCAGGCCTGCTCGAACGCCCGCGCAACCGGCGCTTCGAGGAGAGAGGTGAAGTAGCCGCGCAACACACCGAATCTGACCGAGCGGAGATCGACATCCGCCACCGCACCGGAATCGCGTGCCCCGCGCATGACGTTGTACAGCGTCACGGCATCGTCCACCGAGCGGCAGATCGGTCCGACGTGATCGAGCGTCGCGCTGAGCGGGATCACGCCGTCGAGCGGGATTTCGCCGAACTCCGGCTTCAACCCGACGAGACCGCAGGCGGCAGCGGGAATCCGCACCGACCCACCGGTGTCCGTTCCGATCGAGGCCACTGTCATGCCGGCAAGCACTGCGGCTGCCGACCCGCCCGAAGACCCGCCGGGAGACCGGCTCGCATCGAGCGGGTGATGGACCGGTCCGAACGCCGAGTCCTCGTTGGTCGTCCCGAAGGCGAACTCGTGAAGATTCGTCTTGCCGATCACGATCGCGCCGGCGGCGCGCAGTCTCGCCACGGCGGCGGCATCGCGGCGAGCCGGCTGTGTGGTCCGTACGCGCGACGCACAGGTCGTCGCCGTTCCGCTGACGTCGATGATGTCCTTGATCGAGATCGGCACCCCATGCAGCGGCCCGCGCGACTTGCCGGC
>DASUGH010000200.1:0-4457 GCA_036274155.1 Vicinamibacterales bacterium | reverse complement strand
CGCGCGCAGTTCATCGGGGAGCAGCGACACGAGCTGCGCCGCGCTGTTGGCGTGCAGGTGCGACAGGATGAGCGCGATCGTCTGCGGATGCTCCGCCAGGATGAACTTCGAGAGCTGCTGCGGATCCGCGCGCTCGAGCGATGTGAAACCGGCCGTGCGGCGGACCTTCGTCGTGAGCTGATCGAGAATCCGCCTCGACGCCTCACCGCCGCGCGCCCGCTCGAGCATGCGCCTGGCGAACGACACGCCGCCGAGGTTGGCGTAGGACGCACTGGAGGCGAGCTGATGGAACTCGGTCAGTACGCGCTCGCCGGTCTCCGGCGGAACGGCGGTCAGCGCCGCAAGCTCCCTCGCAATGGCCTCGACTTCGTCGTCGCTGAGGTGCTTGCAGACTTCGCTCGACTGCTGCTCGCCGAGCGTGAGCAGCAGGATCGCGGCCTTGCGCGCGCCCGAGAGCATCACCTGGACCGACATCAGCGCTCACTCTCCGAGAGCCACGTGCGAAGCAGACGTGCCGCGTTCTCCGGCTCGCGTTCCGTCAGGGCGGCCACGCGCTTGGTGAGCACCGGCATGCGCCGCGACTGTCCAACGGTGGCACCCGCCAGCTGCGCGTCGATCTCCGCTTCGAGGTCCTCGACCGTGCGCGGCACCGGAAGCGCTCCGGTCGCCGCCTGCGCTGCGGGCGATCGCGTGGTCAGGCTGCGGACCGTCGGCCTGATGACGAAGAGCAGCGCCACGAGCCCGATGGCGACGATGCCGAGGATGCGGCCGACTTCGAGCGCCTGCGGCGCATATTGCTGGATGAACGTCGGGGCGGCGATTTCCTCGACCGGTGCTTCCTCGAACGCGATGTTCTCGACCGTGAGCTGATCGCCTCGCTCCATGTCGAGCCCCACGGCGGCCGCGACGAGGCCGTGAATCTTCTGGATTTCTTCCGGCTTCCGCGGCGCCGGCTGCGCTTTTTCGTCGGCCGGGCGCTCGTTGTCCACGAGGACCGCCACCGAGAGGCGCGCGATGTCGCCGCGCGGCTTCAGGCTGTGGGTCGTGACCTTCCCCACCTCATAGTTCGTCGTCTCGGCCATGTGCGAACCGGGCGCTGAAGCAGCGACGACGGTGACTGGCGGAGTCGCGCCGGCGGCTGGTTCCCCCGGCGGCGGGGGCTCCGGCGGCAGATTGGACCGCGCGCCCGCGGGGACGGCCTGCGCGAGCGTGGTCGCACCGGCGGCGCTCTGGCTGACACTCTGGCGGCTGCGGATCACCGGATTCGGATCCCAGCGCTCCTCGGTCAGCTCCTGCGTGTCTGAGTTCAACTTCGCGCTGACGTTGATCCGCACGCGGCCGGGACCAACGATCGGCTCGAGCAACGCCACGAGCCTCGTCGTCATGTCCTGCTCGATTCGCTGCTGGCGCTCGAGCGGCACGCCGTCGGCCTCGCTCGCCTGCTCCTGCGTCGACAGCGGGCGCCCGTAGTTGTCGATGATGACGACCGACTCCGGCCTGAGCGACTCGACGCTGGCCGCCATCAGTCCGGTAATCGCGTTGACCGTTGCCGGCTGCAGGCGCTGGTTCTGGCGCAGCTTCAGAACCACCGAGGCCTTGGTCGGCTGCTCCTGGCCCACGAACAGCGATGGCTGCGGGAGCGCGATATGCACGCGCGCGCCAGCCACCTCCCGGATCGTCGAAATCGTTCGCGCCAGCTCACCTTCGAGCGCGCGGCGATAGTTGACGTGTTCCAGGAAGTCCGTCACGCCAAAGGCGGTGCGGTCGAACAGCTCGAAGCCCATGCGGCCGGAGCTGGGCATCCCGTCAGACGCGAATTCGAGCCTGAGCTCGTCGATGCGATCGGTCGGCACGCGGATCGTCCCGCCGCCGTCGTCCAGCACGTATTGCACTTTGGCGTTCTTGAGTTTGGAGACGACCGACGAGGCGGCCTCCGAATCCATGTCCGAGAAGAGCACGCCGTAGCTCGGCGTGTTCAGCGAGTACGCGGACCAAATCGTCAGCGCGACGACCGCGACGAACGCGACCGTGAGCGTGAGCAGCTGTCGTCCCGACAGCGCGGCGGCAGACGACTTGAAACGGGCGATCAGCGAATCAAGATTCACGGTAATGGGGTCTCAACGCATCTCTGCCTACACCGACATCCGCATGATGTCCTGGTAGGCCTGAACGAGCTTGTTGCGCACTTGCACGGTGAACTGCAGCGCAAACTCCGCACGCTGCAGCGCGATCATTGCGTCGTGAACTTCGCCGCGTCCGTCGAGCATCTTCTCGACGGCCGTGTTGGCGGCGTCGCCTGACGCTTCGGTCGTTTCGAGCAGTTTTCCGAGCGATTCGACGAATCCGGCCGACGGCGCGGGCGACGTGCTCGTTGACGGAGAAACCGTTGACGGGGCGACGAGAGGGCCGATGGCGGGAATGCTCACGGATTACTTCCCCAGCTCCAGTGCCTTCTGCACCAGTTCCCGGATCAATCCGATGGCCGTCAGGTTCGCCTGATAGGCGCGGCTCGCCGACAGCATGTTGACCATCTCTTCCGGCGTGTTGACGTTCGGCATCGCCACGAACCCTTCGGCATCCGCATCCGGGTGCGACGGATCGTGACGGCGCTGAAACGGCTCGTTGTCCTCGACAATCGCCGCCACCTTCACGCCGATGGCTCCTGCCTCGCCGAGCGCCTTCTCGAACGAGTGGTCCGCGGCCAGGACGACGTCGCGGCGGCGGTAGGGTTTACCGTCGGCGCCGCGGGTCGATTCGGCGTTGGCCAGGTTCGACACCGCCACTTCGATGCGTGTGCGTTCGGCATTGAGCGCGCTGGCGCTCGCGTTCAACGCGGCATTGAGCGTAGACATCAGCGGCCCTCGTTGATGGCGAAGCGAATGAGCCGGAACTTGGCGGCGAGCGCTGCGCCGGCCGCGGCAAAGTCGGACGATGCCTTGTTCATCGTGAGCAGCTCGCGATCGAGCTCCACGTTGTTGCCGTCGCGGCGGGACTGGAGGCCGTCCACCTCTTTGGTGCCGCCTGAGACGCCCGGCAGCGGGCTCGCAATCTGGTTGGAGGAGGTGGTGGTGAGGGCGAGCTTGCCGATCTCGCCGTCGAGCACGTCGCCGAACGACGCTTCGCGCGCGCGGTAGCCTGGCGTGTCGATGTTGGCGAGGTTGCCGGCGGCGACCGCCTGCTGCGCCACCGCTTTGGTGAGCTGGCGCCCGAGTGCCGCCATGATCGCACCGTCAGTGATCGTGCTCACGTCGTCCTTCCTTTCAGCGGACCGCGAATCCGTGGTGGTCCGCTCGGGAGCAACGGCTGAGCAATCGTGGTGCCCGGGTTGACGCACCGCTCATTTCGTCAAAAACAGGCGCAAACACGCAGAAATCGCCGTCGCGCGATGTCGGTGAACCGACACTCGTGGACGGTGAGCCGTCTCTGCCACTAAAGCCCAACCATTCGCGAACCGAGAAACTCCATGCAGGCGGTTGAAACCGTATGCACGCCCGCCACCGGTTGGCGGTGCAACGCGCGGCATGGAAAGGACTTACGGAGTCACATGGCCTCACCTCTCGCATCGGTTCTCCTGGTTGAAGACGAACCGGAACTGCGGCAGCTGATCACCGACTCGCTGGAGGCTCAGGGATTCGCCGTCGGACAGGCGGTCAACGGAGCCGACGCGATCGAGCGGCTCCACGGCTATGTCTACGACGCGCTCATCGTCGATCTCTGCCTGCCGGACAAGAACGGGATGGAAGTGCTCGACGAGGCGCTGACGCTCTTTCCGATGATGCGGGCGGTCGTCATCACCGGGTTCGGCGGCGTCGACGAAGCCGTTGTCGCGCTCAAGCGCGGCGCCATCGACTTTCTGCAGAAGCCGTTTCAACTCGAGCGGCTTGGCCACATCCTGCGCGCCGCCGTCGAGGCGCGCCAGCTACGGCAGGAAAACGCGGAGTTGCGGGCGCAGCTGCACAGCCGCTTCCGCTTCGACAACATCATCGGCTGCAGCGGCGCGATGCGCGCCGTCTTCTCCACGCTGGAGCTCGTCTCCCCGATGAACAGCACCGTGCTCATCGAGGGGGAAACCGGCACCGGCAAGGAGCTGATCGCGCGGGCGATCCACCACAACTCTCCGCGACAGGATCAGCCGTTCATTGCGTTCAACGCCGCCGCCATCCCCGAGGGCTTGGCGGAGGCCGAGTTGTTCGGCCACACGAAAGGCGCCTTCACCGGCGCGACGCAGGCGCGCACCGGACGCTTCGAGCTGGCCCACAAGGGGACGCTGTTCATCGACGAGGTGTCGTCGATGTCGCTCTCACTGCAGGCGAAGGTGCTTCGCGCGCTGCAGGAGCGCCACATCGAGCGGGTCGGCGAATCCAAACCGATCCCGATCGACGTGCGCGTCCTCGCCGCCGCGAACGTGGATCTGCGAAAGCTGGTGAAGGAAGGAGCGTTCCGCGAGGACCTCTACT
>DASUGH010000199.1:0-54889 GCA_036274155.1 Vicinamibacterales bacterium | reverse complement strand
ATCCCTCTCGCCGCGGCTGATCCTATCGCGTCTTGCTCAGAAGTTCATTTCGAGGTTGATGTGGAACAACGGCCCGTTGGCACCGACCGGCATCGGATAGGCCGTGTAGCCGACGGGGCTCTCGCGCACGTAGATCCACTCGCCGTTCAGCCGCAGGCCGCGCTCCTTCATGAAGTACCAGTTCGCGCCGGCGCGGACCTCCCAGGGATCGCCGTGGGTCCCGAAGATCTGCGAGCCGCTGATGTAGCCCTGAAGCGTCCTGGGGACGAACATCGCCGACGACTGCAGCTGGTAGCCATAGTCGTCCATGGGCGCCAGCCCGCCGGTGTTGATACCCGTGAAATCGTTCAAGTGGCGCCAGTAGAACTCGGCTTCGAGCGATCGTCCCTTGTGCTTGATGCCGGCATCGACGCTCACCATGTTGTAGTCGACCGTGTTCACCGTGACGCCGGGCGCGAAGAGGTCGGGCGTGAAGATGATGCTGCCGTCCGTCAAACGGATCTGACTGTTCTCGATGCCGTTCGTGTTCGGCTGGCTCTGCTTCTCTTCGGTGCTGAAGGTGTAGTGCACTCCGAACCGTGTCGCGACCTGGTCGTGCATGTCGAAATCGCCGAACGTGCCATAGAGACCGAACTCTCCCGTCGTCGGCAGCCACTGGAGCATGTACGACTGCGTGTTGAACTTGTTGTCGAGCTGGGCGGCGCTGACGCCAAGCGTGCTGAGGTTGTTGGCGATCATCGCCATGTACTTGAACTTCGTCGCGATCTCCCCCTTCAGCCACGCGCCGGTGGTGTATGAGCCGCGAAAGAACTCGTCGGCGATCAGACGGTCGTCGACACCGAGCCAGTAAGGAAACTGCCCCTCGGTGCTTCGGACAGCTGGCAGCGACGTGATGCCCGCGCCCACGTTCACGAACCGATTGAAGTTGTAACTGAGGTTGCCGGCGCCGACCACCTGCGCCGGATCGCCCTGTGAAGCGTTCGAAGACCACACATACAGGTAGTAGCGGAACTTCGGCGTCAGGAACCAGCCGGAGAACGGCGCGAAGAACTTCGCGAGCTGCATGTCTTGACGCAGCTGGATGTCGTGGGGCACGCCAAACGAGTCGACGTAACTGGAGTCGAGGCTGCGCTGGTTCACGTATCGGGCGTAGCTGAACAGCCGGAAGTAGATTTGTCCCATTTCGCCGTCGAACAGGAGGAAGCCGGCGTTCGGAACGTATGACAGCGGCCTCTGCTTCTCCTGCGTCCCGGCGACCGCTCCCGCCGCCACGACGAACTCGGCGCTGCAGCCGTCCGACACCCAGACGCCCTTTTCGTCGTACCCCCACGTCCTTCCGAGCAGGCACGCAGCCTCCCCGGTCGAACTCGCCAGCACGACACCATTCGCCGTGTTGGCAGCGCATTGCTCACGCTCGCCGGGCCTGGACGAGCACGTGACTCGCACCGGCTGTGCCGCCTGTGCGGGCGGTGTTGCGGGCGCGGCAGCGCCTGGAGGAGTGGCTTGCGCCTGGAGCCGGCACTCGAACCAGCCCGTTGCGATGACGAGTGCGGCAAATACCAGAATGAATGGCTTCGGAATCCCGTGACCTGAACGACATCGGCCTGATGAGATCATTTCGCCCAGCTCAGGCACAAGCGATGCCACACTACGCGCTCGAGGCGATCCTTGGGTACTCCATTGAATTGTTAATGGAACCTGTCGAACGCTGGTTGCAACGGGGAAATCGGCTCCGGCATTTCGGAGCCTCTCCAGAGCGGGCCCTCAGGCGGTCACGCGTCCATCGGCCTTTTGCGAGCGCTCCGCCTCAGCGACGCTCGAACCTGACGCCCGTCGCCCGGAAGCCACGAGCGTGGCCGGAGCAGCGTCCGTACGAATCGAACGACCGCCATCCTCATTCGGCGGACGAACGCCCCGCGACGGCGCCGCACCGGCCGAAGCGTCCAGATCGTGTAGCAAGACTGACAGACGTACTGAATACAGGCGTCACCACCGATCAGCACGTGGCTCATCTTCACCCGGCTCCGGCGACATCTGGGACACGTTGGCGGTGTGAACATTGGACGAGTTTGAGTGACGATCCAGAACGCTCGCCGTCGTATGCAAAGTGCGGGCTCGCCACTTCCCACCTGAACCGCTGCGATCCGGCGGTCAGTTTCAGAGTCTGGCTACTGCGTCGGGCCGTGTCGGCGTTCCCGGCGATCAACGCCTACGTTCGCTGCTGTTCGTCGAGCCACCGCTCGGCCTCCTCGACGCTCCAGAACACTTCGAGACGAATCCCCGAGCGCCTGTGGAGGAACGCGTAGCCTTCCGAGCGGCTGAGCACGTCGGGCCGCTCCGCGACTACGGCAAGGGGACCGCGCGGCCCTTTGTTGAGCGTGTGCTGGCGGACGCGGGCGGCAGCCGCATCGGTGTCTTCGCGTGAGACCGGCTCCGTCAGCAGCCGGAAGTCGTACAGCAGCCCGTACGACCATGTCCCTTCGCTCGCTTGCCGATCGATGATCGCCAGCCAGTCCGGGCGCGTCATGGTGGCGCGCACTATTACACGGATCAGCCGGCGGCCGTGGTCGCACACGTAATCGAAGCTGGAACTCCGCTGATGCACCCGGCGCGCAACGCTTCTGGTGGGTTCCGTGGACACCTGCCGGACTGAATCGGTCACAGCCGCCTCACGTCGTTCAACACGCCGACGTCCTTCCGAGTCTGCCGGCCACGACTCGCCGTGGCGGCCGCGCGTCCACGTGACCGCCAGCATCGGTGCAGTCGCCTGACGCCGGCCGCCGGCATCGTAACTCTCTCGCTGCCATCGGACAATGCCATGTTCGGACTAGCCGGCCGCACTGCCGACGAGCTTGGCGTTGACAGCTCGTATATAACCCAGGTCGCAGCGCGGCGTCCCTCATGAACATGGAACCATGGCCAAAACCGGATTCGCGTCGGTGGACGACTACATCGCAGCGCAGCCGCCAGCATCACGGCGCGTGCTCAGACAGCTGCGACGCACGATCCGCGAGGCGGTGCCCGATGCCGTCGAATCGATTTCGTACGGTATTCCCGCATACAAACTGCACGGCCGCCCCGTCGTCTATTTCGCGGCATGGCAGCGGCATTACTCGCTGTACCCGTCCTCGCCCCGGCTCGTCGCGGCATTCAGGAAGCAGCTCGCGCCGTACGAGCTCGCGAAGGGAACGATTCGGTTCCCGATCTCCGAGCCTGTGCCGGTGCAGTTGATCGAAGGCATCGCCAGACTGCGGGCCAAAGAAGCTTCGAGCGGAAAGAAAGCGGCGGCCGCCAGGAAGAAGAAGTGAGCGTTCAGAAGCGAACCCAGCCCGCAACTCCTCTGACCTCTTTGGACAACAGTGGCAGCACGCGAACGCGCGACGACCCAGACTTGACGGGCGCCGCTCTCGCGAACATGGCGTCGATACCGGCGCCGACGCCGGCACCGACGGCGGCGAAGAGCGAACCATAGACCAGCGGCTGATTGAAGCCGGCACACGCTCGACAGCCGTCCTCCCGCAAGACGCCGAAGGCCAGGCCGGCCATGGCTCCGATACCCGCGCCGACGATCGCTCCGTTCCAGAGTGAATCGCGGCCCGAAGCCTTCGGTACCGCGACTTCCCGCAGATATCGGGACGGTGAAGAAACGGCGGATGCGGCGTCCGCAGTATCGGGCGCATTTTCCGCAACCGACTCGAGCGGCACGGCGGCAGAGCGTTCAAGCTCCGCTGGAATCTGCCCCAGCACGGGCGTGGCACACACCATCAGCAGCGTCGCGGCGCAAAGCACATTCGGCATCAGAGGACTCCTCACCTGCCAAGGTGCCGAACGCTGATGGCACGGCTCAAACGTCTTCGCTGGAACCGCGGGAGGACATCCACGATCGAAGACGGCCCGTAGCCATCATGGGGCGCAGACTCCAAACACAGGAGTTCAGCAGCAGATAACACCTCTGAGGCAACGTTCAGGAGGACTGAATCTTGCTCCCTGGATCCTGTGTCGACCTGGAATCGGTTTACGCAATCCGTTCACGCGCATTTCTCCCGCATTGGAGCTGCGGAGACGCGCGCACTCCAGGATTGCTGAGGTCGTTTCGGGCAGCACGGTCCACAAGGTGGCGACTTGCTGACACAGGTTGCCGCCCTTGCTCGAGGGCACACGTATGCGGGGAGACGAGCTCCGTCGGCCGACGAGTTTGCTGGCGGCGCGGTGGCCTCAGGTTCGCCGCGGCCTTGGCTACCTGATCGTTTGCAGCCTGATGATCCTGACTCTGAGGCACGTTCCTTATCTCATGCCTCAAATCACCCTCATCGCGATCGTGATCTGGGCGATCGCCGAATGGCACCAGCGCCCTGATCTCTGACGGGCGTCGACGCGCAAAACTGTAATCAGCCTCGATCGATCCGGCGCCGCTCGGGATGTACGACCTGGCGATGGGCCTCGAGGACACGGACACGAGCTTCCTCGAGACGCGCCTTGAGCTGTCGAATCTCCACTTCCAGGATTCGCAGACGGTGAGCGGGCGTCGCCGCGAGCGCGGGAGTGGATGGACGGTTAGTGTGCGACAGGCGAGCGCGACGCCCCATGGCTGCCCTGCAGGAGTCGTACGATACCGTTCCTCCGGAGCTGGCACAAGACACAACCGTGTGACGTTCGACTGCTCGTGACTTCAGATTCGTCGGGGAGAGGCGATCAGTTCATGCGCCGGGTGCGCGCGACCCTGCCGGGATGCGCGCTTCACCGGGTTGCGGGGAGACGCGAGCCTGTTGGTTTCACGGGCACGCGTGAGATGGTGTGCAGGTGACTGCCGGATCGGCCGATAGCTGTGCAGTCGCGGTGGAATGCGGCCGCGTCGCAGCCGTTCAAAGCAGTCTAGACTGATCCCATCCCTGCCGCCTCGGGCAGGTACACTGATGAGTATGCAGCTCCGGAACGCGCGCCTCTGTCTCGACTGCGAAGAGGTTCACGACTCGCAACAGTGTCCGCTGTGTGCGTCGGAAACATTCGTGTTCATCACACGATGGGTTCCGGCACCCGAACGCCGGCAGAAACCGCGGACCGGCTTGCCGCCGCCGTCGCCGGAAACGCTCGACAACTATCGCGAGCTGCTCGACGGCCAGGAGTCGCCGGGATGGCGTCTCGTCAAGCGCGGCGCCCTCGGCCTGGCGCTGTTCGGCGTGGCCGGCTGGATGTGGCGTCGTAATTCCCGCAGCGACCAGCCCGGCGCCGGCGCCACTGACGACCGCGAGGGCAACGAATAGCGTCGACGGCCGCCGCACGAACCGCGGGACCGGAATCGCCTCCACGAGCTGCCTGTCATCAGAGAGCCTGCCGTTGACGCGCTCCCCCGGACTCACGCACGCTTTCGAGGTGATGAGCGTCTCGCAGCGCATCAACGCCGAGCGGCTGGTGCTGCTGGCCTGGACGCGCGCCATCCTGCTGCAGATCGCGCATCCGATGATCGCCGCCGGCGTGTTCGAGCACAGCGGCTTCAGATCGTCGCCATGGGCGGCGGCGGGACGGCTGCACCAGACTGTGAAGGCGATGCTGGCGCTCGTCTTCGGATCCGAGGCTGCCCGGAACCAGGCGATCGCCGGCATCCTCGCCATTCATCGTCGCGTGAACGGCCGTCTGACGGAATCGGTCGGACCGTTTCCCGCCGGCACCGCCTACTCGGCCGAAGATCCGGCACTCGTGCTGTGGGTGCACGCCACGCTGCTCGACTCGGTGCCGCTCGTCCACGAGCTGCTGATCTCCCCGCTCAGTGCCGCTGAACACGATACGTACTGTGCCGAGGCGGCGCCAATCGCAGTGGCGCTCGGCGCCCGCGATGACGACGTCCCGCGCACGCGGGCAGCGCTGCGCGAGTACATGGAGTCGATCTATCGATCGGGAGTCATCGCGGTGGGCCCGCAGGCCGCCGCGCTCGCCCGCGCCGTCATGATGCCGCCGGCGGCGAGAGTGGTGTTGCCGGCGGCGTGGCTGAACGAGCTGGTCACGATCGGGCTGCTTCCCGATCACGTTCGCGCACAGTACGGATTCCGGTGGACACCGGCGCGCGCGCGCGCACTGCCGATCGCCTTGCGCGCGATCCGGCTGCTCCGCCGTGGCACGCCCGACTGGCTCGCACTATGGAAGGATGCGCGGCCTGCGAGGCACTGAGACAAACCACTTAGACAAACCGGCGCACAGGCGGAGCGTCTGGTTGGGTTATACTCGGATGTTCACGCCTTCCAGAGGTTCGATGTCGCGTCATGAGCACGCGCGTCGGCTTCGGGGCCACCGCGGAAGTGGCGGAATTGGCAGACGCGCTAGCCTCAGGAGCTAGTGGCCGCAAGGCCATCGGGGTTCGAGTCCCCGCTTCCGCACCATTCGACTCTCCTTTCAGCTCGCCTTCGGCGAGCCGAAAGGCTCGCTCATGGCGAGCCACCCATCATGTCGAATGTCCTGAGCGAGTGATTGGCCAGCCGAAGGCTGGGCAATCGCGAGTCGAAGGGCCAATCGTCGACGAAGGCTAGTGATACCAACGCCTTCCGTGGTCTCGCTTCACGATCAGAGTGCGCCAGAGGCCGCGTCAGGGCGATACCGTCGCTATTCGACGGTGAGCGGGATCTGGCGCCTGACGGTTTTTCCACGATTCGACTCGTGGCGCCCTTCGAGTGCCAGGACGTATTGCCCGGGCGTGAGCCGCGATAGGTCGACATCGGTACGAAACCCTTCACGGAGCGTCTTGCCTGCGCCTTCTGCCGACACCCGTTGACTCTGACCGCGCGCCACGATCTCGCCCGTTGGCGAAATGATCCCCGCCGCAAGCGTCGCCACACGAATCAGACCGATACGCGCCGGTGGAAGGTCCTCATCGAGCGGCGAGTAAACCTCGGCATACACAGTCAACCCATCGGACGCGCGGAAACTGCGACGGGCCGTCGGGTCGTTGGACAGCGCACTGCGCAAACCCCGATCGCCCACGAGCAACACCTCGTTCGCGCGACGCGGCGCCAGTGCGACGCCGCTCAGCTCCAGGTCGTCCTCGAATGTGCTGGCTTCAATCGGCGCGATCACCGATCCAAGTGGGCCGCCCGGCTGCTCAGCCACGAGGCGGATGAGATCTCGAACCGGACTGCCGTTTTTGTCCGTAACGACGACGTCAACGTCGATGATCTGAACGCGGCTGCGGAACGTCGGCTGCTCCTGACTAACGAGCCCTGCACGCAGGACCAGCGTTCCGCCTCTGCCGGCGGCGAGAAGCATGAAAACCGCAAACGCACAGGGGGCGTTCTCATGGGCACGCCTCAAGTGTACGGCGCATCGCTGCGGCTGAGGCGCTGCGATCCGAGTAGCCGACTGCCCCAGCCGGGACACGTCGAAGTCTATTTCAGATACGATCTCCGCTCCACCCCCGACGGCGCGCCTGATCGAGACGCTCTGTCGCCATTCGTTCGTCGTCATGGAGTGGTTCGACCGGGGAGGAAGAGGCATGCGCTGTTCAGTCGCCGCCCTGCTCTTCGCCGCGGCAATCGGGGCTCGCCCCGGGGCCCAGAACCAGACAGCTGTTCCGTCTACACCCGCGCGATTCGAAGTGGCCTCGGTCAGGCCGACCACGTACGTCAACGGCCCGTTCACCCTCGATGTTCCCGCACGCGGTGCGGTGACGGCGACGAACTACCCCGTTCTGGGGCTGATCAACTACGCGTACGGACTCAAGAACCGCTACCAGCTCTCCGGGAACCCGGAGTGGCTGTGGAGCGAGCGGTTCATGATTCGGGCCTTGCCGCCCGATGATGCGCCGCGCGACCAGATTCCACTGATGATGCAGACGCTGCTCGCCGAGCGTTTCAAGTTCCGCGCACACTGGGAAACGCGGGAACAGCCTGTCTACGCTCTCGTCGTTGTGCGGGCCGACGGGCGACTGGGGCCGGACCTCCAGCAATCGCAGCACGACTGCGCAGCCTTCCTCGCGACAGGAGCCAATCCGCTCGATACGTCCGCTCCTCGTGATAGCCGGGGGCGTGTCCTGTGCTCGAGAGGCGGCAGGATCGGCGCTGCCGTCGGCACGATGATCGGAGGCGCTCCACTTTCGGAGTTGGTCACGTGGCTGGAGAACTTCGGCGCAGCGTGGGGAGGCCTCGACCGTCCCATCGTCGATCGCACTAATCTGAGGGGGAACTTCGACGCCAGCATCGAGTTCGCCTTCCGGCCGGGGAGTCTCACGGTCAATCCTTCCGCGAACCGGCCGGATGTGCCGGACATACACCAGGCGCTTCAGGAACAGCTGGGACTCAAGCTCGTTTCCGAAAACGCTCCAGCACGGACTCTCGTGATTGATTCAGTGGAGCGACCCACCGAGGACTAGCAGGCCGTGGTGAAATCCCATCGGCCTGCGAGGCACAGAGACGTCCGCCACAGAGGCACAGAGGACACAGAGAAAGCCCGTCACCTCCTTTTCGCCACGGGTTCGTGGCAGCCGTGAGCGCTCGCGCTCAGTTGGCTGAAGGCGGCTGCGCGCTCTCGACAACCACGAGTCTGAACGGCCCCTTGCCCGGCACCACCCGCAGTCCCCATTGCTCCTGAACGGCCGTGACCAGGGAGGGAAGACCGAAGTCGGCTGGAGCAGCCGGATTGGCGAAATTCTGCATCGGGAATGGGTAATCCAGCTCCAGCGTGTATCGCCCCTTCAGGCCGGTTTGATCGGCGACGATCGTGCCGAGTAGCGCGCGCGCCGGCGGAAGCGAGAGGACCTCTGCGACCGTGAACATCGTGACGCCATCGAGCGTGATCCCGCCCGCGCGGTAACCGGTCGGACACTCCGCGATGGCTGGATCGTCCGCCTCTGATGGCGGTCCGCTCTGCAGCGATCGCCGCGGCGCCTGGAAATACAGAATCGGCATGACCTTGGGACAGAGGCCGCTCCACTTCTGGACCTTCGGACCCAGAGCGCCGTCGCTTCGTCCCATCACCAGCGTGAGCATATCGACGCTCGTCGACTCCGAGCGGACCTTCAAGGCAAATCGTTCCTCCAGGAGGGTCTGCAGCATGAGCCGGAGCTGGCCCGGCGTCGCTTTCCCGGACGCGACGCCTTCGACGGCAAACGCCGTCTTGTTGATCCAGTCGGGCCCTCCCGTGACACGCATCGACGTGTTGAATCCTCCGTCACCGTAAGCGGTGTAGATCAACCACGACAGGGTCATGCTCGGAATGGACAGGCGATTCGGACCCGTCGGTCTCACCGAATTGGGTGCGGCATCCGGCGCCGCGAGCTTGACCGTCGCCGCTTCGAATGCCGGTCTCTCTTCGATTGGCTGACGCGGCGGATCCGCGGGTTTCCCTTGGACGATCGGAGTCGCGAGCCGCTCCGGCTGCTGCGGCCAGGCCGCGAGGAGCGAGCCGATGGAAAGCACCAGTACTCCGACACCAGTGGAGATGAGTCGACCCATCCTGCAGTGGTCCCCTGGACGGTTTATCCCACGCCCTTCTGCGCGCGCTCAAGGACCTAAAAGATACTGTCCCGAAACGACGGCCCTGCCTCCCTCACGGTCATTTCACGGGACGCTCCAGCACGATGTCACCTGTCAAAGCCGGCTTCCACGCGCCCCCGCCACCACTGTCAACGCCGTCCGCCCCGACGCTCCAGATTCTGGCGCCGTCCGAGAGGAGCTTGCTGCCGAAGGGGTCATCGAGGCGGTCGCTGCCGCCGTGCAGCATGCGCAAGATGCGCAGCTGTGCGCGCCTTTCGCGGGACACGCGCTCGGTCTCGCCCAGGCCCTGAATCATGCTCTTGAAGATCTCGGAGTGGCTCCTCTTCGCTTCTGCACCGATCTCGGCGGCGACACGCTGGGCCTCCGCCCAGGGCGCAGTCGTCGTCGCTGCCATGCGCCGCACCGTGTGTTGGACCGTCGTCCACGCGTCGATCATCATCAGCTGACTCGAGAAGCCGAATCGCCATGCAGAAGCAGCAGCCGGTGGTTCGACGCTGAAATTCATGTAGGTCACGCCCATCAGCGTCATTTCGTTCAGCAGCGCCTCGGCGTGGTTCGGGAACGTCGCGTCGAGCACCGCCAGCGCCCTGCCCACCTCGGGGTCCGGCGGCAGACTCCTCAGGGCGTCGAAGACCTGCCCCAGCGAAGAGAGCGCCATCATCTCCGTCTGAACGGACACGTTTCGCCCCAGGTCGGCGCCGAACTGCGCCGCGTCGAGCAGCAGTTCTGCCGCCTCCCGAGACTTGCCGGCCTCGACGAGCATCCGCGCCTGTCCGACCGCAAGGGTCGTCAGGTTCGTCACGGCAACCAGGGATGGCATATCCGCGAACCAGCCTCGATCCCATTGGATCTGATACGCGCCCTGCGCCTTCCGCGCTCCCGCGCGGAGGAACGCGAGAGCTTTCTCGTTCGCGGCGAGAGTCGCCACCGCCCTCGCCCGGTCCTCTGCGGCCCCGTCGAGCCAGCGGCGAACCTCGTCGAACCCCACTGACCCGACCGAGGCAAGCCCCAGCTCGTACTCCGGCCATGCGTCGCCCGGGGCCGCTTCGCCCCGCACGACCGGGCGTCGAGCGCTCCTCGCCTGCGCCTCGGCGACGTTCTCGGTCAGCTGCTTCTGAAGGGAGCGGTAGGCGACAACGTGCAACCAGGCAAAGAGGACCAGGCCCAGAGCCAGCAGCCCGCCGAGTACGAACCAGGCGGTTCTCGAGGCGCGGCGTGGAGTGATCATCGTGACCGGTGCCGAACCGCACGGATTCGAGGCCGTGGCAGCAAGCCGCTCTGTCGCAAACGGGAGCGATCGAGCGGTACGGGAACTACTGCCGTGTCGAGGACGGCGACCAGGCCACGTCGGAGGGCTTCAAATCACGGTCCAGGACGATGACGCACCGCAGGGTCTGTCCCTGGAACGTCACCGTGGCATCGACCGGATGTGCAGTCTCATCGGGCAGCACGCATGACTTCAGCGGCACTACCTGTGCTCGCAGCTGCCGCACTTTCTCCGTAGCGGCCTGGACCTGCTGATACGCCTGCCTCTCGGCTCTCGACGCCTGTTGCTCCGTCACTCCCGCCTGGCGCGGTTGGAGTCTTGCCGTCATCGCGGCGCTGAGGGCTTGCTGCGCCTTGCGCAGCTCCTGTTTGGCGAGCTGCAGCTCGTTGAGCTCAGGATACTGAGCCGACACGCTGCCAGTCAGCGCAAACACACCGACGAGAATCGCGAGGGCCAGTCTCACCATTGCCGCATCCTCCTGCCCCGAGTGGGGCTGACATGAGGGTCTGACCCTATGCGCATGACAGCCCCTTCCGATTATTCCCGCCAAAGCGTAGTCGACGGCGCGATTCGATACAAGCTCACGATCGCTCTTCGTTCCGTGCGATTTGACAGCTGTATACTGTAGGCATACAGTATACAGCATGGCCGGCCGGATACGCATCGACCTCGATTCCCCCGTACCGGCTACACGCCAGATCGCCGATGCGCTCCGCGTCGAGCTCGTCGAAGGACGGTTGAAGCCAGGCGACGAGCTCCCCTCGGTGCGGCGCGCGGCGGTCGACCTCGGACTGCACTTCAACACCGTCGCCGACGCCTACCGCCTGCTCGCCGCCGAAGGCTGGATCGACCTCAAACACGGGCGCAGCGCACGCGTCGCCGAGCGCAAAGCGCCGCCCGCATCGCGCGACGCGGTGGTTGGATACCGTCAACGTCTGCGCGCACTCGTCTCGCAGATGCGCGCCGATGGCATCTCTTCGCGGCGCATCGCCGACGAGCTCGAGGCGCTCGCCAAAGGAGTCCTGTCGTGATGGCCAACGTGTATTGGCTGCTTCTGTTCGAGACAGTGGCGTTGACTGATCTGCTGCTGATGCGCGTCCGCCGCGACAAACTGACCGCGATGGTGGTGGCCGACTCCCGCGGAATCAGCGCCGGCCGGATCTTTCGCGCCGCCATCCTGGCCATCGCTCTCGTCGGCGGTTTGGTCATCACGCTCGCGCCCGAGGAGCTGGTCTTCCCCTGGCTGCTCCCGGTTCTGATGATGGTGCCGGGAGTGCCTCTGGCGCTCTTCTTCAGCTGGCAGCGTCGCGCGGTCGCGTCGCTCGACGCCGAGCGGACACCACGGAACGCTGTGCTCGATCTCGCCGGCGAGCCACGGCCTTACGCCATGTGGCTGGCGGCGCTTCCGCCGCTGGTCACCGCCGGCCTCGTGTACTTCCTCGCAACAGAGTGGAACTCCCTGGTGTTGCGCGATCCGCCTCCGGTGCCGGCACCCACCCCGTGGCAGGACCCCGGCTTCAGGGGCCTGGTGAGCCTTCTCCTGCTCGGTGTCGTCTGGAACGTCTATTTCGGCATTCTCAGCCTGACGATGTGGTACGGCGTTTCGAGGCAGTACGCCTTCCGGAAGTCGCAGGTCCACGTTGCCGTGGCGTTCTCCTGGTCAGAGACGCTGCTGATGCCAGCCGTGTTTCTGCCGCTGTGGCTTCGGGTGCCGCCGGCTGGCCTGCTGCTCTGCGCGGCCAGCCTTGCGGTCAGTACCTGGCTGCTGGTGGAGTTCGGACGCAGGGCGCATCGTGACTGGCAGACCGCCGACATGCCGCCATCGAGCTACCGCTTCTATTTCGATCGTAACGATCCCTCGGCGTTCAGCAACCGCGGCACGAACCTCGGCAGCCCGTGGAACTGGGCGCTCTTCACCGCCCCTGCGCTGTTCCTCGTGCTGCCCCTCCTGTCGTTCTGGTAGCAGCAGCGCTTCTGTGAACTCCTCGGAGACCCGGCACGTATGAATGTGGTGACACCGAGCTGAAGCTCGGTGCTGCGACAACGTACCGCGACGCCGAGGTTGATGACCACCGAGCTGAAGCTCGGTGCTGCGACAACGTCAACGCGGCGCCGAGGTTGATGACCACCGAGCTAAAGCTCGGTGCTGCGACAACGTCACGGCGGCGCCGAGGTTGATGACCACCGCGCTGAAGCTCGGTGCTGCGACAACGTCACGGCGGCGCCGAGGTTGATGACCACCGAGATAAAGCTCGGTGCTGCGAGAACGTCGACGCGGCATCGCGGTTGCCGTCACGGAGGGGCAATGGGCTTTCTGTGGGATCTCGTGCAACAAAGTCAGATCTCGTCGCAGCAGCAGCACAGCGCGACCCTCGAACAGCGCGTCGCCGCCATCGAAACCGAGCTGCGCAGGACCCAGGAGCTGCTGCACGCGCTGGTGATGCGGCTCGAAGCGCGTCTCGATGCCGACCTGAACAACGACGGAAGGGTTGGCTGAACTCTCGACGAGCGGCAAAGCCATGACCTGGGCGCCGCTCACACACCAGGAACTCGAAGGATCACCGCCGCCAAACGACAACGGGCGCGACCCGAAGGGCGCGCCCGTTTGAGAGACCGATGTGGCCACGCTGACACCGAGCTGAAGCTCGGTGCTGCGAAGGCTCACTTATTTGAAGCCGATCTCGCGCGGCGGCCCGGCACCGCGGCCGCCCGTATAGACGTCCATGTTCCGCGGCTCCCGCACCGGAATCGGCAGTCCCTTCGCCTTGGCCTCTTCCACCGACTTCTCGTAGGCGCGCTCGCCCTTGAGACCCATCGACACCGCCGAGTTCCCTTCGTGGCAGCTGTACTCCATCGTGATGTAGTTCGGCTGCGTCGTCAGCATCATGCGCACGGTGAACGGCGCCACGTACACGTCGGGATCGTTGATGCGGTACTTGTATTCGATCATGTCGGGGTCGACGCGCGTGAACCACTCGGTCAGCTTCATGTTCTTGCTGCCGCCAGTCCGGCCATTGAAGTTGCTGGTCTCGACGACGAGCGTCTCGCCTTCCCAGCGGCCGAACGACTGGCCGGTCCACGACTGCGTTCCCGCGTTCTGCTTCGCCACCGGTCTGAGGTGCACGATCCGTGACTCGTGAATCATCTCGTAGGTCAACACGACTTCCGACGGCGACTGGACGATGCGGAAGCCGTTCCCGTAGAGGACGGCCGAGATCGAGCCGGGCACTCCGCGGGAGATGCAGCGATCGTAAAGGGTGAAATCGTCGAAGTCGGCCAGCACGACGTTGCTGAACGTGCCGCGCTGCGGCTCGTTCTTACGGCGCGCCTGCTCGGCCTGGGTGAGCGCCGGCTGCTGGCCGTTCGGCGGATCGATGATGAGCGAGGTGTAGCCGAACGTCCTGATGCCGTACTCGTTGCGCAGGAACGTCTCGGTGTTGACCGAGCTGAACTTGTTGGCCTCGTCGCCCGACGCGCGCTGCAGGAACTCTTCGGCTGTCAGCGACTCGCGGGTGGCCTGATTGGCCGGGCGCGCCATGGGGATACCGCGCATGTCGTCGCTCGAGAACTCGCCTTCGATGTCGGGATCGCCCCAGGGCTTGCGCGGGTAGGTCCACTTCGGATCCTTGTACTTGGCCGCCGTCGTCTCGGCCGGGACGGCTCGCACGGCCGATGGGGCCATGCCGCGACCGCCGCCGCGTCCCGCGCCACCGCCACGCCCGCCCGCGCGGCCACCTCGACCGCCCTGCGCCGCCGGCGCCTGTTCTCCGGCCGGCGCGCCGGCCGCCGCCCCCTGCGCACCTGCGCCCTGACCTCCCGCGGGGGCCTGCGCCGCCACGGCCACCAGGCCCGCCGCCGCGAACGCGGCCGCAAGCGCCCATGATGACGTCATCCGTCGCTGCATGATCTCCACTCCTGGGTGCTGACGCGGCCTCCACGCGAGTGCCCGTCAGTACGTCGGTAGAACAGCCGGCATTCTCGCATGCCGCTGCGGCGGATTTCCACCCGCAGACATCCGAGAGGCATTACGACACAGCGAGGCGCACCTTTACGTGCGCCTCTTTGCCAGGCGTTGCCGCTGGGCAGTGAAGGACCGCTCGCCAACGTAGCGCTCGCGGAGGCGGAGGGCGCGGTCACCTGATCGGCACGACGCGGGAATCGGTCACGAAGCGCGTGTGGTTCGCGAAGCGCTGCGTCACGCGCACCGCCTTCACGGCAGGCGTTCGCACCAGCGTGACGCGCTGGATTTCTACAGGCAGCATCAGCGTCTCGTCCGGCTGCCGAAACTGCACCGCCTTGTAGGTGATCGTTTCGTCGAGCTGTTCGATCGTGATCGACTCTCCCCAGTCGTCGCGCCGCTGCGCCTTCGCAACCGGAACCCGCACCGGCTTGATCAGATGGTGTTCGATCCTGAGCACCGCGAACGTCGCAGGATCGTAGGCAAGCTGACCACGGAGCATTCCAGGAAGGCTCAGGCTGGCACAGTCGCCGCGCCAGAGCAGCGACGGCACGCCCGGCGCGAGCGGCACGAACGCGAGGACCGCCGCACCCTGTCGCCGCGCGCCGCGTTCGGCCGGAATCGCGAACGAGTAGCTCTCCCGCTGGCCCGGAAGCAGAAAGGCGAGCGGCTCGGCGGAGACTGGCTGCAGACACCCGGTCTGTTCGCTGTCGAACGCCGCTCGCCCGTCGAGGTCGAGCAGCGTGCGATACACGGTGGCCTTGGGAACCGCACCGTCCGCAGCCGGTTCCCATTCGACGCGCGTTTCGTACTCCAGCCGGCGGGCCGGGCCGACGGCCGAGAGGTTATCGGCCAGCGTCTGGAGCGTTACCGATTCGCGAGCCACGATCCGCCGGGCGACCGACAGATACTGCTCGACGTAATCGCCGACACGGCGGGCGATGACTGTCGCGCCGGGCGAACCCTCTTGTGCGTCGGCGTGCGGCGAGCCCACCGCCAGAGCAGTGACCAGCGCAACCCAACCGCGGATCGCGACGATCATCGCTGTGGTACCTTACCGCTTCTCCATCGCCATCGATAGCGCGAGGATGGCGCGGGAAATGACACCAGGAGACAGAGCATGAGTCGTATGACGGGGCTGCTCGCTGGAGTTGCCGGCACGGTGCTGGCCGCTGCGGTCGCCCTTGCCCAGGCGCCGTCGCAGGATGGCGGCCGGCAGGGCGGCCAGGCAGGTCAGGGAGCGCAAGCCCCGGCGCGCGGAGGGCAGCAGGGCGGCGGACAGCAGGGGCGCGGCCGAGGCGCCGGCCGCGGTGGGGATGGCGGCGGCCAGACCGGCACGTCGTTCTTCATCACCAGCGTCGGAAAAGGCGACGGCGGAAACCTCGGCGGGCTCGCCGGCGCCGACGCGCACTGCGCTCAGCTCGCGAAGGCCGCGGGCCTTCCCGCAGCAGGGCGGACGTGGCGCGCGTATCTCAGTACCACCGCCGCGAACGGGCAGCCTGCCGTCAACGCGCGCGATCGGATCGGCGCCGGCCCCTGGTATAACGCCAAGGGCGTGCTCATCGCCAGCAACGTCGCCGACCTGCACGGAGACATCGAGCGCGATCGCAACCAGATCAGCAAAGCGACGGCGCTCACCGAAAAGGGAACGACGGTGGGTGGAGTCGGCGACACGCCGAATCAGCACGACATTCTCACGGGTTCGAGCAGCGTCGGCCGCGCCGTGGCCGGCACGACCGATACGACCTGCAGCAACTGGACGAGCAACATGGCGGCGCCGGCCGCGTCAGCTGCCGGCGGGCGGGCGGGCGATGCGACCGGCAGGGGCGGCGAGGGCGGCCGAGCGGCGGGAGGCGCCGCGACTGCCTCGGATCAATCCGGTCCCGGTGCGATCGTGGGCCATCACGACCGGCAGGGCGACAACAATTCGTCGTGGAACTCGGCTCGCCGTACGCGCGGCTGCAGCCAGGAGAATTTCGTGGCGGCTGGCGGGGCGGGACTCTTCTACTGCTTCGCGGCGAATTGAGAAGCCAGGAGATCGAGAATCCTACTCCTCCTCTTCGATCTGCCAGTCGGCCAGCGGCTGCGGTCCCGGCTTGATATGCGCGATGTCGGGATCGACGCCGTCGGTGCGCGCCACCTCGGTGAGCTTGCGCTCCTTCGTGTCGCGCCGGCGGGCTTCCTTGAATTTTCGACGCTCGGCAAGCGCCTTTTCGCGTTCGCGCTTGGCCGCCGTGGGTCTCGCGTTCTGAGCCATGCGTGTCCTACTGCACGGGAGCCACCCGCGAGCCGGGTACCGCGTCGGACGTCAGCGGCTCCGCGGGCCAGCGCGGGAAGGCGAGTTTACGAAATCAGCGAAGCGGAGGTCCGGGACGTCCGCGATCCGCATGCCTGTGAAACCGGAACTGAAGCGCGTGCGCGCCTGTCGACGCGATGCGGGGTACCCAGCCCCGATCACCCGCGGTGACCCCAGGGGTCAAGGCCAGCGCGGACCCGGCCGTCGCTCCAGAGGAGGCGACCCGGGAGATCTTCAGGATACAACAGTGGCACGCCTCTGCGGGAACCGTCGTGATCACGGCCTGAACACTGCTCCCCGACTCCGCCGCGTCGCCGGGACCATCAAACCGGGCAGCGTCTGCCGCGTCATCGGTTCCAGAGCGGTATGCCGAGGCCGGCCCGCAACACCAGCCCTTCGTCGAGCGGCTCACCGGGAATGAACCCGCGGGACTTGAGCTCGGCTTCGACGATAAGCGTTGCCGCCGACCGGCTCCACCACACCCCGACCAGCGGGTTCTCGGCGCGGCTGCGGATGCGGCCGCCCCACTCGAGCGGAAGTCCGATGAGCGCCGAGCCAAGGTCCGGAAGCGGTCCGAGCGCGAGCGGTGGCTGCCGCCACCCATCCAATTCCACATCGATCCGCCAGTCGCGCAGCGCGAGCCCGAACATGGTGGCGCCCACGCCCCACGGCGTCTCTCCCGGCGCACGTCCCACCGTCACCGACACCTGCGCCGCGCCACGCGCCCATCCGATGTCGGCGCTCGCGGACCATTCGGTGCCGTAGGGCGCAAGCCTGTAGGCCAGCCATGGCATGACCCGCATCGAGCCTACGGGCAGTGTGAACACCGGGCCGTCGGGATTCCCGGTCAGCGCGTAGCGGCCCACGCTGAACAGCGCCGAGGCGAGCATCGGGTTGGCCAGCCCGATGTACGACTCGCGCCGCAGCGTTCGCGGTGTGATGAGCTCGGTGCCGGCGAATTCGGCGGTGGCGTTGTAGGTCTGCAGGAAGTCCGACACGTCGTGCCCCGCCGGCTCCGGCTCGTCGCCCGTGCGCTGAATGTACCTGAAGGAATCGAGCTGGAACCCGAGATAACGGAGGGCCGTGCGTGCCGACAGCCGCGAGGCGCGGAAGGCGCGATCGGCGATGTCGGCCGCGGCAACGGCGTTCACTTCCATTCCGCCGACGCTGACCGCCTGCAGTTCGTGGACCGTGAACTCAGGTGTGAGCTCGAAATAGGTCACGCCGCCGCCAGGCCCGTACGGACGCGGCGCGTCGATGTGGTACTGTACGAATCCCCCGAACAGCTCGCGCACACGGCCGCCGTGCCCGAACACCTCGTGGTTGGCCACGCGCAGCCACTCTTCCTGGGGACGATCGAAGAACAGGAGGCGGGCGACGCGGTAGGCAATGTTGGCTGCACGCCGCGACCCACCGCGTTCCTCGAAGAGACGCGAGGGCACATAGCGCATCTCGACCTGCTCCGCGATCTCGCCTGCCGCGTTGACGAGCGTCGCGCCGGCCGCGACACTGAGGTCGCGATCGACGAGCGCCGGGACCACCTGCCCGGCGGCAACCGGTTCACAGGTCAGACACAGGCCGGCGAGGAAGACCAGGGAGGGCGCTGCGGCACGCACGTCGATGACAGATTCGGCCGATAAGCTCTCTAAAAGACAGCCGCAGAAAACCGCGGCGGGGCGAGCCATTGTGACACGCTGCGAGCCGCCGCCCCGCGCCGAGAGTGGAGCGCGTCGACGCCAACCGGCATGCTACGATCCGCCGGTTCCGGCCGACATTGCTCCCCTGGCGGCCGCACACGCCTGTCGGCCCAATTCATGAGGTGATAGTGGTCGTACTCCCGAAACGCATCGAGCGACTGAACGAGCTTGCCTACGATCTCTGGTGGAGTTGGACGAACGACGCGCGAGAGGTATTCCGCCATCTCGACTACCCTCTCTGGCGTCTGACCGCACACAACCCGGTCAAGATGCTGCAGCTCATCTCTCCGGCGGCGCTGGATGCCGCCATGAGCGACGCCGGCTGGCTGACCCACTACGACCGCGCGATCGCCCGCCTCGACGCCGCACGGTCGTCGACAAAGAGATGGTTCGAGCAACACTGTCCGAACGGAACCGGCAAGTCGATTGCGTACTTTTCAGCCGAGTTCGCGCTCCATCAATCGCTGCCGATCTATGCCGGCGGCCTTGGCGTGCTGGCCGGTGACCACTGCAAGGAGGCCAGCGATCTCGGCGTGCCGCTCGTGGGTGTCGGCTTCATGTACCCCCAGGGCTACTTCCACCAGGGGATCTCGAGCGACGGCTGGCAGCAGGAAGTCTACGAACGTCTCAACTGGACCGAAGCGGCCATCGAGCCCGCCATGACCGGCGAGGGCAAGCCGTGCGTGACCGCCGTGCCGCTCGGCAATCGATCGGTGCTCGCGGCTGTGTGGCACGTGCGCGTCGGGCAGGTCCGGCTCTTTCTCCTCGACACCGACCTCGAGGAGAACGCACCGTGGGATCGCGAGCTCTCGGCACGCCTCTACGGCGGCGATCGCGAAACGCGCATCCAGCAGGAGATCATCCTCGGTATTGGTGGCGTGCGTGCCCTGCGCGCCCTCGGCCTCTCCCCCGCGGTCTACCATCTCAACGAAGGACACGCCGCATTCGTCGTGGTTCAGCGCATTCGCGACCTGTGCGAGAAGGGCGTCGGTTTCGATGCGGCGCTCGACGAGGTCCGTCGGACCACCGTTTTCACCACGCACACGCCGGTCGCGGCCGGCCATGATGCGTTCCCGTTCCACCTGGTCGAACACCATCTTGCCGGCGCCTGGGGCGACCTCGGCGGCTATCGCGAGCGCCTGCTGGCCCTTGGCCACTACGACAACGGCCACGGCGCCCTGTTCAACATGACGGCGCTCGCGCTGCGGACGAGCGGTGGCATCAACGCGGTGAGCGGATTGCACCGCGACGTCACCCGGCAGATGTGGGCCTCGATCTGGCCCGACAAGCCGCTCGACCAGCTGCCGATCAAGGCGATCACGAACGGCGTCCACGTGCCCACGTGGCTCTCCTCGGAGATTGGGGTCGTCCTGGAGCGTCACCTCGGGCCCGACTGGTACGAGCAGCACGACGACCCGGCGTTCATCGATCGGCTGCGCGAGATTCCGGACGAAGAGCTGTGGGCGGCACGGCAGTCGCTGCGCACATACCTCTTCAACTTCATCCGTGAGCGCGCCCGCCAGCGCTGGACGACCGAGGGCGTGGCAGCGGCCGCCGCGCGGGTGGTGGCCGCCGGCACGATGTTCGATCCCAACTCGCTGACCATCGGGTTCGCGCGCCGCTTCACCGGCTACAAGCGGCCGGAGCTGATCTTCTCGGACCCCGATCGGCTGGCCAGGATTCTCAACGCGCGCGGGCGCGGCGTACAGATCGTGTTCGCAGGCAAGGCGCACCCGGCCGACGATGTCGGCAAACATCACCTGCAGCGCATCTACAAGCGGGCGCTCGACCCGCAGTTCGGCGGCCGCATCGCATTCGTCGAAGGCTACGACCTTCACCTCGCGCATTTCCTCGTGCAGGGCTGCGACGTCTGGATGAACAATCCGCGCCGGCCGCTCGAGGCGAGCGGCACGAGCGGGATGAAGGCGGCCATCAACGGCACCCCGCAGATGTCGATCGGCGACGGCTGGTGGGCCGAGGGATTCAGCGGCGGCAACGGCTGGTTGATCGAGAGCCACGCCGACGAGGCTGACCACGAGGCCAAGGACTGGGCCGACGCACAGGCGATGTACAAGCTGCTCGAGGAGCAGCTGGTGCCGACCTTTTACGCCCGCGACGCCAAAGGCATTCCGCGCGAGTGGCTGCGCATCGTGAGAGAGTCGATCCGGACCGTGCTGCCGAGGTTCACCGCACGCCGGATGGTCAAGGAGTACGTGCGCGAGATGTACGCACCGGCGCTGCAGCAGGAGACGATCACGAAATAGGGGTGCGGGGTGCGGGGTGCGGGGTGAGAAGGTGCGGGGGTGCGGGGGTGCGGGGGTGCGGGGGTGCGGGGGTGCGGGGTGCGAAGGTGCGGGGTGCGGGGTGCGAAGGTGCGAAGGTGCGGGGTGCGACAGGATCTTTCGCAGCGCCGGGCTTCAGCCCGGCGGAGACTCGACATGACATATCGCCGACTGGGACTCTCCATGCTCGCCGCCGTCGTCCTCGCTGCGGCGGGAAGCCGAATCGCCGCGCAGAACCCTGCCGCCGATCCGTGCGCGAACGCACGCGATGTGCGGCTCGTCAACGGACGCATCGCCACCATGGACGCCCGCAACACGATCGCCTCCGAGCTGACGATTCAGAACGGCCGGATCGTGGCGGTCGGCAAGCCTGCTGCCGGGCGGCTGAGTGCGTGCACCCGCGAAATCAACCTGCGCGGGCGGACGGCGATTCCCGGACTGGTCGACAACCACAACCACATCGTCCTGCTCGGGATCCGACCGGGCCACGACACACGGCTCGAGACGGCGGCATCGATCGCCGACGTGCAGGCGATGCTCAAGGCTCGGGCGGCGCGCGTGCCGGCCGGCGAGTTCATCACGGCAATGGGTGGATGGAACCGGGCGCAGTTCGCCGAGAAGCGGCTGCCGACGCTCGCCGAGCTCGACGCCGCGGCGCCCAATCATCCGGTGCTCGTGTATGAGTCGTTCACCGGTCCGGCGGCGACGAATACGCGGGGCAGGACCTTCTTCACGGGAAAGGGGGTCGCCGTAAGCGACACCGGCGCCATCGCCGGCAACGCGCCGTCGCTCGCGGCGCTCAACGCGCTGCGCGCCGCGCAGACCTTCGAGGATCAGAAGCGCGGCACGCTCGAGGCCATGGCCTACTCCGCCAGCGTCGGCGTGACCACCAACGTTGACATGGGGGCGTTCATTCCACCGGGAGCGCCGGACGTCAAGGATGCCTTCACCGCCGACACGCTGGCCACTGCCGACCCGCACCGTATGTACGACGCGATGTCGGCGCTACAGCGCGAGAACAAGCTGACGGTGAGAGTCAGGGTGTTCTTTCTGACCATGGACACGTCGCCCGAGTTCCCGAACCTGAAGCAGCGGCTGCTCAACACGTTCCGCGGCTTCGGCGACGACATGATGCGGCTGTCGGGCGTCGGCGAGTTCGCCACCGGGTGGCCGCTGTTCGGCCAGCCCGCGCCCACCAACTACACACAGGCGCTCGAGTTCATCGCCAGGCAGGGATGGCCGTTCCAGCAGCACAGCCTCTCGCCGGCCGAGGACAAGCTGACGATCGATTCCTTCGAAGCCGTGAACAAGACCATCCCGATCGCGCCGCTCCACTGGTCGATCGCGCACGCGCCACGGATCGACGCACCGACCATCGCACGCTTCAAGGCGATTGGCGCCGGTATCGCCATCCATCCGTTCACCTATCTCGCGGGCGCACCCGGCAGCGGGCCGCCCATCCGCACGATTCTCGAAAGCGGCGTTCGCGCCGGCGCCGGTTCCGACGCCGCGCAGATCTCGACGCTGAATCCGTGGCCGCTGATCTACTTCATGGTGACCGGCAAGAATGCCGCAGGCCAGTTGATCAACGACGGCCAGCAGATCACCCGGCTGCAGGCGTTGCGCCTCTACACGTCGGACAACAGCTGGTTCCTGAACGAAGAGCAGTCGTTCGGGAGCCTGGAGCCCGGTCGCTTCGGCGACGTCGTCGTGTTGAGCGAGGACTACTTCGACACTGCCAAGGTGCCGGACGAAGCGATCCGGCGTCTCCGCTCGGTGCTGACCGTCGTTGGCGGCAAGGTCGTACACGAAGACATGAAATAGCGAAGCGGGAAAATTTCGGCGACGTAGGAATTTCCGCGAAGCGCGGGGATTCCGGTCGAAGTCCGACGCGCGGGGCGGACCTGCCTCTACGAAGTCGCCGTCATATAATTGCTGGAATGCCCCGGAAATCGAACGTGGCGAAATCGAAGTGTGCGCTCTGCGGCGCCAAGGACGTTTCGGAGCCGCGCGGCGAAGAGCGCTACTGCCGCGACTGCTGGGAAAAGAAGATCGCCGTCGAGGAGATCGTTGCCCGAGAGTTCGCGCTGAAGCGGTACATTCGCGCCCACAGCGCCGAGAAGTACCTCATCTATCATTCCACCATCAAACGCCCTTGCGGTCAGATCATCGTGGTGGACGACGGGTACGATCTCTTCCTGACGATGATCCTGTATCCCAACTTCGGCTGGGACGAACAGGCGTATCACCTCGAGGGTGACCCCGAAGGGCGCTCGTTCTCGGAGATTCTGGTGGACGTCGTCGCGACGGAAGTCATCGAGCCCTGGGGCGGCGGCAAATGGCATCTCGAGATCTTCCGGTCGGGAAATCCCGAACCGGAGGACTGGAACGGCGAGATGTAGGCCGCTTCGCGGCTGGCTACGACTCCTCTCCCGACAGCATCCGATCGGCCAGCTGCCCCGCCAGCGGCATCCGCCACGTTCGGCCATGGGCAGCCTGCCACAGGGCGGCGCTCCACACGAGCATTCCCGCCAGCCAGGTGAGCCCCGACGCCCAGACGAACAGCGAGAACGCGGTCGGCAGCAGGCTGAGCGAGAGCAGCGCTGCGAGTGCGAAGCCGGCGACGATCAGCGCGGTCAATCCGAACGCGGCGATCGACTGTGCGGCGTGAAAGCGGACGAAGCGATTGCGCCGCTCGACCACCCAGAAGATCAGGCCGGTCACCCACCAGCCTCCGTAGGCGAGCACCGCGGCAAGGCGCGGGGGAAGTCCTGTGGAGCTCTCCGGCACCTCGGGGGACATCAATCAGCGGATATTGATCTGCACGTCGCGACTCGCCATCAGCCTGGCCCCGATGTTGGACCGAGCCTCTGCGTGAATGACGTAGATGCCCGGGGACAGACCTTTGAGCGGCACGACCGCAGTGAATCCGTACCCGCCACCGGTACCCTTGAGCTCAGTGGACGAGCGCTTGTCAGCTGAGGTGCGAACCACGGTTCCGGCGTCCGTGCGCAACTCGGTCGTGATGTCCACGGTGTGCGCGCGACCGCCGTTGGCGTTCTCATATACCTCGCCAAAGATCGCGACCGTGGAGTCGGAGTCGAACACCCGGCTCGTCACGATCGGTCCGCCA
Organism: Vicinamibacterales bacterium; assembly: GCA_036274155.1. Taxonomy (GTDB): domain Bacteria; phylum Acidobacteriota; class Vicinamibacteria; order Vicinamibacterales; family UBA2999; genus Gp6-AA40. The sequence continues at coordinate 30,780 of DASUGH010000199.1, read as the reverse complement.
AAGGCGATCGGCAGCGGTTTCGGAACGAGTGTCAGGGCGTCGCCCGACTGAGAGGACATGAGCGACAGTCCGCTCATCGTGAAGTCCTGCCTGGCAAAGTCCGGGATCTCGAGATCGTAGAAAACCGCACCGCTCCGCCCGAGCTCGTTGCCGGCAGCAATCCGTAGCTGATACCGCCCCGGCGGCAGCTCCATCTGCGACAGGATGCGCAGACCGCCCTTCATTGCCTTGGCGTAAGAAGCCGGCTTCAGGTTGAGCGCCACTCGATGCCGTGTGGCGGGGTGTGGCTTGCCTTTGCCATCGGACGCCGAGTGCGCGACCTCGACCTCCTCTACGAAGAGACCATCACGCTCGATGAAATCGAGCTTCGACCCGTCGATCTCGATCGCGAGCACGACGGTCGCCTTGGACGACGTCCCTCGGTACGGCGCGGCGAACACGCGCAGCGGCAGACCGCTCGTCGGCAGCGGGCTCGCCAGCGCGCTGGCGACCCCGGGCATGCTGACACTCGGCTTCGGAGCCGCCGGCGCCGCCGGTTCACGGCCGCTCGCCGCCGTGTAACCGTTGCGGGATCGCACCTGCAGCCCCGGGCGCCCGACTCGAACCTCGAGCTTCCGGTAGCTGCCATCTCGCCGTTCATTCGACGACGAGAACCCGAGCACGTAGTAGGCGCTGTTCTCGTTGACGATGCGCTCGAAGGCGCGATCGAGGTTGTTCATGCTCATCGACGCAAAGCCGCCGGTCTCGTACGCGATCTCGCGCAGGCTGTCCTGCGAGAGACGCAGGCCGGTCGTGGACTGCAGTTCCCCGGCACTGAGCGCGTTGGTGTCGACCGGCATCAGGTGGCGCGGGTCGATGGCGTAGATAGTGACGTTGCCGCGGGTGGCAGCCGCAACCGCCTTGCGAATGTCCTCGACGACGATGGACCCGATGGTCGCCGCCTGGCCGGTGGCCGTGTAGGTATCGAACGGGCTGCCTTCGCTGACGAGGAGCAGCGACTTGCGCCGCCCACGCACGCCAGCGAGGAATTCCGACAGTTCGCGAATCCGCGACGACACGTCGCGCGCCTCCTTGGCCACTTCGGAGTCGGCGTTCGTCGTTCCGCCGACTCCCGGCAGCAGCACGGTCTCGAGGTTCGCCGGGGTGGGCCGGGACTCACCAGTGACAACCGCCGTCGGAAGCGTCAGGCCCGTCGCAGGATCGGCCGTGGCCGCGACCGCGTCCGACTTGCGTTCGCGCGGCACGTTGCCGGTGAACCGGTCGATGGCGCGCAACAGCAGACGCGGGTTGTTGGTGAAGTCCTGAGAATCGCCCGAGTTGCGGATGCGAACGACAGCGGCCAGATCGGTGGTGCCGAAGCTGCGCTCGACGAACCTGTGCAGCGCCGTGCGCACCCGCATCGCCCGTGCGGGCTCGGTGTGGATGTCGTCGAGGACGATCATGTAGACACGCCCCTCGCCGCCTTCGTTGGTCCGAACGTCCGACTCGATGGCGTTCGGAGAATACAGGGGGCGGTCGGCCTTCACGATCGGCAGGTTCACCGGCGTGAACGACTGGATCTTCTGCTTCTTGCCGTCCTCGTAGAGCTCGAAGTCTTCGATTTTGAGGTTCGGGACCGGATTGCCGGCGCTGTCGCTGACGAAGGCATCCACCTCGATGAAGTTGACCTCGGTGTAGAACGTCACCGGCGGTGGCTCGTCGGCGGGCTGCTGCCGCTGCTGCGCCGAGAGCATCGCGAGCGGCAGCGCCGTTGCCGCGGTCGTGCAGATGACAGCCAGCCGCAGCAGCCGGCACACCTGCCCTCGTTGGACTGGAACGTTGTCAGCGGTGGACCGAAGTCTGGTGCTCATGGCTGGGCGCCGCAAAGGTGGTGGAGTGCCCGTCGCTGCACAGCAGGCCTAGTCCATACCGGCTTCTGTCGCCGGCAGGCCCATTCGGCGCGCCTATGTTGCTCCCAACGGCCTGCCGAAGCAACTCGGCTGACCACTCGGCGTGAACCAGGTCCGGGCCCATCTCCAGGGCAGAGCGTCTCGGACAGCCCTATACTGGACGGTATGGGGCTCGACATCGGGGCGATCCAGCTGTCGCTGGCAGCGGAAAGACTGGACGGCTGGCTCCTTTACGACTTCCACGGTTCGAATCCCATTGCGGCGCGTCTGGCGGGACTCCTTGGCGGCGGCCATATGACCACGCGCCGCTGGTACTACCTGATCCCCGCGCGCGGGACGCCGCGTGGGTTGGTGCACGCGATCGAACGTCACAATCTCGATCACCTGCCGGGAGAGAAGATCGTCTACGCTGGCCGCCAGCAGCTCGACGGAGGGCTGACCCGCCTCCTCAGTGGCATCAAGCGCGTGGCGATGGAGTACTCGCACGAATGCGCCATCCCGTATCTCTCCCGCGTCGATGCCGGGACCGCGGAAGCGATTCGGGCACGAGGCGTGGAAATCGTGTCGTCGGGCGATCTCGTCCAGCAGTTCGAGGCAGCCTGGACGCCGGAGCAGCTCGCCTCGCACCAGTCGGCCGCCGATGCGCTCTATCGGATCAAGGATCGCGCCTTCGATGCGGCGGCCACGGCCGTGCGCAACGGCGCTGGAATGACGGAGTACGCCCTTCAACAGCAGATGGTCGAGTGGTTCGATGCTGAAGGTCTGGTCAGCGATTCGCCGCCGGTGGTCGCCGTGGGAGCCAATGCCGGCAACCCTCATTACCTGCCAACAGCCGCGGCATCACGCGACATCGTCGGTGATGACGTCCTGCTGCTGGATCTGTGGGGAAAGCTGAAAGAGCCGGGCGCCGTCTATGCGGATATCACCTGGGTTGGCTTCACGGGCGGCCGGGTGCCCGAGAAACCGGCACAGGCGTTCCGGCTCGTGGCCGAGGCGCGCGACGCGGCCGTCGCCCTGGTCGAGCAGTCGGTCCGTGAGGGACGCGAGCTTCGCGGTTTCGAAGTGGATCGTGCCGCCCGTGAGGTCCTCGAACGCGCCGGGTTCGGTGCGCACGTCCTGCACCGGACCGGGCACAGTCTCGGCGAGAATGTTCATGGCAATGGCGTGCACCTCGACGACTACGAGACGCACGACGACAGGCGGCTTCTGCCGGGCACCGGCTTTACCGTCGAACCTGGGCTGTACTTCGACAGCTTCGGGGTCCGGACCGAAATCAATGTGTTCCGCGGCAATCGGGAAGCCCATGTGACCGGCCCGCGGCAGCTGGAGATCGTGACGCTGGGTTGACAGGAACACCCTGGCCCGATGTCACAAAATTCGTCAACAATGGCTGCGTATACTGCGTAGACTCGTCAGACGCGGTTACGATTGAGGGCGCAGCGGGTTGGAGGTAGCAATGTCAAGGCGCAGATCCACGTTGTTTTACGGACTGCTGATCGTCCTCGCGTCGGTGCTGGCGGGCATGGTCATCGCGTCGAGGCTCGACCTCGCGCCGGCGTCGCTGGCCCAGGCACTGACGGCGCCGTCGAGCAACAGCACGCCGCTGTCGGGACCGGTCGATGCCACCACTTTCCGAACCATCGCCAAGGCGGTCTCGCCGGCGGTGGTCAACATCCGCACCGAGTCGAAGCAGCGCTCTCAGGACCTGTTCGATTTCTTCGGAGGCGGCGGTGGCGGTGGCGGCCGTGACCAGAGTCCGTTCGATCGCCGCTTCTCGCTTCCAGGTCCCCAGGACGACGACCGGCCGCGCGAGCGAACGGTCCAGGCCACCGGCACCGGGTTCATCATCAACACCAACGGCCTGATCCTGACGAACAATCACGTCGTCGAGGGCACGACCGTGATCAAGGTGTCGTTGTACGGAGAAGACAAGGAACAGCAGTACAACGCGAAGATCGTCGGCCGCGATCCGCTGACGGACAGCGCCCTCATCCAGATCACCGACAAGGTCGACCACACCCTGCCGGTCACGAAGTTCGGCGACTCAGAACAGATGGAGCCGGGCGACTGGGTGATGGCCATCGGCAACCCGTTCGGCCTGGCGCACACCGTGAGCGTCGGCGTGATCAGCGGAATCGGGCGCGGATCCGACGTCATCGACGGGCTCGACGCGCGTGGTCCGAAGTTCCTGCAGACGGACGCGGCGATCAATCCCGGCAACTCCGGCGGCCCGCTGCTCAATCTGCGCGGCGAAGTCGTCGGGATCAATACGGCCATCTTTGCGGAGGCCGGGGGTCAGGGCAACATCGGGATCGGATTCGCGGTGCCGATCAACGCCATCCGCGACCTGCTGCCGCAGCTCTCGACCGGCAAGGTCACCCGGGGACGGATCGGTGTAGGCCTCGAGGCCGTGAACCCGAACGCGCTCGACGAGATCGGGTTGAAGAACCGCGACGGTGCAGTGATTACGACCGTCATGCCCGACAGCGCAGCCTCGAAAGCCGGCGTCAAGGCCGGGGACGTGCTGACCTCGTACGACGGCAAGCCGGTCAAGCGCGTCGAAGACCTGATGCAGATGGTCACCGCCACCAAGCCGGGAAGCACCGTGCAGGCGCGGCTCGTGCGCGATCGCCAGGAGAAGACGGTCAACCTCGTCGTCGACGAGCTCGACCTCGAAACCGAGACCGGTGGCACGCGGCGGAGCGCGCCCGAGCCGAAGGATACGAAGGACGAGCCCGAGTTGAGTCGCGGGTTCGGATTGCTGCTCGGTCCGGTGACCGCCGAGGCCGAACAGCAGTGCCGCATCAACGGCGCAAAGGGCGCGCTGATTTACTCGGTCGACCCCGAGAGTCCCGCTGCCCGCGCCAGGCTCGGGAAGTGCGACATGATCGTGCGCATCGGAAAGCAGACTGTGTCGTCGACGAGCGAAGCGGAAGATGCCTTGAAGAAGGTGCCGGAACAAGGCACGGCGCTGGTGTGGTATCTGCGCCGTGGGCAGGAATTCTTCGTGACGATGACGAAGGAGTAGGCCGCCGCCCGTTGCGCCTGCTGATGCTCGAGCGTGAGGTCAAGCTCGCATACACATCCATCCACGAGGCGCGGACGGCAGTGGCTGCCGCCGGCGCCTCCCTCCTGCGCCCCCGACGACTCCAGCGCGACACCCTGTTCGACACCGCGGAACAGTCGCTGCGCGAGCGCGGCTGCGCGCTCCGCGTCCGCGACGACGCCGGGCGCCGCGTGCTGACCTTCAAGGGTCCGATCCAGCCGGCGGCAATGAAGCTGCGCGAGGAGTTCGAAACAGCCGTCGATGACGGCGACGCTCTGGTGCGGCTGCTTGCCGCGCTCGGCTACCACCGCTGGTTCGTTTACGAGAAGTACCGGGAGGAGTACTCGCTCGGCTCGGTCATCGTCGCCATCGACGAAACCCCTGTCGGCACCTTCGTGGAGCTCGAGGGAGACGAAGCCGGAATCCTGTCCGCCGCCAAGGGCCTCGGCCGCAGGACCGACGACTTCATCCTCCAGTCCTACCGAAGCCTGTTTCTCGCCAGGCGCGGAGAGCTCGGGCTGCGCGACGACATGGTATTTGCCGATTCATGATTCCTGCGCTCGTGCTGACCGCGGGCCTCGCGACGCGTCTGCGGCCGTTGTCGCTGGTACGCGCCAAGGCGGCGCTGCCGGTCGCGGGCGAGCCGCTCGTGCGGCGAATCCTGCGGCAACTGGCGGCGGCGGGCGTCACCGACGCGGTCCTGAACCTGCATCACCTGCCGGCCACCATCACCGGCCTTCTCGGCGATGGTCGCGACCTGGGCGTGCATGTGCGCTATTCGTGGGAGAACCCGGTGCTCGGATCGGCAGGCGGGCCGCGGAAAGCGCTCCCTCTCCTGCGCGAGACGTCATCCGGCACTCACTCGACCTTTCTCCTCGTCAACGGCGACACGCTGACGGACGTGGACCTGCACGCCCTCGTCGCGGCGCATCGCAACAGTGGCACCCTGGTGACGATGGCGGTGGTGCCGAACACCGAGCCGCTCAAGTACGGCGGCGCGCTCGTCGAGGACGACGGCATCATCACCGGATTCGTCCGGCGGGGATCGCCTCAGCCCTCGTGGCACGTCGTCGGCGTGCAGGTCGCCGAGGCTGCGGCGTTCGCGTCGGTTCCTGATAACGTGCCCTACGAGTCGGTGTTGACGCTCTATCCGGCACTGATCGGCGAGAAGCGAGGATCGCTGCGCGCGTTCCGCTGCAAGGCTGAATTCTTCGATATCGGCACACCTGCCGATTACCTGGACACGTCGCTGCTGCTCGCCGCTCGCGACCACGCTGCCACGGCCGGAACGCGGACGCACGTCGATCCGTCGGCGCGGGTGGAACGCTCGATCCTGTGGGACGATGTCGACGTGGAAGCTGGAGCGATGCTGAGAGAGTGCGTTGTCACCGACGGCGTGCGGGTGCCGGCTGACACGTCGTGGCACGGGGTGAGCCTGAGAGTCGCCAGAGGGGATCTGGCGCCTGGCGAACGCGACATCGAAGGGCTGGCCGTGGCGTCACTTTAGACCGAAGCTCAGTTGTGTTGAGGATGCGAACCCCTGTGGAGGTGGCCGACCAGCGGCGCCTGGCCGCGCGAGAAGGCTCTGGGGATCAGCGAGCTCACGGAGCTCCTCAGCACAACTGAGCTTCGGTCTAAAGGCCGTGGTGAAATCGTATCGGGCTGTGAGGCACTGAGAACTGGCCACAGAGGCACAGAGGACACAGAGAAAACCCGATAAAGCTCTGTGCCCTCAACGCCTCTGTGGTTTGTCTCGGTGACCTCACAGCCCGTCAAGTGGTTTTGACAACGGGCTGATCCGAATGACCGACATGAACCGCCGCGCGCCGGACGACCTGCGCGAACGTATCAGTCGCTTTCTCGAGGAAACGGGCATCGCCTCCCGCGGCGTGACGGTGGTGCCGCTGACCGGCGACGCCTCGGATCGCCGGTACTACCGCATCCTGGTGCGTGGCGACGCGACGCAGGTCCTGGCGGTGCACCCGGGGCCGATCGAGTTCGAGCGCCTGCCCTTCGTGAATGTGGCCCGTCTACTGGCGGCGATGCCGGTGCCTGCCCCGCGCGTCATCGGATACTCCGATGCTCTCGGGATCATCGCCCTGCAGGATCTCGGCGACGTCACGCTGCAGGCGCATCTGGGCACGGCGACCAGAGCCGAACACGCGGCGCTCTACCGTCAGGCGGTTGCGCTCATCGACACGCTGCAGCGTCGCGGGGCCGAGCTCGCGTCGCCGGACTACGTGCCTTACGGCATCGCATTCGACGAAGAGAAGCTGACGTGGGAGCTGCAGTTCTTCACGAAACATTTCCTCGAGGCGTACCGCGGAGCCTCGCTCACCGCCGCGGAACGCGAGGCGCTCGCCGCCGAGTACGCCGTGATCGTCGGCGAGCTGGCAGCGGAACCGCGGGTGCTCTGTCACCGCGACTATCACAGCCGCAACCTGATGCTCCACGACGGCCAGCTGCACATCATCGACTTTCAGGACGCGAGGATGGGGCCGGACACCTACGACCTCGCGTCGCTGCTGCGCGACTCGTACGTGGATTTCACCGAAGCGCAGGTGGACGAGCTCATCGCATTCTTCCTGGCGCTGCGCGGGTCGAGGGGCGCCGCATCTGCGTCCGACGGCCGCGAGTTCCGCCGGCGGTTCGACCTCATGTCGCTGCAGCGCAATATCAAGGCGCTCGGCACGTTTGGCTATCAGACGACCACACGAGTGAATACCGTCTACATCCAGTACATTCCGCGAACGCTCAGCTACGTGCGCGCCAACCTCGAACGCTACCCGCGATTCGCACGGCTGCGGACGCTGCTCGCGGCGCATCTCGAGGAATTGCAATAAGCGAGGCAACGGAGGTGACGGAGGCAACGGAGGACGTACACACGGAGAAACGGGGAAACGGAGGACGAACGGAGGCTGACAAGTGGTTGGTACGCGTCTCAGGGTTGGACTTCGAGGTGGGCCCGCGCTACGCGCGGCAGGGAACGAGGAACACGCAGATCACAAGCACGCTGGGGGATCGAGGGCGTGTTTGTGATCTGCGTGTTCCTCGTTCCCTGACGCCGGCCGCAAGGCCGGCGGCCCACCGTTGCCAGCTGCACGAAGCGCCTCTCTCCGTTCGTCCTCCGTTCCTCCGTTGCTCCGTGTGAAACCGTTTCTCCGTGATCTCCGTCAACTCCCCTCCGTTAACTCCCCTCCGTTAACTCCCCTGACCGGCTGCGCCAATCCTGTGTAAGATGGGGAATCCGGTCGTGCCCTTCAGCAGCCGACCACGGGATCCTTCTCCGTGACTGAGCATCGATTCGGAGTGTCCACGCACCTGTTCCACGAGCAGCGCCTGCTCCGCGATCACCTGGTCCACATCGCGGGCCACGGTTTCGAAGCCGTTGAGGTCTTCGCCACGCGGTCGCATTTCGACTATCACAGCGCCGACGCGGTGTCCGAGCTGGCGGAATGGCTCTCCGACACACGGCTCGAGCTGCATTCGGTACACGCGCCTGCGTTCGAGTCGCTGCGCCAGGGCCGGTGGGTCGGCCCATTCTCGAACGCCTCGGCCAGCGAGCCGCGGCGGCAGGCAGCGGTCGCCGAAGCGCAGGCAGCGCTCGCCATCGCGAATCAGCTGCCCTTCCGTTACCTGGTCATGCACGTCGGCAATCCGATGAGCGAGGCGACCGCCGACGACAATCACCCGGATGCCGCGCGGCGAACGATTGAAGAAGTCGCGGCGCTGGCGGCCCAGGTGGGTGTGCGTCTCGCCCTCGAGGTCATCCCGAATGAGCTCTCGACTCCGGCGGCTCTCGCCGAGCTCATCGAAGATCGGCTCGACGGCCTCGACGTCGGCGTCTGTCTCGACTACGGCCACGCCCATCTGATGGGCGAGGTCGCTGACGCGATTGAAACGGTATCGGGACACCTGTGGACGACGCACGTGCACGACAATCATGGACGCCGCGACGATCATCTGGTCCCGTTCAGCGGCGGCATCGACTGGGATGCCGCGATGATGGAGACGCAGAAGATTGGCTACGACGGTACGTTGATGTTCGAGGTTGGAGCGGCGGGCGACCCGGTCGACACGCTTGCTCGCATCGCGAACGCGCGGGCACGGATCGAGAAGTCCCTCATCCACCCGGTCTCGTTTCCAGGAGAATAGGAGACACGCGGCGGCCGCTCGCGGCTGGCGCACTCTTCCAGCGATGCGCGCGCTGATTCGGGATATCGCCCAGCACGAGGGCCAGCAGATCACCATCGACGGCTGGCTGCACAACCGCCGGTCGAGCGGCAAGATTCACTTCCTCATCCTCCGCGACGGCAGCGGCTTCGTCCAGGCCGTCATGTCGAAGGCGGCGGTCGGCGAGGAGGCCTTCCAGCGGGCCGATCACCTGGCGCAGGAGACGTCGCTGTCGGTGACCGGAACGGTGCGCGCCGACGGGCGCGCCCGTGGCGGCTTCGAGCTCGACGTGCAGAGCATCGAGGTGCACGGTCAGTCGCACGACTTCCCCATCACACCGAAGGAGCACGGCGTCGACTACCTGATGGATCGCCGGCATCTCTGGATTCGCACCGAACGTCAGGCGGCGATCCTGCGCGTGCGCCACGAGGTGGTGAACGCCATCCGCGACTTCTTCAACGACCGTGGCTTCATCCTCTGCGATACGCCAATCTTCACTCCGGCGGCGTGCGAAGGCACGACCACGCTGTTTCCGGTGCAGTACTTCGACGACACCACGGCGTTCCTGACGCAGAGCGGCCAGCTGTACAACGAAGCCAACGCCATGGCGCTCGGCAAGGTGTACTGCTTCGGTCCGACGTTCCGCGCCGAGAAGTCGAAGACGCGACGGCATCTCACGGAGTTCTGGATGGTCGAGCCGGAGATGGCCTACGCCGATCTGAACGACGTGATCGAGCTCGCCGAGGGGCTGATCACGTCGGTCGTTGGCCGCGTGCTCGACAAGCGGAAGGCGGAGCTGCAGCTGCTCGGGCGCGACACGGCGCCGCTCGAGAAGGTGACCGCACCGTTTCCGCGCATCCGCTACGACGAAGCGGCGAAGCTGCTGAAGGAGAAGGGGCTGCCCTTCGAGTACGGCACCGATCTCGGCGGCACCGACGAGACTGTCCTGTCGGAATCGTTCGACCGGCCGGTGTGCGTCACTCACTACCCCGCCAGCGTGAAAGCGTTTTACATGAAGCCCGATCCCGAGCAGCCCGACAAGGCGCTCTGCGTCGACGTGCTGGCGCCAGAGGGATACGGCGAGATCGTCGGCGGCGGGCAGCGCCTCGACGATTTGGACCTGCTCCAGCAGCGGATCCGCGAGCACGATCTCCCCGAATCGGCGTTCGAGTGGTATCTCGATTTGCGCCGGTATGGAACAGTGCCGCACGGCGGGTTCGGCATGGGCGTCGAACGCTGCGTCGCCTGGTTGTGCAAGCTGGAGCACGTAAGGGAGACGATTCCCTATCCGAGGATGTTGTATCGGCTGTATCCGTGACTCGGGATCCGGGGCTCGGGGCTCGGGACTCGGGGCTCGGGATCCGGAGCTCGGGACTCGGGGCTCGGGATCCGGGGCTCGGGATCCGGGGCTCGGCGATGAGCCATCGCGACTCGAAGGCCCTTACGCTACACGCCTTCTCACGAGATTCCCGTCAGCAGTCTGCTATTGTGATCTCTTGCGGCTCGAGTCCCGAACCCCGAACCCGAACCCCGAGCCCCGGATCCCGAGCCCCGAGTCCCGGCTCCTGACAGTTCGCGCATGAAAATCGGCCTCATCTCCCTCGGCTGTCCCAAGAACCTCGTCGACTCGGAGGTGATGCTCGGCCTCGCGCAGAACGCGGGCCACGAGCTGACGCGCGACGCCGCCGACGCGGACGTCCTCGTGGTGAACACGTGCGCCTTCATTGACAAGGCGAAGCAGGAGTCGGTCGACACGATCCTCGAGATGGCCGAGCACAAGAAAGACGGCCGGTGCCGGCGGCTCGTGGTGACCGGCTGCCTGGCGGAGCGGTACCGGGACGAGCTGCGGGAGCAGATTCCCGAGATCGACGCGTTGCTCGGGACGGGAGAAGTCGAGCAGATTGTTGGTGCGATCGGGGCTCGGGATCCGGGGCTCGGGGCCCGGGACTCGGGGCGCGCCGAGCTGAAGCCCGGCGCTGCAGAGACACGTTTCCTGCCGCTGCTCCGGGCAGATGGGCAGCCGTTGAATCTGGAACGCGTCTCCGGATCCCGAGCCCCGAGTCCCGAGCCCCGGACCCCGAGTCCCGGATCCCGAGCCCCGGGTCCCGAGCCCCGGATCCCGAGCCCCGGATCCCGAGCCCCGAGCCCCGAGCCCCGGATCCCGAGTCCCGGATCCCGAGCCCCGAGCCCCGAGCCCCGGATCCCGAGTCCCGGATCCCGAGCCCCGGGTCCCGAGCCCCGGATCCCGAGCCCCGGACCCCGAGTCCCGAGCCCCGAGCCCCGGATCCCGAGCCCCGGATCCCGACCAACCTATCTGTACGACGCCAGTACACCACGGCTCCTCGCCACGCCGCGTCACTACGCCTACGTGAAGATCGCCGAAGGCTGCGACTACAAATGCGCCTTCTGCATCATCCCCACGCTCCGCGGCGCGTACCGCAGCCGTTCGATCGAATCGGTCGTGGCCGAGGCACGCACGCTGGCTGCAAACGGAACGCGCGAGCTGTTGCTCATCTCGCAGGACACGAGCTTCTTCGGGGTCGATCGTGGCGAACGCGGAGCCTTGGCACGCCTGCTCCGCCGTCTGAACGACGTGGAGGGGCTGCGGTGGATCCGCATGCTCTACCTCTACCCGACCACAATCGGCGACGACGTGCTCGACGCCATGGCTGACTGCGAGAAGGTCTGCAACTACATCGACCTGCCGCTTCAGCATGCGGCCGACGTGGTGCTCAAGCGAATGAAGCGGCCGGGTACGCGGGCGAGCTACGAGCGTCTGCTCGACCGCATCCGCCGCCGCCTGCCAGAGGTGACGCTCCGCACGACGTTCATCGTCGGCTATCCAGGCGAGACGGAAGCGAATTTCGCCGAGCTGCAGAGTTTCGTCGCCGCGACAGGCTTCGACCACGTCGGTGTCTTCACCTACTCCCATGAAGAAGGCACCTCCGGCTACCTGCTGACCGATGATGTCGCGGCTGCGACCAAGCGCGCGCGCCGGTCGGCGCTCATGAGCTTGCAGCGTCGCCTCGTCACGAAAGCGCTCCGGTCAAGGGTCGGCGATCATGTTCAGCTCATGGTGGACGGGCCGTCGAGCGAGCACGAGCTCGTCCTTCGCGGGCGGATGGCGAGCCAGGCTCCCGACATCGATTCCTGCGTCTACCTCACCGAGACCGACCCCTCCGCCATAGGCACGGGTGCGCTGATTACCGCTGAAATCGTTGGCGTGAGCGGCTACGACCTGCTGGCACGGCCACTGGAGACTCACGGTCCTGCGTGATACACTTGACGGTCACCTTCACGGAGTTGGACTCCAGGTGGGCTTGTGCCCACTTTTTTTGTTTGGGGCCGTAGTGTCCGCCCGCGTAGCGGGGCCGTCGAGTCCGCTTTCAGGCGGACCGCGCGGTCCGGCTGACGACGGACCCTGCGAGACCCCGCGAAATCGAAACACGCGGGAGCTCGAACAGGTGAAGGTGGCAGCCGGACCACCACGTCGATGCAGCCGCTGGAACAGATCCGGACGATTGCCGAACGGGTTGCCCGGGACCGCGGCCTGGAGGTATGGGACGTCCAGAGCCGCCGCGAGTCGTCTGGCCATGTGGTTCGCGTGTTCATCGATCGGCCCGGCCCGGCGGCGACGCCGGAGGAGAGTGTCAGCATAGAAGACTGCGAGCAGGTGAATCGCGAGATGAGCACGATTCTCGACGTCGAGGATCCGCTGCCCTTCGCCTACACCCTTGAGGTGTCGTCTCCAGGTCTCGACCGGCCGCTGCGCGGCGTCGACGACTACAGGCGGTTCGAGGGGCGTCTCGCGAAGATCGTGGTTCGTGAAGCCGTCGACAATCAGAAAGCGTTCGAAGGACGGCTTCGCGGTGTCGCGGATGAGCACGTGATACTCGAGGCGCCGAACGGCCGACTGCACCGGCTGCCGCTGCGGCTGATCAGCCGCGGCCGCCTCGCAGTCGAGTTTTGACCGAGGCGGCGCAGGGTCCGGCCCGCTGAAGAGGTTGTTGAGAACGAACCATGCAGAACCCGTTGATGCAGACGATCGAATCGCTCGCCAAGGAAAAAGGCATCGAGCCCGAGACGATCATCACGGCCATCGAGGATGCGGTGCTGACCGCGTCGCGCAAGTACTACAAGACGAACGAGAACCTGAAGACCCGCTTCAACCAGGAGACCGGCCAGGTCGACCTCTTCGCCATCAAGCACATCGTGTCGGACGTGACCAACGACGCCACCGAGATCTCGCTCAAGGAAGCGCAGGAGCTCTATGGCGACGAAGCGGAAGTCGACATGGAGATCGAGTTTCCGAAGCGGACCGATGTGCTCGGGCGGATCGCCGCACAGACCGCCAAGCAGGTGATCTTCCAGAAGGTGCGCGAGGCGGAACGCGAGAACATCTTCGCCGAATACAACCAGCGCATCGGCGAGGTCATCAACAGCACCGTCAAGCGCTTCGAGAGCGGCGACCTGATCGTCGAGATCGGCCGCGTGGAGGCGGTGCTGCCGCGCAAGGAGCAGTCGCGGGCCGAGAGCTACACGCCTGGCGAGCGTATCCGCGCCGTCATCAAGGGCGTGAACCGCGGCGCCAAAGGGCCGCAGATCGTGCTCTCGCGCACCGATCCGGCGCTGCTGATCAAACTCTTCGAGCAGGAGGTTCCGGAGATCTACGACGGCACCGTGATGATCCGCGGCGCCGTGCGCGAAGCGGGCGATCGCGCCAAGGTCGCCGTGTACTCGCGTGAGCGCGACGTGGATCCAGTCGGTGCCTGCGTCGGCATGAAGGGGACGCGCGTGCAGGCGATCATCCGCGAGCTGCGCGGCGAAAAGATCGACATCGTCGAATGGTCGGACGACCCGATTCTGTTCGTCACCAACGCGCTCAGCCCGGCCAAGGTCCAGCGCGTGTCGATCGTCGATGAGAAAGACCACGTCATGGAGGTCGTGGTCGAGGACAAGCAGCTCTCGCTGGCCATCGGCAAGAAGGGGCAGAACGTGCGTCTGGCGGCAAAGCTCACCGGCTGGCGCATCGACATCAAGAGCGAAGAAGAGAAGCGGCGCGAGGTCGAAGCGCAATTCGGAGCGCTGGAGATCGGCGCAGAGGGTCAGACGCAGGAGGAGGCCCTGGCGAGCGAAGGCGCCGGAGAGCCCGAACCTGTCGAAGCGGCGGACGCGCCTGTCGAAGCGGCGGACGCGGGCGGCGAGGAAGCTGGCGGCGCCGCTGAAGACGGCGAGGACGCTGGCGGCGCCGCTGAAGACGGCGCGGACGCGCTCGGGAAGAACAACGCGTAGGAGCGAGATTTGGCAACGGTCCGCATTTACAAGGTCGCGGAGCTGCTCGACACCACGAGCCAGGAAGTGCTCGCGCTGCTCAAGCGCGACCACGGGATCGAGTTGAAGAGCGCATCGAGCACCATCGAGGAAGTCGTCGCCCGCTCGTTCGTCGAGCGCGTGGCGCGACAGCGGAATATCTCCCTGCCCGGCGGGGACATGTTTGCCGAACATCCGGCGCCGGCCAAGGGCGGCAAGAAGGCGGCGCTGCCGAAGCGACCGGAGCCACCGAAGCCGGCGGCGCCGGTGCTCGGGCCGCCGCGGCTCGTCAAGACCATCAAGCCGATCGTCCACGCCGACGAGGCACCGCCGGCGGCACCCGCCGCCGAGGCGGCGCCGCCGGCTGCGCCTGCCGCTGCGACATCGCCGGTGCACGCTGCCCCGCCAGCAGCTCCACCGGTCGAGGCCGTCGTCGAAGAACCGCCGACGATCGCTCCCGCTGCTCCCGTTGCCGCTGCGGCACCGGAGCCGGTCGAGGCTGTTGCACCGCCGGCAGTGCCCGCGCCGCCACCGGCGGAAGAAGTTCAGATCGCCGCGATGGCGTCCGAGGCCTCCGAGGCGGCCCCATCCGCTCCCGGACCGGCTGGCCGATTCGTGCCGCCGACCCTGCGCCTGCGGATCGAAGAACCGGGCCAGACGCCGCAACCGGTGCGTCCGCTGACCCCTGCGAAACGGCCGCAGGTCAGCCAGCCGCGCATCGTGCAGCCGCCGGCTCCGGCCGCTGCCAAGCCTGGCGCTCCTGCGTCGACCGCACGGCCGCCAGCCGGCAGTGCGCGTCCAGGCAGCCAGGCGCCTCCGAGGCCGGGCTACCCTGCCGCTGCACGCCCGTCGCCGCCGGCGAGCATGCTGGGTGGACCACGGCCGCTTCCGTCACAGCCGGTCCGCCAGCAGCCATCGCAACAGGCGAGACCGGGCATGCCGGGCCAGCCGCCGGCGCGTCCGCCTTTCGGCCAGCCGTCGCGTCCCCCGTTCGGCCAGCAGCGGCCTGGTCAGCGCCCCGTTCAATCACGTCGCGAACGCCCGTCGGCACCGATGATGCCCTCGGCCCCGGCGGCGCCGCCGCCGATCACGCGGACCATCACGCTCGCCGAGGGAATGACGGTCAAGGACCTGGCTGACAAGCTCGACGTCCGCGTCAAGGACGTGCTCGCCAAGCTGTTGATGAAGCGCATGATGATGACCATCAACAGCACGCTCGACATCGAGGTGGCCAAGGACATTGCCAAGGAGTTCGGCGCCGAAGTCGAGATGCGCAGCTTCGAAGAGGAGCTGGTCTCAGCCGAGGGCGAGGAGTCGCGGCCGGAAGATCTCATCGCGCGCGCGCCCGTCGTCACCGTCATGGGGCACGTCGATCACGGCAAGACGTCGCTCCTCGATGCGATCCGGGAGACCAAGGTCGCCGAGCGCGAAGCCGGCGGCATCACGCAGCACATCGGCGCTTACCACGTGGACGTCGGCGACGGCCGCAGCGTCGTCTTCCTCGATACGCCCGGCCACGAGGCGTTCACGCTCATGCGTGCGCGCGGCGCCAAGGTCACCGACGTCGTCGTTCTCGTCGTCGCTGCCGATGACGGGGTGATGCCGCAGACGCGGGAAGCCATCGACCACGCCAGGGCCGCCAATGTGCCGATCGTCGTGGCCATCAACAAGATCGACAAGGCCGGGGCGAATGCCGACAACGTCAAGCGGGAGCTGGCCGAGCTCAACCTGGTTCCCGAGGACTGGGGCGGACAGACCGTGATGGTTCCGGTGTCGGCGAAGAAGCGCCAGAACCTCGACCAGCTGCTCGAGATGATCCTGTTGTCCACCGACATCCTCGAGCTCAAGGCGAACCCGAAACGTTCGGCATCCGGCACGGTCCTCGAAGCCAAGCTCGATCGCGGACGCGGTCCGGTGGCAACCGTCCTCGTGCAGGACGGTACCTTGAACGTTGGCGACAACTTCATCGCCGGGCCGGTCGTCGGCCGCGTGCGCAATCTGATCGACGATCGCGGCCGGCCTGTGAAGTCGGCGGCGCCGGCGACGCCGGTCGAGGTGCTCGGACTGACGAGCCTGCCGCAACCGGGCGACCCGTTCCAGACCGTCGCCGATGCGGCCAAGGCGCGGCAGATTGCCACGTTCCGTCAGGCGCAGGCGAAGGAGCGCGCGCTTGGCGCCAAAGGCGGCCGCCTGACGCTCGAATCGCTGAAGGAGCAGATCGCCGAGGGCGGCATGAAGGAGCTGCCGATCATCGTCAAGGCCGACGTGCAGGGGTCGGCCGAGGTGCTCGCCGATACGCTCACCAAGCTCTCCGACGAGCGGGTCAAGATCCGGATCATCCGGTCCGGCGTCGGCGCGATCAACGAGTCCGACGTGCTCCTCGCCTCGGCCTCGAACGCGATCATCATCGGGTTCAACGTGCGCCCCGATCGAAACGCGCAGGATACCGCCGAGCGCGAAGAAGTCGACGTCCGCCTGCACTCGGTCATCTACAACGTGACCGAGGAGATCAAGAAGGGCATGGCGGGGCTGCTCGAGCCGACCTTCAAGGAAGTCCGAATCGGCACGGCGGAAGTTCGCGAAGTCTTCCGCGTGCCGAAGGTCGGGTCGGTCGCCGGGTGCATGGTCGTCGAGGGGCGGATCACGCGCGCCGGCGAGACGCAGGCACGGCTGCTCAGGGACAATGTGGTCGTCTTCGAAGGCAAGATTGCGTCGCTGCGCCGGTTCAAGGATGACGTGAGCGAGGTCAAGGCCGGGTTCGAGTGCGGCATCAGCCTCGAGAGGTTCAACGACATCAAGGACGGCGACGTCATCGAGGTCTTCAGCGTCGAGCGCGTGCCGGTCATGGCGTAAACCACCGAGCCACGATCGCCATCGACTGACGAGTCCGAACAATGGTGATCGCCGTGCTGCGCGTCGAGCTCCACATTCCGTACGCCCAGTCGCTGAAGGACAAGCGGATGGTTCTGCGGCGCGTCAAGGATCGCTTGCAGAAATTCAACGTCGCCACCGCCGAAGTCGAGCACCAGGAGCTCTGGCAGCGGGCCGGCCTCGGCGTCGTGGCCATCTCGACCACTACCGAGCACGTGGAGCAGATGCTGGCGGCGGCGGCCGACGAAATCGATCGCGTCGAGCCGGGACTGATCACCAGGACCGAGATCGAGTTTCTGACCTGAGTCTTCAGAATCGGGACGTCAGAAGGAAGGATGCTGTAGAAGCCACCAATGGCCCAGGGACACCGACCCGATCGAGTGGGCGACCTCATCCGCCAGGAGCTCAGCGACCTGCTGACGCGCGGCGCCGTGCACGATCCCGGCATCGGCTTCATCACCCTGACGCGCGTCAAGGTGTCGCCCGACCTGCAGCTCGCGCGGGTGTTCTACACGTCGATGGGCGACGAGCGCGCGCTTCGCGATACGGCGCGGGCGCTCGACCGCGCGACCCCGTTTTTCAGGCGCCACCTCGGCGGGCGCCTGCAGCTTCGCCGCGTGCCGGAGCTCGAGTTCAAGTTCGACGAATCGATCGCCAACCAGGACCGCATCGAGCAGATCCTGCGCGACCTGCACGAGGAGGAGGCGAAGCGCGCCTCCGCCGCCGCAGACGGCGAAACGCCGACGGCCGGCCACGACGACGACGGCGACCTGCGGCGTCCGCACTCATCCCATGTCCACGACCGCGACTGAGACGACACCCGCACAGATTGCCGACGCCATCCGCGCACGGGAGCGCTTCGTCGTCGTCTCGCACGTGCGCCCCGACGGTGATGCCATCGGCTCGCAGCTGGCCATGGCCTTCGCGCTGCGCCGGCTCGGCAAGCAGGTGCGAGCCGTTGCACGCGACCGTCCGCCGGCGCCGATGCTGACGTTTCCCGGTGTGGCCGAGATCGAGATCGTCGAACGAATCGACGATCCAGGCGATGCCGTGATCGTGATGGAGTGCGGCGATCTGAAGCGGACCGGTGTGGACGGTCTCGAGCGCGGCTACGTCATCAACATCGATCACCACCCCGGCAACACGACCTACGGCGCGCTGAACTGGTTCGATCTGTCGGCCGCCGCCTGCGGCGAGATGGTGTTCGACCTGATTCGCGAGCTCGGCGTCACGCTGAGCTACGAGATCGCGATCCACGTATACGTCGCGATCCTCACGGATACCGGCTCGTTTCACTACTCGAACATTTCGCCGAGGACGTTCGATATCTGCCGGCAGTGCGTCGAGACCGGGGTGCGGCCGCCGAACGTGGCGCGCAGCATCTTCGACAGCAACAATCTCGGGCGGCTCAAACTGTTCGGCGCCGTGCTGAGCCGGATGCAGCTCGACTCGACCGGACGCATCGCGATGGTCTCGGTCGATCAGCGGCTGGCGCAGGAGTGCGGCGGCACCTATGAGGACACCGAAGGGCTGATCAACCTGCCGCTGACGGTGAAAGAGATCCTCGCGGTCGTGTTCTTCAAGGAGAACGGTCCGGACGACTGGCGGGTGAGCATGCGGTCCAAGGGGAACGTCGACGTGAACGCAGTCGCCAAGGAGTTCGGCGGCGGCGGACACAAGAACGCTTCGGGGTGCAGCGCCCGCGGCTCGCTTGAAGCGCTCAGCTCGCTGTTCACCAAGAAGCTCACTGAAGCGATCGAGCGGGCTCACGATTAGCAGGCGGAACGATCCGGACGATCCGAACGACCCGAACGATCTATGGACGGCGTGATCGTGATCGACAAGCCCGCCGGTCTCACATCGCACGACGTGGTGGCCGTGTCGCGCCGCTGTCTCGGCGAAGGTCGCATCGGCCACACCGGAACGCTCGACCCGATGGCAACGGGCGTGCTGCCGCTCGTGTGCGGACGCGCCACGCGCCTCGCGCGCTTCCTCACCGCGTCCACCAAGGACTACGTTGCGCTCGTGCGCTTCGGTCTCAGCACCGACTCGTGCGATATCACCGGCCGCGAGGTCACCAAGTCGGGGCGCTGCCCGACGGCCGGCGAGATCGAGGCCGCGCTGGTGTCGCTGCGCGGCGAGTACCTGCAGGAGCCGCCTGCCTTCTCGGCAAAGAAAGTCGCCGGCCAGCGCGCGTACGCACTCGCCCGCCGGCAGCAGCCGACGACGCTGACCGCGGTGCCGGTGCAGGTGTCGCGCGCCGAATTGACGGCGCTCGACGCTGACACCGGTACGTTCGAACTGACCTGTTCGGCTGGCTTCTACGTTCGCGCGTTCGCCAGAACGCTCGGCGAGCTGGTCGGAACAGGAGCGTGTCTCGCCTCGCTGCGACGTACGCGCAGCGGCGAGTTCTCCCTGAAACAGGCTGTTCCGATCTCGGCCGTGCAGGAAGAGACGGGACAGGCGGCACGCAGGGCGCTGATCCCGATGGCGGACCTGCTGACCGGCATGCCCTTCGTGCTCGTGACCGGGGACGGCCGCCGGCGGATCGCGCACGGGCGCGAGCTCCTCACTGAACATCGCCTGGGCGAGCCGCCAGCGGCGCCGGCCGGATCCGGGCAGCCCGGTGAGAAGGATGCGATGTGGGTCCGGCTGCTGGACGAATCAGGGACGCTGCTGGCGCTCGCGGTGAAGCGGCAGAACGTTTTGCATCCTTCCGTCGTCCTGATTTAAGATAGTAAGTCTCTTTAGATAGGCGAGTTAGCTACAGTACGGCGGCACGGTGTACGCGGCGGTCCCAGGAACCCCTGACCGTCGGCGTAAGGTCTGCGCCGCTCGTGGAGGATCGAGCAGTGGCGTTGAGCAAGGATCGCAAGACCGGAATCATCGGGACGTACAAGACACACGACAGCGATACCGGGTCACCGGAAGTTCAGGTGGCGCTCCTCAGCGAGCGCATCAGCTACCTCACGGAGCACTTCAAGGTTCACGCGAAAGACCATCATTCCCGGCGTGGACTCCTGAAACTCGTCGGCCAGCGCCGGCGGCTGCTCGACTACCTCAAGAGCAAAGACTCCGAACGCTACGCGGAGCTGATCCGCCGGCTCGGCATCCGTAAGTAACCCGGGCCGCCGCGCCCGCCGGTCTGGCGATCGCGGGCGGCGTCCCTGTTCCGACACGGTTCTTCACATGCACAACGTCAATTTGCAGAAGCGCGACATCCGGATTGGATCGCGCACCATATCGCTCGAAACGGGCAAGCTCGCCAAGCAGGCCGACGGCTCGGTCTTCGTTCGCTCCGGCGACACGGTGGTGCTCGTCACCGCCTGCCACGCGGCGTCGGCACGGGAAGGTATCGACTTCCTGCCGCTCACGGTCGACTACCGCGAGTACACCTACGCGTCCGGCCGCATTCCCGGCGGATTCTTCAAGCGCGAGGGCAAGCCTTCGGAAAAGGAAGTGCTGACCAGCCGGCTGATCGATCGCCCGATCCGGCCGCTCTTCTCGTCGGGTTGGCGCTACGAAACGCAGATCATCGCGCTGCTGATGTCGGCCGACACCGACAACGACGCCGACGTGCTCGCCATCACCGGCGCCTCTGCCGCGCTGGCCCTGTCCGAGATTCCGTTTGAAAAGACGATCGCCGGCGTCCGCGTCGGCCTGATCGACGGCGTCTTCGTCATCAACCCGACCTACGACGAGCGCAAGCGAAGCAGTCTCGATCTCGTCGTCGCCGGCAGCCGCGACGGCATCGTCATGGTGGAGGCCGGCGCCAGGGAAGTCACCGAGGCGGAGGTGGTGGCCGCGCTCGAAGCGGCGCACGCCGCGATCAAGCAGATCGTGTCCGGCATCGAAGAGCTCGCCGCCTCCGCCGGCAAGAAGAAGCTGACCGTGCAGAAGAAGGAAATCGGCCACGAGTTCTACCGTGAGGTCGAGGAGAAAGTCTATCTGCCGCTCAGCGAAGCGATGCGGATTCGCGAGAAGCTGACGAGCTATTCGACGGTCGACAACGTGCTCGAGGAGCTGATCGCGTCGATGCCGGACGCCGAGGCACAGCGCAAGCTCGAGGCGAAAAGCATCTTCCACGATCTCAAGGAAAAGGTGCTGCGCGAGGAGGTGCTCGAGCGAGGCGTGCGGCTCGACGGCCGCAAGTTCGACGAGGTTCGCCCGATCTGGATCGAGACCGGCGTCCTGCCGCGTACACACGGGTCGGTGGTCTTCACGCGCGGCGAGACGCAGGCGCTCGTCACCTGCACGCTCGGCACCGCCGACGACGAGCAGAAGATCGAGCACGTGAGCGGCGAGTTCTACAAGCGCTTCATGCTGCACTACAACTTCCCGCCGTTCTCGGTGGGCGAAGTGCAGTTCCTGCGCGGACCGGGCCGCCGCGAAGTCGGACACGGGGCGCTCGCCGAGCGCGCACTGACCGCCGTGGTCCCCGGCGAGGACCGCTTCGCCTACACCATCCGTCTGGTATCGGACATCCTCGAGTCGAACGGCTCGTCGTCGATGGCATCGGTGTGCGGCGGATCGCTGGCGATGATGGATGCCGGCGTGCCTATCACCTCGCCCGTCGCCGGCATCGCGATGGGGCTGATCATGGACGAGAAGAGCGGCAAGTGGGCCGTGCTCTCGGACATCGCCGGCGCCGAGGACCACTACGGCGACATGGACTTCAAGGTCGCTGGCACGGCCAGGGGCGTGACCGCCCTGCAGATGGACATCAAGGTCACCGGCATCACGTCGGAGATCATGAGCAAGGCGCTCGATCAGGCCCGCGCCGGCCGCCTCTTCATCCTCGAGGAGATGGCCAAGGCGCTGTCGGAGACACGCAAGACGATGTCGGCGTTCGCGCCGCGCATCATCACCATCAAGATTCCGGTGGACAAGATCCGCGACGTCATCGGCCCGGGCGGCAAGATGATTCGCAGCATCATCGACAGAACCGGCGTGAAGATCGACGTCGAGGACGACGGCCGGGTGAACGTGGCGTCGGCCGACGAGAGCTCGGCTCAAAAGGCCATCTCCATCATCCAGGAGCTGACAGCGACGCCGGAGCTGAACAAGACCTACATGGGGAAGGTGCAGCGCATCACCGACTTCGGCGCCTTCGTCGAGATCATGGCGGGCACTGACGGCCTCCTCCACGTCTCGGAAATCGCCAACCATCGGGTGAAGGACGTGCGGGACGAGCTGAAGGAAGGCCAGCAGATCATGGTGAAGGTGATCAACATCGATCCGACCGGGAAGATCCGGCTGAGCCGTAAGGCACTTCTTCAGGAATAGGCGCGAAATCCTGCGCAAACGGAAGGCGCGGCCAGGAGTGACTTTCTGACCCGAGGCTCGTCTAATATGGTGTAGGGCTCTGCAGGCCGGGGACCCCATCAGGGGTTCGCGGTTTCATGGCCCGGTACACCATGACTCCAACGCGACGCTCCATCGGGCTTTTTCTGCTGATTGCGGGCGCTTCCCTGGCTGTCTTCCCAGCTCGGGCGCGGTCAGGCGCACAGGAGCAGGCTCCCAAGCTCGTTCCGATCACCATCAAGGCCAAGGATTTCAAGTTCGATCCCGACCGCGTCGAGGTCACCCAGGACGACCTCGTCCGTCTGACGGTCACGAGCGGCGACGTGGCCTATGGCTTCACCATCGACCAGTTCCGCATCTCGAAGCGAGTGCCGGCCGGCGGGTCTGTGACGTTCGAGTTCCGGGCCGACAAGGCTGGCGCCGCCGAATACTACTCCAACATGACGAGCGATCCTCGCCACAGCGGCATGCGCGGGCAGCTCATCGTTCGAGCGAAGTAACTGATCGACCGCGGAGGCGGGTGGCCAGCCCCGCCTCCCCCAGTCGCGAATCCCGAGCCCCGAATCCCGAGTCCCGAGTCCCGAGCCCGAGCCCCCGAGTCCCGAGCCCCGAACCCCGAGTCCTGAGCCCCGAGTCCCGAGCCCCGAGCGCGATCACCCCCGGCTGCTGGCCCACGATCGCGCCGCCGCAATCCGCGCGCTCGTGGACGGATGCGAGTGGAACAGAAGCTCCGTCAGCCGCGACGGACGTTCCTCCGCCAGGTTCTGAGCCGAGAGGCGCTTCATGGCGCTGACGAAGGCGTCGGCTCCCCCGGTCAGCTCGAGCGCATACCGATCGGCGCGGCGCTCGTGGAATCGAGACAGCGCGTGCGCCGCCGGTACCAGCAGCAGCGTGACGGCGCCGGCAGCGAGCAGCACGAGCGGCATCGCTGCGAGATCTCCCTTGCCCGAGAGGCCCAGCCACCGCCAGCTCTGAGTCAGCAGGAAATCAGCGGCATAGAATCCCGCCGCTGTCAGCACCGCATCGAGCGCCATCGCGGTCCAGATGTCCCGATACACGTGGTGGGCGAGCTCGTGCGCCAGGATCACCTCGATCTCGTCGTCGGAATGGTCCGAGAGCAACGTATCGGACAGCAGGATTCTGCGCGTGCGTCCGATGCCAGCCAGCGCGGCGTTTGCCTTTCGCGTGCGATCGCTGAGGCGCCATTCGAACACGCCGACGACGTCGGCGTTCGCCCGCCGGGCCAGGGTCACGAGACGCGCAGCCAGCGCCGGGCGGTCGAGCGGAGTGAACTGGTAGAAGATCGGCATCAGCCATACCGGCGCGGCCTGCGCCAGCACCACCGCGACAACACCGAAGCCCGCCGCGGCAAATATCCACCAGTACTCGGGCGCCGCCCGCAGGAGCGCCCAGACGATCAGCGCCGCCGCGGCGCCAAAACCAAGCGTCAGCGTGAGCCCCTTGGCTCGATCGAGCCACCAGTGGGCGCGCGTGTGCGTGGACAGTCCGTAGCGACGCTCGAGCGTGATGCCCTGGTAATACGCGAACGGCAGCTGAACGGCCTCGATCAGGAGCCCGAGCGCCACCGCGTAGCCGGCGGTCGTCAGGACGAATCCCCCGCCCACCGCAGCGGCAACCATGCGGCGCAGCGACACGGCTCCGCCGGTGAGCAGCAACACGACCAGCGCAGCAGCGGCGGCGACCGCCGCTGCAATCGACGCCCGCCGTTGGAGCCGTTGATAACGGGTCGCCTTGTCCTCGTTCGCCATCAGCGTTCGAGCCGGAAGACTTCGAGGACCGGTGTGCCGGCAAGGTGGTATTGGCGCCAGGGCCGCGTCGACTGCCGCAACTGCGTCACGAGCGCCGCGTTCTCGAAATAGATATGGCCTGGCTGAACGAAGACCCACTGCTCGCCGGACGCGGCGAAGCCTTGCGTCGACAGCGACCGCATCTTGAGATCCGGACGCGACGACCGGGCCAGGTAGTACGACGTGACGCGCGACGCATCGCTGACGACGGACGCGTGCGGCCTGGCCACCGCTGCCACGGCCTGCACCGCTTCACGGATGCCGAAGTCGTATGCTTCCTCCGGAAAGGTCACGCCAGGAGCAGCGTGAGCAGCCCCGATGAGGTTCTGCTGCACCGAATAGTAGGGTGCGGCCCGCACAGGCGCCATCACGATTGGTACGAAGGCCAGAACCGCGACCACGCCGGCAACGCCGAGCCGCATTGGACGCGGCCATGGGCGCCGCCACAGCCAGGTGACCAAGCCCACCAGCCCGACTGCAGCCAGCATGATCGTCACGACGAACATTGGAAGCGCATAGCGCTGGAACTTCGCCCCTAACAGCGAGTAAGGCAGCAGCGTGAAGATCAGGAACACCCGCAGCCAGACGAAGCCGCGCTCGCGCCGCCGGCTGACCAGCAGCGGCAGTGCCAACGCCGCACCGGCGAGCACCGGAATCGGCAGCTTCGTCATCAGCAGATCCAGGTAGTACGTCACCGGCACGCCGGCGAAGATCGCCGTGGTCGCGTTGACGTACGTCCGGCCGTCGTACACGTAGCCCGTGTGGAGCAATCCGTCACCGCGCACATAGGCCAGGCAGTAGGCCCAGGTCGACGGGAGCAGGATGGCGAAGTTCGCGGCGAGAAAGGTGAGACCGATCAGACAGTTGTAGGTCAGCACCCGCGGGCGGTTGGCGCCAGGCTGGCGCTGCGCGATGACGTTGAACAGCGCATACATGCCGAAGAAATGCGGCATGTACTTCGACGCGAGCATCAGGCCGAAACTGATCCCGCTGAGGTCATACCAGCGCCGAGCCCGCATCGGATCGTCGGCACCAATCCGCTTCGCGGTCTCATAGGCCAGTACGCCCAGCATCAGGAACAGCATCAGAAAGGTGTCTTCCTTGCCGATGCGGTTGAGGGCGATAACGGTGGGATCGAGCGCCAGGATGAACGCCGCGATCGCCGCGACCACTGGACCAAAGAGGAGTGTCGAAACGCCGTAGACGGCCGCGACGGTCGCCGTCCCGGCAAGCGCATTGGGCAGCCGCAACGCCGTCTCGGTGGTCATCGTCAGCGACGGCGGCACGTGCGCGTTCCAGGAATCGGCCAGATTCAGGCTTGCCCACATGGCCAGCTTCATCAGCATCGGGTGCTCGGCGTTGGCCGAGAACCGGCCGTCCCGATACGACTCGATGGCCTGGAGCTTGGCGACCTCGTCTTCGCTCAGTCCATAGGTCGCGAGGGCCGTAGTCCGGCAGGCGAGCGCGACGACAATCGCAATCGTGAGACTCAGGACCGACGCGTGCTGGCGGACGACGGCAGCGACGCTCGTGTGCGGCCGCGCCGGCACCTCGACCGGCGCATCCGAAACATAAACCATCCCGCTGACATGATCGCCCAATCGTGAGCTCTGCGGTAGGCTCGGACCGCGCCGGCGGAGGGGCTAGGGCCGCCGCGGCGCCTCGACCGGAGCACCTCCAGCCAGGATCCGCACGCCGCCATTGGTCGCCTGGAGGGTAATTTTCGGGCCGCCGCCGTTGAGCGTTCCTGACACGCGCCCCGGGCCGCTGGGGCTGCCGGCCTCCGCGGTCAGCCCGAGCGCGTCATCGACCGTCACGCCGCCGTTGATAGCGCTGGCGGACACCGTCGCCTTCGTCTCGCGCGACAGCTCCAGCCGGATGCCGCCGTTCACAACGCTCAACTCCATCGGCTCGGTCACCGAGGTCAGCTGGAGCTGCACGCCGCCGTTGACCACCGCTGCGCTCACGGCGCCTCCGAGGCCCGAACCGGTCACGCCGCCGTTCGTCGTCGCCGCCTGCAGCCGGCCGCGGACGTTTTCCAGCTTGATTCCAGCGTTTTGCGTGCGAAACGACGCGGCGGCCCCGCGTGGCAGGCGAACGGCATAGCGGACGGTCACTGGCGAGCGCCTGAGGCCTCTGCGCCCATCTGAACCGGCTGTCCCCAGGGTCTCTACCCTCACCCCGTCGCCGGACTTCGTCTCGGCGATCTCGACCGACTTCAGCGCCTCGCGCGCCAACTCGTCGGAGCCGGCCCTGGCCTCGCGGTCGATGCGGACTTCGATCTGCGTGCCGTCGGTTCCAGCCACGTCAATCGAGCCGCCGTCGCTGACGATCTCGAGCTGGCCACCAGGCTGAAGGGTGTAGGTGCGGACCCACTGGTCGGAGGCCTTGCCTGATGCGACGCCGACCGAGACGCCATTGTCGCCGACACGGACGTCGCACGCCGTCAGGACCAGCGCGATGGCCGGACAGACGCCGAACACGCGGATGGACTGCCGCATGCCGATCCTATACGTGCCTTCTGGCCGGTCCGTTCACGGCCGTGTGATGCGGATCAGGCCGCAATGCGCTCCAAGCGCGATCTTGGCTCGTCGTCGATTCCGCATCACGGTCCGGGAACCGGCGGGCGGTCTGCCGGAATATCAACGGCAAAGCCCTAATTCAGGCTGACGGAAATCAGCTTCGACACGCCAGGCTCCTCCATCGTCACACCGTAAAGCCGGTTGGCAATCTCCATGGTGCGGCGATTGTGGGTAATGAGGATGAACTGGGTGCGGTCGAGCATTCCGCGCAGCATCTCCACGAACCGGCCGACGTTCGCATCGTCGAGTGGAGCGTCGATCTCGTCGAGCAGGCAGAAGGGGCTCGGCTTGTAACGGAAGATCGCGAACATCAGGGCGATGGCGGTGAGCGCCTTCTCGCCGCCCGACAACAGCTGAACGCTCTGCAGCCGCTTCCCAGGCGGCGACGCCACGATGTCGATGCCGCTCTCCAGCGGATCGTTCTCGTCGAGCAGTGCCAGCCCCGCCCGGCCACCGCCAAAGAGCGTGCTGAAGGTCATCTGGAAGTTGGCCTGGATGGCGGCAAACGCCTCGGCGAAGCGCGCCTTGCTCGTCTCGTCTATGCGCTTGATCGCCTCCGACGTCTGGGCAATCGACTCGATGAGATCGGCGCGCTGCGTCGTCAGGAAGGCGTGACGGGCCTCGAGCTCGTCGAACTGCTCAATCGCCATCATGTTGACCGGACCGAGGCGATCGATCTTTGCCTTGAGCGCTGTGATCGCCTCTTCGGCGCTCATCGACCCGGCAGCGACCGGCGCTGCCGCGACGGGCGCTGCCGCGACGGGCTCCTCGAGCGATTCAGAGGCACCCGTCTCGTCCGACTCGGGATCGGGTTCGTCGGCGGTAATCGCTGCCGCATCTGGCACCGCCTCACCTGACAGTTCCATCTGCTCGACTTCGCCGAGCACCGTGTCGAGCGAGAGCTGGACGGCATCGAGACAGCTCTGGGCGAGGTGGGTCAGATCGCTCTCGAGCGTCGCCCGCGCGACTTCCAGCTCGCCAGCCTCGGTCCGGATCTCCTCCAGCATCCGCCTGGCGTCGCGGATACGGCCATCCTGCCCGTCGACGGCGGAACGCAGCGTGGCTGCGTGCTCGTCCGCGAGGCGGAGCTCTTCGCGCAGCACATCGAGTGCTCGAATCTCCTCGTCGAGCGCGCGCTCGCCCTCGGCGATGGCGGCAATCAGCGCATCGCGCCTGACCCGCGTCTGCTCGAGCTCACCGTGGCGCTGCGCCGCGCGCTGCTCGAGCTCCCGCGCGCTCTCTTCGAGCCGTTCCACTTCCCCCGCCAGCGCGGATGCACGTTCGACGAGCGCCGCGTGCGCCGCCCCCGCCTCGGCTGCCCTGGCGACCAGCTGGGCAACCGTCTCGCGGGCATCGCCAAGCTGACGCTGCGCCTCAGCGAGCCGGTCCTCGGCCTGCCGCTGCGTGTCTTCGAAGCGGCCGATCGACGCGTCTGCCTCTGCACGCCTCGCCTCGAGCGCTCCACGCTCCTCTTCGGCCCCCCGGCGCTCGAGCGCGATGACATCGGCCTTGCGCGTGAGCCGCTCGACGTCCTCCGCAGCGCGCACCAGCTGCGCCTCGTGGCCGACGACGGCGATCTCGAGACGATGCTGCTCTTCGAGGAGCGCGGCGATCGCAGTGGTCGTCTCGGCGATCGTCAGCTCGAGCTGCGAAACCTCGTGCATCGAGGCTTCGAGCCCCGCTCGATCAGCGGCAACGCGCTCGCGCAGCTCCTTGATCTCGCGTCTGGTCGCGAGAATACTGCGCGACTCCACCTTCGCGCCGCCCGAGACCAGATGCGGTCCGCGCAGCACATCGCCGTCGGGCGTAGCGACCGGAGACATCGTCTGACGCGAGAATGCGACCGCCTGCTCGAACGTCTCGGCGACGTACGCCTCCGGCAGCACCTTGAGAATCGTCCCGGCGTGCGGACCAGTGACGCGTACCACGTCCGACACGGCGAGGATTCCCGGGACACGGGCGCTTTCGCGCGGGTGGTATCCGTTGGAGCCGGGGTCGATCACGACGAAGCCGCAACGGCCGGCGTCGTGCTCGCGCACGAGCGAGAGGCCGGCGGCGGCCTGCTCGTGGCGCTCGACGATGACATGCTGCAGAAGGTCGCCCAGACAGGCTTCGACGGCCCGCTCGTACCGCCGGTCCACCTCGAGGTAGTCGGCCACCGCGCCCTGCTGTCCGACGCGTCCGTTGGCATGGACCAGGACCATGCGGGTGGCGTCGCCGAACTCGGCGCGGCTCGCAGCGAGCTCCTCGAGCGACACGAGACGCGCTTCCGACGCCGCCAGTTCCTGTTCGCGGGTACGGATGTCGCGGACTCGAGCCTCGTGCTCGGCGCGCGCCGCCGACAGATCGGATTCGCGCCCGGCGCGATCGAGCCGCAGCCCGTCGAGCGTCTCCCTGGCGCGGTCCCTGGCCGCGGCCGCCGTGTTCTGCTCGTCCGACACGCACGCGTACTCGCGCCGCAGCTCGTCTTCCTCGACGTCGAGCTTCGTCAGCGCCTCGCCAACCCTGTCGTACTGCACGCCGGCGTGCTGCACCGCGTGGCGTAACGCGCTGACCGAGCTCAGCGCCTCGTACACCGAGGAGCGCGCGTTTTCCACGCCCGCTTCCAGGCCTTCGATCTGACGCTGCGCCTGCTCGGCCTCCTCGCCGGCGGACGTGCGTACGGCTCCCGCCTCATCGCGAGCGCGTTCCGCCTCGACGAGCGCAAGCCGCCGCGACTCGATGGCGACTCGCGCCGGCTCGCGGCGGGCGTCGAGATCGCGAATCTCGGCGTCGATCTCCTCGGCCCGAATCGCCAGCGTCTCGGTCTGCTGGCGATTGAATTCCTGCTGCTGCTGCCGGCGGTTGATCGCAAGCTCCCCGGCGTGCCCGCGCTCGCGAATCTCCGCTGCACGGCTGTCGGCTTCGGCCTGCTCGATGCGCAGCCGTCCAAGCTCGGCCTCGACCTCCGCCAGGTGGGCGGCGGCGCCCGTCTCGCGCTCCCGTGCCTCAGCAAGCCGCCGGCGGCCGCTTTCGATGCCCTCGGCCAGCTCGCGGTAGCGGCGCGCAAAGAGCACTTTCTCCCATCGCCTGAGCTCGTCGCGGAAGCGACGGTATCGACGCGCCTTCGCCGCCTGCCGCTTCAGCGTTCCGCGCTGCTTCTCCACTTCGAAGACGATGTCGTCGACGCGAGTGAGGTTCTGCTGTGCGGCCTCCAGCTTCAGCTCGGCCGCCCGGCGGCGCGACTTGTATTTCGTGATTCCAGCTGCTTCTTCGATCAGCTGCCGGCGGTCGGTGGGCCGGGAGCTGAGGATCATGCCGATCTTGCCCTGCTCGATGATCGAATAGGCCTTGGCGCCAAGGCCGGTATCCATCAGCAGCTCGTGGACGTCGCGCAGACGGCAGACCTCGCCGTCGATCAGATATTCGCTCTCTCCGGAGCGATAGAGCCGCCGCGTGACCTCGACATCTCTGGTGAACTCCTCGACGAGCGCCGCGAGTTCGACGCTGACCTGGCCGACGGCGTGGGTCTGACCGCTGCCGTTGGCGTGACCGTTGCCGTTGGAGCTCCCGTTTCCATTGACTGGCGCATCTGCGGTCACAGCTTCCGCGCCCGCGCCTGTGGCTGTGGGTTCGCGAAATTCCGGAAGCGCCGCCCCAACAGGCCCGCCGTCGGTGCGTGCTGCCGAGGTCAGGCCGGTGAGGCGCAGTCGGACTTCAGCGGCAGCGCCCGGACGACGGGCGTCGCTGCCGTTGAAGATCACGTCTTCCATCTTGTCGCCGCGCAGGCTCTTGGCGCTCTGCTCGCCGAGCACCCA
>DASUGH010000198.1:0-16104 GCA_036274155.1 Vicinamibacterales bacterium | reverse complement strand
CACGGAGCTCGCGTCCAGCGGCCCTCGACGCCCTCGCAGCGCGGTCCGGTCGCCGGAACCGGGATTCGCATCCTCAACACAAGTGAGCTCTGCGTTTAGGTACGCGAGAGGTCGCTTTCCCTCCCCTCCCATTGGCGCAATCTACGAAGTTCGCGACGAACAGATAATGGTCTTGCGAATTCTGCACGGAGCGCAGCGATGGCTGTAGATCTTGTCCGGTGAAAGCGCCTGTACCATCTACTCGAAATGCGCGACTTCGACACGGCAAGCGTCCGCGACGGCCTGCAACGTTTCACCTGTGCCGCGCTACCTCGCCCGGAGTGTCAACGCCCGAGGCCGGGGCGGTCAGGGCAGTGATCGCGTGGCTGACTTCGTCGCGCTGTGCCACGAGCAGCACGGTCGTGCCGGCGTCGATGACTGACGATCCGCGCGGCGCTTCGACGGCGCCCTCCTTGCGATACAGCGCCGCGAAGACGACCGACTTCGGGAAATCCGGCCGCGCCGCAAGCTCCATCACGGTGCGGCCGGCCCCCACGGCGCCGGCCGGAATCGTGAGCTCGAATGCGATGGCCGCGCCGTCGCCGATCAGCATCGCATGCCGAATGGCATCGTGCTCGACGGCCGTGGTGATGGCGCCGGTGATGAGATCGGTTTCCGACAGCACGCGATCGATTCCCGCGTTCACGTAGACCGACCGGTAGGCGTTGTCGCGCATGCGCACCATCACCCGTTCGACGCCGGCAGCACGGGCGAGCAGCGACACCGCCAGGTTGTCGGCGTCGCGCCGCAGCATCGCGACCACGATGTCCATCCGCCCGATCGACGCATCGTCGAGCACTTCGGCGGTCGTGGCATCCCCGGAAATGGCCACGAGCCCGAACTGCTCGGCGGCGCGGCGCGCGACGGCCGCGTCGGTATCGACAATCGTGACGGCGTGGCCGATGCGCGACAGCTGGATGGCGACTTCGAGGCCTGCCCGGCCGGCGCCTACGATCAGGATTTTCATTGTGCCTGCTCCGTTGGGTGCTCACCCGCCGCCGCCTCGAGCAGCTTCTCGTCGAGGGCGGCAACGTGCTCGCCGGCGGCGCGCTCCGTGATGAGGCCCCGCCGCTCGGCGTCGAGGATAGCGGCCTTCTGCGCGATCAGCACCGCCGGCAGCACGACATCCTCATGCGAGTGGATGCCAGCCGCCCGCAGCGTACGCTCGGCATCGATGATGTCGCGCTGGAAGGCCGCGCGCTGCTCCGCATGGGCCCGTCGCGAGATCAGGCCGGCGGCGAGCAGCTGGTCGAGCTCCAGCTGCGCGCGTCGCGCGCCGACCAGCACCGCGCGGCCGTGGTCCACCTCAGGCGGCGCCGCGACGCCGGCGACGCCCAGCCAGTTCAGGAACCGGCGAAACGGCAAGGCCTGCGTCAGCAAGGTCACGAGCGTGACGCCGAACACGATGGCGATGAGCCGGTCGCGATAGGGAATGTCCTGCGGCAACGCGAGCACCGCCGCCATCGACAACGCGCCCTTCACGTTGCCGAACACCATGACGTGCTGCCACGGCCACGGCACTCCCTGCCCCGAGAGATGAAGGGCGCCGAAGCAGATATACACGGCCACGGCGCGCCCCGCGTGCAGTGCCACCACGGCAAGCAGGATCGGCCAGGCTTCGCGCACGAGCATCTCGCCGCTCAGCTGGATACCGACGAGGAGGAACAGCCACACGTTGATCACGAAGGCCGCCACTTCCCAGAATCCCTGCAGCGCCAGGACCCGCGACGGCTCGAGGTGCATGCGCATCTCGTGGCCGACCAGCACGCCAGCCACGACGACCGCGATGACCGCCGAACCGTGCAGGTGCTCGGTCAGGAGCGAGGTTGCGAAGACCGCGACCAGCGACGCCAGGATCGCGGTCAGATCGTCCGGGGCATGGCGGAGCACGAAGGCGCCGACGGTCCCGCCGACGGCGCCGAGCAGCAGGCCGGCGACGATCGCCACCAGCAGCATCCGGGCGATCGCCGACGGGTCCGCGTACCCCTGCATCACAACGGTGGCGCAGACGGTGACCAGTACGAGCGCGGTGCCGTCGTTGAAGAGGCTCTCGCCCTCCATGATCGCCGCCAGCTTGTGAGGCACACGAACGCTGCGGAACGCCAGCAGCACGCTCACCGTGTCGGTGATGGCCAGCACCGCGCCAAGCAGCAGGGCCACTGCGAAGGGCAGGCCGATCTCCCATGCCGCGATCGTCGCGGTGGCGACGAGCGACATGGCGACGCCCGGCACGGCCAGTGCCAGGATCGGTCGCGCCGCCTGCTTCATGCTGACATCGTCGGCCGACAGCGCCCCCTGAAAGACCAGAATCGGAAGAAAGAGCAGCAGCACGACAGTGGGATCCATCGTCGTGCGCGGGAGGACGTCCATCAAGACGAGCAGCAGGCCGACGACCACCAGCGCCACGTTGTACGGAGCGTTGACGCGCTTCGCCAGAATGGCGACCCCGGAGCCGATGGCCAGCACTATTAGCAGTTGTTCGAGATATTCGCGCATGGAGTCGCTGATATTCTCCTCCGAAGGGGGGCGCGCCATCGCCGTCGCACGCACATTGCGGCCGAGCGTCCCCGGCGCCCCTTATCGGCCCGACACGGTGCGGCCGTACCGGGAATGAAGAAGGCCGCCGGGAAAATCCTCGCGCCGGGAGGTCAGCCGTGGGATGATGCGAGCGTGACGCGCGTCCTGCGCTGCACGGCGTTCGCCCTCGCCGCCGCCGTGATGGCAGTGTCGGCAGGAACGGCGTCGCAACAACTTACCGTGACCATCCCGGAGTTCTGGAGCGAGGAGCTGCTCCACGACTACGAGCTGCCGCTGGCCACGCCGGAGAGCACCCCGAAGCACGTCTCGCGTGACTACTACTACGCGCTGCCCGAGCGCGTGCTCTACAAGAGCTATCCGATCTATCACCCCTCCCGCGAGCCGGCGGGCTATCTCGACAAGCTTGCGGCGCTCGAGCCCGTGCCCACGTTCGATCCATCGACGCTGAAGACCGAGGCGGAGTGGATCGCCGCCGGGCGCGACGTGTTCGAGATGCCCATCGACTACGAAGACGCCGTGGTCAGCATGCGGATGGTCCGCGACCCGGCGTGGTACGAGCGGCATCGGGTGCCGCTGGCCGCCGACGGCACGATGCCGTTTGCGCGATACGTGATTCGGCGCAAGGGCCTCGTCGAAGTCGGCAACCTGTCGTGCGCGATGTGCCATACGCGAGTCTTGCCTGGCGGCCTGGTCGTGACCGGCGCACAGGGCAACTTTCCGCTCGATGCATCCGCGCGCGAGGTGCTCCCGTCCGACGTGGGGATGAGGGTCCTGATTCAGCTCCTGACGGCGGCGCCATGGGATCAGGCACTGACTGAACGCACCGACGCCCTCACAATCGCGCAGCTTCGGCAGGTGATCACGCCGCCGGGAGTGAGTGTGCGTCAAGGCACCAGCGTATTCGCACCAGCGGCAATACCGGACCTGATCGGCTTGCGCGACCGCCGCTATCTCGACCGGACAGGTCTCGGCCGGCACCGTGGCCCGGCCGATCTGATGCGGTACGCGGCGCTCAATCAGGGGATGGACCTCCTCAGCAACTACGGCGGGTTGGTGCCCATCGCGAACGATATGAAGACACTGCCGCCGCCTGGCGGGACCATCTTTGCCGCCACGAACTTCCGCTACTCGAACGCGCAGCTCTACGCCCTGTCGCAGTTCATCTACTCGCTGACGCCGCCGTCGAATCCCAATCCGTTCGACGATCGCGCCAAACGCGGCGAGGCGGTCTTCACGGCGAGCGGCTGTGCCCGCTGCCACACGCCACCGCTGTACACCGCGAACAAGCTGGTCGCTGCTGATGGCTTCACGCCGCCGGCCGATCACCTTAAGAAGTACGACATCCACGACGAGCGGGTAGGCACGGATCCCACGTTGACCATGTCGACACGTCGCGGCACCGGCTATTACAAGATTCCGTCACTGAAGGGTGTGTGGTACCGCGGTCCATTCGAGCACAACGGATCGGTGGCCACGCTCGAAGACTGGCTCGATCCGGCGCGCCTCAAGGACGACTACGTGCCGACCGGCTGGGTGGGTGTGGGAGTCAAGACGCGCGCCGTCAAGGGACATCCGTTCGGGCTTGGGCTCTCCGGCGACGATCGTGCGGCGCTCATCGCCTTCCTCAAGACGCTGTAGCGCTTGCGGCGACTCACCTGGCCGCGCTAGTCCAACTCCCCTCACGAACGCGCACGTTAGTTCCAGGTTCATTCTTCGGGCTCCGCCGCGTCATGAGCCCAGTACCACACCACCACGGTTGCGGTGCTCGCGTACTGGCCGAACTCGGAACAGGAGATGTTGATCAAGTTCTCACGACCCACCCGCGTGGCAAACGCAGCGACCTCCGCGAGCATCCTTTCCCAGGACTTGAAATCCTCGGTGAATCGGCGGAACCGCACTTTCATTCTCTCCTCCGTTCCGTAGGTTGTGTTCTTTCACATCATGGCAGCGCCTCACCGCACGCGCCGCGCGCCATATGGCTTTTGGCCGCAACCACCCAATACTCTCGGCCCCGACGGATCCCGACGCCAGGATGCGTCGGGCTGGCCGGACAGGAGTGCCGCAAAAAGTGCTAATCTCAGCGCGGCAGGCCGGGGTCTGACAAAGAATTCAGGCACTGTTCGGTTCTTTCCGGCTACGATTTCGTGTGAGAGGTCAGGTTCTGTCAGGAGGAACCACGACATGAAGCGCTCACTCGTTGGTCTGGCTGTCGCCACGGCGCTCGCCGTCGCGCCGCAGGCATACGCCCACCACTCGTTCGCAGCCACGTATCACGAAGATCAAACCGTGCAGATCGAGGGCGAGCTGGTGCAATTTCTGTTCAGGAATCCCCACTCCTTCGTGCACGTGATGGTGAAGGAGAAGGACGGCTCCATGGTGCGCTACACCGTCGAGTGGGGTGGCGCCGGCCAGCTCGGCGGACAGGGCGTGACCAGAGAGACGCTCAAAGTAGGCGACCGTGTGATCATCACCGGCTCGCCTGGCCGGAACGCGACGGATCACCGCGTGCGCATGGTGACGCTGCATCGGCCGAAGGACGGTTTCGGCTGGGGCAAGCGTCCCGGCGAAGTCGTCGACTGACGTCGCGGGGCTCGACCCGCTCGACTCCCAATTCCCGACTACGCGTCAGACCCGCCCTATTGCGCCCCCCCTCGCCCGCCGCGGCCACCCCGGCCGCCCGGCGCGACGGGCGGGGGCGGCACGTACTTGTCCTTGAGCCTCTTGCGGTACTCCGGATACATCGTTTCCGGCCCCCCGAGGACCGCCTCGAGCGGAATGTTGTAGCGCTCGGTCATTTCGTTCAGCGCCGGATGTTTGCCGGGCAGGTAATGGGGAACGTGCGCCGGATTCTCGTGGAGGATTGGCAGCTCCTCGATCGGCTCGCACGCCGTGAGCGGGAAGCTGTTCGTGTTG
Organism: Vicinamibacterales bacterium; assembly: GCA_036274155.1. Classification (GTDB taxonomy): domain Bacteria; phylum Acidobacteriota; class Vicinamibacteria; order Vicinamibacterales; family UBA2999; genus Gp6-AA40. Next base: position 10,614 of record DASUGH010000198.1, on the reverse strand, counting down.
GTCGTCAGGCGGAAGACCTCGGTCAGCACGAACGGCTCCGCCAGATACACAGGGTCCTCGAGAATGGCGGTGACGGTCAGCAAGTCGCCGTGCCGGTTGAAACGATAGGCGAGCGTCGCCCGGTCGCTGCTGAAGCCGCGGTGCCGTTTGATGTCGCCGAGCTTGAAGTGGGTGGTGACGGCGGTCAGGGTGTCGCCTTCCCACTCGCCGGTCGTGAAGCCGCCGTGCGAGTGCGGCGCGTACTTCGACGGATGCGGCCGACCGTCCATCCAGATGATCGTCTCGTCGCGATCGCCCCACCCCGCGATTTTCCAGGCGAGCAGCTTCTGCGTGATCGGATCGGGCACCATGGTCATCTGCAGCGGGAACGGACCGACGATCGCGTAGATCGGCGGGTACATCTGACACTGGCGCTCGGTCGCAGAGAGGGCGGCGATGTCGTAGCTCAGCGCCTTCGCCCGGCCATCAGCGCTGAGCGGCATGCCTAGAAGATCGACCGGTTCCTGCGATGCGCCGTTGTCGTTCTGTGCGACGCGCTGCCAGGTACCGGTGAGATCGACCTGGGCGACGACAGGAACCGCCGACAGCAGGACGACCATGATCAGTGCCGCGATGCCCGGTTTCTGGTATTTCATCGGTCCTTCCCTTTGACCTCGGATCGTTCGACCGCGTGTCACCACCTCGCCGAACAGGGGGTTGGATCCCACTTGCTCCCGTCGGGCTCCTTCTTGAACACCGGCGCGACCAGCCTGACGTTGCTCAGATACCGCGGATCTTCGATCTGCGTCGTGATCGTGAGCCACTCCTCACCATTCGGCCGCTTGTAGAGATCCCAGTGCTCGGTCAGCACGGTGTTCTCGCTGTATGGAACGCCGTTCTTTCGCAGGTAGCCGGCGCGGAGGTTCGTCGTGACCACTCGCAGCGATCCGCCGGACGGGCGCAGTGGCGGCGCGTCCGCGGTGCGATCCGCCGGTCTGAGCTGCAGCGGCACGTTCGCGCGCGGGGTCAGCCACTGCGCCTGCGAGACGCCCTGCCAGGTGCGCGGCGCGTCCGCCGGCGTCTGCACTTTGCCGAATTGAAGGAGTCGCGTCTGTATGCCCGCGTCCGTTTCGACCTTGATCGTGGTGTCGTCCTGCCAGGTAATGTGAAGGCGCCCGGGAACCATCATCAACGCCGGCGCGCCGTAGGACTTGCACTGCTCGCCGGCGGCTTCATCCTTGGCCGGATCCCAGGCGTCGGCGACCTTCCTGGCCTCGGGGGTGATCTGAATGCCCGCGTAGTCGCCTTTCGCCGGCGTCACCATGCGCCAGCGCCAGTCCTGCGTCACGATCGACACCCAATAGCCGGTGAGGTCGATGGGCGCCGCTGCTCTCGGCGGGCGCGGCGGCTGCGCGTTTCCACGCTGGGCCTCGAGGCCGACGAGCCTGCAGACGACCAGCGCCGCGACGACTCCGCACAGGACTCGACTCATTTCTCCCCTCACACTCGCGCCACTCGGGCCCACTCGCCTACTTGCCCTTCTTCCGGGCTGCGGCGAGCTCATTGTAGATAACCTCGACTCATTTTTTTCGACTCAGCTCGTTGAAAATGGTTTCAACGAACATGTCAGTTGTCCACTCACCCTTGTCCGTGCCGTACTGACTGCGGTATCCGAGCGTCGGATCGGCCGCCTTCACCTGCGCGAGCGACCTGCCCTGGTTGATCAGATCCTGAACCCGATCCCGGACCACGGTCACCGCATCGCGGTACTCGAGCAGGTCGAGCTTGTCGTAGACAAAGCCGTGTCCAGGCACCAGTAACGTGCGGTCCGGGTGCCACTGTATCGGCAGGTTGTGGATGCTGAGATCCATCAGCCGGTTGAGCGCATCGAGCTCGCCCTGGACAGTACCGCCCCTCCTGGTGTCGATGAGCGGCCAGCGCGTCGTATCGATGACGTCGCCCGTCGCGATCACGTCGCCGCGCCGGAAAAACACGATCGTGTCGCCGTCGGTGTGCGCGGCGGGCATATGAATGACCTGAATGCCCTCGCCGTTCAAATACATCGAGTACATCCGGAAGGCGAACGTCTTCGTGGGCCAGAGGACGGAGGGGACTGCTCGCGGGCCGGTCGCTGCCGTCATCCGGGTCTGCACGTTCTCGTGCGCCAGCACGCTGGCCCTGCCCGAGTTGGAAACCAGGTCGTCGTTCAACCCGGCGCCAGCTGCGACGGCGCCCGGAAGGATGCTGAGTCCGGCCCTGGCGAGCGTGTCGTTGCCGCCGACGTGGTCGGCGTCCATGCTCGTGTTGATGATGTAGCGGATCGGCAGCGGCGTCAGACGCCGGATCGCGGCCAGCACTTCATCGGCCATCGCCGTCGAACCGGAGTCGACGAGGATGACGCCGTCAGGACCCGTCTGCACGACGATGTTGCCGCCGGCTCCGGCGATGAGGTAGAAGTTCGGGCGCAGCTGAACGACGTCGAGACCGCCGCTCTTCTCCTGCTGTGCGACCACACGGTGCGCGGAACCGTAAAACGACATTCCAGCCGCGACCGCAATCGCCCAGATAGCCGCCAGCATGCGGCGCCGCCCGCCCCCTGGTCTCATCGTCGTTCTCTCCCCGATTTCGCGCGCATTCTGCTCATGACGGAAGCAGCAAGTCAAGACAGCGCTGTCTCCGCGGTGTAGTACGCTGATGCCTCATCGCACGAGACAACGCTGGACGGAATCGATGGTGCGCCTCCGCCCGCGCTGACAACTGCAGATCAGAACCCACTTTCACAGTGACTGCGCTCGTTCGAAGTCTGGTCACGTGCCTGCTCGCCATCCTGGGGGCCACGGCAGCCGAGCTCGCCGCACAACCGTCGTTGCCGGTCGTGCCGGGTGGGCACGGCTTCGCCATGGCCACGCGCGCGGCCTACGGCGGCTCTCGAGCTCCCGCGGTGCTCAGGGTGACGAACACGCTCGCCAGCGGCGCGGGATCCTTCCGGGAGGCGGTGCTCGCCACCGGCCCGCGCGTCATCATCTTCGAAACCAGCGGAACCATCGACATCGGCGAGGACGGGATCAACATCGTCGAGCCGTACCTGACGATCGCCGGGCAGACAGCGCCATCTCCCGGCATCACGATCAAAGGCGGCGGGCTGAACGTGTACGCGCACGACGTCCTGATCTCGCACCTTCGGATTCGCCCTGGCGACGGAGGCAAGGTCCTTCCGCAGACGGCGGATCACGACGGGGCGCTGATGTACGTGGCCTTCGGTCGCGAGCCGTCGAACATCGTCTGGGACCACTGCTCGATCAGCTGGGCCGGCGGAAAAGTGGCCGACCTCCTGGCCCTGGGTACCCAGAACAGGGTCACGGTCAGCTTCTGGAGGTCCATCCTCAGCGAGGCGCTCTTCCACGCGAAGAACGTCATCGTCGACAAGGGCCAACCGTCGTCGCTCGGGCTGCTGCTGACCGGTAACACCGGCGGCGGCGCCGACGTCTCGGTCATCGGCAACCTGTTCGCGCACAACTCGGATCGGAACCCCGAGGTCCACGAAGGCGTCCGGCTGCAGTTCCTCAACAACGTGATCTACAACTGGGGCATCGACAGTCAGGCTCAGGGCGGGAACAACTATGAGTGGGCGACCTTCTTCTATGCACCAGTCGCCGCCGGGCCCGTGAGGGCGACCATTCGAGGGAACGTCTACATCGCCGGTCCAGGACCGCATCCGACGGTCCCGTTGTATGCGGTTGGGGTATGGGTACTCCCGCCCGGCAGTCAGATCTACATGGCAGACAACATCCGCGACGAGCGTCTGCAGCAGGTACGGGAATACTTTCAAAACCGTCGAATGTTCGACCCGCGTGTTCTCACCTCTCCAGTGCCGCTTGACGGAGTACCGGTGCTGCCGGCTTCGTCGGTGAAGAGTCAGGTGCTCACAACGGCAGGAGCTCGACCAGCCGACCGCGACGCCGTCGACCGCCGGATCGTCAACGAGGTGCAGACGTATACGGGAAAAGTGATTCGGTCGCAGAATGAAGTCGGGGGCTGGCCGGATCTCGCCGCGAACGTCAGGCGGCTGACCCTGCCGGCTAACCCGCATCAGGCGACACCGTCCGGCTACACGAACCTCGAGGCCTGGCTCCACGCGTTTTCAGCTGCAGTCGAAGGGGGTACGGCAGCGCCGGCACAGCTCGCCGCCTCGAACGGGCGTAGCAGGCCGTGGTAAGAGCCTGTCGGCCTCTGAGGCACTGAGAGTGGGTTTCACTACGGGTTGCTGAACACCAGCGCCCCCACAGTATTCATTGGCGACAGACGATGAAACCGCCGAACGTCGCAGTGATCGTGCTGATATCGGCGGTGGTCACCGCCTGCGCGCCGGAAACCACCGCGCACACCGGCGGTGCGACAGTCTGGCTCGACGTTGCGCAAGGGCGATTGAAAGCGGAGGTCTTTGCCAGAGAAAAGCTCAGCGACCGTCCGATTCTCGTTCTGGTTCTGCACGGTGATCTGCCGAATCCGCGCCCGGACTATCAGTATCTCGTCGCCAAGGCCATCACGATTGGATGGCCCGATTCCCCCGAGAGATCCGCCGCCCTGCGGACAGCATTAGGCGCCGATTGGCGCGACGACGATGTGGTTGGCGCGGGACTTCTTCGTCCCGGTTACACCGACCCGTCCGGCGATCAATCCTCGGGTGACGCCGGCAGGGCCGCCGGCGACAACTACACGCCTGCCGTCGTCGATGCCGTAGCCACTGCGACACGTCAGCTCGCGGGGAAGTACCGCGCGCGGTCAGTGGTGATGGTCGGCCATTCCGGCGGCGGCGCGATCGTGGCCAACATCCTCGGCCGGTATCCGGATCTGGTCGATGGAGCCCTGCTGGTCGCATGTGGCTGCGATCCCGAGGCCTGGAGGTCGCGGATGCGCATACGGCAACCGGGACCGCTTTGGAACGAGGCGAATCCAAGTCTGCTGCCGTTGTCGACGGCGGCGGGCATACGCCGGGGCACGCTGGTCCGTCTGATCGTCGGCGCAGAGGACGACGTCGCCATCCCCGCGGACAGCCGCAAGTATTTCGAAGCGCTGCAGGAGCGCGGTGTCGACGCACGGCTGACGATCGAGCCGGGCCTGGGCCACAACATCCTGGTGACACCCGCGTCGTTCCGGGAACTGGGAGCCCTCATACGCGGATTGGCGCCAGCAGCGACCCCGAGCCATCGCGCATCAGAACCGATCGGTCGAACGCAGCCCGTCGAGCCAGATCGACCATGAAACAGGACGGTTCGACTCGTCAGTCATGTCGGAGAGCCTCCATTGCCTGCACGCTGGCCGCGCGCCGCGCAGGTATCCAGCTTGCGCCCAACGCGACGATCAGCAGCAGCGTCGCTGCACCCCACAGCGTGGCCGGATCGGACGGAGCGACTCCGAAGAGCATCGATTCCACGAACCGTGCGACGAGCAAAGACGCGCCGACGCCGAGCGCGATGGCGACCGCTGACAGCGACGAGGCTTCGCGAAGCACCATCGCCAGAATCTGTCGCGGGATCGCGCCAACCGTCATTCGGATGCCGATCTCCCTGGTGCGTTGCGCGACCGAGTACGCCATCAGGCCGTAGATCCCCACCGACGCCAGCACCAGCGCGAGAAGCCCGAAGCCAGACGTGAGCGACACCAGCAGCCGCTCGTCGGCGAGGTCCGAATCGATCTGCTCCTGCTGCGTGCGGATATTCACCAGTGGCAGCGCGGGATCGGCGGCGTGCACGACGCGACGCAGGGCCGGAACGGCCGCTTCCGGCTTCGTCTGCGTGCGAATCAGATACGTCAGCCGCCGTACTTGGGTCTGCTGCACGTAGGGAACAAACAGTTGGGGCGGCGCTGCTCCGTGCAGATCGGCGTACAGACTGTCGCCGGCGACACCGACGATTTCGACTGGTGCAGCCGTCAAGATGGCGCCATAGCCGGCATACACGCCGAGAGACACGCGCTTCCCGATCGGATTCTGATTGGGAAATCGCGTTGCGGCGAGACGCCGGTTGATGACGGCAACTTTCGGCGAGATCGCGGTCTCGTCGGCGCCGAAGGCCCGTCCGGCGACGATCGGAATGCCGAGCGTCTCGAAAAAGTGAAGACCGACGGCGTTGTAAGGTTCGGTCTGATCCGCATTTGCGTTCGCCTCGCCATGTGGCACGACGGTCGTTTGCAACTGTTCGCCGGACAGATACGGCGCCTCTGCGGCAGACACGGATGTGACGCCGGGAATGGTCGCGATCGCGCGTTCCAATCGCTGGTGGAACGCGACGTTCGCCCCGGCCGGATAGCGATTTTGCGGCAGGACGATCTGCGCCAGCAGCAAATGGTCCGTGCGGAAGCCGGGATTGACGGCAGTAAGTCCGGTGAGCGACCGCATGAAGAGGCTCGCACCGATGATCACGACCACCGGTTCGCTGCCCGCGCTGTCGTCGGCCGGACCGATCCCACGACCGAGTTGCGGCTGCACGCCGAGAACGCGGTAGTAGTTGCCCGACACTTCCTGCAGACGCACGCGCTCGGCGTGCTCGCCGACTGTCATATTGACGGCCGTCGTGCGGAACGCCACCAGATCCCCGAGCACCTGATTCTGCTCGCGCAACTGCTCGTAGATCGGGTACGAGAAGCCGGCGTCAGTCGACGTGAGCAGGCGCAGGCTGGAAGCGCTGGGAACGTGCAGCCGCTCGAACAACAACTGTTTTCCGAGGGAAAAGATCGTCGTATTCGCGCCGATGGCCAGCGCGAGTGAAGTGACAGCTACGAAGGTGAAGCTGGGGCTCTTGCGTAGCTGCCGCGCGGCGAACCTCAGGTCGGATGGCGACATGGCAGGCATCGCCGCAAATCTACCCGAAAGCGATCCTCAAATCGCCTCAGAAACCTCGGAGTGCCACGTCCTATCGGATGCAGAGTCAGCGACGAGATTGCGAATCGCCAGCGCAGGCCGGCCGATGACGGCCGACCTGCCTGCCGGTGGAATCAGGCGACGGCCCGCGACGGTTCGGCGGCTTTCCTGACGTCGAACCGATCGAGGTTCGTGACCTTGGCCCAGGCAGCCACGAAGTCGCGCACGAACTTCTCCTTCGAGTCCTCGCACGCGTAGACCTCGGCGAGGGCGCGGAGCTCGGAGTTCGAGCCGAAGACGAGGTCGACGCGGCTGGCAGTCCACTTGACATCGCCTTTCCCACGGGTGCGCCCCTCGAACAGGTCCGCAGCCTCCGACGTCGCCTTCCACTCCGTGCTCATGTCGAGCAGGTTCACGAAGAAATCGTTCGTCAGCGTCCCCGGCCGATTGGTCAGCACGCCGACGTTCGACTGTGAAGTGTTCGCGTTGAGCGCACGGAGGCCGCCGATCAGCACGGTCATCTCGGGCGCGCTCAGCGTCAGCCTCGCGGCTCGTTCGATCAGCAGATGCTCGGCGGGAACATGGTGCCCAGGTCCGATGAAGTTGCGGAAGCCGTCCGCATCCGGCTCCAGCACGGCGAACGATTCGACGTCGGTCTGCTCCTGCGACGCATCGGTGCGCCCGGGCGTGAAGGGCACCTTCACGTCGTACCCGGCTTTCTTCGCCGCATCCTCGATGGCGATATCCCCGCCGAGCACGATCAAATCGGCAAGCGAGATCCGCTTCTTGCCGCCGCCCTGGGCGTCGTTGAACTCCTTCTGAATCCCCTCCAGGGTCTTCAGCACCTTCGCGAGCTCGGGTGGATTGTTGACCGCCCAATCCTTCTGCGGCGCGAGGCGGATGCGGGCGCCGTTGGCGCCGCCGCGCTTGTCGGTGCCGCGGAAGGACGATGCCGAGGCCCAGGCGGTGGAGACCAGCTGGGACATCGAGAGTCCCGATGCCAGAATCCTGCGCTTCAGCGCGGCGATGTCCGTCGAGTCGATCAGCTCATGATCGACCGGCGGCACCGGGTCCTGCCACAGTTGCGGCTCCCTGGGAACCTCCGGGCCGAGATATCGCGAGATGGGCCCCATGTCGCGGTGCGTCAGCTTGAACCACGCCTTCGCGAAGGCGTCGGCGAACGCCTGCGGGTTCTCGTAGAAGCGCCGGGAAATCTTCTCGTAGGCAGGATCGAACCGCAGCGAGAGGTCCGTCGTCAGCATGTTCGGCGCGATCCTCTTCGACTTGTCGTGGGCGGCCGGAACGGTGCCTTCACCGGCGCCGTTCTTCGGCTTCCACTGCTTCGCGCCAGCCGGGCTCTCGGTCAGCTCCCACTCGTACTCGAACAGGTGCTTGAAGAAGTCGTTGCTCCATCGGGTCGGCGTGGTCGTCCAGGTGACCTCGAGGCCGCTGGTGGTCGCGTGAGCGCCAACGCCAGTCTGGTAGCTGCTCTTCCAGCCGAATCCCTGCTCTTCGAGATTGCCGCCCTCCGGTTCGGGGCCGACGTGCGGCACGGCGGGCGCGGCTCCGTGTGCCTTGCCGAACGTGTGTCCGCCGGCGATGAGCGCCACCGTCTCCTCGTCGTTCATGGCCATGCGGCGGAACGTCTCGCGGATGTCCCGCGCGGCCTTCACGGGATCAGGGTTGCCGTTCGGTCCTTCCGGGTTCACGTAGATGAGACCCATCTGCACGGCGCCGTACGGGTTGGCCAGCTGGCGGTCTCCACTGTAACGTTCGTCGCCGAGCCAGGTCGCCTCGGAACCCCAGTTGACGTGCTCAGGTTCCCAGACATCCTCGCGCCCGCCGGCGAAACCGAACGTCTTGAAGCCCATCGACTCGAGCGCAACGTTGCCGGTCAGGACCATGAGATCGGCCCACGAGATCTTTCGCCCGTACTTCTGCTTGATCGGCCAGAGTAGCCGGCGCGCCTTGTCGAGATTGGCGTTGTCGGGCCAGCTGCCAAGAGGGGCAAAGCGCTGTTGCCCCGAGCCGGCGCCGCCGCGGCCGTCATGAATGCGATAGGTGCCCGCCGCGTGCCACGCCATTCGGATGAAGAGCGGCCCGTAGTGACCGAAGTCTGCCGGCCACCAGGGCTGCGAGTTCGTCATCACCGCCTCGATCTCCTTCTTCAGCGCAGGAAGATCGATGGTCTTGAACTCTTCGGCGTAGTTGAACCCGGCGTCCATCGGATTCCCGGCAGGGTGTCTCGGATGGAGAGCCTGCAGGTTCAACTGATTCGGCCACCAGTCTCTGTTGGATCTGCCGCTCAGCGTCGTGCTCGAGAGCGGGGAACTCTTCTCGTTTGCCATGATGACGTTGACCTCTACTCTGATATGCGTGGAGCCCGTACTCGATGTGCGTGGAGCCCGGGATCACTCCGCGGGACTTGTCTTCTGGATTCGCCGATGGGGTCGCCGGGCCGTTTCGGCGGACTTGCCCACTGGAGCCTTGGATGTTCTGTCCTGCGCCTGACAATCCGGACAGCGCCCCCAATAGGCGACCTCGGCCTCGTCGATCTCGTACCCCATGTCCTCGGCCGCCGTGAGACACGGCGCGGTGCCCACGGCGCAATCCACGTCCACCACCTGGCCACACACTCGACAGATCAAATGGTGGTGGTTGTCGCCCACGCGATCCTCGAACCGCGCCGGCGACCCGGGGGGCTGAATTCGACGGATAAGACCTTCGGCAACCAGAAGACCGAGAGCGTCGTACACCGACTGGAGCGAGATGGCCCCGATCTCGGACCTGACGAGCTCGGCCACGCCGTCGGCCGTGATGTGAGGCTTGCTCGCTACTGCCCGCAGGACTGCGAGGCGCTGTGCTGTGACCTGAATGCCGCGTTCGCGAAGGAGATCAGCCGGTTCGCCAGCCACGCTGCACAGCGTAGCTCAATTTTTGGATTGATTCAAAGATTAGACCTCATCTATACGTTGCATGGCGATACTCAGATTGAGAGCTACGTCTTCCCGAAGACTAGACCGAAGCTCAGTTGTGTTCGCGAGGGGATGGACGTGACCAAGAAGCACTGGCCTGCCGGCGTGCAGCTGACGGTGGCGGCGCTTGCCGCATTCCTCGGCAGCCTTCGGCGCGTGGCGCGAATCTTCACGCGACCTGGCGCCGGACCATTCGTGGCCGGAGCGTGAGCGTTCACTTCGCTGAGGCCGGGCCGTTCAGTTGTCGATCCGCGTAGTGAAGGCGCCGGCGGCGCCGGAGTCATCGATGTATCGGATGGTCACGCTGACGAAGGAAGGCTTCACCGGCGCGGCGACTCCCGGGGCGCAGTAGGAAGGGACGCGCGAGGAACCGGGGCGGAAGGCATCCGAAGTGCTCCCGGCGTCAACGCGAACCGGCGATCGCCAGCAGGTCTCGCCGGTCTCCACCGAATCGCCGGCGGGCGGGACGACGCGAATCGATTTGATGACGGCGCCGCTCGCGCCGGACGTCTCGGTGACGAAGAACACGAGCGTGTACCAACCCTGAGAGCCGGACGGCGCGAGCAGAGACGCGTTCGACAGCTGCAACCTCGCCATGCTGCCGCCCGACGTCGTCGGCGAGGGCGACGGCGGAGGAGAGGTCACCGTTGCGCCCACGACGACCGCCGGCGGCTGCTCGGACTCCGTCGCATTCTTTGCAGGCACCGGGGTCGGAGAGATCACGAAGACCACGCCTTCGCAGCCGATCACCGACACCGCCAGGCCGAGGACGAGCACTGCCCGCAAGCGCATCGCGATCCC
>DASUGH010000197.1:0-10398 GCA_036274155.1 Vicinamibacterales bacterium | reverse complement strand
AACCGCGGATTCAAGACCTGACCCCGGAGGCCGCGGTTCACGTCCGCCTGCCGCGCATCAGTCCTCCCGGAATGCTGTCGCCGGATCGACGCGCGTTGCGCGCCACGCCGGGGCCACGCAGGCCACGGCGGCCGTGAGCAGCGCCACCAGTGGCGCGAGCGAGTAGGTGATCGGATCGGAGGGTGCGATCGGGAAGATCAGGGAGGCAAGCAGGCGTCCGAGCATGAACGCAAGCCCGAGTCCGAGGGCCAGGCCGATCGCCGCGATGCGCGCCGCGTGCCGGACGACGAGACCGATGACGTTCGTCCGGCTCGCCCCGAGGGCGATGCGCACGCCGAACTCGCGCATCCGCTGCTGCACCGATTGCGACAGCACGCCAAACACGCCGACCATCGCCAGCATCAGCGCGAGTGCGGCAAAGGCGCCCACGAGCAGTGCGCGGAAGCGCTGACGTGCGGTCGCGTCGTCGGCAATTGTCGCAATCGTTCGCAGTCGTGCCAGGGCCCGCTCGGGGTCGACGCGTGCCACCGCCGCCCGGACGGGTCCGGCAAGCGCCGCCGCGTCCTCGCCGTCCGGACGTACGATCAGCGACGCTCTCCACCAGGCGTTCTGCGCCATCGGGACGTAGACGTGAGCCGTCGACTGAGTCTCGTCCGGGCTCGTCTTCACCTGACGAACCACGCCGATGATCTCCATCGTCGGCTCGGACTCCACCGGTCTCGCGGGATCGGGGCGGAACATCATCCGCGACAGCTCGAGGCGCGTGCCGATTGGATTTCGGCCGCCCAGGTAGCGCGCCGCAAACGCCTCGCTGACCAGGCCCACGCGCGGCGCGTCACCAGTATCGGCAGACGTCAGGGCACGCCCGGCGACGACCGGCACGTCGAGCGTGCTGAAGTACTCCGGGCTGACCATCTGATAGTTGACAACGTCGCGGCTTGCGAGCGGCTTCGGCGGATCGCCGGCGATGGCAAACGCGCTCATGAACCACACGCCGTCAAGTGGCATCGCGGCACCCCACGCCACGCTGCGGACGCCGGGAATCGCGCGCACCTCGCGCTCGACGGCGTTATAGAAGCGGCGCACGGAGTCGGGCGTGGGATACCGGGCCGGCGCACCCGGCACGGGAAGCGGGAGTTGGAGCATCCCGGTCAGCACCTCGGTCGCTCGCGCACCGCTGTCCGTGCGCTGCAGCACGATCAGCGTGCGAAGGAACAACCCCGCGCCGCACAGCACGAGCACTGCTGCCGCGATCTGCGCCGACACCAGGCCGCTGCGCAGCCAGCCGCTGCGCCGCGTGACCCGCCCCTCAGACGCCGCCTCGGCGAACCGCCCACGCGCAGGCTCCCAGGCCGGCGCGACACCGAACAGGATGCCGACCGCCAGTGCCGTCGCGGCACATACGGCCGCCACCCGGCCGTCGAACGCTAACGTCACCGCGTTGGGCAAGATGCCCGGCGGGACCAGCGAGGGGGCGGCCGCCAGCAGAGCGGCCGTGACGGCGACTGCGACGGCTCCGCCAATCGAGGCCAGCACGAGGCTTTCGGTGAGTAGCTGCGCGATCACGCGACCGCGCCCCGCGCCGAGCGCCGCGCGTACGGCGAGTTCGCGCGTTCGCCGGCTCACCTGGGCCAGCAGCAGGCTGGCGACGTTGGCGCAGCACATCAGCAACACGAGGCCGACGACGCCGAGCAGCAGCAGCGACGTGAGCTGGACCTGGCGGCCGATGAGCGCCTCGCGCAGAGGCAGCACCGACGCGCCATGCCCCTTGTTGCTCTCGGGAAACAGCTCCCCCAGGCGCGAGGCGATGGCGCCGACCTCGGCGTGCGCGGCCTCGAGACTCGTCCCGGGCTTCAAACGGCCGAACACGAACAGTGTGTGGGACATCCGGCTCGATCCGGCGGAGGGCTCGAACAGCGTCCACACCGGCGCAAGCCCGCGCGCGCGGGCTGCGTCGATCGCCGGTACGAGCTGGAACGACGCAGGCACCACGCCGACCAGGTCGTGCGCCCGGCCGTTGATGACGATGGGCCGGCCGATCGCGGCGGGATCAGCACCAAGACGGTCGCGCCAGTAGCGCTCGCCGACGACCACAACCTGCGGACTCGGCGTGACGTCCGACGCCTGGAACGTCCGGCCGACGAGCGGCGTGACGCCGAACACATCGAAGAAGCCGGCAGTCACCATCTGCGCCAGGACCTGTTCCGGCGCGCCGTCCGGGCCGGCCATCGTGGGCAGCGTCCAATCCATCGCCGCGATCGACGCGAGCGTCGTGTTCTGATCGCGCCAGTCGATGTAGTCTCCCGGCGCCACCTTGTTGGACGCCGCCGGCCCGCGGCTTTCCGAGACCATCACCAGCCGGTCGTCGGGCTGCGTGAACGGCAGATCACGAAGGAACGTCGCGTCAGCCAGCGCGAAGACCGCGCTGTTGGCGCCAATGCCAAGCGCCAGCGTCAGTACGGCGACCAACGCGAATCCCGGCGCGCGCCGCAGCTGCCGCAACGCGAAGCGTGCGTCGGTCCGCCGCTCGTCGAGCCACTGCGTGAGATGCATCTGCCGTTCCCTCCTGCGGGCGATGTCGACGCACGTCCGGCGTACGTGCGCCATCTCGTCCGGGTCGAGCGGTCTGCCCTCACGGCGGCGCATCTCGGCGTGCAGCGCGAGCTCCTCCTCGACCTCCTGCTCGATCGGCACACGCCACAGCCACGAGCGCAGGGAGCGCTTCATCAGTCCTCCCGGAATGCCGTCGCCGGATCGACGCGCGTTGCGCGCCACGCCGGGGCCACGCAGGCCACGGCGGCCGTGAGCAGCGCCACCAGTGGTGCGAGCGTGTAGGTGATCGGATCGGAGGGTGCGATCGGGAAGATCAGTGAGGCAAGCAGGCGTCCGAGCATGAACGCGAGCCCGAGCCCGACAGCCAGCCCGATCGTCGTGATGCGCGCCGCATGCCGGACGACGAGACCGATGACATGTGTCCGGCTCGCCCCGAGTGCGATGCGCACGCCGAACTCGCGAATCCGCTGCTGTACGAGCTGCGTCAGGACGCCGAACACACCAACCGTGGCCAGCATCAGCGCCAGCAGCGCGAACGCGCCGACGAGCACGGCGCGAAACCGCGGACGCGCCGTCGCGTCGTGGGCGATCGTCGCCATCGTGCGCGGGCGAGCGAGCACCCGCTCGCGATCAACGCGGGCCACCGCGGCCCTGACAGACGGCAGGAGCGCCGCCGCGTCCCCGCTCTCAGGCCGAACGATGAGCGAGGCCATCCACCAGTTGTTCTGCGCCAGCGGGACGTAGACGTGTGGCATCGGCTCGGGCTCGACCGCGCGGGTCTTCACCTGCCTTGCCACGCCGATGATCTCAACCTTGGGTACCTGCGTGTCGTCGCCAAAGACCATCCTCGGCAGCACGAGCCGCATCCCGACCGGCGAGCGCCCGCCCAGGAATCGTGTGGCAAACTCCTCGCTGACGATGCAAACCGCTGGCGCCTGCGCGCTGTCGGCATCGGTGAACGCGCGGCCCGCCACAATCGGCAGGTCGAGCGCCGCGAAGTACTCGGGGCTGACCATGTGGTACGGGGCCAGGTCGCGACTGGCGTACGGCTTCGGGGGATCGCCGACGATTTCGAAGGGCTGGCCGAACCACAGGCCGTCGAGCGGCAGCGCCCCACCCCAGGCGACGTGCCGGACGCCAGGGACCGCGCGTATCTCGTTTTCGATGGCCTCGTAGAAACGGAAGGCCGCGGCAGCCGTCGGGTATTGCGACGCCGACCCCGGAGCCGGGAACGGCAGGCTGACCACCGCCGTCAACACCTGGCTCGCGCGCGGACCGCTGTCGAGCCGCTGCAGCGTCACGAGCGCGCGCAGCAGCAGTCCGGCGCCGCAGAGGACCAGGACGGCCGCCGCCACCTGCACCGAGACCAGTCCGCTGCGCAACCACCCGCCTCGACGTGTCACGCGGGCGTCCGCGGCCATGGCATCGACCAGCCGGCCGCGACTGGCGTGCCATGCCGGTGCCAGGCCGAACAACACGCCCACTGCCAGCGCACTGACCGCACAGGCCGCAGCGACCCGAGCGTCGAACGACAGCGCAATCGCCACCGGCAACACACCTGGAGGGACGATCGCCGGCGCGGCGGCGAGCAACGCGGCGGCGACGGCGAGCGCCAGCACGCCCCCGATCGACGCCAGCACCAGGCTCTCCGTGAGCAGCTGGGCGACGACGCGGCCGCGGCCGGCGCCGAGCGCCGCGCGTACGGCCAGCTCGCGCGAGCGCTGCCCGGCCTGTGCCACGAGCAGGCTGGCCACGTTCGCGCAGCACATGAGGAGCACGAAGCCGACCACGCCGAGCAGCAGCATCGACGTGAGCTGGATCTCTCTGCCCATGAGCGCCTCACGCAGCGGCCGAATCGCGACCCCATGCCCTTTGTTGGCCTCGGGAAACTGCTCGGCGAGCCGCGCGGCGACCACGTCCAGATCGGCCTGCGCGCCCTCGAGCGTGACGCCAGGCTTCAGCCGGCCGACGACGCGCAGCAGGTGCGTCAGGCGGCCCCACGGCTGATCGCCGATGACGTAGAACGTCCAGAGCTGTGCCGGGTTCGTGGCCGTGTCACCGAGCGACGGGGGCGCGAACTGGAAGGAGGCCGGCACGACGCCGATCACCGTGAACGGCTGCCCGCCGATGGCGAGCGCGCGGCCGATGGCCGTGTGATCCCCGCCGAACTGGTTGCGCCAGAGCCCTTCGCTGAGCACGACGACGCGCGGTGCCGCCGAATCGGACGGCTGAAACATGCGACCGAGGATCGGCCGGACGCCCAGCGCCTCGAAGAATCCGGGGGTCACCTGCTCGGCCGGCAGCTGCTCGGGCGTCCCGTCGGGACGGACGATCGACGCCAGATCCCCCGTCGTCGTCGCGCCCATCACGTCGAACGTGCGGTTCTGCGTGGACCAGTCACGGAAGTCGAGCGGCGAGACGTTCACGAGGGTGTCCGGCCCGCGACTCTCGCCGAGCATCACGAGCCGTTCGGCGGGATACGCGTAGGGGAGCTCGCGAAGGAGGGTGGCGTCGGCGAGGGCGAAGATCGCGCTGTTGGCGCCGATGCCAAGCGCCAGCGTCAACACGGCAACGGCCGCGAATCCCGGCGCGCGCCGCAGTTGTCGTAACGCGAAGCGTGCGTCGGTCTGCCGTTCCTCGAGCCACTGCGTGACGCGCATTTGCTGCTCCCGCCCCCGGGCGATGTCGACGCACGCCCGGCGGACCTGCGCCACCTCGTCCGGATCGAGCGGTCAGCCCTCCCGGCGGCGCATCTCGGCGTGCAGCGCGAGCTCCTCCTCGACCTCCTGCTCGATCGGGACGCGCCACAGCCACGAGCGAAGCGAGCGTCTCATTGCGCGAGCAGGATCTTCGAGACGCCGGCCACGAACTGCAGCCAGGCGGCGGTTTCGGCCGCCAGCTGCGCCCGCCCCTGTCGCGTCAGGCGATACAGCTTGGCGCGGCGGCCCAGCTCTGATTCTCCCCACTCCGCCTCGAGCCATCCCCGGCGCTCCATCCGGTACAGCGCGGGGTACAGCGAGCCTTCCTCGACGATGACGGTTTCAGAAGAGGCGTCCTCGATGTACTTGGCGATGGCGTAGCCGTGCCGCGGGCCTGCAGCCAGGGTCTTCAGAATGAGCGCGTCGAGCGAACCGTGCAGCAGGGTGTTGGGCGTCTTCGCAGCCATTGTCCTCCGCGCAGTTACCATGACAATCGAGGTAACTCTGAGGTTTGACGACCGAAACGAACGGATGGCCGGCCATTCAAGAGCACGGCCAATTACAAAGACTGTCTAAGTATTGTTGTTCGTTGGCGGCGGAGGAGCCGGGGTGCCGCCACCGTGTCCGAACGTGGGACAGACCTGTCCGGCGCCGCACGCATGTCTGAGCGGGGGGCGAGACGAAGCACGCGGCTCCGCGCCCGAGTGCCGTCTGCTATCAGCGTCCGACCAGCTTCTGCATCTGTTCGGGGTATCGAGCGGCCTGCACTGCAAGTTGTGACGCGGTGGCATCGATCTCGCGCAAATCCGCCGTCGTCAGTTGAATTGCGGCCGCGCCCAGGTTTTCGTCGAGGCGGTGACGCTTCGTGGTCCCCGGGATGGGGACGATCCACGGCCGCTGCGCCAGCAACCACGCGAGGGCGATCTGCGCCGGCGTCGCCTCTCTCTTCTTCGCAAACTGCGTCAGCCACTCCACGAACGCCGAGTTGGCTCTCCGGTTCTCAGGGCCGAAGCGCGGAACGACATTGCGGAAGTCGTTGCTGTCGAAGGTCGTGCTCTCGTCGATCGTTCCAGTGAGGAAGCCCTTGCCGAGCGGGCTGAACGGCACGAACCCGATACCCAGCTGCTCGAGAGTCGGCAGCGTCTCTCGTTCGGGCTCGCGCCACCAGAGCGAGTACTCGCTCTGGAGCGCCGCCACCGGCTGCACAGCATGCGCCCGACGGATGGTCTGTACACCGGCTTCCGAAAGGCCGAAGTGCCTGACCTTTCCTTCTTGAATCAACGTCCTGACTGTGCCGGCGACCTCTTCGATGGGAACGTCCGGGTCGACGCGGTGCTGATAGAGCAGATCGATCCGGTCGGTCCTGAGCCGCTTCAGCGAAGCCTCGGCTACCGCTCTGATGTGGTGCGGCCGGCTATCCAGGCCGTTCTGCCTGCCACCTTCGATCCTGAATCCGAACTTCGTTGCGATGACCACGCGATCACGGACGGGCGCGAGCGCTTCACCGACGATCTCCTCGTTCGCGTACGGGCCGTAAACCTCCGCGGTGTCGAAGAAGGTGACCCCGCCGTCAACGGCAGCGCGAATGATCCCGATGCCTTCCTCCCGGCTCGCCGCTGGCCCATAGCCGAAGCTGATGCCCATGCAGCCGAAACCGAGCGCCGACACCTGCAGTCCGCTCGTCCCGAGCATCCGACTCTGCATTCGTGATTCCCTCGTCCTCAGCATAGACGACCAACCAGGCCGATCTGTCACACTCGTCGAGACAACACGCCGCGCCTCGTCTGCCCGGAACCGGCGCGACAATCACCTGTTGCGCTTTCGATTCGAATTGTCTTCCTGTGTCGCGGCAGCCGCGTTTCGGTTTTCCTCCCGTTCAACGGTCGCCTCGATGACGTCCTCGTGCGTATGAGCCTGCAGATGCTCGCGATCTGCGGTCGATCGGGAGCGGTCGCCTGGACGGTTCGAGATGCCCTGCTCATCGGTGTGAGGAGCCCAGGTGGTGTTTCCCTGTCCTCTGTCGCCACGCGGCTCGTCTTCAGTCTGTCGCGGAACATTTGCGGCTGGGTTGTGAGTTTTGCTGTTCATGTTCGCCCACCGAGCAAGCAAAGTGCCGTGCAAGACCGTACGGCCCGGCTCGGGTTCGACCCCGGGAGGCCGAGCACGATATTCCCGCCTCGCATAACCGATATTTGCATTGACACTCTCGACTGGCGAACGCGACTCTCATTGACCAGTCGCATCGGTCGCGCTGCGCGCGCTGTGAGTGGGCTTCGGCACAGGAGAGACGTGTATGAAGTGGCACCGGGGAGTGGTGTCCTCGAAGGACTCGAAAATGATGCGTGACACCCTGATTGATCCGGCGGAAGCAGGTCGATAATCCAGGCCATCGTGGCCATCAAGCAGCTCGATCTCAATCTGCTTCCAATCGCTGTCGCGCTGTACGACGAGTTGAGCGTCAGTCGCGCGGCGCGACGACTCGGTGTCAGCCAGCCGGCGGTCAGCCGTGCGCTGCGGCGGCTTCGTGATGCCTTCGACGACCCGCTGTTCGTGCGCCGGCCGAACGGCATCGCGCCGACACCGCGCGCGCACGCGATCGTGGGTGCCGTCCGGCCGAACCTGGATCGTCTGCAGCACGATCTGATCAGCGACGACCGCTTCGATCCGGCCACGAGCACGCGGCCCATCGTCCTTGCCATCTCTGATGTCGCCGAGCTGGCATTCTTTCCGTCCGTGATCGAGCACTTCCGGATGCACGCGCCAAAGTGCCAGGTGTGCGCCGTGTCACTCACCGAGTCGCAGCTTGCTGAAGGCCTCGAGAGCGGCGACGTGGACGTGGCGGCTGGGTACTTCCCGACCTTGTCGGCCAGGAGCTTCCGCCATCGACGCCTGTCGAAGCACGGCTTCGCCTGTCTGATGCGTGCCGGCCATCCGTTGTGGAAGCGGCGGCTGACCGTGGCCGCCTACCTCGCTGCCGACCACATCGTCATTCGTTCGGAAGGACGCAGTCAGGAGCTGCTCGAGCGTTTCATCGAGCGCCGCCGGATGCGCCGTAAGGCGGCGGTCTACACATCGCACGTGCTCAGCGTGCCGTTCCTCGTCATGGAGTCCGACCTGCTCGCGACGCTGCCGTACGCGGTCGTCACGCGGTTCGCGTCGCTGACCTCCGACGTGGTGGCGGCACTGCCGCCCTTCGACATCTCATATGACCTGAAGCTCGTCTGGCATCGGCGCTTCGACAACGAGCCGCGCAGCCGCTGGCTTCGCGACCAGCTCGCCGCCGTGTTCAGGGATCACAAGTGGCTGCAGCCTCCTCAGGGCCCGGCCCCATTCCTTCATCCGTAAGTCTGAGGACTCGCGTGCGTCCGAGGAGAGATCATGAATCGAACGAACCGCATTCGCTTCGTGGCGGCGTCAATCGTGGCGCTGCTCGTCCATGCCGGTCATGCGCAGACTCCGCAGGGTGGCCGCGGCGGCGCACCCGGCGGTCCTGGAGGCCGCGGTGGCGGCGGCGGGCCTGCGGCGGCGCCGTTGATGCAGACGCCGCCGAAACCCGCGATTGCCAATGCGAAGGCGGTGCGCTCCTGCGAAAGCCTCGCGAGCGTTGCACTGCCGAATACGACGATCGAATCGGCCGCGGTCGATCCGAACAATCCTGCCATCTGTCGCGTAACGGCAGTCAGCACGCATCCGCCGGCAGGCGACAAGGTTCGCATCTGGGTCGGCATCCCGACCTCGAACTGGAACGGACGGTTCCTCGGCACGGGAGGCGGGGGATTTTCGGGTGGCAACGCGGGCGGTGTGACCGCCCCGGTCGCGGTGGGATTTGCCGCCGGTGCCACCGACACCGGACATGAAGGTGCCAGCGGCAGCTTTGCGCTCGATGCAAGGGGACGCCTCAACTGGCAGGCCATACGCGACAACGGCCATGTCGGCATCCACGAAATGACCGTCACGGGGAAGGCGCTGACGCAGGCGCTCTACGGTGCTGCGCCGATGTACTCCTACTTCAACGGTTGCTCGACCGGTGGACGTCAGGCGCTGATGGAGGCGCAGCGGTACCCGCACGACTACAACGGTGTCGTCGCGGCATCGCCGGCGATCAACTGGACGAAGCTCCACGTGCAGCAGCTGTGGGGACCGGTGCTCATGAACTCCATGAATAATCCGGTCGCGGCCTGCAAGCTCTCGGCGGCGACGGCGGCGGTCATTGCCGCCTGCGACACCATCGACGGCGTCAAGGACAGCGTGATCGAGGATCCCAATCGCTGCACCTACGATCCGAAAGCGCTCATCGGCACGTCGGCTGGCGACTGCGGGTCGTTCACCGAGGCGGATGCGACCGTGATCCGCCGGCTGTGGGAAGGCCCACGGCGCGAGGACGGAAGCTTCCTGTGGTACGGACTGCCGCGCGGCGCCGACATGAATGCGCTCTGGACCAGCAGGGGCACGCCGCTCCGCCCGCAGCCATTCGCCATCATGCTCGACTGGTTCCGGTACTTCCTGACGCAGGATCCGCAATTCGACGCGAGCACCGTGACGCCGGCAGCGTACGAGCGTCTCTTCGATCAGTCGGTGGAGCAGTTCGGGCTCGTCATCGGCACCGACAATCCAGACCTGACCGGGTTTCGCGACCGAAGCGGCAAGGCGATCGTCTGGCACGGGTGGGCCGATCAGCTGATCTCCGCCGAGGGTACGGCTGACTATTACACGCGCGTCCAGCAGGAGATGGGCGGAGCGAAGAAGACATCGGAGTTCATGCGTCTCTTCATGGCGCCGGGTGTCGGTCACTGCGGCGGCGGCGCGGGTCCGGCGCCGACCGGGACGCTCGAGGCGCTTCTGGCGTGGGTCGAAGAAGGGAAGGCGCCTGAAACGCTGCCGGCAGTCCGACGCGATCAGTCAGCGACGACGCGCACGCGCCCCCTGTGTCAGTACCCGCAGGTCGCGAAATACAAGGGCAGCGGAAGCACGGACGACGCGGCGAACTTCAGCTGCAGTTCGAGCTTCTAAACCCAGAGCTCACTTGTGTTGAGGATGCGAATCCCGGTTCCGGCGACCGGACCGCGCTGCGAGGGCGTCGAGGGCCGCTGGACGCGAGCTCCGTGAGCTCGCTGATCCCCACAGCCTTCTCGCGCGGTCAGGCGAG
>DASUGH010000196.1:0-120112 GCA_036274155.1 Vicinamibacterales bacterium | reverse complement strand
CTTGGGCTCGTCGGATGTGGCCACCGTGCGGGGCCAGACCGTGAAAAAACTATCGATTCAAGACCTGACCCCAAACACTTTCTCCAGCTCGTACGGCGACGTGACCTCGAGCTGGTCATAGCGGCAGTCTGCCGGAGCCTTGTCGGGACGCCAGCGCAGGAAGTGCGTCGCGTGGCGGAACCGGTTTCCCTGCAGGTGGTCGTACTTCACCTCGCAGACGCGCTCGAGGCGCAGCGGTTCCCATGAGAGGTCTTTCCCCGCGCTCCAGCGGCTCTGACCGCCCGGCATGCGCGTGAAGCTTCCCTCGCTCTCGGCCCACGCGCGCCAGGGATGTCCATCGAGCGCGTTTCTTCGCAGCGGCTCGAGCTCCACGGCCAGCTGCTTCCGCATCGCCATCGTGAAGGCGGCGGTAACGCCTACGTGCTGCAGCTTTCCGCGATCGTCGTAGAGTCCGAGCAGCAGTGAGCCCACGGCGTCCTTTCCGCTCTTGTGCCAGCGGAAGCCGGCGACCACGCAATCGGCCGTACGCGCGTGCTTCACCTTGATCATCACGCGCTTGCCGGGCTCGTAGATTCCGTCCTCAGGCTTGGCGACCACGCCGTCGAGGCCGGCCCCTTCGAACTGCCGCAGCCAGTCGGCCGCAAGATCGCGATCGCGGGTCAGCGGTGTCAGGTGGATCGGCGGCTCGACACCCGCCAGGAGCCGCTCGAGATGAGCCCGCCGCTCGCGCTGCGGCTCGTCGCGCACGTTGCGTCCGCCGATGGCGAGCGCGTCGAATGCGACGAACGACGCCGGTGTCTCCTTCGCCAGCCGCGCAGCCCTCGATGCGGCCGGATGCAGCCGCAGCTGCAACGCTTCGAAATCCAGACCGTGGGGAGTCGCGATCACGATCTCGCCATCAATCACGCAGCCGTCCGGCAGCGCCCGCAGAAAGATGTCGTGCAGCTCTGGAAAGTAGCGGTCCAGCGGACGAAGGTCGCGGCTCTGGATGAACACCTCGCCGGCAGCGCCGCGGAAGACGATCGCGCGGAAGCCGTCCCATTTGGGCTCGTAGAGGAAGCCCTCGCCCGCAGGCAGCGTGTCGGCAGCCTTCGCGAGCATCGGCTCGATGGGAGGAGGGATGACGAAGCCGGTGCTCAAGGATCCGAACCGTGAGGGGCGGTCCGGCTAAAGCCGGACCTACGTACGAACGAACCGTCGCAGTGCATCGATCCGTGTCTCGAGCTCCTCGGGCGACGTGTCACGGAAACGCGCCGGCAGGAAACGCGCATCGGTACACTCCTTCACCGCCACCAGATCCATGTACTCCAGCTGGCGGGCGTGCGGACTCGGCCGCACCTCGCGCAGGACGTCCGCGAGCACGTCCTTCAGGGGTCGTTTCGGTTCCGACAGCTCGTGAATGCGCAGGGCTCGCACCAGCACGCCCTCGAGCTCGTGTCCGCCGAGCGCCGCCACGTCATCGAGCGGCGGCAGGTCCGCTTCGGTGAGCGGGAAGCGGAGCTTGCGCGCAATCGCCAGGAAGAGCGCGCGGCGCTCGGCCGCCGTCTCCGGTGGAAACAGCGGGATGTGCACATCGAGGCGACCCTGCCGCTTGAGGTCCACCTCGAGCAAGTCCGGACGCGACGTGGCAAACACCCAGATGATCCGGCCGCGATTGCGCGTGTCGGACATCTCCTTTGCCAGCATCGCATAGACACGGCCCGAGAGGCCGCTGTCGCCATCGCCGCCGTCGCGACGCCCGGATGCCTGGTCGGCTTCGTCCACGAACACCACCACCTGGCCGAGCGCCCGCAGCACCGCGAAGATCTTCTCCAGGTTCGACTCGGTGGCGCCGACCCAGCGATCGCGGAAGTTCTTGAAGACTACGCACGGGATGCCGAGCTCTCCCGCCCAGCACTGCACGATGAACGTCTTGCCGGTACCGATGCGCCCGGCAATCAGGTACCCCATGGGCAGCGCATGCAGGGCGCCGCGCCGCAGCAGCGCCGCGTCCTCGCGCAGCCAGCTCTTCACCGCATCGAGCCCGGCCACGTGCTCGAGTGTGAACGGCGACTCGATGAACTCGAGCAGTCCCTGGCACTCCCGCTCGATGAGCTCTTTCTTGATGCGCGTGAGCCACGCCGCCGTCAGCGGCTTCCCGTTGCGGAGAGCGAGCGCGATTGCCGTCCGTGCGCCGACGCGGCTCAGGCCGGCCAGACGCTCGCCGAGCGCCTCGATCGGCACTTCCGAATTCGCCGCCAGTGTCGGAAACTCGCCCGACGCCAGCGCGCCGACGTAATCGACCATCGCCGGGCGATCGGGCAGCGGGATGTGCAGTTCCGCCGAGTGCGGGTTGTCCACCACCAGGGCATTCAGATCGTGCAGCCCCTCGCTGACGAGCACGGTGACGATGTTCGACTGACCGATCACCGTGTCGTTGGCCCATCCGAGGACCTTGACGACGTTGGCGGCAAATGGTCCACCGAGCTGCAGCGCGTCGCCGCGCGGAACGACGAACTCGGCGAACTCGATCACGACGGCGATACGCCGCGGTGCGCGGCCGGCGTCGCCGATCGCCTGCAGGTTGAGCGTACGCAGCAGATATCGATCGATCAGCTCGAGTGCCGACCCGGGCTCGCGCAGCAGCGTCTGGTTGGTTTCGGGGCCGAGCGCATTCGTCAGCCACTCCGTCCAGTCCTTCGCGCCGCGCGTCGCGCGCACGCCGCGGCTGCGGTCGTAACGCAGCACCACGTCGTAGACGGCAAACATCACATCGTCGAGGAAAGTGGTGAGAGGCAGCAGGCGGCCGTTCGACGGCACGACGTCGAACACGTTGCCGTGCAGCAGGAACTGGGCGGAGGCTCCCGAGCGGAACAGGTCGCGCATCTCGGTCGCCCAGGCTGGCAGCTCGTTCGTCACTGCAGCTCCCTTGCGCGCCCGATGGTCGGCGGCGGCGAATCGATCAGCAGGTCATCCATCGCGCCGAGGATCTGCTGCTGATCGCGAATCCACTGCGACGTGCCGCTGAGCGTAGCCGCGATCTCGTCGATCCGGCGCGACAGGATCTCCGGATCGGTGGACAGCGCGGCCTGCTCACGAATCAGCTCGACCTGCTGCTCGATTCGCGCCAGCTCGGCGTCGATGTAGGCCATCTGCCGCTCGGCCTCCGCGCGATGCGCAATGCGCTGGCGGACGATCTCGATCTGCCCTTCGAGGCTGCGGCGCAGATCGGCGCTGTCGCTGGCAGCGGCGATCTGCTGCTCCAGACGTTTCAGCGCCGCCGGGAGGTCCTGCGTCGAGGCCTCACCCAGCACGCGCTCGATTGCCTGCCGCGCCAGCAGCAGCCGCAGATACATCCAGGTGAGCCTGGCCAATCCGTCGCTTTGCGGTTCGAGGCCTACGAGATCGGTCGCCGATTGCCGGGCCTGGATGTCGAGCACCGAGCGGCAGCGCTCGGCCACCGTCTGGTAGCGGCGTCGCTCATGCTCGCCGAGGGCGAGGAGCGCCTTGCCGATGCGCGCCGTCCACTCGTCGGCCTGGGCAGCCGGGATCTCCTGTGCGGCGACCGTCCGCTGGAAGCGTTCGTTGGTCGACAGCAGCAGGAGGTAGCCGAGCTCGAGGCCGGCGCCGAGCACCCAGAATCCGGGGTTGGCGAGCCCGAGCAGGCCGAACGCAGCGAGACCCACCCAGTTCGGGGCCACCACCATGCCGAACGGGCGCGCGTTGAACGCTGCGGTGAAGTACTGAAGAAAGCCGGGCTGTGCGGCCATCTACGACGCTGATGAGAAGGTCCGTGACGTCATCCGTGTGCGGCGCACCTGCATCTGGTGGATACGGTGCCAGGGCGATGGGTGTTCATTGTGGCCGAGGTGACCACTAAAGGGTCAAATTTCCGGTCAATGGAAGGGATTCCCCGGTGAGTGCCTCCTGCAGTCGTGTTCAAGCCGCGCGCCGCTCGGCGCTTCTTGCGAGCCGCCGCAGCAACGCGAGCGTCGTCTCCTCATCGGGGCGAAGCGACGAGGTCGCGGCCGACACTCGCGGTCTCGAGTCGATCGATAGCGCCCCGCTCGCATATGCCTCGAGCACGGCAGGATGGATGTAGGAGTTGCGGCAGACAGCCTTGGTATTCCCTAGGACGCCGGCAACCGCTTCGACCGCCTGCAGCACGTGCTTCTTTGCCGTCCGCTGCGACTGCGCCTTGCCGCACTCGCGAAGCGCGGTCACCGCGAGCACCGTTCCAGCCCACGTGCGGAAGTCCTTGGCGGTGAACTCCTCGCCGGTCAGGTCCTTCAGGTAGGCGTTGACGTGAGACGACGTCACGTTACGCCGCCGTCCGTTCTCGTCCAGGTACTGGAACAGCTCCTGCCCTGGCAGGTCGCGGCACTGCTTGACGATGCGCGCCAGGACACGATCGGTGACATGCACGGCATGCCGCACGCCGCTCTTGCCCCTGAACGAGAACCGGAGCGTCGCTCCACGTACCCGAACGTGCGAGTCGCGCAGCGTGGTCAGGCCGAACGAATGATTCTGCCGGGCGTACTCGTCGTTGCCGACGCGAATCAGGCTGCGTTCGAGGAGACGTACGACGGTGGCGAGCACCTTCTCGCGCGGCAGACCCGAGCGCGACAGGTGTGTGGTGATGCGGCGGCGCAATCCGGGCAGCGCTTCCGCGAACGTCGTGAGCCGATCGAACTTCGTCTCGTCGCGGCAGGCCCGCCAGGCGCGATGATACCGGTACTGTTTCCGCCCTCTGGCATCCCGGCCCGTCGCCTGCAGGTGACCGCGCGGGTCGGGACAGATCCAGACGTCGGTCCAGGCCGGGGGCACGACGAGCGCGGCGATTCGTTCGAGTTCCGCGGGTCTCCGCACGGTCCGGCCGTCCGGCGCCAGATATCTGAATCCGAGCCGCCCCATCACGCGCCGGATGCCCGGACGTTCGTCCGAAACGTGACGAAGACCGGCCGACGATGCCGACACTGCGGGATCGGTCCGGACGCCTGTCGCTCGAGATCGTCCCCGTTTCGCCATCGCTCTCCTAGGCATAGTTCCGCTGTGCACACGCGCCTCTACGAAAACTGCGGACTCCCACCAGCACAGAGGAGTTCCGCAGTCACACCAGACTCTAGCAAGAGCGAGACCGACGCGGCCGACCTCAGCGGTGAACACTACGCGGCGCTCCCGTACGCAGTGAGCCCGCACCGCACGGGAACGGCCCGCCCGCGCGGGTGACTTCGGCGGCAGCCGTCTCCTATTGACTTCCGATAGGTCTGTGGCGTATTCCTATCGAATCTCGATACGTCTGACGCAAGGAGGTTGTGTGGCGAGAACCGACCTGCTGCGCGGCACCCTGGATCTGCTGATCCTCCAGGCGTTGACGCTCGAGCCCAACCACGGGCTCGGCGTCGCCCGCCGCGTGGAACAGCTCACGCAGGGTGCGTTTCAGGTAAACCCGGGGTCGTTGTTTCCGGCCTTGCACCGGCTGGAGCAGAAGGGCTGGCTGACCTCCGAGTGGGGGGCGTCGGCGAGCAACCGCAAGGCCAAGTACTACCAGTTGACCGCCGCGGGTCGGCGGCAGCTCAAAGCCGAGACTGCGAACTGGGGGCGGATCTCCGTCGCCATCGCTCGCGCCTTGCGGCCTTCGGAGGGCGCGTGATGCGGTTGTTCGAAGGCCTGAGTGCCGGTCTCCGGCACATGCTGCGCAATCTCCTCCGCCGGGACCGCGTCGAGCGCGAGCTCGCCGACGAGATCGACGGGTACGTCGATCTGCTGATCGAGGAAAAGGTTGCGCACGGCATGTCTCGCGACGAGGCTCGCCGTGCGGCCCAACTGGAAATTGGTCGGGTCGACCAGGTGAAGGAACACGTCCGCGATGTGCGGGTCGGCGCGTGGCTCGATGCGCTTCGTCAGGACGTGCGCGTCGCCGTGCGCATGCTGATCCGGCGGCCGGGCTTCGCGACGATCGCCGTGCTGACGTTCGGCGTCGGCATGGGCGCGACGACGGCGGTGTACAGCCTCATCGACAGCGTGCTCCTGAAGCCGCTGCCGTTTCACGAACCCGACCGATTGACGATGGTGTGGGAGGTGCGCCCTCGGTACAACTCGATACGAAGCGAAGCCTCGCCGTTGAACTATCTCGACTGGCAGCAGCAGGTGCAGGCCTTCGAAAGTCTGGCCGCCTACGCCGGCGGATTCGTCACCCTGACAGGGGCGGGCACGCCGGAACGATTGTTCGCCGTCCAGGTGACGCCCAATCTGTTCCCGACAGTGGGTGTCGCACCGCTGCTCGGACCAGGGTTCGCGGCGCCCGACGGCGCCCCGGGACAGAGCGCCGTTGCGATCCTGAGCTACGGGCTGTGGCAGCGTCGCTTCGGGGCCGATCGCGGTATCGTCGGGCAGACCATTCGGTTGGATGGCCAGCCTCACCTGGTGGTCGGCGTCATGCCGCGTGACTTCCAGTTTCCCCGCCAGGACGTCCAGCTGTGGACGCCCGTCGATTTTCGGGCGGGTTCGGGCACTCAGTCGCGCGCCGGCGTCTATCTGTCGGTCGTTGGCCGATTGAAGCCGGACGTGTCGCTGGAACGCGCGAACACGGAGCTCGACGCCGTGAGCAGAGCCTTGGCCCAGACCTATCCCGAGCTCGTCGGCGCAAAGGCCTTTGCCGTTCCGCTTCAGCAGGATCTCGTTCGCAACGCCCGGACCTCGTTCCTCCTGCTGCTGGCGGCCGCCGCCCTGGTCCTGCTGATCGCCTGCGCGAACGTGGCGGGCCTGCTCGTGACCCGCGGCGCGGAACGCGATCGTGAGTTTGCCGTTCGCACCGCTCTGGGCGGCAGTCGAATCCAGTTGCTGCGCCAGCTGATCGTCGAAGGCGTGTTGCTGTCCGTTGGTGGTGCGGCCGTCGGATTGCTGCTGGCGGCGCAGACATTCGACCTGCTGGAGACGCTGGTGCCGGACTCTCTGCGCGGCGCCGTCGCGCCGACGCTGGACCTGCGGCTGCTGACCGTGGCTCTCGTCGCGGTCCTCTTCACCGGAATCGTGTTCGGTCTCGTGCCATTGCGACACGCGCTGAGGACGGATCGGCGAGCGCCCCTGACTGCTCGAACGGCCAGCGCGTCGACCGGCCGGCGTCGCGCCCAGGCCGCCCTCGTCGCCGCCGAGATCGCGCTGGCCGTTGTCGTGCTCTTCTCGACAGCGCTGATGATCCGGACCATCCTCAATCTGCAGGCTGTGGACCCGGGATTTCACGTGGACAACGTCCTGACGATGAGCGTGGCCTTGAGCGCAGCCGACTATCCCAACCCGGAGCGTCAGAATGCGTTCTACCGCGAGGTGCTCGACCGCGTGGGCCGCCTTCCCGGCGTCGTGTCGGCGGGATTCACGACGTTCCTGCCGTATACCCTGTTCTGGCCGGCCGGACCGGTCATCGTCGAGGGCCGTCCCGACCCGGCCGACGGTTCCAACATGGCCATCTTCAGGTACGTGACGCCCGACTACTTGAGAACGCTCGGCGTGCCGGTTGTCGGCGGGCGCGGGTTCTCCGACCGGGACACCGGCATGCCCGCCGTTGCCCTGGTCAGCGAACGCGTGGCTGCGTTATTCGATGGCGACCCCGTCGGCCAGCGGATCACGTTCGGCTTTGGCCCATCGTCAATGACCGTTGTTGGCATCGTCGGCGACATCAAGGGCGAAGGGCTCGACGTCCCCAACACGCGAGGCACGGTCTACCTGCCTGCGGCGCAGCTGGAGCAGATTGGCGTATTCAGCCCGCGCGCGCTCGCGGTTCGCACGACATCGGATCCGACGGCGCTCGCGGCAGCCGTGCAGCGCGAGATCTGGTCGATCAATCCGAGCCAGGCGATCTCGAGTGTCCAGCCGCTCGAGACCGTCGTCGAAGGACAGGTTTCCGACCGCAAGGTGCAAACGTGGCTCCTCACCGCATTCGCCGGGCTGGCGCTCTTCATGGCGGCGCTCGGCGTCTACGGGCTCCTCTCGTTCGTCGTCACTTCGCGCATGCGCGAGCTCGGCGTCCGTACGGCCATGGGAGCGCAGCGACGCGACCTCGTCTCCCTGGTCGGCAGAGAGAGTGCGCTCTGGGTGAGCTGCGGCTTCGTCGGCGGGCTCGCATTGGCCATGATCGTCGGTCGAAGCATGCGCACACTGATCTATGGCGTCGAACCGCTGGACTGGGTATCCCTGGCGACGTCCTGGGCCGTGCTGGCGACAGCTGCCGGGTTAGCGGCGCTGCTTCCCGTCTGGCGCGCCACGCGGGTGGACCCGATGACGGTGCTGCGCGCCGAGTAGAGAGGTCGCCGTGACGAGAGGCTCGAGCACCTCGGGTGCATCGCCTGGCGATCTCAGCGGTGAATGGGCTCGTTGACGGTATGCGCCGGCTCCGTAATGAGCCGCACGTTGCGCTGGAACGTCACGTACGCCACGGCCCATTCGAGCAGCACGATCACGCGGTTGCGGAAGCCGATGAGCATGAAGATGTGCAGGAAGAGCCACGACAGCCACGCGATGACGCCTGAGTAGCGCGCCCAGTTGAGATCGGTGACTGCCGACCCGCGACCGACGATCGCCATGCTTCCGTAGTCGCGGTAAACGAACGGGGTCGATGGCTTTCCGCGCATGCGCGCGAGGATCGTGCGGGCGGCGTGCGCGGCTCCCTGCATCGCGGTCTGCGCCACGCCCGGCAGCAGACGACCGCCCTGGTGGAACGCCGCCGCATCACCAACGACGAATACCTCGGGGTGGCCGGGAATGGAGAGATCGGGTTCCACCTTGACGCGTCCCGCGCCGTCGAGCGGAACTCCAAGCGTGGAAAGGAGGGGCGAGGCGGCCACGCCCGCCGCCCACAAGACGGTTCCGGCCGTGAGCCGCTCGACGCCATCGATGGTCACGCCGTGCCCGTCGATGCCGGTCACGCGGGCGCCTTCCCGCACGTCGACGCCGAGCCGACGCAGCGAGCGGCGCGCGGCGTCGCGCAGCTTCTCGGGAAACGTCGGCAGAATGCTGGGACCCGCTTCGATCAGCACGATCCGCGCCGTCGCCGTGTCGATCGATCGGAATTCGTCGCGCAGCGTCTGCCTCGCGATCTCGGCGAGTGTGCCGGCCAGCTCGACGCCGGTCGGACCGCCGCCGACGAGCACGAACGTCAGCAGCTCCTGCTTCCGCGCGGTGTCGGTCTCACGCTCGGCACGCTCGAACGCGAGCAGAATCCGGCGCCGGATCTCGAACGCGTCCTCGAGGGTCTTCAACCCCGGCGCGAATCGCTCCCACTCGGGATGGCCGAAGTAGGCATGGCTCGCGCCGGTGGCGACGATCAAGTAGTCGTACTCGATTGCTGCGCCGTCGGTCAGCTCCACGCGCCGCTGGGCCACGTCGAGGCGCGACGCTTCACCGAGCAGCACCCGCAGGTTGCGTGCCTTGCGCAAGACCCAGCGGATCGGCGCGGCGATGTCGCCGGCGGAGAGCGTCGCCGTCGCCACCTGGTAGAGCAGCGGCTGGAAGACGTGGTGGTTCCGCCGATCGAGCAGCGTCACGTGCACGCCCTCGCGGTTACGCAGCACCTTGGCCGCCGACAACCCGCCGAACCCGCCACCGACGATGACGACGCGAACGAAATTCAAGAGAACAGTGAAATGACGAATTTACGGATTGACGGATTGACGCACGAACCCATGGTACCCCGCGCCCGCGGCGTGCAGTCGGGCTGGTCGGCAATCGAGTCGTCGCTTACGGCAGAGCGCCGTAAATTCGTCAATTCGTCAATCCGTCAATCCGCCCATCCGTCGATTGAAATCCGTCATTCCGTCAATTCGTCAATCCGTCTTTCCGTTTTTCCGTCTTTCCGTTTTTCCGTCTTTCCGTCATTTGAAATCCGTCAATTCGTCAATTCGTCAATGTAAACTTCATTTCATCTTGCTGTTCTCCTCCGCCGACCACATCGTCTCCACCGTCTGCCCGCTCGACTGTCCCGACTCGTGCAGCCTGGACGTGTCCGTGCAGGACGGCCGTATCACCGCGATCGACGGCTCGCGGCAGAACCCGGTGACCGGCGGCTACATCTGCGCCAAGGTGCGCCGGTTTCCCGAGCGCGTCTACGGCGCCGATCGGCTCCTGCATCCTGCGATTCGCAAGGGACCGAAAGGCAGCGGCGCGTTCACGCGCGCCTCGTGGGAAGACGCCCTGGCGCTGGTGGCGGAACGGTTGAACGAGGCGAGGACGCGGTGGGGCGGCGAGTCGATCCTCCCCTATTCGTACGGCGGCTCCAACGGTCTGCTCACCCAGGATACGAGCGACGCCCTGCTCTTCCGGCGGCTCGGGGCATCCGGCCTGGCGCGCACCGTGTGCGCGGCGCCAACGGGAGCGGCCAACCAGGCGATGTACGGCAAGATGCCGTCGACCGCGTACGAAGACTACGCGGACGCGAGCCTCGTCGTCCTCTGGGGCGCCAACCCTTCCGCGTCCGGCATCCACCTCGTGCCCTACATCCGCGAGGCGCAGCGCCGCGGCGCCGTCCTCATCGTCGTCGATCCGAGGACGACGCCGCTCGCCAAGCTCGCCGACGTGCACCTGGCGATCCGCCCGGGCACCGATCTGCCGGTGGCGTTGTCCATTCACCGGCACCTGTTCGAGGAAGGTCTTGCCGACGATGAGTTCCTCGCGAAGCACGCGCACGGCGTCGATCGCCTGCGTGCCAGCGCTTCCGAGTGGACGTTCGACCGCGCCGCGGCCGAGGCCGACGTGCCGATCGAGCTGCTGCGCCGCGCCGCCGATCTGTACGCGGAGCGATCGCCGGCGGTTGTCCGCGTCGGCTGGGGGCAGGAACGCAACCGCAACGGCGGCAACGCCAGCCTCGCCATCATGGCGCTGCCTGCGGTTGCCGGAAAGTTCGGCGTGCGTGGCGGCGGCTACACGATGAGCAACACCAACTCGTGGGGCATCGTCCGATCGTGGGTGCCGCCGCAGGACGCAGCGACGCGGACGATCAACATGAACCATTTGGGCCGGGCGCTGACCGAGTACACCGATCCGCCCGTCAAGGCGCTCTTCGTCTACAACTCGAACCCGGTCGCCACCTCGCCGGATCAGAGGCGGATCCTCGACGGTCTCGAGCGCGACGACC
Source organism: Vicinamibacterales bacterium (assembly GCA_036274155.1). GTDB lineage: Bacteria > Acidobacteriota > Vicinamibacteria > Vicinamibacterales > UBA2999 > Gp6-AA40. Next base: position 109,008 of record DASUGH010000196.1, on the reverse strand, counting down.
TGTTCACCGTCGTCTTCGATCAGGTGATGACCGACACCGCGTGGTTTGCCGACGTGCTCCTGCCGTCGACGACGTTCCTCGAGGGATACGACCTGGCGCGTGCCTACGGGCCAATCAGTCTGCGGCTCGCCAAACCGGTGATCGAGGCGGTCGGCGAGGCGCGGTCGAATGCCGACGTGTTCGGCGAACTGCTCGGCCGCCTCGATCTGCGCGAGGAGTCGGATCCCACGGGCGAGCTCGAGGAGATGCTGGACGTCCTCTCCCGTCTGCCGCCGGCCATCGGCGACGAGCTGCGCGAGTACGGCGCCGCGACCCCTCCGTTCGGAGGCCGGCCGATTCAGTTCGTCGATGTGTTCCCGCTGACTGCCGATCGCAGGATCGATCTGTTTCCGGCGCAGCTCGACGCCGAAGCGCCGGCGGGGCTCTACGGCTACCAGCCGGACCCCGGGACGGCGGAATTCCCGCTCTGCTTGATCTCACCTGCCAGCGAGCGCGGGATCAGCTCGACCCTCGCCGAGCTGCCGCGGCCAGAGGTTCGGCTGCTCATGAACCCGGCCGACGCCGCGGATCGGCACCTGCAGGACGGCGACCCGGTGCGGATCTTCAATGCTCTCGGCGATGTTCGCTGCAAGCTGCAGGTTGGCGTCTGGATCCGGCGCGGGACGGTGGCACTGCCGAAAGGATTGTGGCGCCGTCACACCACAAACGGCTACACGGTCAACGCCCTGACCCCCGACACGCTGACCGACCTGGGTGGAGGCGCCTGCTTCAACGATGCGAGGGTGCAGGTCGAGCGAGTGCCCGACGCATAGCCGGCTGGGTACGTGAGCCCCGCGCATTCATGCGAATGCGCGGGGAGTTCGCTGCGGGCGAGCGTCGATTAGAAGTCGAACTGAATCTGGAACCGCAGGAATCGCGGCGCGATCACCCCGTTGACCTGTCCCCAGTTCTGAACCTCCACGGCCGCCGTGGCCGGATTATCGCGGCCACCTTCCGGGCCGAGCCCCTGGTACCAGGTACCCGTCACAGGGTCTCTCCAGGCTGTGTAGGTGTTGTTGTAGCTGGTCGCGCCGTCGGAATTGAAAAGGTTGTAAACGTCTACACCCAGGTTGAGGCGTTTGCGCGCAAAGCGGATGTTCTTTCCGAAGCGCAGGTCGACCTGCCGAATACCCTCGCCGTAGAGATCGCCGGAGTCGAGCAGGTTGACCGTTGCCGTATTGGTGGCGGTGTTCCCGTAGAAGCACCCGACGTCTGGAGCGCCGTTCACCACGCACGGCTGGGTCGCACGGCTCGCCGAGGCAGCTTCCCAGATCACGTCGTCGTTGGTGATGGTCAGATTCGCGCTGCGCGGGAGCCCGGGCCGATACTGGAACACCATGCTGGTCAACACATCGATCACCGGTATGGTGTAGCTGGCGTTGGCCCGGATGTTGGTTTGAAGGGCGTTGACCGGGCGGCAGCCCGTGGGGTTGTTTCCAGCCGAGGGGCGGCCCCGGTAGTTGTTCCCTTCCCGACCCTGCACCAACGGGGTGTCCAGATTGGAGAAGCAATTGTCCTGGACGGACCGTCCAGTGCTCGTGCCGCCCGAGAAGCGCAAGCCGCCCCGTGCGCGCAGCACGAAGTTCGTATCGACCGCGGCATACGTATATCCGAGGTCGGAATCGAACGCGACGGCAGTGCCGTTGTCGGGGAGAGCGCCAATCTGCTTCTGTGTGGAGATCCCGCGCAGCAGATAGCCGCCGCCATTCGGGAGGCGCGTGTCGACAGGCGCTCGAACCGCATAGAAATCGTGGTTCGGGGCGATGTAGTTGAGATAGTTCTCCTGGCACTCGTCCTCTGAAACGGCACCGAAGCCGAAGCGATCGCAGCCGCGTCCGAGAACGTCGGTTTGCGTCAGGTTGCCGTACCTCCGCCGGTTGTACGTGACCTCGACCGAGAGCCGGGGAAACAGCTCGTGCTGCACGCCGAGACCGAACTGCCACTCGTACCTGCGCGCGCCCCAGCCGCCCACCAGGTTGTCGCCGGACGCGAGGCAGTACTGCTGCACCTGTTCGCTGGCCCGATCGTGGCGGCCGCACTGCGTGGTCTGGAAGAGCGCGGCGTTCAAACCAGCGGCGTCGAGCGCGTACGGATCGCGGCCGTAGCGATTCGCGGCGTTTCCGGTGACCGCATTGCAGGTGTCACCGAGATCGGTGTGTGCGGTGAAATCGAAGAACCGGCAATCAGGGACGCGGTTGCCATTGGTGTCCTGCCAGCCGCGGTTCAGGCTGTACGAGGTCCTCGCGGCGGGGTTGACGTCGCTGTACAGGCCGCCGAGACCGGCCTGCGTCAGGTACTTGCCCATGTTGAACTTGACCGACGTCTTGCCGTTGCCGAAGACGTCCCACGCGACGTTCCACCTCGGCGTAATGTCGTTGTAGTTGACGCCGTTCGACGGCTCGGTGCACCAGAAGCGCTGGCCGTTGTAGGCTCCGCCGGTCTGAACCGGCACGAACGGCTCGTTTCCGTCGCCGCCGACGCACGTCTGGCCGTAGCGGCTCTGCGCGTGGTCGTAGCGGAGCGCTCCGCTCAACGTGAAGCGGTCGAGCGTCCACTGATCCTGGATGAACAGGGCGCCGAACCACACGCGCTCGTCCAGCGTGGCAGTCCCAGTATTCATCGTGAAGCTCGTCGGGACGGGCCGGCGGTACAGCGTATTGTTGGGATCCTCCGGGAAATACAGGCTGGTGTTGCCGCACGAGTTGTTGGTCGCGCAGGTGGTCGACGGCGTCTGCATCATGAGCGTGAGCCGCGGGTCGTTGACCTTCGGCGTCGTCTTTTCCATGAAATAGGCGCCTTCGTAGCCGATCTTTGCGTTGTGCGAGCCTGTGATGTACGAGACGGACGCCCGCGACCGCAGGTTGTCGGAATTGCGGATTCGCGCCGCGTAGCCTCCCGCCAGCAGCGCATCGTTCTTCGAGCCGGACAGCAGCGTTGTCCCGGATCCCGATATTTCATTGACGGACTGGATGGGCAGGCTGATGCTGACTTCATCGATGCCTGCCGTCGCGCCGGTCTCGGAAATGCGCGGCACCCACGTCGGATCCTCGATCTCGCGGTGGCGTGACGTGTCGTAGTGCTGCAGCGTCGCCGAGAGGTTTCCGTCGAGCAGCAGCCGGTTGGTGGCGGGATTGGTCCACGTGAGCTGGATGAGCCGGTTCGGCCACGTCTGCGTCGACTGCCACGATTCCGGCGATGTCCACGACTGCAGCACGCCGTAGCAGGGATCCTGACAGGAGCTCTGCTCGTCCCAGAAGACATTCAGCTTGTGCCGCTGGCTCACTTGAAACGTCAGTCGGGCGCTCGCGTTCTTGTACTCGTTGCGGTACCCGTCGATCGGCCGGTTCCGGTCCGGCTGATAGTTCTTTCCCCAGATCCCGTAGTTCTTGTTCCACCAGAATGGATTGCCCGGGTTCAGGTTGTTCTCCTTTCCCTGATTGCGGGCGTTCAGATAGAACCAGAAGCGATCGCGCACGACCGGCCCCCCAAAGGAGCCATTCACGTCGTAATCGAAGACCACCGGGAGCGTCAGCGGTGATCCGAGCAGACGCGTTTCCCGGTTCCTGTCGAAGAACTGATCGTTCGTGTACGAGGTGAAGAAATTGCCGGCGTAGCGATTGCCGCCCGTTCTCGGCACGATGTTGATCGCGGCGCCGCCGGTCTCGGATTCTCCGAGCGCGCCGGACAGGGTAAAGGAGACTTCCTGGGCGCCGCCGACATCGGCGATATAGCCGCCGGTCACGCCGTCGTAGCGATCGAACCCATTGGGGTCGAGGGCGCCACGCGGACCGTTGATGGCGATGCCGTCGACCAGTACGCGGCCCTGCGCCTGTGCCGAGGCATCGTTGACGTCGGCGTGCGCATTGAAGCCGCGCAAGTACGGATCGCACATGATGGTTCCGGTGGCCGTGCCTCCGACACAATTGACATTCCCGCCGATGCCGCGCGGCGCCGTGAGTCCCGGGACGAGGACCATCAGATCGGCCATGTTGCGGGTGGTCGGCAGGTCGCGGATCTCAGCGCCCTGGAACACGACCTGCTGCTGCGCGCGCTGCACGTCGACGAGCGGCGCCTCGGCCACGACGCTCACGGTGTCCTTGAGCTCGCCCACCTTCATGTCGGCCATCACGTTTGCCGTGAAGTCCGACGTCACGACGACGTTCGATCGCTTGAAGGTGGCGAAGCTGGCGAGCGCAAACGACACTTCGTACGTGCCGACCGGAAGGGCGGTGATCTGATAGCGCCCGTTCTGGTCGGTGGTTGTCGAGCGTATCTTCTCGATGAGCGCCGGGCTCGTGACTTCGACGGTCACGCCTGGCAACGCCGCCCCGGACGCATCACGCGCCTGGCCGGCGATTGCGCCGGTCTGCGCGTACACCGAAGGGGCGATGAAGGAAACGGCAACGGTAGCCAACAGGATCACGCTCAATCGCGGACGCATCCCCAGCCTCGCTGTTCTGCAGAGGTTTGAGTCCCCCGTCCGAACCCTGGGCCACCCCCGGGCGGTTCACGGGCTCGGCCGTGACATCGGCGACTCTGCGGTCGCCGGACCTGCTTGTACCCGGTTCGATGAACTTCGTAAAGCGAAATCATGCAGAACCCTTTCGATATCGGCAACTTAGTCGCTGGTGCGAGGAACGAAGCGAGGTGAATGCGGGCGCTCGGGGACGTGAGCGGCCGATCCGTCGGGGCTCTAATAACTGAAGAAGAAGATCAGGTCCAATCCGCCACGTTCGACGCGCCGGAACTGGGTGCGCTGCGTCGACAGCGGTCCTTCTGCCGCCGTCGCCTGAAGCCGCAGGTACTCGGCAATCTGATATTCGAGGATCAGCTCCGTCGTCTGCTCGGAGCCGAACGCCTGCCGGAGACGGAAGAAGAGATTGCGTCCGACCTGCTGACCGATGGTCAGGCTGGCCCCTTCACCCACGGGAGTCGAGATTTCGAACTCGTCGAGGTTCAGCGCCTGTCCGACCGATCTGGCGAGTCCGGCGGTGAGGTAGCCTGCGGCAAGCGCGCCGGCGCGGTCGGCGAGCGACGCAGCCTCGCCCTCGCCGAGCTCGTTGATCGGCTGGTTGAAGATGATGAGCGACAGCACGTCGGCTTCTTCGAGCGGTGGATTGCTCGAGAAGGAGAGTTCCGGACGGCGTACCGTCCCGCGCACACGAATGAACGTCTCCACGCCGGAGATTTCGCGTCTCGCCTGCAGATCGAGCAGCGGGTCGAGCTCGTCTCCGCCAGAGAAGCCGACGCGGCCGTCGCGCATGATGTCGAAGCGGCGCCCCTGGAAGTTGTAAGTGCCGCGAACGGTGTGAACGTCGCCGACCACACGCAGCGACTGCGACGGCGCCTTCGTCAGCTGCAGCACTCCACCCACGGTCAGGTTGACGTCGCCCATCGACACCGGAGCGTTCGCCGCACGGACGCCATTGCCACGCAGGATCAGGTTGCCGGGAACCGAGAGCGCCACATTCATTTCGAGCGCGTCGAACGGATTCACGACCTCCTCAGTTGGCGGCTGCTCCTTCTGATTTGGCTGATCCGGCGCGGCCGCAGGCGGAGTGGCCGGCGGTGCGTTCTCGAGGCCAGGCACCGTGGACGCTTCGGTCGAATACGTGCTCGCCGTCAATCGCTGGAGGAGCTCGGTCACGTGAATCGTGCCGCTCTCGATCTCGACGAATCCTTCGACGTGCGGCTTGCGAATCTCGCCGGTGATCTGGACGTCGGTATCGAGCTTCAGTGACGCGATCTTGTTGTCGATGATCTCGAACTTCTCGGACTTGAGGCTGACGTTGACGGCCCCGACCGACGTCGAGTGCACCGCCAGATTGCCGCCGACGGTCATCGCGGCGCCGCGCTCGTCGAGAATCTTGAACTGCTCGATGGTCAGCCCCTTTTCCGTGAGCTGCAGCTCGGTATCGAGACCGGTGTACGACGTTCCCAGATCGGGCACCATGAACGAACCGCCGCGGATGCCGACGGTCCCTTCGACATGCGGATCGTAGCCGGAGCCGGTCACCTTGAGGTTCGCCTGCATCACGCCGGTGACGTTGGTCACATACGACGTGAACCCCTGGATCAGCCCGAGTCCCACCTCGCTGCTGGCGATGTCGATGGCGATCGCCTCGCCTTCCGCCGGCTCCTGGTGCGCGTCGCCGACGCCTTCGGGGTTCGGTCGAAACAGGGTGAGCGGCGCGAAGCCTTTGGCGGTCAGCCACTCCGCCGGCGTCGCCTGCAGTCGAATGTCGACGTTCAGCCCCTTCGGGACATAGTCGATCTTTCCCGTGAGCGATTCGAACTTGTAGTTCTGGAACGCCCCCTGGGTCAGCGAGAACTGCCCCTCGACGCGCGGGTCGTCGAGCGCACCCATGACCCTGGCATCGGCGTTCAGGCGGCCGGCCAGCCGCTGATCGCCGAGCAGCAGCTGATCGATCTCGGCCACGTCCACGTTCTCGACATGCACCTGCAGCGGCTCGGTCGCCGAGCCGACGACACCGTCCGCCGTCAGTCGCTGATTGCCGTTCATCAGCTCCAGCTTCTGGATCTCGATCCGATCCTTCGAATACCGGACGGCCGCCTGGCCGGTATCGGGAGTCCGCCAGATCAGCTTCTCCGAGCGGAGCGCGAGCCTGGGGAGGTGGATCTCCTGGTGGTCCGGGTGAAAGACCACCGTGCCGCCGGCGTCGAGCTGCCTGATGCCTTCGCGGGCGGTCGCGTCGAAGTCCAGCTTCGATCCGTCGTAGGTCGTGTCGGCAGTGAGCTCGGTGATGTGCTGCCCGCCAATCTCGAGGAAGGTCACCATGCTCTTCGCCTGAACGGACGCCTGCTTCGGTGTCAGGTCGGGTATCGTGGCGACGAAGTCACTCGCGAGACTGAGCGCTCCGTTGTCGCCGTACTTCACATCACTGCCCTTGAGCGTTCCTCGCGCCTCGAGCTTCGTCGCATTACCGGTCACCGTCGCGTCGACCACAGCGGAGCCCTTGAGCGGCTGCGACACGAACGTGCCGAGCCGTTCGAGCGACGCAGACTCGGCGTGAACAGTCAGCTGCGTCGAACCGGTGTCGGCCAGCGACACAGGACCTTTCGCCGTGACGTTGACGTCGACACCTTTGATCTCGAGCATCTCCAGATTGCCGGCCTTGTTCGCGTACTGACCCTGCGCCACAGCGGAATCGATGGCCAGCGATCCGACCGTCGAGTTCGAGAGCGTGACTCGTCCTGCAAGATCGATTGAGTCGACCGTGACGCCGCTGGCGTAGTCGCGAAGCGTCGTCTCGACGTCCACGCTACCGGTCAGCTTGCCGGCTGCACGCGAGTCGCCCGAGACGATCGCAGGGTCGAGATCGGCGAACTCGCCCACCGACTTGACACGCATGTCGCCGTCCTGCAGGTGCACCGTCGCGTCCATGCGGGGGAAGGTCGCCTGGAAGAGCGTGGAATCGTCTGCCGTGCCGGTCGCATCGAGGGTGAGCGGATAGCGTCCTCCGCCGGCGCCGGTCACATCGAAGGTGGCGTTCACCCGGCTCCGGTAGCGATCCTGCGACAGCGCGGCGATGTCGAATCCCTGGCCGACCTGCTGCAGATCGAGATGGGTCACCCGGCCCCTGGCCGAATACTGCGGGGCGCCTCCGCCGAAGCGGAACGTGCCTGACGTGCCCTGCTCGATCGTGGAACCAGCGAGCATCGAGGTGCCCAGGAGGGCCGTACCCGAGTACTCCGAACTGCGGCCGGACAGCGTGTATTCGACGTCGAGCATGCTCGGCACCTTCGGAGCGCCGAGCGAATCGGGCAGGTTGCGAAGGTCCACCCCGGACGCATGCCCGCGCAGGTCCAGCGCGAAACGCTCCCCGGCGACGACGGTGCCTGCCGTCGTTGCGTGTGCGCCGTAGGCGTCCGCCTGCGCACCGGTGATCCGGACGGTCGTGCCATCGATGCGGCCGCTGGCCACGACATTGCGCGCTCCGTACCCGGCGACCAGCGCCCGTGACGCACGCAGAGAATAGGTGCCGCTCAACGGAAGCCTTCCGCTCGGCAGCGCCAGATCGATGCGCGCCTCGCCGGTGATGTCGCTCCGTGCGGCGCGCGATGCCGACGGCCGCAGGTGAGGCAGCAGCGGTGAGAGGTTGAACCGCTCGAGCCGCACGATCCCGGCGACACGCTGGCCGGGCGTGGCTGCATCGACGGTGAGGTCGCCGCCGACCTTGCCTGTTCTCACGTCGCTGGCCTGCAGCACAACCTGCAGCCGATCCGCCGGACCGGTCACCGTGACGTCGAAGGCAGGCTGAAGGGCATAGCTCCTGAGCGCCGGGATCAGCGCCGCCAGTTGCTGAAGCGCCAGCTTGTCTGACGATGCCTTCACGTTGAACGAACGCGACGGGCTCTCGACGTTTTCAATGGCGCCGGCCACAGTGAGGACGCTCTCTCCCATCGCCAGCTCGAGCCCTTCGAACGAGAGGTACTTGCCGCTCCGGCGGATCGCCCCGAGACTGGCGACCTCCAGGGACGGATCCACCGTCGCGAACCTCACATCCGAGACGTCGACCGCGAGGTCGCTGGCGGTGCTGTTGATGCCGAGCGACGCGTTGAGGTGCTCGATGCGACTGGGGATGACCACGCCCGACACGACGTCGCGCGCGTCGAGATGCACGGTACCCTCGCTGATCTCGAGAGCGGCGATAGTGAAGGCGGGACGGCTCTTCTCAGGCGACTCCGGCCTCTCCTTCAGCAGACGCGCGAGATTCCAGCGGTCGCCGGCACGGGTGAGACGGATCACCGGGCGGTCGACGTGAATCCGATCGAGGACTACGTCTCCGCGCAGGAACGTCAGCACGCTGTAGTCGAGATCGACGTCGCCGATGTCGATGACAGGGCTGCCGCCCATCGAGACATCGAGGTCGGCCAGACGCACGCCGAAGAAGAGGTTCCCCTCGAGCCGGCCGATCGTGACCGTCCCGTTCACGTACTGCTCGGCCTGGCGCACGATGAACCCGCGCAGCCAGTCGCGGAACCAGGCGGTCTGGGTGATGATGAGCGACAGCGCCGCCACGCCGACGACGAGCGTGCAGAGGAACGCAACGATCTGCACGAATCGGCGGACGCCGGACATCGGAATCAGCAGCGATCCCAGCCGCCGGCGCCGGACTTTGGCGTCTGCCATCTACGACCTGCCAGCCACGACAAAGAGATCGGCTCAGAATGCCTGGCCGATGCTGAAATGGACCCGCCAGTAACGATTTTCCGGCTCCCCGTTCACCAGCAGCCCGTCGATGTGATTGAGCTGGTAGCCGAGGTCGACTCGCACCGGCCCCACCGGCGTACGATAACGGAGACCAGGACCGACCGCGTATTGTAAGTCGCGGAGATCGAACTCCCAGGAGCCGGGCCAGACCTGGCTGTAGTCCACGAAGATGACGCCACCGAGGTTTCCCCAGACGGGGAACCGGACCTCCGATGACCCGTCCAGCATCGACAGCCCCCCGACCGGAAACCCGTCGGAGCTGAGCGGAGCGATCTCGAAGCGTCCCCATCCCCGGTTGCTCGTCGCGCCGCCGAGGAAGAAGCGCTTGTGATACGGCACGTTCAGGTTGCTGTTGTCTGCGGCGTCGACAATGCCGACGTTCACGCGCGTCGCGAGCACGAACCGCCGGGCCACGCTGTGGAAATAGCGGGCGTCTGCGGTCGCCGACCAGTAGTTGTACGAGCCCCACATCCAGCCGCCCGCCTGCTCCAGATGGCCGTTCAGCACGTACCCCCGCCGGGCGTCGAGCACGTTGTTGGTCGTGTTGCGTCCGACGTCGAACGCGATTGCCGACACAGTGCCGCGACTCTCGCCGGTGTCGGGATCCAGTCCAAGTGCGATCAGCTCGTCGCGCAGCGTGAAGTCGGTGCGGGCCTCCTCGGCAATGGCGCTCGACTGATATTCGTTGATCAGCGAGACGCTCCAGAAGTTCTGCTGGTTCGCCTGATGCCGCAGCACGACGCGGCCGCCACGTGTCGTCTGCGTGAATGCCGGTTCGTCCGAATGCCAATACTGTCCCTGGAAGCCGAGGGAGAAGTTCTGATGCAGGAAGTACGGCTCGCGCAACTCGGCCCTGATGCCGCGATCGAGTGACGACCAGCGGGCCTCGACACCCGCGTGGCGGGCGCCCCCGAAGAAATTGACGTGGTCCCAGCGCACACGCGCACGCGCCTTCTCCTCGCTGCCGTAACCGAGACCAAAGGTCACCTTTCGGTGCTTGCTCTCGCCGACTGTCACCCTGACCGGCACCTCGGCCGGCATCTGCTCGCGATCCTCGAGCGGTGCGATGTTGACGAACTGGAAGAGCTCCATCGCGTACAGCTTGCGCTGGCTGTCTCGCATGTCGTCGCGGGCAAACAGGTCGCCGGGCTTGAATGTGAGCTGGCGAAGAACCACCTCGTCGTCGACGCTGCCGAGCCCGTTGATCTCAACCGGCCCGAAGCGGGCGAGCGTGCCCGGTATCGCCTCGAAGATGACGCGCTCGCTCCTGGGTCCGGCGGGAGCGTTGGTGAGCCGCACGTCGGCGTACGGGTAACCGTGATTCCGCAGATCGTTGAGAGCTCGTTCACGAGAGGCCGCCGCGAGTTGCGCGTCGACCGGATCACCCTCGCGGATCGTCAGCTGCCGGCGAAGGCGCTGCAGCACGCGCTCGGGCAGCACCTCGAATCCGTTGAGCTCGACGGCGGCTACGCGGATCGGCTCGCCTTCGCTGATGTGTATCGTGATGTCGATCTTGTCCTGCGTATCGTTCAGCCTGGGCTCGACAGACGTGACCCGCGCGTCCGGGAAACCGCGATCACGGTAGAACGCGACAATACGCTGGAGGTCTGCTTCGAACGCGCGCCGATCGAAGTACTGCTTCTGGCCCCAGGGCAGCCGCGAGCCGCGCTTCGTCTCCAACGCGTTGGCAAGCGCGCTCTTATCGACCTGGGACACACCGTCGAAGGTCAGGCTGCTGATGACGATGTCGCCGTCCTCACGGCACGCGCTTGCGAACCCGACAGCAACCGCCAACAGCAGACTCGCGCACCTCCTCGACATGTGCATCGATGCGCTTCCACAGATTGTGCCAGCGAAGATTGCTCCAGAGGAGCGGAGGCGAGGAGAACCCGAACGGTGTGGGTGCTCAGTCGTCCTCTGTCCTGTCGGTCGTGACCCTTCTCGAGCCAGACGCCGCTGCGAGCAGAAGGCCGAGACCGATTGCGACGAGGGCGGAGACAGCGAGCCAGCTGCCAGGGAGCCGGTCGAGGACGCCCGACTGCCACAACGCGAGTCCGGCGCCAGCCAGCAGGATGAAGTAGGCGGCGAGATAGATGCGAACGAATGTCACGGTCGGCCAGACCGGCGCAACGATACGGGCCGGTCCGCGTCGAGCTCGCCGTCACGCCGACGCTCGAGGAGCGACGGCACTGGGCGAGCCCGACTCAGTGTCGGTGTTGCCGTCAGTGCATTCCGCCAGGCTCGGTCGATCCTGGCGGGGTGATCTCGCCGGGCATCACGAGCCGGCCGCGTCCTCCACGGCTGATCTGACCGCCCTTGCGGCCGGCGGCACGAGCTTCATCGGCGGTCCACTCGTGCGCAGTCCCCTTCTCGTGAGCGGCGCGTCCGCCCTTGCTGGCGATCTCACGCTGCTTCTCGGGAGACATGGATGCAAACCCGCGACGTTCTTTGCGCACTCCGTCCACAGCACTCCTCCTGACCCGCAAGACCGACAATCCCGCGTGCCCACTTTGGTGAACTCGGAGATCACGGACTGCGACGTCTCGCCCTGCCGGGCGCGTTCGTTTCCGGTTATCGCACCCGGAAGGTTTCCGGTTGGCCGGCACCGCGCCGGCCCGCGATAAGCGGGCCCCGTTCAGGAACCGGAGGTTCCTCGACGGGTACGGGCGGCGGCTCGGTCGGTGGGGTATCCGGTATTTCGTCGTCTCGATCCCGATCACGATCCGGATCAGGATCGGGGTCGGGTGGGTCCTGGGGTTCGGTCACCGAGCACCGCAAACGCGCCCGAGTCGAAGGGCGCGCGCTGACTGGACTACAAGGCGTGTGCCAGCGCAGCGGCGAAAGTGCCTTCACGCGCCAGGCTGAACGTTTTCGGGCAGAATCAGCGCGAGTTTCGTGTGAAATCAGCCAGACGCGACGACTCTGTCATGCGCGGCAGTGATGCGGAACCCTACAGTCGAGGTTTTGTCGCGTACGGATGCCGAACGCTCGCGGCGATCCATCCGTTCCGGATAGCCCGGGCGTTCAATCACACACCATGGGTGCATGCGTCCCGGCCGCGGTAACATGCTCCACATGGCTGACGAGTGCGCTCCCGCTTCCGCCCCGGTCGGTAACAAGACGGGCCGCATGGTGACCTGCGTGAAGTTCCGAAAGGAACTGCCCGGGCTCGACGCTCCGCCCTGGCCGGGCGAGCTCGGGCAGCGGCTTTACGAAAACGTCTCGGCCCAGGCGTGGAAGCTGTGGGAAGACCGTCAGAAGATGATCCTCAACGAATACCGGCTGATGCCCTGGCAGAAAGAGGCTCAGGAGCTCATCTCCAGACAACTCGAGGACTTCTTCTTTGGCGAGGGCGCGGCGCTGCCGCCCGGCTACGTTCCGCAGCAGACTAAGTAAGGTCAGAACGTTCGGATCGTTCGGAAGAACGTTCGGATCGTTCGGATCGTTCAACGACCAGCTCGCGGTCGATCCGGAACTGCAGCCGCCGGTGCGCCTCGCGCAGCGCGGCTTCGACGGCGTCCGGGGTCTCGCCGCTCGCGAAGATGAACCCGAGATAGCTCCGACCCTCGGGAAGCGGCACGAGCATCGCATCGGGTTTCGCCGCGATTCGGATTCCGTCAACGCCGGCGACCTCGAGTGCGCTCTCGACGCCGCGCACGTCCTTGTAAACACCGCGGCGCGGAATCGGAATCATCATCACGCCGGATGCGCCGGCCGGGCGGCGAAACGCGCTCACGTCCTCACCGAGCGCATGCCGCAGCAGCACCTCTTCGAGCGACGCGGGCACGCCGTTCCCGTCCTCGAGCTTCACTGCCGCCGAGCACAGGCCGCCAATCGGACGGGCAGCGACTTCAATCATGTAGACGCCGCCGGCGTTCACCCGGCATTCGGCATGAACCGGACCGTGGCGCAGTCCGATCGCCTGCGCGGCGGCTTCGACCTGGGCGGCAATCGCCTGCTGAACGGCGCTCCCGGCCCGTGACGGCGTGACGTAGATCGTCTCTTCGAAAAACGGGCCGTCGAGCGGGTCCGGCTTGACGAAGATCGCGAACACGGTGAGCCGCTCACGTGTGAGGATCCCCTCGAGCGCGAACTCCGCGCCCGGAATGAACGACTCGATCAGCGCCAGCTGGTGCGCCTCGCCGCCCTCGGCACGCAGCTCGGGTGAGCGCAGCAGCTGCTGCAGCCGGTCGAAGCCCGCAACGAACCCCGCCGGGGAATCGACACGCATCACCCCGCGGCTCCCCGACAGACGCAACGGCTTGAGCACCGATGGATACCGCATTTCGCCCGCGAGACGGCCGGCGTCGGCATCGAGACGCAGCGCGCGGAACGACGGCGTTGGTAGTCCCGCCGTTGCCAACGCCCGCCGGCTTGCCAGCTTGTCGCGGCTGACGGCGGCCGCCTGTGGTGGATGGCCGGGCAGCCCGAACGCCTCGGCCACGCGAGCCGCCACGACGACCGGCTGGTCGCCCACCGCAATCACCGCAGATGGAGGATCTGACGCGAGCGAGTGTCTCACCGCTTCGACCGCGGCATCCTCGAGATGGAAGCGCACCGGAATCGCCGCGTCCCACCACGGATCCTCGAGCTGATCGCACCGGTCGCTGGCGAACACCAGGCGGACGCCGAGCTTCTGCGCGGCGTCGCCGAAGGAGCGGATCTGGTATCCGGTGGTCGTCGCACAGAGCAGCGCACGCGTCCGCCTTCGCGCCAGCGCTTCGGCGGGACCAGGGGCGCTGATGGCGGTACTGCTCACAGGTGGCTCTCCACGGGTTCGGCGCAGCAATACCACGGCTCGGTGAGCATCGGCGGCCGGACGCCTCGCCGCTTCACTGGCGGCGGGGCCGGACGGCCCACGAGGGCACACGCCCGCTCCGCAATCGCGGCGAACACGTCTGCCCGCGGCGTCGAAGCGCCGGCAGCGACGATGCGCGTCACGTCGCGATGGAGGGCATCCACCACCGAATCGCCGTGAAGCCACGGCCAGGTCAGTGAGCCGGCGTCGAACGATCCGACGACGGCCCGGACATCGTCCAGCTCGAGGAGCGGCGACTCGGCGGTGACCAGCAGGCGAATGGCGAGCTGAATGGGCGCCACCTGCTCGACGAGATCGAGCGCCCGTATGGCGTCCAGAAGATCGAGGTAGCTGCCTGGCGTGGTCCACGGCGTGAACGCCACGAACGTCGGCGACAGAGTGACGCCAGCCTCGCGACAAAGCGTCAGCGCCTGCTCGAAGTCCTTTCTCGTGTGACCCTTCCGCAATTTCTCGAGCACCGCATCGTCAACCGATTCCACCGCGCTGGTGATGAACAGGCAGCCGGTCTCGCGCAGCATGGGAAGCAGGTGGCGATGCTGCAGCAGATGCGAGATCTTGATCGTGACGTCGTAGGTCAGCGACGGAAACGCGTCGTGCAGCTGCTCGACGAGCCGCCGGGCATGCGTCGGACCGTTGAGGAAGTCCGGATCACCGAAGCTGATGTGCTGAGCGCCCTGCGCGACCTGCGCGTGCACGTCCGCGATCACATCGTGTATCGCAATGGCCCGGAACCTGCCGTGATACACCGGCACGATCGGGCAGTGCCTGCACAGGTGCTTGCACCCGCGCGTCGCATCGGTGCTGCCGGCGACGCGCCTCGTGCCGTCCGGCATCTGCAGAGCGGCGTACTCAGCGAGTGGTGGCAATCCTGACCTGTCTGGCCGCACGCCGGCTGCGCGCCTGCCGCCGGGCGGCGCGCCCTCCTCGTCTCCGGCGCCGTCGGCGCCACATGCCAGCGCCGCCAGCGCCGCCTCGTCCTCGGGGCCAAGGACGTGGCGGACGCCGCGATCGTTCAACCATTGCCGGTTGAGTGGTGCGTAAAGACCGTATGCAACCACCGTGGCATCCGGGTTCAGCTGCCGCACACGGTCGAGGAGCGGACCCGCCAGGCGCGTGGCGGTATGCATGGGTAGATAGAACGCAATCAGCGCCGCACCGGCGATTTGCGCGTCCTCGAGCGGCTGTCGCGACGTGTCGACGCACTCGACGTCCACGCCCGCCCTCCGCAGGCGCCCGGCGGGCGATGCAAGCCCGAGCGGCTGGCGGCCGAGGTCGTAGGTCGAGATCAGAAGCGCTCGCATGCTGCTGTAACCGAGGATCTCTCAGCGCGACCTGAAGTCCCGTATCTCCTCGCGCTCAGGTCGTTCACGCGCACCGTCGAGGAGGCCGACCGCTCGTAGCCGACCGCTCGCAGAGGCGGACCGTCAGGTCCGCCTGGTGACATTGTATCGGGCTGAAACTCCGCTCGGACGCTCAGGATTGCGCGCGCAGCGACTCTGGCGGGCGACATCGTCGGCGCGACGCGCTCGCACGACGAGTCTTCCGGGCTGTGGGCAGATGCCGATTGGAAGGTGTCGCAGGCGTGTACGAAGCGTCAGGAGATCGTTTTCCGCTGACCTCCCTGGTTCCTGGCTCGGGCGCCAGCAGCGCGTCGACGTCGCACCCTTTCACAGGCTTGGAAAACAGATAGCCCTGGCCGAACTCACAGCCGAGCGCGCGAAGCTCCTCGAGCTGCTCGACGGTCTCCACACCCTCGGCGATGACGTCCAGACCGAGGTTGTGGGCCAGCCCGACGATGGCGCGGACGATCTCCCCGCTGTCCTGGGTCATGCAGCTGACGAACGAGCGATCGATCTTCAGCGAATCGATCGGCAGCCGGTGCAGATAGCTGAGCGACGAATACCCGGTTCCGAAATCGTCGATCGCGATCTGAATGCCGAGCGCCTTCAGCTGCAGCAGGAGGCCAATCATCGACTCGGTGTTGTCGATGATCGTGCTTTCCGTGATCTCGAGCTTCAGCTGGGATGCGCCGACCCCCGTCTGCGCCAGCACGCGCTCGATCTGCGGCACGAGGTCGGACTGGACGAACTGCTTGCTCGACAGATTGACCGCCATCGTCAGCGGTGTGCCGATCGGAACCGTCGACTGCCACGCCGCCAGCTGCCGGCAGGCCTCGGCAAGCACCCACCATCCCATCGGAAGAATCAGTCCGGTCTCCTCCGCCACCGGGATGAAATCGGCGGGGTACACGAGGCCCCTGTCCCAGTGTGGCCATCGCAGCAGCGCCTCGAACCCCTCGATCCGATTCCGCGTCAGCGAGACGATGGGCTGGTAGTACAGCTGGAAATCCTGACGCTCGATCGCGCGCCGCAGGTCGGTGTCGAGCCGCAGCCTGGCGACGGCGCGATCGCGCATCTCGGCGTCGAAGACCTCGTAGCGCGCCTTGCCGAGCGCCTTCGCGCGATAGAGCGCCGTGTCGGCGTCACGCAGCACCGCGTCCGGCGTCTCGTACTCACGTACGCCGACGGCAATGCCCACACTCGCCGACGTGAAGACCTCGTGGCCGTCGAGGTTGAACGGCATGGCGAGCGTCTTCTGAATGCGGTCGGCGACGCGCATCGCGTCGCCAATCTCGGTGATGTCGTCGAGGAGAATCGTGAACTCGTCGCCGCCGAGCCGGGCGATGGTATGGGCACCATCGACGTCGTGACTGCGGTCGGTCGCGCGCAGGCAGCGCTGCAACCGCCGGGCGATCGCGATGAGCAGCTGGTCCCCGATGACGTGCCCGAGGCTGTCGTTGACCATCTTGAACCGATCGAGATCGAGGAACAGCACGGCGTAAAGGCTGTCGCTGTGGCGCCGGCGCCGCTCCATCGCCCGTCCAAGGCGGTCGAGAAAGAGGATGCGATTCGGCAGGCCGGTGAGCGGGTCGGACACCTTGCCTTCGGTGATGTCGGTCAGCGATCCGGCAAAGCGCGTGGGACGGCCGAGCGGATCCCGAATGGCGAGTCCCCGTACCAGCATCCAGCGGTAGGTGCCGTCACTGTGCCGCAGGCGATGCTCGCTTTCGAACTGCGGTGTCGAGTCGGCCAGGTGCTGGTCGACTTCGGCGCGCACGCGCGCGATCTCTTCGGGATGGATGCGGTCGAACCATTCGTCGGGACTGGAACCGATTTCCTGTTCTTCGCCGCCGAGCATCAGCTTCCAGCGCGTCGAGAAATAGACTTCGCCGGTCGCCAGGTTCCAGTCCCAGAGGCCGTCGTTGGCGCCCCTGGCGGCCAGCGCATACCGTTCCTCGCTCTCCCGCAAAGCCGATTCCGCCTGTCGCAGCGACAGCTGCGTCTGTATCCGGGCGGCCGCGATCGGCATGTCGATCGGCTTGGTCACGTAATCGTTCGCGCCGAGCGTGAGCGCCTGGATGATGTCCTCACGCTGCTGCCGCGCCGTGACCATGATCACCGGCAGCTCGATCGGCGAATAACGCGTGCGCAGGGTGCTGAGCACTTCGATGCCGCTCATGCCGGGCATCTCGACGTCGAGCAGCACCAGCGCGACATGCTGCCGCTCGATCACGTGCAACGCCTCGGAGCCGTCGGCGGCGAGGACGACGTGGTATCCGAGCCGCTGCAGGCGGCGGGACAGCATGTCTCGATTGGCCTCGGTATCGTCGACGACGAGCAGCGGACCCGGGCGCGACTTCACGACTCAGGCACCGACTGCAGCGCAGCGTGAATCTTCGTCAGAAGCCGCTGAAAGTCCACCGGCTTGGTGTCGTAGTCGTCGCAGCCCGCCTCCAGGCACCGCTGGCGATCGCTCGACATGGCGTGAGCGGTGAGGGCAATCACAGGAATCCGCCGCGTCGATTTGTCGCCCTTCAGCTGCCGGGTGGCTTCCCATCCGTCGATCTCGGGCAGGCTCATGTCCATCAAAATCACGTCCGGGCCTTCCGCATGCGCCGAGGCGATACCCTGCCTGCCGTCCTCGGCGATCACCACGCTGTAGCCGGAACGGATGAGCCGCCGCGACAGCATGTCGCGGTTCATCGCGTTGTCTTCGACCAGAAGGATCTTGCCCATGACGATCAGGCCACTCTCTTGAGCTTCACGGATGCTCGAACGTGCGTTCGGACCGCGCCGAGCAGCTCCTCCTGGCGATGCGCGACCTTCTGCACGAACTGCCCGACGGAGCCTTTCCAGCGCTGCCGTTCTTCCTCGGTGACGTCCTTGGCGGTGACGACGACGATGGGAATGGGCGGCTGACTGGTGTCGCGGCGAAGCGCATCGATCAGCGAGAAGCCGTCCATTTCCGGCATGTTCAGGTCGAGGAGGATGAGATCGGGACGCTCCTCCTCCACCCGTCGCAACGCGACCCGGCCGTTCTCGGCTTCGATCACGCGCCAGCCCGCTTTGCGCAGCAGCCGCCCCGTGATTTGCCGCGCCGCCGGATCGTCGTCCACGACCAGCACCAGGGCGCCTGGGCTCACGTTCCTGTTGACGACTCCGGCCAGCCTCGCCGCGTCGATTGGCTTGGCCAGATAGTCCGAGGCGCCAAGCACGTAGCCGGTATGCCGATCGTCGGTCATCGTCGCGATGACGACCGGGATATCCGCCAGGTCTCTGCTCCCCTTGAGTGCGGCGAGCACCGACCACCCATCCATGTCCGGCATGATCACGTCGAGCGTGATGACGGCCGGGCGCAACTGCCGCGCGAGCGCGAGACCTTCGGCGCCGCTGGCCGCCGTCGCCACCTCGAAGCCTTCTTTGCTGAGGACGCGGGTCATCAGCTCCCTGGCGACTGGATCGTCGTCAATCACCAGGACGAGATTGTCCGCGGACGGTAGCGAGGCCTGCGAATCGCCGGCATCCGCCGCGTCGGCGGGTCGCGACACGTCGCGGACGTCGACGGGCCGTGACACCTCGCGGGCGTCGACCTTGGCCGGCAGCTCGAAGCGGAAGGTCGAGCCTTTGCCGGCGGTGCTGTCGCAATCGATGCGCCCCCCCATCATTTCGCAGTAACGGCGGCTGATCGCCAGACCGAGGCCGGTGCCGCCATACTTGCGGGTGGTCGACGCGTCGACCTGGGTGAAGTCCTGGAAGAGCCGCGCCATCTGCGCCTCGGTCATGCCGATGCCGGTATCGCTCACGGCGAAGCGGACCCAGTCCCTGCCGTCCTCGTTGACACGCGACACGGCGAGGCGCACGGTGCCGTTCTCGGTGAACTTGCCGGCGTTGCTGAGAAAGTTGAACAGCACCTGACGCACTTTGGTCATGTCCGCGTGCATGAAGCCCGCTTCGGCGGCGCAGTTGACCTCCAGCGAGTTGCCGTTCTTCTCGACGAGCGTCTGCAGCGTCGTGGTGACCTCGTGGATCATCTGCGTGACGTCGAAGGTGTCGAGCAGCAGTTCCATCTTCCCGGCCTCGATCTTCGACAGATCGAGGATGTCGTCGATGAGCGACTGCAGATGGCGGCCGGCGCCGTGAATCTTCTCGAGGTCGGCGATCGACTCCTCCTGACCGGTGTCGCGGGCGTACTCCTGCAGCATTTCGCTGTAGCCGATGATGGCGTTCAGCGGCGTCCGCAGCTCATGACTCATGTTGGCGAGGAACTGGCTCTTCGAGCGGTTCGCCGCCTCGGCCGCGTTCTTGGCTTTCAGCAGCGCGTCCTCGGCGCGTTTACTGGCCGTGATGTTGCGAAAAATGGCGAGTCCGTTGTGCAGCACGCCGTCCTCGTCGCGGAGCGGCATCGCGTCAACGTTCAGCCAGGCGCCCTGCGAGTCGCGCCGGTCGCCAAGGACGAAGACCTGCGCTGAATCCGGCGCGCGGCCACGAATGGCCTGCATGAGCGGGAACTCGTCGTTCGGGTAAGGAGTCACCATGTCCGGCCGGTAGAAGCCGTGCCGCTCCGCCCAGTCGTCGGTCAGCTGATCGGTATCGCTGACCTTGAGCATCCGCTTGGCGGCCGGGTTGGTCAGGATCAGCCTGCCTGCGTCGTCGGCGACGATGACACCGTCGCTCATCGTGTCGAGAATCGACTGCACGATGCGCGTCTGCTTTGTCAGCGCGTCCCTCGAACCTTTCAGCTCCCGCGCCCGCTGTTCAGCCGCGGAGGTCCGTTCGGCCACGCGTTGCTCGAGCGTTGCGGCCAGCGTCGCCAGCTCGTGCTGAAGCCTCTGGCGCTCGCTGGTTTCGTGATTGAGCTGCCGGGTCTGAGTCAGTAAGGCGTCGTTGGTCCGCGCCAGCGACATCTCGCGCCGCTGAATCTCGAACAGCAGCGCGTTGACGCCGTCCACCAGTGCGCCGAGCTCGTCGTTCCGGGTCCTTTTCAGCCTCAGCGTAAAGTTCTTGTCCGTGGCAACGGTCTTCAGCGTCTGCTCCAGCTCGATGATCGGCGCGGCGATCAGACGATGCACACGCATCGAGAGCAGCAGCGCCACCAGGGCACCCGCAAGGGTGAGCAACACGATTGCCCCTGGATACCGGGACAGGCGCTCCCGCCATGGCGGCAGATCCGGCAGTGGTTCTTCGGTAGCGTGCTCATCGCGAATGGCGACCGGTGAGGTGACGGTGCCTGCGCCGATCTGCGCCTGCGTGTGCAGCGCATCGGCCAGCCGCGACCTGGACGCCACCAGGTCATAGGCGAGGAAAGCGGCAGACGCCAGCAGCAACGCCAGCGAGGCGGTCAACATCGCGAAAAGCGTCAACTTGCGTTTGAGCGAGAGATCCAGGAGATGCATCGTCCCATGCGCCCCGAAACGTGTGTCGCCCGCCTGAGAGGGCCTCAATGGGAATTCGGCGTCCGAAGGGTGATCTTTAAACCGGAGCTCTATTGTGTTGAGGATCACGAATCCCGGTTTCCGCCTCCGCGCGGAGCGCTACGGCGGATCTCGCCGAAGCTCAAAGAGCGGAGACGGGCCGACTTGAGTAGACTTGGAACCCTTGGGTGCTTCTCGACCAATCATCGTATTCACCGACGGGGCGGCGAAGGGCAACCCCGGCCCGGGCGGCTGGGGAGCGATCGTCGTCACACCCGATCGACACGTGACGGAGCTTGGCGGCGGCTCGCCTCACACGACCAACAACAGGATGGAGCTGAGCGGCGCGATCGCGGCGCTGCGGCACGTTGCCGATCAGCCCGGGCCCATTGCGATCTATACGGACTCCACGTATGTGATTCAGGGCATCACGCAGTGGGTGTGGGGCTGGCGGCGGCGCGGATGGAAGACGGCTCAAGGTGGTGACGTGCTGAACCGCGACCTGTGGGAGCAGCTGTCGAGCCTCACAGGCTCGCGCGGCCGTGGTGACCTGAACTGGCACTGGGTGCGAGGCCACGTGGGGACGCCGGGCAACGAGCGCGCGGATCAGATTTCCGTCGCGTTTGCGATGCAGCAGACCACGGACCTGTATGTCGGGCCGCTGGATGGGTACTCGCGGCCGATTCTCCAACTGCCGGATGACACGACGCTGCCGGCGCGGTCAGCCGGCTCGGATGTGAAGACCAGGGCTGCCGCCTACTCGTACCTGAGTGTCGTCAACGGCGTTCCGATGCGGCACGGCACCTGGGCCGAGTGCGAACGTCGAGTAAAGGGACAATCGGGTGCGCGCTTCAAGAAGGCGACGAGCGCCGCCGACGAGGCCGCGATCCTGAGCGGCTGGGGAATCGATCCGAGCCGAATCTAGCCACAGCAGGCCGTGGGGAAATCGTATCGGCCTGTGAGGCACCGAGATTTTCGCCACCGAGGCACAGCGACACAGAGAAAACCCATGGATCTCTGTGCTCTCTGTGGTTTGTCTCGGTGCGCTCACAGCCCGGTAAGTGGTCTTCACCACGGGCTGTCAGCCCATCATTTCGTTTCTCCGGGCCACCTTTGCCATTCGTATCGGGTCGTCGAAACGCGCGTACACTGACCACGTGCCGCTCGACGACTACAAACGCAAACGCAACTTCAAGGAGTCGCCCGAACCCAGCGGTGACGGGACGCATCGCTCGCCGAAGGGCCGTGAGCCGCGCTTCTTCTGCGTGCAGAAGCATCTCGCCAGCCACCTGCACTACGACTTCCGTCTCGAGCACAACGGGGTGCTGCTGTCGTGGGCGGTGCCGAAGGGGCCGTCGCTCGATCCGTCCACCAAGCGCCTCGCCATGAAGGTGGAAGATCACCCCATCGAATACGGCGACTTCGAGGGGGTGATCCCGTCCGGTTACGGATCCGGCATCGTGATTCTGTGGGATCGTGGCACCTGGGTCCCGGAAGTCGACGACGTCGACGCGGCGCTTCGGAAAGGGGATTTGAAGATCACGCTGAACGGCTACAAGCTGAAAGGCTCGTGGGTGCTGGTCAGAACCAAGGGGCGGTGGGGAGGATCGTCGGGTGGCGGCGATCGATCGTGGCTGCTGATCAAGCATCGCGACGACTGGGCCGGCGCGGTCGACATCACCGAGTTCGCACCGCTCAGCGTGAAGAGCAAAGGTGACTTCGCCGACATCCTCGCGCAAAGCAATCCCGACGTGTGGCGCTCGAATCGCCCGGCGCAGACCGGCGAGGCCGGCCAGATGTTCGAACGGATCATCGCGCGCGCGCTGGAGATGCGGCGCACGCCAGACGCAACGCCTGCCGCCGCCAAGGCTGGCACGCGCGGGAGGAAGACGACGACCGGGAGCGCGAAGCGCACGAGGACGGTGGTCGCGAAAACGCCGTCCAGGAAACGTGTCGCGCGAAAACGCTAGCAGGCCGTGGTGAAATCGTATCGGCGGCCTGCGAGGCACAGAGAAGTCCGCTACGGAGGCACAGAGAAGTCCGCCACAGAGAGGCACAGAGGCACAGAGAAGACCATTCACCACTGGCTGCTAAAACCGGAAGCTGCTGTTGAACGTGATCTTGCGCGCCTGATTGATCGCCGTGGCGGTGCCGAAAAACGGCGACAGCCGATTGCCGGTGTAGCCGCTGCGGATGACACGATTCAGCGGGTTCTGCGCCCGGACCGTGAACTCGATCTGATACCGGGAATTGCTGGTCGCGTTGCCGCGGAAGCCGTCGCCGAAGCCACCAGGGCGGCCGCCACCCGGACCGCCGCGTCCTCTGCCCTGGCCGGGAACGCCGCCACCGCCTCTGCCTTCCGGACGCGGGCCGCCAAACCCGAACAGCTTGCTGATCGAGATCTGACGGATGTCCCAGGTGGCATCGCCGCGAAGGGAATTGCGGCCGACGCCGGCGGGCCGGTCGTTGACCACGCCGTCCTTGTTGTCATCGAAACCCGTGGTCTCGTTGTACGCCGGCGCTGAACGGACGGTCAGTTGACTCTGCAGCCGAAGCTGCCACGGCAGACGCACCATGCCTCCGAGCTGCAGCTGGTGACGAATGTCCTGATTCATCGGCCCCCAATCGAGGTCCGGGTTGGAGCTGTCCGACGGAAGCGGGATCGAGCCGCCGGACGTCGAGTCGGAGGACTCCTCACCGAAGGACGTCGACCCCGGGAAATTGCTCCGCGCGTTGGCGAGCTGGTAGCTGAACTGCAAGAAGCCGCGCTGGTTCGGCACCTGATATCGCGTCTGGACGGTCACGCGGTTGGTCTCGGAACGGCCGGTCGACTGAATCTCGGTGACGATGTTGGACGTCGGGTCGGGGCGCACGCGGACCAGGTTCGCGCCGTCGAAGGCCAGCTGTCCGTAGTTGATGTCGACCCCGCGGAGCTGGTTCCTGCCGGCGAGATGCTGATACGTGACCTGGACGTTCAGATTCGGCGTCAACTGATGCTGCAGGCCGAGCGAGGCCTGGTGCACGTATGGCAGCCCGAGGTCGGGTGAAGCCACGGTTCGATTGCTCGGACCCCGACCAGCGGCCGGTCCCCCGATCGTCCTGAGGAGGATTGCCTTGCCGTTCGCGTCCAGCGTCGGGATGAAGTTGCCGAGCTCGTCGCGGGTGCCCTCGTACTCGTAGAGGACCGTGAAGTCCTGCTGGTTGCTGCCGTTCAGACGGAGCGTCTGATCGTAGAGGCTGGAGTCGTACCAGTCGTAGAAGAGTCCGTAACCGCCGCGGATGGACGTGCGGTTCCCGAATGGGTTCAGCGTGAAGCCGATGCGCGGCATCAGATTCAGCTTGTCGTCGATGCGCGACTGCATCTCGTTGCGGAGGCCCACGCCAACCGAGAGCCGGTTGTTGATGCGAATGTCGTCCTGGACGTAGAGCCCGAGCTGATACTGCGTGAACGACGACTCGTACGCCCCGAACCGCTGCGTCGTCTGCAGCTTCAGATCGATCGCGAAGTCGTCGACGTCGGCGTAGGTGGTCCGCCCGTTGGCGTTGGTCTGGTCGAAGGTCCGATACAGTCCGCCCTCGCCCAGGAAGCCGATGCGAACCCGATGATTCCTGCGCGGCGTGAAGTCGAAATCGTCGGCCACCTCGAACGTCTGCGTGAGACTGCGCCGCGTCGTACCCGCGCCGCCGATGCTGAACGCCTCGGGCACGATGATCGCCGGCGCGGCGCTCACCGACGTGGTCTCGCCGCGTCGTCGATTGAGCTCGAAGCGGAACTCGTTCAGCATGTCCGTGCCGACGATCCCCTGCAGCTGCGCCCGGAAGAGATCGCCGCGGGTCTCCGTCTCGGTGGCACGCTCGGGGGAATCGAACGGCGTCAGTCCCTGGTTGCGCCCCTCGCTGCCCTGACCCTGATATTGAAACCGCAGCGTGCTCGTGCTGGTCAGGGCGTGCTCGATTCCGGCATTCACGAAGCGACTCTCGGTCGGCACCCTGACCTGGGTGCCGAACAGGTTGACCGCGATGATGGCGTTGGAACGGAACCGATCGTTCCCGCTGACGTTCACGTTGAAGGAGGTCTTGTTTCGAACGATGGGCCCGCGCAGCTGGAGCTGGAGCTGCTTGGTGCCCTCGGGCGTCTCGACGAGCGATTGCGCGTTGCGCGCGTTGAGCACATCGCCCTGGTAGCCGAGAGTGATGCCGCCGCTGTAGAACGTGGCGTTGGGGCGGGTGATGATCTCGATCTGCGGGCGCCCGCCGCTCTCATGCAGGTCGGCGGCAAACGAGTTCGCCCGGATCCGAATCGTCCGAATCTCGTCCTTCGTCGGGAGCCGTCCACCCTGGAAGCCGTTCATCACGAACGTGGCGCCGTCCGGCCCGGCCAGTTGTTCGAGGACCTGCTGCAGATCCTCGGGATCGTCGGGAAGCGCCTCGATCTCGTCGTCGGACAGCGTGGTGATCGTGGCGTTGCCGTGCGTATCGGTCAGGTCGCTCGTGGAGACGGTGACCTCGTCGGCCAGGCCGGCGAGCTCCAATCTGATCGTCTGTTCGTTCGCACCGCGTCGCAGCGTCAGGGTTCCCTCGGCCGGTTTGAAGCCGCTGAACTCGACGCGCACTCTGACCTGCCCCACCGGAAGCGACGGGACGGTGACGACGCCCTGTTCGTCGGTCATGAGGCTGAAGGGCTCGCCGCCGCCGGTCGGCGTGATGGTGACCATCGCCGTTGGAATGGCCGAATCGGTCGTGTCGACCACGACGACCCGCAGCTGGGCGTTGTTCGAGTTTGCGTTCTGCGCAGGGATCACCGGACGGATGTCCTGCGCCAGAAGGGGCGTTTCGACGAGCAGCGCGCTGATGATGAAGCTGAAGATGAGTACGAGGAATGAACGCGACATGGTTGGAAGCTTTGACAGCTGCCGGGCCGCCCCGATCGCTCGGTCGCCCCGATCAGCGATGAGCAGGAGATTCAGCCGTAACGTGGAGACACAGCGTCTCCGTTCCCCGGCGACGCGTTCAAGGTATGTGCCGGCATCGTCGTCGCGAGCTCGACCCTTCGCTGTCGGGCTCGCGAACGCGACCTGCGATATCGCTCACCTCGAAGGCGTGCGGTGCGTGATCGACGCTGAATCGGAAGTGATGCGGAATCGACTCCGCGAACGCGTCGCACCTCGCACTCGGGTTTAAAGAAGGGCACAGCCCGGCGATGTTCCTGCGGGTGAAGAAGGCGGAGCGCTCGATGCACCCGGCACGCCTCAACGGCGGATGCCGCTTGCGTGCGGTGCACTGAAACGAGACGAGGAAAGTTGGAAACGGACGGGTAATGAGATGGAAACGGATCAGGCGTGTTGGCCTGGCCTGCTGGGAGACCAGCTCGTCACGGAAAGGACGGCACCGTCTCTCCGCCCGGCACTCGGGGACGATCTTCGAGCAGCTTCTGCGCGAGCACGGCCCACACCGCGAACGACAGCCGGCGGCGATCGTGACGCGCCATTTCCGTGCACCAGAAGCGTCCGAGCACCACGTCGACGCCAGGATCGAGATCGCCCAGCTCCAGCGGCAGCTTCCGCTCCGCGGCGTAGCGCATCAACCCCTCGGCCGACGGTCTCCCGGTGTTGGCGATGACGACGTCGACCGGCCGATCAATGGCGCGTGAAACCCATCGTGCCGATTCGGCGGCGGTGAATCCCTCCATGCCGCGGCCCTCGGTCAGCAGGTTGGCAATCAGGATGATCGGGCCGCGCATGTCGCGAAGCGCTTCCTTGACGCCGCGCACCAGGAGCGGCGGCATGAGACTCGTGAAGAAGCTGCCAGGCCCGATGATCGCCGCGTCGAACGACCGGATGGCCTGCGCCACGACCGGATGGATGGCGGCCTCGGGCTCGAGCCACAGCCGGCGCACCTGATGGCCGCGCGTCTGACCGGCGTCGACCTCTACCTCGCCGCGCGTCTGCGACCCGTCGCCATACTCGACGCAGATGGATGCCGGCTCGACACTGACCGGCCAGACGCGTCCCCGGCAGCCGAGCAGGCCGCGTAAACCGTCGACGGCAGCGAGGAAATCGCCGCTGTACCGCTCCATCATCGACAGCAGCAGGTTGCCGCCGGTGTGCCCCGCAAGCCGATCGTGCTGCTCGAGGGTCGGCAGCCTTGCCAGGAGCACGCGGCGCGCTTCGCCTTCGTTGCGTGCCAGCGCCAGTGCGCACTTGAGCACGTCGCCCGGTGGAAGCACGCCGAGCTCGTCGCGCAGCTGACCGGAGCTGCCACCGCTGTCGAACATGGTGACGACCGCGTTCAGCTGCAGCCAGGGGTTCGTCTTGAGGCCGCCGAGCAGGCTGGGCAGGCCGGTGCCGCCGCCGAAGCAACCGATGTTCAAATCGCGGAGCTGCATGTCCCGGGAATTTTACCGCCGCCGCGGCCATGGCGTGCCGCCCGCCCACGCCTGCGCCGGTTGGTACAATGCGGCGATGCAGTCGGGCACACACAACGGCGCGTCGCTGCTCATCGACGATCTGCGGAGCGTCTTCGGCGATCGGCTTCGCGCCGTGGTCGGTTACGGGCCGCGTCTCGACGGCGACGAGAGCGCCCCCCTCACCTGTCTGGCCCTCGTCTCGACGTTGTCGCTGAGCGATCTCGAGGGTTGCGCCACGCGCTCCGCCCGCTGGGCGCGTGCGCACATTGCCACACCGCTCATCCTGGCAGAGGACGAGTTCCGCCGATCGCTCGACGCATTTCCGCTCGAATACGGCGAAATCCTCCGGGCGCACGCCGAGCTGTACGGCGACAACCCATTGGCCCATATTTCGATCGCGAAGGAGGATCTGCGGCGCGCCTGTGAGACGCAGGTGAAGAGCCATCTGGTCCACCTGCGCGAGGAGTTCATCGAGTCGCGTGGGACGCCGGCAGCGGTCAGCGACCTCGTGCGCACCGCGGCACCGGCGTTTGCCGCCCTGCTGCGGAACGTGGCGCGCCTTTCCGACGTCCATTCACGTGATCGGCATGACGCCACGCGTCAGGGCGCGCGCGTCGCCGGGATTCCGGATGGCGTCGTCGCGGCGGTGCTCGCGCTCGAGCGTCCGTCGGGCGCGCGGATGGCCGATCCCGCCGGCCTCTTCCCGGAGTACCTCGCCGCAGTGGAGCAACTGGCGCGCGCGGTCGATGCGTGGCGGGCGTAGCAGGTTGCAGACGAAGACTCTTTCGGCATTCGGCAGTGGGCATGCGGCGTTGGCTGCCCTGTGTGTGGTGCTCCTGATCGCGGCCGCTCCGCTGCACGCGCAGCCGGACATTCCCGAGCTCACGCGGCCGGTGAACGATTACGCCGGCGTGATCGACGGTGAGAGCGAACAGACGCTCGACCAGATGATTCGCGCGCTCGAGCAGGCGAGCGGCGACGTGGTCGTCGTGGCGACCGTCCCGACCTTCAAGCCGTACGGGGACATCCGCGAATACGCCGTGAAGATGTTCGAGAACCACGGCCGCGGCATCGGTCAGAAGGGACGCGACAACGGGTTGCTCGTGCTGCTGGCGGTCGACGACCGCCAGGTGCAGGTCGAGGTCGGCTACGACCTCGAGCAGTTCATCACCGACGGCTTCTCCGGCGAGACGAGCCGCGAGGTGATGGCGCCGGAGTTCAAGAAGGGCGCCTACGGCCCGGGTCTCGTGGCCGGCGTGTCGCGGATCATCGGCCGCATCGCGGAGCGCCGCAACGTGTCGCTGCAGGGCGTCAGACCGCCGCCCGCGCGGCAGCCGGATGCCAGTCCCGGCGGCACGATGCTCCTCGGGCTGCTGGTGCTCTTCTTTCTGCTCAGCGCCATCTCGGCGCGGACTCGCCGCCGGCGCCGCGGCCGCTGGACGAGCGGCGTGGGGCCGTTCGGCGGCGGCTTTGGTGGCGGGTTCGGCGGGTTTGGCGGCGGTGGCTTTGGCGGGGGCGGATTCGGTGGCGGAGGCTTCGGCGGCGGCGGCTTTGGCGGAGGGTTCGGTGGATTTGGCGGCGGCCGAAGCGGGGGCGGGGGTGGCGGCGCATCGTGGTGAGCGAGCAGATGCGCATGCACAATGCACGACGCTCAATGCACAATGCTCAAGGCACAATGCTCAATGCTCGAGTGCACATGCGCAACGGCCGGCGTGCCGTTGAGGAGTGGGCAATGAACGTAGTCCTTCGCAAAGCGGCAATGTCGGCAGTCCTCGTGGCCATCACGATGGCGTCGACCGGGTGCTCCTACAACACGTTCGTCTCCCAGGAAGAGGCGATCAAGGCACAGTGGGCAGAGGTGGAGAACCAGCTGCAGCGCCGCAACGATCTGATTCCGAACCTCGTCGAGACGGTGAAGGGAACGGCGCAGCAGGAGCAGGAGGTCTTCGGCCGGATTGCCGACTCGCGCGCGAAGCTCTCGGGTGCCACGACGACGGAACAGAAGATCGAGGCGGCCAACGAACAGAGCGCGGCACTCAACCGGCTGCTGGTGATCGTGGAGAACTATCCGCAGCTGCAGTCGAACCAGTCGTTCAACAGGCTGATGGACGATCTCAGCGGAACCGAGAACCGCATCGCGGTGGCGCGAATGCGCTACAACGAACGCGTGCAGAGCTACAACACCTCGCGGCGGCAGTTTCCCGCCAACATCACCGCCGCCGTCTTCGGGTTCAAGGACACGTACCCGCTGTTCAACGCACCACCCGAAGCAGAGCGGGCACCGAAGGTCAACTTCGGCCGCGGCGCCTGATCGCGCCGACACCGGGATGCCGATGGCCATGTCCCTCATCGACGCGCTGCTGCCCGAATTCGATCACGAGCTGACGACCACGCGACGGCTTCTCGAGCGGGCGCCCGAGGATCGCTTCGACTGGAAGCCGCACGAGAAATCGATGTCGCTCGGCGCCCTCACGACGCACCTCGCGAATCTGCCGACGTGGACGGAAATCACGATCAAGCAGTCGGAGTTCGACGTGGCAGCCTGGCCCCCGCCGCCGCTCGTCGCGTCTCGGCGGGAGCTGCTCGAACGGCACGATCGAAACGCCGCCAGCGCCCGCACGGCGCTCGCCGGCCGCACGGACGCGGAGCTGCTGGCGCCGTGGACGCTGAAGAACGGCGCCCACACAGTCTTCACGATGCCCAAGACCAGCGTCCTGCGTTCGTTCTGTCTGAATCACATGGTTCATCACCGTGGTCAGCTGAGCGTGTATCTGCGGCTGTTGAACGTTCCTGTCCCATCCATCTACGGGCCCAGCGCAGACGAAGGACCGATGTGATCGAGCGCTGGCCGACGGCCATCTGGGCTGCCGGCGGGCTGCTGTTCGCGGTGCTCGCCACGGCCAACGCCGGCGGCTACCGGTACGGCGCCTCCGACCAGGCGTTCTACATACCGGCAATCGTGCGCGCCTTGAACCCGGCGGCGTTCCCGCGCGACGCGGCGCTCATCGACCCGCAGAGCCGGCTGACCGTCTTCGATGACGCCGCGGCGGCGGTCGTCCGGGCGACCGGCGCCTCGCTCGACACCGTGTTCATCGCTGGCTATCTCTTGACCATCGCGCTGCTCTGGCTGGCGCTGCTGCTCGTCGGCAACCAGCTGTTCGCCAGTCCGTGGTGCTCGGTTGCGCTGGCGGCAATCGTCACGCTCCGGCATCGCATCCCGCGCACCAGCGTCAATTCGTTCGAGCCGTACTTCTACCCGCGGATGCTGGCGTTCGCCATCGGCGCGCTCGCCGTGGCCGGTGTGCTGCATCGCCGTCTCTGGCTCGCCGCCATCCTGGTGGCTGTCTCCGCGGCCATACACCCGACGACCGGGCTCTGGTTCATGGTTCTGATTGGCGTCGCCGCGTGCGTGCTCGATCCTCGGGCGCGCCGCCTGGCGATCGTGGGGGCCGTCGCCGCCGGTCTGGCTGCCGTCTGGGCGGTGAGCCGCGGACCGTTCGCCCCGGCGATGACGCGCATGGACGACGACTGGCTTGGCGCCGTGGCATCGAAGGACTCGCTCTTCGCCACCGCCTGGCCTGCCTGGGCGTGGATCGCGAACCTCGCGCTCCCGGCAGCGCTCTGGTGGGTGCATCGGCTGCGAACGGCACGTGGCACGGCAACCTCCCAGGACGCGGCGATCGTCCGGGGCGCCCTGGCGCTCGCCGCGCTGTTCCTGCTCACGCTGCCGGGCGTCGCCATGCGCTGGGCGCTGCCCACCGAGTTCCAGATCTCGCGGGTCTTCTGGCTGATCGACTTTCTGGTGGCCGTGTACCTCGTCGCCTGGATCGGCGAGCAGTTCATCCGCAAAAGCTCACACCGCCTGCTTCGCGCAGTGGCGGTGGCGCTGCTCCTGCTCTCCGCCGGCCGCGCGGCGTATGTCATGCTGATTGAATTCCCGGACCGGAGCCTCTTCCAGGTCCACCTGCGGCAGACGCCCTGGCAGGAGGCGATGGACTGGCTGAAACGACAGCCGCTCGACGTGCACGTGTATGCCGATCCCGACCACGCCACGAAGTACGGCACGAGCGTGCGCGTCGCCGCCGAACGAGACGTGTTCCTGGAAGAGACCAAGGATTCGGCGATGGCGATTTATTCGCGGGATGTCGCCAGCCGCGTGCTCGAGCGCCGGCTGCTCATCGCCGTGGCGCAGCTGACCCGTGGCCGCGATATCTTTTCTCCTGACTTCGTGCGTCAGCTGACCACTCGCTACGGCGTCGACTATGTGATCACGGAGGACACGCTGCCGCTGTCTCTGGCTTACTCGAATTCTCGATTCCACATCTACGCGCTCGACGCTCGAGCGCCGGAACCGCACGCGCAGTGATCTGGCAGCCTGCTCCGTTCCGGCCGCGCTTTCGCGGCGGCCACTGGCAGACGCTCTACGCCTGGGCGCGGCCCAGGACGTTCCCGAACCTGCCGCGACCGGTGACGCGGTACTTCGACGTGGCGTCGGACGCCCGCGTGCTGGCGCACTGCCACTGGCACGAGCACCGCCGCGAGCATCCGACGATCCTGCTGCTGCACGGCCTCGAGGGGTCGAGCCAGGCACACTACATGGCGGGGATGGCCAACAAAGCGTGGGCAGCCGGCTGGAACGTGGTGCGGCTGAACCAGCGCAACTGCGGACAGACGGAACACCTCTCACGTGGCCTGTATCACTCGGGCCTCACGCACGATCCGCTCTTCGTGCTGCGCGAGCTGGTGGCGGCAGACGGCGTCCGGACCCTGGCCGTGGCCGGCTACTCGCTCGGCGGCAACCTGGCCCTCAAGCTCGCCGGCGAGCTCGGTGACAACCCGCTGCCGGAGCTCACCTCGGTGTGCGCCGTCTCACCCACGATGGACCTGGCCGTATGCGTGAAGGCGCTCGAGCGCCGGACGAACATCGCGTATCAGTGGAACTTCGTGCGCAACCTGAAGAAGCGCATGCGGCGAAAGGCGGCCGCATACCCGGACCACTACTCGCTCGATCCGCTCCCGCGG
This sequence comes from Vicinamibacterales bacterium, assembly GCA_036274155.1. Classification (GTDB taxonomy): domain Bacteria; phylum Acidobacteriota; class Vicinamibacteria; order Vicinamibacterales; family UBA2999; genus Gp6-AA40. The sequence continues at coordinate 76,736 of DASUGH010000196.1, read as the reverse complement.
GTCTGGACGGTGCGGCAGTTCGACGAGCTCTACACCGCACCGCATCACGGATTCCTCGACGCCGCCGACTACTACCATCGGGCCAGCGCCGTCCGCGTGCTCGGCCGCATTCGCGTGCCGACGCTCATCGTGACCGCCGAAAACGACCCGTTCGTCCCGGTGGCGCCGTTCCTCACTGACGACGTCAGGCGGCACCCGTCGCTGAGCGTGGTCATCACGGCCGACGGCGGCCATTGCGCGTTCGTCGAAGCCGAAGGCCCGGGCTACGACGGCTACTGGGCCGAACGCGAGGTGGTCCGGTTCGCCGAGGCGCAGCGCCTCCGCGCCACGACGGACGCCGGGAAACCGACACCCTCCACCGTCTCCCGCTGACCGGATCACGGCGCAGGCACACGAGGGTATGCGCAAAGCCGTGCACCCTCGGACTCGCGCCTCACACTTCAAGAATCTTCTCCCGGGCGTCGATAGATCCATGAGTGGATGCCCGTGCTTCATCGACGCCGCTGCCCGCGCCGGCTCCCCAGCTGACGCCGGCAAATACTCGTGACGTCTTCGTTGTCGAAGACGATCCGATCATCGCGCGCCTCGTCGGCCACCTCCTGACGCGCGGAGGCTACAAGGTTCATCACGCCGCCGATGGTCTGCGCGCACAGGCCATGCTCACGTCGAGCCCGTGTCCGGCGGTGGTCGTCATGGACGTGATGCTGCCATACGTCAGCGGGTTCGAGCTGATCTCGCAGATTCGCAAGACGCCCGGCTGGGAACGCGTCCCGGTGATCGTGCTGACGTCGAAGTCGCAGGAGAGCGACATCCTGCGCGCCTTCGACTCGGGCGTCAACGACTACGTGGTCAAGCCATTCCGGCCGGAGGAGCTGGTTGCGCGTGTCCGCCGGCTCGCCGAGGGCTGGCGGGCCGCCTGACGCTGCGCGCGGGATTCCAGGAACTGCCATGACCCTGTCCTTCGTGTTGTCGATCGGCGTCGCGGTCGGCCTGCTGTACGTCGCGGTGGTGGCGAACCTCTTTCTCGTCCGCTTCCGCAACAGCGCCCACGTGCGGCATCGCGAACAGCTCGAGGGCGTGTGGCTGCCGCTGCTGGCCGATGGACAGGAGCAGATACCGACCGATCTGCCGCCGCTCCGCCGGCGTGATCTCGTGCCCTTTCTGGTCCTGTGGAATCAGCTGCAGGAGTCGTTCGTCGGGGAAGCCAAGTCGCACCTCAACACAGTGGCGCGCCGGCTGGGCATCGATCGCACGGCTCACCAACTGCTCCAAGGACACAGTCTGAGCCGCCGGCTGCTGGCGGTGTCGACACTCGGCCATCTCGGCGAGCGCAGCGTCTGGAACGACCTCGTGCGCATGACCGGCGACGCCGACGGACTGCTGTCGCTGGCCGCCGCCCGCGCGCTCACCCGCATCGACGCGCCGGCGGCGATGCCGGTCATCCTGCCGCTCGTCGCGCAGCGGCGCGACTGGTCGCGCAACTACGTGCTCGGGATGCTGTCCGAGCTCGGAGCAGACGTCGTGTCGCGCCCGCTCACCGAGGCGGCCATGCGCGTGCCGATCGAGCAGGCCGATCGGCTCCTGCAGTACTTCAGCGTGGCGCACGTGTCGGACGCCGTCCCCGTCGTGCGCTCGATCATCACCCGGACGAAGAACGTCGAGTGTCTGGCCGCGTGCCTGCGTGTGTTCGCCGACGTCGACGATCTCGACACCGTTCGCGAATATCTCTACCACCCGTCGTGGCAGGTCCGCGTGCAGGCCGTGAACGTGCTGGCGCGTCTGGGATCGGCCAGAGACTTCGCGGCGCTTGCCCTGCTGCTCACCGACGCGGAGTGGTGGGTGCGCTACCGGACGGCGAGAGCCATGTGCGCGCTTCCCGGCGTCGACATGGCCCGCATTCAGCAACTCAGCACCGAGCACCACGACCCGTTCGCGCGCGACATGCTGGTGCACGTCCTCGCCGAGGCCCACGCATGATTGACGGCTCCCCGATCCGGCACGCGTTCGAGTGGATCAGCCTCCTCTATCTGCTCGGCATCGGCGTCGCCTACCTGACGCTCGACATCGTGTCCTTCGTCGTGCTCTGGCGGCACCGCCAGCGCCAGACGCTCGGCCGCCTCTACAACCGCTACTCGAACCTCGAGCTGCCGGTGACGCTGATCATTCCGGCATACAACGAGGAGGCGACCGTCGTGGCGACGGTCCGCTCGCTGCTGCAGCTCAATTACGCCCGCTTCGAGATTCTGGTCGTCAACGACGGCTCCGCCGACCGTACCCTCGATGTGCTCAAGGCGGCGTTCGACCTGCAACCCTTTCCCGAAGTGGTGCGGCGCCGGCTCGCGACCTCGCCGATACGCGGCGTCTATCGGTCGCCCTCCCACCCGGAGCTCAAGGTCATCGACAAGGAGAATGGCGGCAAGGCCGACGCCTTGAACGCCGGCATCAACGCCGCTCAGTACCCGCTCTTCTGCGCCCTCGATGCCGACGGCGTGCTGCGGCCCGACAGCCTGCAGTTCGTGACCAGGCCGTTCCTCGACGATCCGCACACCGTCGCGGCCGGCGGCATCGTCCGGATCGCGAACGGCTGCGACGTGGTCAACGGCTGGATCGTCCGTACCGGGCTGCCGCGGCGGATGCTCCCGCTGCTGCAGGTCGTCGAATACTGCCGCGCCTTTCTGTTCGGCCGTCTCGGTTGGAATCCGTTCAACGGCCTGCTCGTCATCTCCGGCGCGTTCGGCGTCTTTCACAAGGAAACCGTCATCGAAGTTGGCGGCTATCGCCGGAGCACGATCGGCGAAGACATGGAGCTCGTCGTCCGCCTCCATCGGCTTCTGAGCCGCCAGGGCCGGCCGTACCGCGTCGTGTTCGCCCCGGAACCGGTCTGCTGGACCGAAGCGCCTGAAAAGCTGTCGACGCTGCGCAGCCAGCGCATCCGCTGGCAGCGCGGCCTCTGCGAGAGCCTCTGGCTGAACCGCAGCTTGATGTTCAGTCGCGGCGGCGGCGCCGCCGGATGGGTGGCATTTCCCTTCACGGTGCTCTTCGAGTGTCTCAGCCCGATCGTGGAGTGTCTGGGCTGGGTGTACTTCGGTGGCGGCTACATCACCGGTCACGTGGATCTCCAGCTCGCCCTCGCGTTCCTGCTCGTGAACGTCGGCTTCGGAACGCTCCTGTCGGCGAGCTCACTGCTGCTCGACGAGATCTCGTACCACACCTACCCGCGGCCGCGGCAGATCCTGGTGCTCCTCGTCGCCGCCGTGATCGAGAACCTCGGCTATCGGCAGATGACGGCGTACTGGCGCCTCGTCGGCCTGGTGCAGTGGATCTTCGGCGCCCGGCAGTCGTGGGGCGACATGAAGCGCTCCGCCACGTGGAGCAGCACCATGTCTTCTCGAGAGGCCTCTGCGGTCCCACGGCCGTGAAGAGCTCCAGGAACGCTCGCACGTCGAGGACCGGCACCGGGCGGCAGTCGTCACGAGGCGCCGGGCACCCCAGGTCCCGAGCCGCCGGGTCGGCCCCGGCGGCGCTGCGCGCCGAACGCGACCGTGCGCTGGAGCTCGCACGAACGCGTGCCGAATTCATCTCGCACGCGAGCCACGAGATCCGGACACCGCTGCATGGCATCGTCGGCTATTCGACGCTGCTGCTCGGAACCGAGCTGACGGAGGAGCAGCGCAGCTTCGCCAACGCGCTGCGCGTCGGGGTCGAATCGCTCCTGAGCGTCGTCAGCGACGTGCTCGACGTCTCGAGACTCGATGCCGGCGCGATGGCCCTCGAGAGAACAGGGTTCGATCTGACGGCGCTCGTGCGCGGCGTCACCCGATCGTTCGCGCCAACGGCACACAGCCGGCGCCTGACACTCGCCACCGACACCGACGCGGTAAAGCATTCCAGCCTGCTCGGCGATCCAGGCCGCATCCGGCAGGTTCTGGTGAACCTCGTCGACAACGCCGTGAAGTTCACCGACGTCGGATCGGTTGTCGTTCGCGCGGAGACCAGTTTCAAACGGCAAGGACGGATTGCGGTACGGATCTCGGTGACCGATACAGGACCAGGCATTGTTGCGTCGTCGCAGCGGCGTCTGTTTCAACCGTTCGCGCGCCTTGGTCCGACGGGCGCCGGGAGCAAGCCCGGAACGGGATTAGGTCTCGTCATTTCGAAGCAGCTGGTGGAGCTGATGGGCGGAACGCTGCAGGTCGACAGCGTACCGCGGTGCGGCTCGACGTTCTCCTTCGAGCTCTGCCTGCCGCAGGATCTCAGACCGGCTGCGCAGCGGCAGCCCGAGCACGTCGACGCGGGCAGCCTCCGCGTCTACGCGGCGGACGACGACGCGCGGTCGCGGAGGGACCTGCTCCTGTCGCTCGCATCGGCCGGCATCGGTGTGTCCGGCTCCGGCACGGCAACCTCCCTGCCGGAGGCGCTGCAATCCGCCCTCGCCGCTGAAGCGCTGCCCGATCTCGTGATCGTCGGCCACGTCGACGGCGCAGATGGCGACCTGGCGATTGCGCGCGCCGTCAAAACCGATCCGCGCCTCGTGGACGTGAAGCTGGTGCTCGCGCCGGTTGCCGGCGTGCGCGGCCGTGCGCGGGAGGCGCGCGACGCGGGGTACGACGGCTACGTGTCGCGACCCTTCGGCCACGCCGAGCTCCTCCGCTGCACGCGGGCGGTCGCCGCACGTGCCATCTCTGCGGACGTCGACGAGCACAAAGAGCTCGTGACGCGCCACACCGTGGCGGCCGTACCGGCCCCGGTCACCCGCCGGGTGCTCATCGCAGACGACGACGCTTCGAATCGGAACGTCACGCGCCTGCAGGTCGAGCGGCTCGGGTTTGCTGTCGACACCGCGGAGAGCGGCAAGGAGGCGATCGCCGCGGCTGCCCGGTGCCAGTACGACGTGATCCTCATGGACTGCCAGATGGCCGACACGGACGGGCTCGCGGCCGCTGCCGCGATCAGGCGCCAGGAGCGCCACGGCCATCGACCGGCCATCCTGGCGATGACCGCCGACGTCAGCGCCCGGCAGCGCGAGCGCTGCCGGCGCGCCGGCATGGACGACTTCCTCGAGAAGCCGGTTCGCACGCAGCTGCTCGCCAGCGTGCTCGATCGATATGCACCTCGCACGAACGGCGCCACGACGGCAGGCCGCGAGTCGTCCGAACACTCACCGGTGAACGAATCCGCGGTGGATGCGCTCGAAACGGATATCGGCTCGGAATTGACGATCGACCTCGTGCGCGAATACCTGGACGGCGCCGAGCAGACGATCGATCTCCTCGAGCGTGAGACGCTCGACGCTCCCGCAGCGTCCAGCCACGCGCACCGGCTCCTTGGCGGCGCCCGCATCCTCGGCCTCGCACCGCTCGAACGCCTGTGGGAGACGCTCGCCGATCGTGAGGAGGGCGGCCGCGCCGCCGTGCCACCGGCAACCATCGAAGACCTGCGCCGTGCCTGTGCGGAGCTCAGGGCCTGGGTCCAGGTTCATGAGGGGAGTCAGCATGTGTAAGACCTTGGGCGCATCACCCGGGCGGGCGGCCGTCGCACGGCACGTGCGCAGGACGGGGCGAAGCCTGATCGCAGCCGCAGCAGTGCTGCTCGCCGCGCAGACCGTTTTCGCGCAGGACGACCTGATCGCTCGCGCGCGTGCGGCATCCTCGAGCGGCAGGAGCGCAGAGGCGTTCGCGATGCTCGAAGAGCGGCTGGCCGAATCGCCACGGGATGTCGATGTGCGTCTGACCTACGGGCTGCTCCTGTCGTGGGAACAGCGGTACGACGAGGCGCGCGTGCAACTGCAGCGCGTGCTCGCGCAGGCGCCCCGCTACCAGGATGCCCAGGTCGCCCTGATGAACGTCGAATACTGGTCCGGGCGACGTGCGGAGGCGAGCGACCTCTCGATGGAGATCCTGGCGACCGATCCTGGCAATCCACAGGCCAGGCTGATCCGCCAACGTCTGGACGCGAGCTCGAAGCGGCCGTGGCAGGTCACGACCTGGTACACCTCTGACACCTTCAATGATGGCGATCCGTGGCACGAGTTCGCCGCATCGCTCGGACGTGAGACGCCGTTCGGCACCGTTCTCCTCAGAGGCACCGAGGCTCGGCGGTTCGGCTACGGAGACCAGCTGATCGAAGTCGAGGCCTACCCGAGCTTCCGCGCTGGCACGTACGCCTTCATCGGCGTCGGCGCCGGCACCCGGAACACTCTCTTTCCGAGCTATCGAACCGCGTTCGATCTCTATCAGAACGTCGGTCACGGGCTCGAGGTCTCGGGCGGGTACCGGCGGCTGCAGTTCGCCGACCCGGTCTCGATCTACGTCGCCACGGCGACGCAGTACGTCGGACAGTGGTCGGTCATCGGCCGCGTCTACTACGTTCCGTCGGACCCGTCAGACTCATGGTCGTTTCACGGCGAGTCGCGGCGACATCTCGGCGGCGACGGCAAGAGCTTCATCGGTCTGAGCGTCAGCCAGGGCTTCAGCCGGGACGAGCCGCGAACGGCCGGCGACGCCGCCACGCTCCACTCGAACACCGTGAAGGGGCAGGCCGATGTCGCCGTGTCGCCGCGCACGCGGGTGCTGGTCACCCTGAGCAGCAGCCGTCAGGAGCGCACGCTGCGAGCTCCGCTCTGGCAGACGACGCTGTCGCTCGGCGCGGCCTATCGCTTCTGATGGGTGGCCCGCTCCTGAGGCTCGCGGCAGCGGTCGTCCTGCTCGCGGCCTACCACCGGTGGCTGCTGGCCGGTGCTGTTCCCGCTCACGCCGCGGCCGCAGTCAGTCCCGCGATACTGCAGGACATCGATGCCAGCCAGAGCGCGTTCTCCGCTGGCCGCTACCGCGACGCGCTGCCGCCAACCGAGCGCCTCACCGCGGCACTGCCCTCACAGGCCATCTACTTCGATCGTCTCGCACGAATCCGCCACGAGCTCGGCGACGCGTCCGAGGAAGCCCGCGCCTGGGAGGGCGTGTTCCGCACCTCGCCCACGCCGGCCGACGCCTGTCCAATGCTTGCGCAGGCGTACGACGCCACCAGGGACCCTGCGCGGACGCTCGACGCATACGAACGCTGCGTTCAGGTCGACCCGGACAATCCCGACGCACTCTTGTACCTCGGTCGCGTGTACAACGCCGCAGAGCGTGCCGCCGACGCCAGGCGCATGCTGGAGCGGGCGCTGACCGTCGCGCCGCTCTACCCCGACATCCACCTGCTACTGGGTATCCGTGAGTTCGCCGACGGACACATCGCAGAAGCACGAAGCCGCTTCGAACGGTTCCTCGAGCTCTCGCCAGGGCGTCGCGACGAGGTTGCCGTGTGGCTCGAACGAACCGGCGCCGGACAACCATGAGCGCCAGCGGGCTGACGTTCTTCCTGGCGGTCTTGTACTGGACGGTCACCGGCCTCTACGGAGCGCTGGCGTCGCAGGCATTCGTGCAGGAACAGTTCCTCGCACCGCGGCTGTTGGCCCCTCTGGCCCATTTCGCCGACTGGCACACCCCGATCGGCCTTCTCCTGCTCGCCTTGTGGATCGCGACGCGGTGGAGGAGCTCCACACGCGGCCGAAGGGCGGTCGTTTGCGGCGCGGCGTCGATCTGGATTCTGGCGAGCGCGTTCCTCGAATTCCGCGCACCGCTCACCGACCTGAAGACCACGTCATCCGCGCTCCTGGTGGTGGGCGCCGGGGTGCTGTGCCTGCTCGTGATCGCCGCAGCGGAACTGCGGGCGATGGTGCACGATCGACCGGCTCAGGCGAGCAATCGCTCGGGCGCCGACCTCGCCGCGTGTCTGCTGGCCGCCGCCGGACTCGTCGCCGTCGATCTGTTGCCGACCGCATGGCCAGGTGCACTGACGGCTGTGGCACCAGCCGACGCGCTGACCAGCGTGAGACTCCACCTGCTTCTGGGCGGCACGGCATTCCTGATCCTGGCGGTCATCAGGGCAATGGCGGCGCTGTCGCCCTGGCCGGCCGCCATGGAGCTGGTTCTGACCACAGTCGGCCTGGCCGCGGCCCTCTCGTCATACCTCTTCGTCGTCGTCCTCGCCTCGATCTCGGTGGGAGGACGAACCGGGATGGCGATCGCGCTCGGTCTCGGCATCTCACTCGCCTGCGCATTGTCGGCCAGGTCTACCGCCTCGAGAGCGTCGTCTGACGACGGGGTCGTGAGCGCCATGCGCACACTGGCCCCGGGGATCACGTCTCGCTGGTGGGGATTCGGATTGTGGATCGCGGCGCTCGCCGTCCTTGGCGCCGCTACCACGGCGGCGAGCCGACAGGCCGACTGGAACTTCGTGCTCCTCCGTACGGGCGTCGTCTCGACCTGGCTGCTCGCCCTGGCCGGGGCGACGATTCTGAGCGCCCGGTTTGCGTCGGGAGGCGCACTCCTTTCGTTTGCCGCCGCGCCGCTGCTGCTCGGCCTTCACGTGGCGCTGCAGTCGTCAGGAGTTCCGTTGCAGGCGTCGCCACAGCAGGGCGCATCGGCCCGGTGGCTGACTGCCGCGCTCGACCGTGCACCGCAGTCGGCGGGTGTGTCCGACTTCGTCCGGCTGCTGCTGGAACAGACCAACGTGCCGCGCGACGTTCGCGTCGATCCGATCGACGTCGAGCTTTCGCCGCTCGTCGCCGAGCCGGCCGTCACACGACCGCACGTGTTCGTCTTCGTCATCGACAGCCTGCGGCGCGATTACGTGGCGCCCTACAACCCTGCCGTGACGTTCACCCCGGCGATCGCCGAGCTGGCACACGACAGTCTCGTATTCCGGAACGCGTTCACCCAGTACGGCGCCACCGGACTCTCGGTCCCGGCCTTGTGGGTGGGAGGTCCGATTCTGCACAAGCAATACGTCACGCCGTTCGCGCCGATGAACAGCCTTGCCAAGCTGCTCGAGCACGAGCGCTATGCGCAGTGGATCGGCATGGACAACATCATGCAGGCGATCCTCCCTGCCTCCGCGGATCGCCAGCCGCTCGACCAGGGCGTGGCCGTGAAGGACTTCCGCGCCTGCCGAACGATGGACGAGATTCGCGCCCGCCTGGCGGCCCGTGCCGAGGATGCGGCGCCTGTTTTCGTCTATGCGCTCCCGCAGGACATTCACATCTCGGCGATCACGCGGGAGGGAGCGGCAGCCGTCGATGGCCGTGACTACGGCCGTTTCTACGCGCCGGTGGCGTCGCGGGTGGCACGACTCGACGCGTGCCTCGGAACCTTCCTGCACGACCTCAAAGCCAGCGGCCTTTACGACCAGAGCATCATCGTGGTGACGGCCGACCACGGCGACTCGCTCGGCGAGGAGGGACGGATGGGACACGCCTACTCGCTCCATCCCGAGATCGTCAGGGTGCCGCTGATCGTGCACGTGCCGCCAGCGCTGCGAGCCGGCTGGGCGTGGGACGAGACGCGCGCGACCTACACGACGGATCTGACGCCGACGCTCTACCAGCTGCTCGGTCACCAGGTACATGCGCCGGCACCCTTTTTCGGCGAGTCACTCGCCCGGCCGCTCCACGCACCTCCGGCCGGCAACCGGGATCGCATGGTGGCGGCCAGCTACGGGGCCGTGTATGGAGCGCTGCTCGACGGCGGCACCCGCTATTACGTGTTCGACGCGATCAACATGCGCGAGCTCGCCTTCGCGCTCGGCAGCGGAGCCGAGCCCGGGACCGCCATCGCGCTGACTCCCGACGTCCAGACGCGGGGGATGAAGGTCATCCGCGACACGGTGGAATCGATCGGCGCGTTCTACCGGTTTACGCCCGAACACGGCGCCGACGACTGATTCGGTGAGCGGGCCTTCAGGCTGTCCCAGAGCCGACCGTCAGGTCGGCCTGGCAGAGGCGCCGAGGCGCTCAATCAGCATCTGCCCGAACTCCGGTCCCTTCCCCTGCTCCTCGTGTTTGAAGTAGACGAAGACATCGCGACAGCCTGACGTCTTCTCACGAATCACGCCGGCCCACTTCGCGATGTCGTCGGCGGTGTAGCCCTCGTCCCGGAGACGGAAATAGGCGTGATCGGCCGTGACCTCGACCGGGGCCGACAACGCCTCGCTGTCGGCGATGCACAAGGCAAGGTTTCTCGCGCGCAGCCTCGAGTAGACCTCCTCATCGAACCACGAGTCGTGACGGAACTCGAACGCCGCGCGGACGCGCGGGGGAAACGTGTCGAGAAAAGCGTCGAGCCGCCCGAGGTCCTTCTTCATCGAGGGCGGGAGCTGAAAGAGCAGCGCGCCGAGCTTGGGCCCGAGCGTGGCGGCGATCTCGAGGAACTGGCGAACCAGATCGGCGCAGTCGCGCAGCCGTGCGTCGTGCGTGATCCGGCGCGGCGCCTTGAGGGTCAGCGCGAAGCGATCCGGCGTCGCAGCGCTCCAGCCGGCCACGATCTTCTCAGTGGGCATGCGATAGAACGTGTAGTTGATCTCGACCGTCGGAAACCGCTCTGCGTAGTAGGGGAGCATCTTCGCCGCCGGGATCGTCGGCGGATAGAAGTTTCCTTTCCATTCCGGATAGTTGTAGCCGGAGGTGCCCACCCAGATGCTCATTTCCGAGGGCCTGTCACGCCGCCCTCACCCACCGGACGAGCGTCCTGAAGTTCGGCGGCTTGCCGTACATCAACAGGCCGATCCGGAAGATCTTCGCCGCCGCCCAGACGGCGGCAGACGCGGTGGCGCAGGCGATGCCGAGGGAGAGGAGCGCCTGCCAGGTCGGCGGCGGCGTTCTCGATCCGAGCCGCACCATCATCACGAAGGCGTTGATCGGCGGGACGAAGCTGAGCACGACGGCGAGCGTCGAATCGGGAGTGCGGGCGATCGGAAACGCGAGCACCCAGGGCCCCATGATCATGAGCATGATCGGTCCCATCAGCGCCTGTGCTTCCTTCAGGTCGTTGACCGCGGCGCCGGCGGAGGCGAAGACCGCGCCGAACAGGACGAACGTCGCCAGAAAGAACGCCAGCAGGTAGACGATCAGCCAGGGGTCGAGCAGGCCGATGACGGCAAACGCCACGAGTGAGAGAACGCCGAGGCCAGTGTAGACCGCCAGCACCAGCAGGCTCACGGACAGGTGCCCCAGGATCTTGCCGGCCATGAACTCGAGCGGCGATACGGCTGACAACAGCACCTCGATGACCCGGCTCGACTTCTCTTCGATGGTCGACGTCAGCAGCGCCTGACCGCCCATCATCGTGCCGAACAGGAGCAGACCGGCCAGCGTCATCGGCAGCAGGATGTCGAAGCCGCGAAGCGATTTCCGCTCCTCGCCGCTGGCCACCACGATCCCACGGGCGCGCGGGACGCGCAGCAGCGCCTCGACCCGCTCACGCTCGAGGTGCTGCGCGCGAACGCGTGCAGTGACGAGCGCATCGCGCAGCCCGTCCTGGATGACGTCTTCAACTCGCGGATCGACGTTGGGGGCCACGTACAAGTCGTACGTACCAAGCTGCGCGTCCTCGGTAGGGATCACCGCGTCGGCGTGAATCACCACCACGGCCAGGCGCCGGGGTGACGATTCGGCGCTGAGCCAGCGCTTCTCTTCCTGGATGTCGGCTGGTGCCGCGTGCTCGAAGAGATCGAGATTCAGCAGCGGGCCCATCAGGTTGGCGATCGCCTGATTGCCCCCTCGAACCTGGCGGGCCGCCTCCGGGGCGCTGGCGAGGACCTCGCGCGCCCCGGCATCGCGCCTGGCAGTAATGGTCTCCGGAGCGAGCGCTGTCCGGATATCGTTCATCACGACTCCGGTCGTGTCGACGATCGCCACCTCGCCGCGCACCTCCAGCCGTCCGGGGTTGAAGATCCGCGGCAACGCGATGAGCAGGAGACCGCCGAGCACCGGCACGAGGAGCAGGCCGATGATGAACCCGCGGTTCGTGACCGCGGTCACGAACTCACGGACCGCGATCAGCGCGATCTTCTTCAAGCCGTCACCCCCTCGTCGTCGACGTGAAGGCTCGCTCGAAGGGCGGCGTCCTCGGCCTCACCGTCCGACACGACGCGCACGAAGATGTCCTCGAGCGTCAGCCGCGACAGCTCCAGACGGGCGACAGGAAGGCGCTCGACTGCCGCCCGCATGAACGCCGCCGAGTCGGCTCCTTCGCGAAGAAGGACCTCATAGCCGGCGGCCTTGCGAGTGATGCGCTCCACCGCTGGAAGCGCGAGCCGCGACGGCACATCGTCATCGACGTCGAGCGGCTCGACGCGGACGATGCGCGGGTCGAACCGCCGCCGGAGCCTCGACATCGGCTCGTCGAGGACCTTGCGACCGCGATGGATCATCACCACGTGCTGGCAGATCTCCTCGGCGTGCGACATCACGTGCGTCGAGAACAGGATGGTCGCGCCGCGGCGATGCTCGTCGAGGACGACCTCGCGCAGCAGGCGCACGCTGACCGGGTCGAGCCCGCTGAACGGCTCGTCGAGAATCAGCAGATCGGGACGATGGATGATCGCCGCCGCGATCTGCACCCGCTGGAGCATGCCCTTCGACAGGTCCTCGCACCGCTTCCGCTCCACGCCGGGAAGACCGACGCGCTCGAGCAGCGCCTTTCCGCGGCGCGCCGCCTCGTCCGCCGTGAGCCCCTTGAGCCGGCCGATGTAGACGAGAAAAGCCTCGACGCGCATCTTCCGGTACACGCCACGCTCTTCCGGTAGATAGCCGATCCGATCCTTCGCCTCGAGCGCCGACGGACGCCCGAGCACCGTCAGCTCGCCGGAATCCGGAAAGAGGATCGACATGATCATGCGGATGCAGGTCGTCTTGCCGGCGCCGTTCGGCCCGATGACGCCATACAGCGCGCCGGCCGGGACCACGAGATCCATGTCGCGCACGGCGACGGTCTCACCGAAGGTCTTGATCAGGCTTTTCAGATGGAGCGCCGTGTTCACGTTACCGTCCATTCCGCGGTGCCCCCGGGGCACCTTCGTGGTCTGCTGACCTGAGAGCGGGCGTAGAAATGCTACATTGGACGGATGGTCCGCTGTGTTGTTCTGCTGCTGGCTGTCCTGGCGGCGGGCGCCGCCTGCCGGAACGCTCCGCCAGAAAAGCAGTACGAGTTGAAGGGCCAGATTCTCGCAATCGCGCCTGAGCGGCGCGAGGTCACGATCCGTCACGAGGAGATCAAAGGGCTCATGATGGGCATGACAATGCCGTTCACGGTGCAGGATGCGGCGCTCCTCGAGGGCAGGGAACCTGGCGATCTGGTCACCGCCACGCTCGTCGTCTGGGACACCGGCGCGCACCTGACCACCTTGACCAGGACGGGGCACGAGGCGGTCGCCGCGCCGGCGCCCTCGGGCGCGCCCGCCGAAATCCGCGAAGGCGAGCTCATCGCCGACGAGGCGCTCGTCGATCAGGACGGGGCATCGCGGCCGATCGCCTCGCTGCGCGGGCACCGCATCGCCCTGACGTTCGTCTACACCCGCTGCCCGATTCCCGACTTCTGCCCGCGAATGAACCGCCAGTTCGCGCAGGTTCAAAAGGCGATTCAGGCGGATCGCGCCCTGGCCGATGTGCGGCTGCTGACGGTGACCCTCGATCCCGCCTACGACCGGCCTCCCGTCCTCAAAGCGCACGCCCGCCATTTCGGCGCCGACCCGGCGGTGTGGTCCTTCCTCACGGGCAATCCGGAGGAGGTCAAGCGGTTCGGGCAGCAGTTCGGCGTCTACACCGAGACCGACGCACAGGATCCGTCACAGATCATCCACAACCTCCGAACCGCCGTGATCGGTCCGGATGGCCGTGTGGTCAAGCTCCGCTCCGGCAAGGAGTGGACGCCGTCCGAGCTGATTGCGGACCTCAAAGCGACCCCCGCTGCCGCGAACTGATCGGATCCAGCCGCCGGTGCTGCCGCTGACTCCCGCGGAGCGGCGGCTGGTGGACCGGTTGCGCACGCCGCTCGACGTGCAGCGCTGGCTCAACTCGCTCCGCTACAACACCGAGAAGCACGGAGAGACGCTGCGCAGCTTCCGCGGCGTGGTGGAGCGCGGGACGGCTCACTGCCTCGAGGCCGCGCTTTCGGCGGCCACGATTCTCGAGCAGCACGGCTATCCGCCGCTCGTGCTCAGCTTCGAGTCGATCGACCTCCTCGACCACGTCATCTTCGTGTATCGCCGACGGAGTGGATGGGGGTCGGTGGCCCGCTCCCGGGACCCGGGGCTGCACGGACGGCGTCCGATGTTCGCCACGCCGCGCGCACTGGCCCTCAGCTATTTCGAGTCGTATGTCGACTTCACCGGGTGCATCAAGGGCTACACCGTCGTCGATCTCCGTAGTCTCGGCGGCTACGACTGGCGGCTGTCGACCTCCAACGTCTGGAAGGTCGAGCAGGTGCTGCTCGACTGGCCGCATCGGCGCATCCGCTACTCACGCGCGCGCGTCGACAGACTGCGCCGCCGTTACCGCGCCTTCCGGGAGGCGCATGGCTACAAGCCGTGGAAGTACTACGCAGGACGGGACCGGTGGACGGAGTTACCCGAGGAATTTCGGCGACGGGGATGAGGAGGAGAATGAGGAGAATAGGAGTTCGTGAATTGACGGATTGACGGATTGACGGATTTGAATTGATGAATTGTCAATCCGTCAATCCGTCAATCCGTCAATTGAAATCCGTCAATCCGTCAATCCGTCAATTCACGTTTCACCTAGTCGAGGTCGAAATCCCTGAGCGGCTTCGACACCGGCTCGTCCTGCGCCTGCCGCAGCGCCTCCTCGAACCGTCGCGACAGCGCATCGCCGCGGGTCTTTTCCGCCTGGAAGGACTGATCGAACATCGCCTCTCGCCGAGCCGCTTCCTCCGCGAGGATGCGCTGCGCGTCGGAGAGCTCCGGTTTGTCACCTCGCTCGGGCTCGCGGTGCGAGACGACGCGGCCGAGATTGGTGTCCACGACCAGCGTCGCGCCGCAGCACGGACACGGGACCTCCAGCTCGCTCTTCAGTTTCGGCATAGGTGGATTGTAAAGGACATGGGAGGTAGGAGGTAGGATCAGACGCAGCAGGATGACCGACCACTGGCGCACAGTGCGCGTCGCCACGTACAACGTGCACCGGTGCCGGGGACTGGACGGCCGGACGAATCCAGGGCGGATCGCCGAGGTCATCCGTTCGATCGACGCCGACGTCGTCGCGCTGCAGGAGGTGATTGGCGCCGGACCGCGCACGGCGGGCCACGCCGAGGAGCTTGGCGCCATGCTCGGCATGGGCTGGGTCATGGCGCCGGTGCGGCATCTCCGCGGCTGTCAGTTCGGCAACGTCGTCCTCAGCCGGTTTCCCATTCTGCAGCACACCCACTACGACCTTTCATGGAAGACGTGCGAGGCGCGAGGCTGCCAGCGCGTCGACGTCAGAATCGGCCACGACACGCTGCATCTCTACAACGTCCATCTCGGGACGGCGTTTCTCGAGCGTCGCTATCAGGCGACGCGGCTGAGCGGCATCGTCCACGACCGCCGCGTCGGCACGCCGAAAGTGGTGCTCGGAGATTTCAACGAATGGATGCGGGGGCTGGCGACGCAGATGCTGACCGAACGCCTGAACAGCATCGATCTCCGCGCGCACCTCCGGCGCCGGCGCACCTATCCAGGCGTCTTCCCGGTTCTGCACCTGGATCACATCTACTACGACGGAGAGGTTGAAGTGGCGAAGGTGGAACTGCCCCGGACGCGCCTGTCGCTCCTGGCGTCGGACCACCTGCCGCTCGTTGCCGAGCTTCGGATGAAATTCGGGTAGGGAACGGCGCGGGTCGGTACGCGATCAGCCCTCTTCCTCGTACTCCTCTTCTTCCATTGGCAGGAAGCGAGTGGGAGGCCGCAGGGCTTCGCGGTAGTCGTAGACCGGGAGATCGCGAACGTGCAACGAGATCGCACAGCCGGCGGCTTTCTCGTCGACCACGACCGTCACAGGACTTCCCTCGACGCCGACGCGGAACGCCAGGCGGCAGCCGCAGGCGAGACGAGCGTGCGTGAAGCCCTTCAACATGTCCGGATCATACTACAGCAGCGCCTCGATCTCCCGGACGAACTGCTCCTTGCTGAAGATGCCTGAATGACGGCGCGCGATCTTGCCGTCGCGCCCGATGAAGACCGATACCGGAATGCCGTACATCGGACCGTAGGCGTCCTGGAAGTCCTCGTGATCGAGACCGAGCAGCACCGGATAGTTGATCTTCTTCTTGGCTGCGTACGCCTTCAGCATGTCGGCCGTATCGTCGACCGACACGCCGACGATTACGACGTCATCGGGATAAGCCTTCTGAATCTGCACCAGATCGGGAATCTCGAGCTCGCACGGCGGACACCACGTCGCCCAGAAATTCAGGACGATGACCTTGCCCTTGAACGACGCCAGCTTGACGTCGATCCCGTTCATGTCCTTCAGCGTGTAGTGCAGCGGTGCCATCCGCCCGACGAGCGCCTCGTCCTCAGGTGGTACGTCGCCGTCGCCGCCGGAGCTGACCGGCTCGACACCCGGCGCCATCGACACGAGCGCAAGGGCGAGCGCCACGGCACCCATCGCCAGCCAGGCCGCCGTGCGCGACAGGCGGCGTTCGGGCGGCAGCGATCCGGCATCCGGCGGCGGCCCGGCGGCGGCTCCAGGCGGTGGCGCCGCATCGTGCGTTTCGCCCTCCGACCCGTGATCACCGCCGGCTGCTGGAGGCATGTCGTGGTCACTCATGCGGATAACACCCTCTACGGCATCTGCCGCATCACATAACTGGCGGCCCGGGTCAAATCGGCGTCGGGCCTCGAGGAGACCAGGACATAGGTCCGCTGCCCCTGTGACCAGATTTTCGAATGATGGCCCAGGGTGACGAGGTCGGCCTCAGGACGGCTCACGCCATCGAGCACGAAGAGCGACAGATTGTCGTCACCCATGCGGTACATCACGTGGGGAATGGTACCTGAAGCATAGAGGCAACGGCGCGCGCCCACGAGGGCGACGCCGTCTGCTGCCGACGAGGGCGGAATGTGGAGATCCCAGCCGTAGCGGCGCGCCAGCGCCTCTTCCGCCTGACGCGCCTCGATCGGCGGCGAATCGCGCGGCGCGAAGAGCGCGAAGCACTTCACATGATCCGCCGTCAGCTGCTGAGCGAGCAGGACGTTCGAGCGCCGTGTGCCGAGCACGAACAGGATGGCTATCGTCGCCAGCACGAGGCCGGCAATCGAGAGGCCCGGCAGGAGGCGGCGCTGCCACCAGTGCACTGTGCGCGCACGCTGGCCGCGGGCGAGCATCTCGCAGCGGCTGCGCAGTCCCGGCGGCAGCGGCTCACCTGCGAGACGCTGGCCTCGCTCACGCAGGACACGGCGGCCGCCCTCGACGGCCGTCGCCACGGTGCGGCAGGGAGGACACGCCTCCAGATGCCGCCTCAGGATGTCACGGTCGGCTGGCGGCAACTCGCCATCGAGATACGGCGCCAGCTGCTCGGTGGTACGACGACAATCACTCATGCAGACATCGCAAGGTCAGCAGACCCCTCTTCCTCTTCGAGCTCGCTACCCGCCCACGGCGCCCGAGGCGCCGGAATCCGCGTGTCGCAGGCGCGTTCACCGCGCCTGCTAGGTTGGACCGGCAAATCAGGCCCGCGGATTCACTCATCGTCCTCCAGCCCCCCCGACCTGAGCCGCATCGTGGGTACCCTGCAGCCGCTCGAAGAGCAGGCGCCGGCCGCGTGAAATCCGCGACATCACGGTGCCGATGGGGACGCCCAGCATCTCGGCTATTTCCGCGTACGAGAACTCGTCCACGTCCCTGAGCCATACGGCCTCCCGGAAGGCCTCCGGCATGTCGTCCAGCGCCGCCTGCAGGTCGACGTCGAGCGTTGCGCGCAGCAGGATGCGCTCGGGTGTCTCGAACGCCGCCGGACCATCCGCCCGCTGCGCGGCAGCATCGACGCGCGCGCTGTCAACCTCCACGGAGTCGCGCGCCGCGTCGCGCCGCCGGTTCCGCCACGTGTTGTGCAGGATCGTATACAGCCAGGCCTTCAGGTTCGTGCCCGGCGTGAACCGATCCGAGAAGCGCAACGCCTTGACGACCGTGTCCTGCACCAGATCCTCGGCATCGGCGCGATTGCGCGTCAGCCGGAGCGCGGTGCCGTAAAGCGGTTCGAGAAACGTCAGGACATCTGCGGAAAAGGCGTCATGGGCTGGCGACTGGCGACGTCGTCGGAGCATCGAGCTCTCAGGCCCAACGGTGGAACACACCCGCCGGCCGATTTATTCCGGGAGCCCGGGACTGGCCTCCCCCGTCAGTATACGGCGGGCGACAGAAACGCCGCGTTTCGTAGGACAGTTCACCGCGAGGCGGTGACGAACTGCACGATTTCAACCGCGATCGCCCGCGACTCATCGGTACGTCCTTTGCTCGCGCAACCCGCGATTTGATTGCGAGTGTCGATCGGTCGGCTGTAACATGACCTTGTCCCGACGCGACTGCTGGTCGCAGAGTGTCTCGCGGACCAGCCACGCCCCGGTTACCATCACACCTGCGCGGCCACCCGTGCGGGCCGTTGGACCGCTGTGCGGCTCGTTGCGTGAGTTCCGTGCTCGTTGCGTCCCGCATAGCGGTCCCAGCCGCGCGAAGCGCGGCAAGGGACACTGGCGACCAGCCGACAGGCTCCGCGAGGATGTTGAGGCGCGGAGTCCGTTGGCTGGTCAGAACAGGTTCGGCTGGTCCGAACCCCGAGGAGAAGGCGCATGAGGAACCGCAGACGGTGCGGGATCCGCCTCACGGCTCTGGCACTCACTGTCGCGGCTTCCGTCGTGACGGCAACGCGCGCCGTGTCGGCCCAGACCCCTTATGTGCCGTACCTGGGGAAGAACCAGGTCCACTACGACAGCTTCCAGTGGCTGATCTACGAGACCGATCACTTCACGATCTACTACTACCCGGAGATCGAGCCGCATCTGGAGCGCATGGCCGCGTACGCGGAGAGCGCGTATCAGCACATCAGCTCCGAGCTTCGTCACGACCTGGCCGGCAAGGTTTCGCTGATCCTGTTTCAAACGAGCAGCGAGTTCCAGGAACAGAACGTGATTCCCGGCGCCGCGCAGGAGGGTGTCGGCGCCTTCGCCGAGCCGACGCGCAAGCGCATCGTGATGCCGATGGACGAGCCGCCGGATCTCCTCTACCGGCTGATCGTGCACGAGCTGACGCACCAGTTCGAGTTCGACATGATCCCCACCTCGCTCATCCGCCGCGAGATGCCGCTGTGGATCAACGAGGGGCTGTCCGACTACATGACCGGGCTGTGGAAGCCGCTCGATCTGATGATGGTGCGCGACGCGGCCGTCACCGACATCGTCCCGAGGATGTCGCAGCTCACGAGCTACGGCAACTTCGGCAACCCGCGCATGATCTACAACCTTGGCCACGCCGTCTTCGAGTTCATCGAGGCGCGCTGGACCAAGAAAGGACTGCAGGACTACATCCTGGCGCTGCGCAAGTCGGTGATCGGCGGCGGCGAGGATCCGTTCCGTGAAGCGTTCGGCCTGAAGGACGAGGAGTTCGATCAACAGTTCGAGAAGTATCTGAAGGACCGGTTCAAGGCGTTTCGAGACAAGGAACGCGCCGCCGACTACGGACGCAACCTGGCGCCGAATCCCGAGCACACGCGCTTCAGCAACGCCCTGAGCGCCGAGCCGTCGCCGGTGGGCGAGCTGATCGCCGTGGTCACCGGCAACAGCAAGGACCAGGAAGCCGACATCGTCCTCAGCTCGGTGCGCGACGGCAGCATCATCAGCAACCTGACGAAAGGATTCGATCAGGACCTGGGCTTCGAGTTCATCGTCACACCCGGCTCACGGTGGAATACCGTGCCGTGGATGTCGTGGTCGCCGTCGGGCAATCAGCTCGCCTACTTCGTCCGCAACGAGAAGTCGCGAACGCTGATCATCCAGAACGTGAACACGGGAAAGATCGAGCAGCGATACCCGGCGCGCACCGTCGACGATCCCGAATCGCCCGACTTCTCACCGGACGGCCGCAAAATCGCGTTCGCCGCCCTGCAGGGCGGCACCGCCGACATCTGGATCCTCGACCTGGAGAAGAAGCAGATCACCAACGTCACGAAGGATCCGTTCGCCGATTCGGGGCCGACCTGGTCGCCTGACGGCGGCTCCATCATCTACGTGGCGCGCATCAGCGGCAACGAGAAGCTCTTTCGACTCGACCTCGCCACCGGCGTCAAGACGCAGATCACCTTCGGGACGCACGACGATTCGGCGGCGCAGTTCCTCGACGAGAACACGATCGTCTTCTCGTCCACGGCCACCGATCCGGCGCAGCCGATCGACGCCGAGGTCGCCCGCAACGGAAACGTCTACAACATCTGGACGCTCAACCTGAAGACCGGCGAGCTCCGCCAGTACACGGACGCCCTCGGCGGCAACATGTCGACCATCGTGCTGAAGGACGAGGGCGGCCAGCCGCGCATCGGGTTCATCAGCTACTACAAGACCGACTGGGAGCTGCATCTGCTCGATCGGCGCGAGCCGATCGCCACGGTGGCGTCGGCGGACTTCGGCGAGCCCGGACCGTTCATCGATTTCCAGCCGCCGCTCTCGCACACCCTGGTGAAAGACAAGGTCAAGCGCAAGGGCGTCTTCGAGAACATGTTCCTCGACGGCCGCCCGCCGGTGAACGTCGGCGTCACGAGCAGTGGCGACATCTTCGGCGGGTCGTCGGTCACGATCAGCGACGTACTCGGCGACCAGCAGTTCAACTTCTACGCGGCGTCGATCTCGCAGTATCGGACGATGTCGCTGTCCTATACCAATTTGTCGAAGCGCCTGAACTGGGCGCTGCAGGGGTATTCGCAGACGACGTTCTACTACGGCCAGCTCGGAGGCGTGCTCTACGACCCGGCCTACTCCGGCATCATCGATCGCGACCTGGCGCAGTCGACGCAGTCGATCCGCGGCGGCAGCGCGTTCGCCATCTGGCCGTTCGATCGGTTCCGGCGTGTCGAACTGTTCGGCAGCGTCCTCAACTACCGGCAGGAGTACAACGATCCGCTGGTCGCTGTGGCCGCCTACGACTACCAGCAGGACCAGTACGGGCAGCAGCTGATTCAGAGCGGCAATTACCTGCCGATGGGCGCCAGCTTCGTCCAGGAGACGACGATCTTCCGCGAGTTCGGACCGCTGGCCGGCAACACGATGCGCCTCACGTACGAGGGCGCGCCGCAAATCGGCAACACGCTGAGCCGCCAGTCGGTCGATCTGGATATGCGGAAGTATTTCCGGCTCGGTGGTTCAGGACTGTTCGCCGTACGGGCGCGCGGATACAACAGCTGGGGCGGGGCGCCGAACTTCATCTACTACGGCGGCAACTCGGAGATGCGCGGCTACGAGTATCTCCAGTTCATCGGCAACAAGGTGGCCTTCATCAACGCCGAGCTCCGCTTCCCGCTGATTGAGGCCATGCTGACGCCAATCGGCGTGCTCGGCGGGATTCGCGGCGTGTTGTTCGCCAACCTGGGAGGAGGCTCGTTCAACGGCCTTGGAATCGATCCGAACAACCCGGGCGCCAAGTTCCGTGTGATGTCGAACAGCCGCGAGATCTACCAGCCGACCATCGGCTATGTCACCGGCATCAATCCCGACACCGGACAGATCGGAACTGTCCCGCTTCCGGCAGCGCCGAGGGTGATTGACGGTTTCCGGCTGGTCGACTCCCGCGCCTCGTACGGCATTGGCCTGGAGACGTTTGCGCTCGGCTTCCCGATTCACTTCGACTGGGCATGGCGAACGCTCTTCAACCGGGAATGGGAAGACGCCCTCTTCATGCAGTACGGCGGCAGCAACGAGTTCCGCAAAGTGCAGTTCGCGTTGTGGATTGGCTACGACTTCTGATTCAGGCGTAGGAGGGAGGCGTCGCGACCGCCTGCCTCCTAGCCGGCAAAGAACCCCGCATTCACAGCGATAAACCCCTTCCACTTCTCGGGCGTTTCCTCCAGCGCGAAGATCGCCTCCACAGGGCAGGCTGGAACACAGGCCCCGCAATCGATGCACTCATCGGGATGGATGTAGAGCATTTCGGCTTTCTCGAAGCCCGCCTCGTCCTTCCGAGGATGAATGCAGTCCACCGGGCACACGTCGACGCAAGCGGTGTCCTTCGTGCCCACGCACGGTTCGCAGATGATGTAAGCCACGCAACTCTCCCTGACCGGTATCGGGGTCTTCCGACGCCTCGGTTCGACTCCGCCAACCGAAAAGTATAACCGTGACCCGCCGCGCGCTCCTCGTGCTCGCCGTGTTCGTCGTCGCCGCCCGAGTTGCCGCGGGCATGCGTGGCGACGTCGACGCGCAGCGCGGGCCCGACCGGACCGGCACCGCCGATCAGAGCCAACCGCTGGCCACGGGTTCGAACGTGGCGACGCCCACGGGTGACTGGCGCGAAGACCCGTTCTACGTCGACCTGATCGCTTCGAGGGCACGTCGTGCCGACTATCGCGCGTTCGTGACGGCCCGTCCGCTCGAGGCCGTTCTGCGCGACCTCGCCGCCGACGCCAGCCTGCTGCGGCCGCCCGGAGCCTGGACGCCGGAGTCGCTCGGCACGGCGGACGCGTTTGGCGACGACGGCGAGGCCAACCGCTGGACCGTCGCTCGTCTGTATGGGGGAGTGGCCGTTCAGGTTGCCCGGGGCCCGCGTTCGGACGGCCTCGGAGGGGTCGAAAACTGGACACTCGTGACGCCCTATCCCGACCGGACGCTTCGACACCTCGAGCGTGGGACGCTGCTGCTCATAGCGAGAGTCCCGCCGCTATAATCCGCCTTACCGATGACCAGAGCCTTCGTCGCCGCCATCGTCTGGTGGAGCATCGCCGCGGCGGCGGGCGCGCAGACGCTTCCGTCTGAACCAATCAGCATCGGAAACGGGCGCGTCGTCCTTGGCGGTGACGTTTCGGCCGCGATCGCGCCGGTCGACCCCGGATTTTTCAGCTACGGCCAGTACGAGCACAGCACGCTGCGGCAGTTTCGCATCGGGTTGAGCGCACAGGTCCGGGCCGGGCGCCGCCTGTCGCTGCTCGCCGAGGTGCGGTCAGAGAACCTGGAGGATGTGACCCCCTTCGCGCTGTACGCACGGGTGCGGCCGTTTCCGAATCACCGGTTCGACATCCAGGTCGGCCGCATCCCGCCGACGTTCGGACGTTTTGCGCGTCTGGCGTACTCGAAAGAAAACCCGCTCATCGGCTATCCGCTCGCGTATCAGTATCTGACCTCGCTCCGGCCGGACTCGGTGCCGGCCAGCAACGATGAACTACTGCTGATGCGAGGGCGCGGCTGGCGCTCGAACTTCTCGGTTGGCAATCTCGCGCCGGCTCCTGGCGTCCCGCTGGCCTCGTCGCTGACCTGGGACACGGGCGTACAGGTCATCGCCGGATTGAAAGCGGTCACGCTCGTCGGCTCGGTGACCAATGGCACACTGTCCAACCCACGCGTCGGCGACGACAACGGCGGAAAAACCGTCGCGGCACGAATGGTCGTGTCAGCCGCACCGGGTCTCGAGATCGGCTCGTCGTTCTCGCGCGGATCGTTCGTCAGCCGGACGGCGCTCGACGCGCTCGGACCGCTCGGCGAGCGCGACATCGCGCAGACGGCATACGGGCTCGACGTCGAGTACTCCCGCGGTCACTGGCTGACGCGCATGGAAGCGATCACGAGCGGCTGGCGGATGCCGATGCTCTCCACCGGCTTGATCCAGCCGTTGCGGTCGACCGCCATCAGCGCCGAAGGGCGGTACGCACTGCTGCCGGGTGTCTACATGGCCGTGCGCGCCGAGCACCTCGGTTTCAGCCACGTGCAGGGGCGCAGCGGCAATCTTCCCTGGGACGCACCGGTGATGCGCGTGGAGCTCGGGGCGGGCTACTACATCCAGCGCAACGTGATCTTCAAGGCGTCGCTGCAGCTCAACGAGCGCGACGGCGGCCGGACCACCACGGTCAGGCTGCCCGCCGCTCAACTGCTGTTCTGGTTCTGACATGCGACTGTTCGCTGTCGTCACCGCCGTCACCGTTCTCGCCGTCGCGGGGCGGTGGACCGCCGCGGCAGGAGACCCGCCCCGCGAGCGGCAGGCGTCGTCGGCAGGGGCGACACTGCGCGGCCGCGTCGATATCCAGCGCCTGGCGGTCGCTCCGGAACGCCGGCCCGGCGTGGTCGATCTGGCCACGTCGACCGTCCCGCTCGAGCCCGAGGTCCGGCCGGCGGTGGTCTATCTGGAATCGACCGCAGTGCCGAAGAACTCCACGCTGCGCGCCGTCCCGCCCAAGCCAGACCTGGCACGGATCGATCAGCGCGACGAAACGTTCGTGCCTCACGTGCTCGCGGTCAGCGTCGGGACGGCTGTCGCCTTCCCGAACAACGACATCACCTTTCACAACGTCTTCTCGCTCTCGAAGACCAAGAAATTCGACCTCGGCCGGTATGGACGCGGGAAGTCGCAGACCGTCGTGTTCGACAAGCCGGGAGTGGTGCGCGTGTTCTGCGACATCCACTCGCACATGAGCGCGTTCGTGCTCGTGTTCAACCACTCGTTCTTCACGACCACCGATGCCGACGGCCGCTATCGCATCGATGGGATTCCCGCCGGCAGTTACAGCGTGACCGCGTGGCACGAGGGCGCGGCGCGCGACACGCACACCGTGACCTTCCCGCCCGGCGGCGGTGCGATCGACCTCGACCTCTCGGTACGGTGATGCGCAGCGCCTGGTCGCTCAGCAATCGCATCTTTCTGGCCTGCACCATCCTGGCCACGCTTTCGCTCGGCTTCGCGTTCGCGTACGTCAATGCCACCGCGACCGCGGAAGCGGAGGAGGATCTGCGCCGCGGGCTCACCGACGCTGCCGTACTGGTGGAGCAGCATCGCGACACGACACTGACCGACACGTTCACCCGCCTGGCGCATCTGGTTGCCGATCTTCCCCGGCTGAAAGCGACGGTCGAGACGGGCGACGAGCCGACCGTCCAGCCGATCGTCGAGGATTATCGTGCACTGATGAACGCCGACCTGCTCGTCATTCTGAGCCCGACGGGCGTCGTCCTCGGCAGCGCGGGCGCACCAGGCGCGCCGGTGGAGGAAATCGGCATCCCCGTCAAGCCGACCGACGAGCAGATCCTGTTTCTCCCATCCGCACGCGGGCTGCTGCAGGTGATCAGCGTGCCGATCCAGGTCGGCGTCCGCCCGGCGGATTTCCTCGGCCGGCTTGCGGTCGGATTCTTCCTTGACCACGACCGGGCGAAGCAGTTCGCGCGCGTCACCGGCAGCGAGATCGCGTTTGGCGCTGAAGGACGCATCCTCGCCTCGTCACTTCCGGCGAAGTGGCACGGCCTGCTCGCCCCTCTTCTGTCGGCAAACCGTCCGACGTCGGTCACGCTCGAGGGCATCGAATACCTGGGACATGCCCAGCCGATGGTCAAGGGAAGCGAAAGGATGGCCATCAGCCGCGACCGCCGGCCGGTAGTGCTGGTGCTGCGGTCGCGGACGGAGAGGCTGCGGTTCCTCAGCACCCTGCGCACCGGGCTTGCCGGCGCGCTCCTCGTCGCGCTGCTGCTGGCAACGGTGGCCAGCTACGTGGTCGCCCGCACGATCACCAGGCCGCTGGCCGCCGTGACCGGCGCCATGGCCGATGTGGCGGCTACGGGAGACCTTACCCGGCGGGTGTCGGTGCGCAGCCGGCCATGGGACGACGAGGATGCCCGGCTGCTGGCTGCCGCCTTCAACACGCTCACCGAGTCGATCGCCCGCTTCCGTCAGGCGGAGAGTCAGAAGGAACGACTGTCGTCGCTCGGCCGGCTGTCGACGGTCATCGCGCACGAGATCCGGAACCCACTGATGATCATCCGGGCATCGCTGCGGACCTTGCGGCGCGACACCGTGAGCCAGGCCGAGCTTCGAGAAGCGGTCTCCGACATCGACGAGGAGACCGCAAGGCTGAACCGCATCGTGACCGAGGTGCTCGACTTCGCCAAGCCGATGCGGTTCGATCTGGCGGAGGCGAACGTCAACGACATCTGCCTGGCGTCGGCCGCCGCCGCCTGCGCCGGCGACGCCGACGTGGACCTGCGGCTCGACCTCGATCCGCGGCTGCCGCCGATCGTGACCGACGCAGAGCGTCTGCGGACGGCGTTCGTCAACATCCTGACCAATGCCCACTACGCGGTGAAGGCAGCTTCGGAGGTCGACGGCCGCGGCGGCGTCGGGGTGGGCGTCGTCACCGCCGCCGGCGTGGTCGTGCGGACGACGGAGGATGACGGCCGCATCGTGATCGCGATCAAGGACCGCGGCATCGGCATCAGCGCCGAGGACATGGCACACATCTTCGATCCGTATTTCACCACGCGACGCGCGGGCACCGGCCTCGGCCTTCCCATCGCGAAGAACATCATCGACGGCCTCGGCGGGACGATCTCGGTGAGCAGCCAGCCTGGCGAAGGCACCGAAATCGAGATCAGCCTGCCTCGCGGACGCGACGGAATGACCGCATGACCTCCGGCACCCATGGCTCGATCCTGCTGGCAGACGACGAAGAAAAGATCCTGAAGCGGCTCGGCCGGGCGCTGCGCGACGAAGGGCACGAGGTGGTCGAAGCGGCCAGCGCCCGCGAAGCGAAGCGCCACCTCGCCGAGCGCCCCTTCGACCTGTTCGTGGTCGACAACGTGATGCCGGGCATGAGCGGCCTCGAGCTGATTCGAGAGCTCGCCGGCTCGCTGCCCGAGGCGGAACGGCCGCTGATGGTGATGATGACGGCGCATGGCTCGACGCAGATCGTTCGCGAAGCCTTCAAGCTGGGCGTCGAGGACTTCCTCGAGAAGCCATTCGAGATCGACGAACTGGTGGTGCTCGCCAGGCGTGCCGTGCGCAGCCAGCGCCTGCAGACCGAGAAGCAGTATCTGATCAGCGAGCGCGCCGCCGACTTCAACCATTACGGCATGGTCGGACGCGGCCGCGCGATGCAGCACGTCATCGAGCGCACCGAGCTGGTGGCGCAGACCAAGAGCACCGTTCTCATCACCGGCGAGACCGGCACCGGCAAGGAGATGGTGGCGCGGTTGATTCACCATCGGAGCCATCAGCGCGAGATGCCGCTGATCAAAGTGAATTGCGCGGCCATTCCCGAGGGGCTGCTCGAATCGGAGCTCTTCGGCCACATGCGCGGCGCCTTCACCGGCGCCACGATGACCAAGCGCGGCAAATTCGCGCTCGCCGACGGCGGCACGATCTTCCTGGACGAGATCGGGACGATGAGCCTTGGCGTGCAGTCCAAGCTGCTGCGCGTGCTGCAGGAGCGGGAGTTCGAGCCGCTCGGCGCCGAGCGCACCCAGCGCGTCGACGTGCGCGTCATCGCCGCCACCAACCGCGATCTGAAGCAGCTGGTGAGCGATGGCAAGTTCCAGGAGGATCTCTACTACCGCCTCAATGTCATCCCCATCGAGATTCCGCCGCTGCGCGAGCGCCGCGAGGACATTCCGGTGCTGATCGAGCACTTCATCGAGAAGCACCGGCATCGCACCGGCAAGCCGATCGATGGGGTGGACGACGAAGTCGTCGAGGCGCTGAAGCGGTACGACTGGCCCGGCAACGTGCGCGAGCTCGAGAACACGATCGAACGCGCGGTCGTTCTCACCACCGGACCGATCCTCAAGGCGGCGGCGATCTCGCTGCTCGGCGCAACGTCCACTCCGGCGCATGGGCTGCCCTCGATGCGCCTCCACCAGAACCTCGAGTGGGTCGAGCGCGAGACGATCCGCCGCGCGCTCGATCAGGCCGGCGGCGTGAAAAAGGACGCTGCCGAGCTGATGGGGATCAGCCAGCGGGCGCTCAGCTACTACCTGGCGAAGTACCGCATCGACTGAGCCTCACGGCGCGTCTCGACCGGCGTTCTCCTCCGGCCGATCACTTTCGTCGCCGGTCACCGCTTACCTCAAAGGTAACGGCCGGCACGACGCACTTCCCCTTTTCCTTCAGCGTATTCAGGACCGGACAGCAGACGGACCAGGGCATCCTCCTTGCTCTCGATGACGGCTCACCCCGAAGGAGACATTGTCCATGGGCATGCGTCAGACCGGTGTTGCAGCGTTGATCGTTTCAGCCATGTGCGTGTGTGCCAGTTGCGGAGGCAGCGACTCGCCCACCGCGCCGAGCGACCCAGGTGGTGGTGGCGGTGGTGGTGGCGGCGGCGGCGGTGGCACCGGGACAGGCGTGAGCCAGGCCACGATCACCATCACCGCCTCAGGAGTTTCTCCGAGCGCCGTGACCATCTCCAGCGGCAACCGCGTCACCTTCGTCAACAACGACACCGCGCCGGGCGGCCACGACATGGCGTCGGACCCGCACCCGATCCACTCCGACTGCCCGGGCCTCAACATCGGCAACATGGGCTCGAATCAGAGCCGAGACTCGGCGGTCCTGACGACTCGCCGGACGTGCGGCTTCCACGATCACAACAACCCCGATAACGCGTCTCTCAAGGGGACGGTGACCGTGCAATAGTGGTAACGGTGCAATAGCACGGTGCTCCCGGGTATGCTCTTGCTGTCGAGCGAGAGCACCCGAAGGAGACACGTCAGTGGGCATCCGTCAGATCGGCGTCACTACCCTCTTCGTTTTCGCAATCTGCCTGTGCTCGGGCTGCGACGACGCGCCGGTCGCGCCGAGCCATCCGATCAGCGGTGGTGGGGGCGGCATCGGCAGTGGTGGCGGTGGCATCGGGAGCGGCGGGGGCGGCGGTGGCGGCATCGGCGGCGGTGGTGGCGGCATCGGCAGCGGGAGCACGGCCACCATCGTCATCACGTCCGCCGGAGTTCAGCCGAGTGTCGTGACGATCGACAAGGGCGAGCGAGTCACCTTCGTCAACAGCGATATCGTGACGCACGACATCGAGTCGGACCCCTATCCGGCGCACACCGACTGCCCGGGCCTCAATATCGGCACGCTGGTGCCAGGCGAGCGGCGCAACTCGGAGCCGCTCCTGGTCGCGCGAAGCTGCGGTTACCACGATCACGATCGGCCCGTTCTTCCGATTTTCCAGGGGACGGTGAGGGTTCGATAAGATCGTTCGGGTCGTTCGGGTCGTTCGGGTCGTTCTGATTCCGATCTATTCGGCCGTGTCGCCCGGTTTCAGCTCCAGCACCTGGATCCCCCGCGGCTCGACGAGCGCCTTGAGCTGGGCTGGCGTCCCGGTGAGCGCCGGGAACGTGCCCCAGTGCATCGGCACGACCTGCCGCACGCCGAGAAGCTCGCACGCCTTCGCCGCCGCGACCGGATCCATCGTGAATCGATCGCCAATGGGAAGGAAGGCGATCTCCGGCGCATACATCTCTCCGATCAACCGCATGTCGCCGAAGAGCGACGTGTCGCCGGCGTAGTAGACGGCACGCCCATCCTCGAGCCGGAGCACGTAACCGGCGGCCTCCCCCAAGTAGATCATCTGACCGTGTTCGACGTAGGCGCTGCTGTGTCGCGCATCGGTCATCGTGACGCGAACGCCGGCCACCGACTGCGACCCGCCCTTGTTCATCGGACTCAGGTTCTGAATCCCCTTCTGCGCCAGCCACTCGCACAGCTCGAACACCGCCACGACCGGCGCGCCCGACTCGCGCGCCACCAGCACGAGGTCCTCGATGTGATCGCCGTGACCGTGCGACACGAGGATCAGATCAACTTTCGGCGGCCTTTTGAGCGCATCGGGACAGGCAGGGTTTCCTCTCAGCCACGGATCGAAGAGGACGCGCTTGCCGCCGGGAGTGTGCAGCAGGAATGTGGAGTGGCCGAGCCATTGGAAAGAAAGGGGAGGCATGCTGGGATTTGTGAATTTACGGATTTACGGATTTACGGATTTCAAATGACGGATTGACGCAATGACGAATTGACGGATCTACGGATTGACGGATTTGAAATGACGGATTGACGGATTGAGGGGATTGCTGGATGCGTTGATGAATCTACCAACTGGTCGACCGCGAGCCGTGGCAGAAAGTTCGTACGCCGCTCCGCCGATGCGCCGGTTTTCTTGGTTTTCGCGAATGTCCTTGTCAGGTACACCGCCTGCACGGCATTGCGACCATGAATCCACACGCCGAAGAGCTCAAGCGACGAACGTTCACGTTTGCCCTGGACATCATCAGGCTCTGTCGAATGCTCCGCGAGACATGGGAAGGCCGGGAGTTGTCCGATCAGATATTTCGCGCCGGCACACGCATCGGGGCGAACTACAGGTCGGCGTGCCGGGCGCTCTCGCACGCCGACTTCATCGTGAAGATCGGCCGTGTCGTCGAAGAGGCCGATGAAAGCGTTTACTGGCTCGAGCTGATTCAAGCTGCGGCCATCATTCCAGAAACGACCCTCGAACCGCTACTGACCGAGGCCATCGAGCTGTGGCGCATCTTCAATCAGTCACAATTGACAGCCAAGGCCAACGACGCCGCAAGACGCGCGCGCGACGCAGGCCAACGTGCCACGAGGCCAAGAAAAACCCCCAATCCGTGAAGCCGCCGCCAATCCGCCCACTCAGCCGGCATCAATGCGTCAATGCGTCAATCCGTCAATCCGTCAATCCGTCATTTCAAATCCGTAAATCCGTCATTCCGTCAATACGTCGTTCGTCATTCCGTCAATTCGTCATTTCATCATTTCTTCCAGTACACTGTTCTTGTCCGTGTCTGCTTCTCCTCTTCTCTTCGTCTCTCCCCGCTCCCCCAAGCCTGATTGGCTGAAAGTCCGCGCCCCGGGGTCCGAGAACTATCTCCGGCTCAAGGGCATCATGAGCGAGCTGAAGCTGAACACCGTTTGCGAGGATGCGCACTGCCCGAATATCGGCGAGTGCTGGCATCACGGGACGGCCACCTTCATGATCCTCGGCGACGTCTGCACGAGAGCCTGCTCGTACTGCGCGGTGGCTCATGGGCGGCCGACCGAGCTGGACCTGGCGGAGCCGGCCCGCGTCGCCGAAGCGATCGAGCGGATGCGGCTGCAGTACGCGGTCATCACGTCCGTCGACCGCGACGATCAGAAGGACGGCGGCGCCGCCATCTTCGCCGAAACGATCCGGCAGACGCGCGCCCGCGTGCCCGACTGCAGGATCGAAGTGCTGATCCCGGATTTCCAGGGCGTCGAGTCGTCGCTCCGTACCGTGCTCGATGCCGGCCCCGATGTGCTCAACCACAATATCGAAACGGTGCCTCGCCTCTACCGGATGGCGCGATCCGGCGGACGGTATCAGCGATCGCTCGAGCTCCTGGATCGCTCGCGCCGCTATCGGCCGCACATCGCCACCAAGACCGGCATCATGGTCGGCCTCGGTGAGACGACGGATGAAATCATGACCGTCTTCGACGATCTGCGGCAGGTTGGTGTGTCGATTCTCACGATCGGGCAATACCTCCGCCCCTCGCTGAAGCACGCGCCCATGGAGCGCTACTACCATCCCGACGAGTTCAAGGAACTGAAGCGCTCGGCTCTGGCCCGGGGCTTCGTGCACGTGGAATCCGGACCGCTGGTCCGCTCGTCGTATCACGCACACGAGCAGGCCGACGCCTACGCCAGCGCGCAGCCGCGCCTCTGAGAATCTCCGGGCCTCGGTGCCTTCGTCTCGCAACGCTCGCAGCCGCAGCTCGACTTAGCTGCGTCGCGTCAGTATGACGTAGGGCCCGAACTCCGCCTGCTGCGCAAAGTGGTCTGCAATGTAGCGGTCGAGCAGGTCGGAGCCCCGGTAGTCCGCGTTCACGTACACCTCGTCGCCGTCGCCGAGGTCGTCGAGGATGATCCACGCCACCCGATTTCGTTCGAGGTCGGCGACGATCTCCTTCTGCACGACGGCTTCGGTCGCCATTCTCGTTTCGAGCTGGAACGTTCTCACGCCAATCGGGCGGCCGCTCAACCAGTACATCCGCAGATTGTTCCAGAAGACCCTGGAATGATCCTTGACGCCGACGAAGATCGGCGTCGAAGGGCTCGTTCTGGCCCGGACATACCTGAGCGCATTCACTTCGTCGTCGTCCTGATACAGTGCCGCCCACTGCGGCGGCCTCGACGGTCCGAGCACGCGATCCGCATCAGCGGCGTGTGGCTGACGCACCAGGTCGCCGAGCAGCGCGACGCCTTTCGGGAACCACGAGAATCCGGTGCGGAACTCCGACGACGAGATGAGGAGAATGATCGCCGCCGCCATGACCGCGAACGCCGTGCCCTTCGGCGTGGTTCGTTCGTTCCGCGTGCGATCGGGCTCGTGCGTCGACATGACGAGCAACGGAAGAAGGAACGACGCCAGCACCGGCAGTATCCGCCAATGGTCCCAGTCCATCCGGCTCAGGAAGTAGTGCAACCCGCAGCTGAAGAACAGCAGCACACTGAGCTCGGCCCGTTCGAGACGATGGACGAACAGGTGGAGGAGCACGACCGACGCGATCTCCAGCGCCACGACGATCGGGGCAATCGAGAAGTGCGCTCGCCCGAAGACCGTCACGACGAGCAGGAGTAATCCGACCATTGCCGGAACGAACGCCATCGCCGGGATGCGTCCGTCGCCGTTGAGCATCCGGAAAGAGAACCAGAGCGGCGGCAGCAGGACCGCGCCGACGACGAACGCGTCGAGCCGCAGGGGGATGAATCCGCGCAGCGCCATCATCCGCTGCGCCGTGACCGTGAATTCCGAGAGCGCGAGTCCAACATCTTTCCCGTAGATCGCGAGGAACCCGCCGGCGACGCAGACAGCCGCCGGGACCACGAATGCCGCGAAGGTCGCGAGCAGAGAGGAAGAGTCGGCTGGGTGGCTGTGGTCGAAGCTGCGGACACGCTGCAGCAGCACATCGAGGACGATGACGGCTGCAGCGTACCCGCCAAAGTTGATGCGGCAGAGAATGGCGAGCCCGGTCACCACCCCGGCGCCGGCGACCACCCAGAGACGATGCCGCCGGAGCCGGTGAGAAGAGAGATAGATCAGCACCGCCGCCAGCGACAGGGCGAATCCTTCCCACGAGGGCAGGGCCACCAGCCCACCAATACTGGTGGCGACCACGAGGACGGCGGCGGGGACGAGCGGTCCGGACGTGCGGTACCGGGATGAAAAGAACCAGCCTGTCAAGAGCACGACGAGAATGTAAAAAGCGGCCGCGACCAGACGTTCCGCGACCACCGATCGGCCCAGGACGCTGAATACGGCCGCGTTCAGATACATACTCAGCGGCGGATAGAAGGAGTAAAAATCGAGGTTCGGCGTACGCCCTTGCTGCACGAGCGTCCCGTGAACCAGCGGTATCGCGTCGTCGAACTCGCCGACCGGCGCGGCCAGGGAGCCGACGGCGGTGAACGCCAGGTACCCCGCCACGGCAATCCACAACAACGCCGGCAGCGCCCGCTCGAACCGGCTTTGCGCGGCATCGACGCGACTCTGTGCCGGATCGTCGGGCAAGACGGCTGAGCCGGACGCCGTCCAGCCCGGCTCGGCCCAGCCAGCTTCGTCCGGTCTACGCGGGTAGAGTCGGGAGGGTGCGCCTGATTCCATATGCGTCGCGTCGACCGCCCCGCAAAGATAATGCCGGACCTCAGCGACCTTGCGGCTCCGCCGATTTCTCCGCGGCGCGGTCCCGGGCCGCCAGCATCCCGAAGATGACATCGACCACCGCCTCCGGCTGGCTGCTGGCGATCAGGTGAGTGCTCTTCGGCACCATCTGCCACGTGCCCTGCGTCGACTGCTTCGCCAGCTGTTTGTGTACCTCGATTCGCGACGATCGCAGGATGGAGGCGACGAAGCCCAGGCCCGGAGGAGGCGTCATGTCCTCGGATGCGCTCAGCACGGCGAGCGGCAGATCACCGCGCAAAGGCGGCGCCTCCGCGAACTCCCGCTCGGTGTCGCGCAAGCCGCGCGTGATCGCGCTGAGGGCGGCAATCGGCTCGGCCGCATAGGTCATTGCCGAACTCCGCCGGCCTTCATCGGTGTCGGTCGGGATCTTTAACGGATCCAGCAGCCGAATCACTCCGAGCCGCGCGGCGAGAGCGCCGAGCGGCGCGGTCAGTCGGGCGACGCCGAAGTACCGCTCGACGAGCGGGAGGCGGCCGCTGCTCGCCGCGTCGAGGAACACGAGACCCGCCGTCCGCTCGGGGTATCGACGGCCGAACATCTCGATAGTCAGGCCGCCCACTGACGATCCGACCAGGATGAACGGGCCGTTCAACCCGGCGCGGTCCTGGAGCACCGCCAGCTGCCGTGCGAGCTCACCGGCCGTGACCACACTCGGGCCGGGATCACTCCAGCCCATGCCCATCCGATCGTAGCTGCAGACACGGGCGCGTGACGACACGCGCTCGCGAACCATCGCCGCGCTGAGCGAGCTCACCCCCCAGCCGCTCGCCTCGAACAGGACGGTCGGATCTCCCCGCCCGATGCACAGCAGGTGGACCCGGCGGCCACCGATATCCACCAGCATGCCCGGCGGCGCGAACTCGCGCGCCGCCAGGCCTTCGACGTAGCTCTCGTAGATGAGCCCGGCGGCGGGAATCAGCACTGCCAGCGCGGCAAGCGTCACCAGTAGTGTTTTTCGATTGGGAAACAGCCAGCGCGGGACTCGCGCCGCGTAGCGCGGCCATTGCTGCCGCTGCGTCCGCGCCAGGAACGGCTCCTCGTGGAGCAGGACGCGCAAGTGAAACACCACCATCATCGCGAGCGCATACAGCAGCAGCCAACGGGAGCGGAACCCGATTGCCCACCCGACGAGAATCAGAACGACCGCGAGGTACATCGGGTTGCGCGACACCCGGTACGGTCCGCCGACCACGAGGTGGCGCGGCGGATCCCACGGCGCAAGCGTGCCCTCGCCGGCGACGTAGAAGTCGCGCACGCACCAGAGCAACAGACCGATGCCCGCCACGAGAGGAACGAGAGCGAACAGCCGGAATTCGCGAAGCTCGAACGGCCATGCCACGACCAGCGGCACGACGAACGCAACGAGCCCGGGCAGCGCGAGGAACGCCAGCAGCGCCCGGAGGAGCCGCGTGCGCCGCATGCGTCGCAAGGTAGGTGCCGCCATCAGTTCCTCACGGCCGATCGCACGATGCTCATGCCGCGCGGTCGGCCAGGCGCCGGAGAATGGCCCGGTAGGCTGGCATTGTCCGCAGTCCCATGAGAAGCGGCTCAATCGGAATCGTCCACCCTGCAAACCCGGGAGGCGCCTCCTGCAGCAACTGCATGAGCGTCGACGCCGCCGCGTCGCGACGATCGGTCAGCACCTGGCCGAACGAGCTCGCCATCGCCGCCTCTGCCGTGCGCCCGCTCTCCTTCAGCTCCTGGATGGCGCGCCACGCGTGCTCCATCGCCGCTTCGGACGCGCGGTTGTCGCCGCGGCGGCGGCAGGCGTCGGCGAGGCCGACAAGCGAGCGCGCGTGATCCGGGTAGATCGCGAGCGCCTTCTCGAACATCGCCGCGGCATCAGCGGCATCCCCGGCAGCCAGACAAGCGAAGCCGTGACCGTCGTACGCGTCCATCGCGTACTCCGCAGCGTACATCTGGCTCCCTCGCGACGTCAGCTCGCGGTCGAACTCGGCGTGCGCACGATCGATGTCGCCGGCGGCGAGGCGGAGCAGCCCGATGAGCCAGTGCAAACCGTTGGCGGGAAAGCGATCGGCCTTGCTGGTCTCGCGCTGCTGCACGGCGAGCCCCTGCCGCAGGATCTCTTCGGCGCCACCGAGATCCTGCCGGGCGACATGGACCATGGCCGAGCCGAAGTAGGCGTACGCGAACTCGGGAAAGATGTGCACCACGTCGTCGAAGCACGCCAGCCGCTCGCTGCCCCAGGCGGCGACACCGAGACGGAATCGATGGCGCCACTCGTTCGGCTCGAGCGCGACCGCGGCACGGCCTGCCTCGAGCGCTTCCTGTTGACGCCCCGCCGCCGCCAGCAGAAACGCAAGTGCGGCATGCGCCTCGCCAAGACCGGGATCGAGCTCCACGGCGCGGCGGCCGTAGGCGATCGCTGCGCGCAGCTCCGCGGTATTGGGCCGGTTGCGGGCGCGTGACGCTTCGTACAGCCACAGATGCGCGTGCGCCAGCCCGACGTACGCGTGCGCGTAGCGCGCATCGAGAGCGATTGCACGCTCGAAATCACGAATGGCTTCAGGAACGTCGGCCGGGTTCAGCGTCTCGAGCTTGAGACGGCCTTCCGTGAGCGCGCGGTACGCCTCGAGGCTGGACGTCTCGTGGACGCCGATGCGCGCCGCCGCCGCCGCGGTGACCGTGACGTGCAGGCTCCTCAGCAGCTGCGTGACGATCGCGTCCTGCAGCTCGAACACTTCGGCGACCAGACCATCGGCCTTCGAATGCGCCACCGCTTCGCCGCTGTGCGCGTCGATGGCGCGCGCCGTGATGCGCAGGCGATCACCCGAGCGCTGGTAACTGCCGACCACCAGCAGATCGAGTCCGGATGCCCGCGCCGCCTCGATCGACGCGTCACGCGCCGCTTCGGAAACACTCGCGCGATCGATGACGCGCAGATCGCGAAGCGAGCGAAGGTCGTTGGTCACCGTCTCGGCGATGCCGGTCGACATCCAGTTGTCGTTCGCGTCGGCGGTCACGTTGCGGAAATCCGAGACGGCGATGACACGCTTCACCGCTCCGGACGGCTGGCGCGCAGCCGGCGTTCCGGCCGGCGGCGGCGACGACGACGAGACCTGGACGGACGCGATGAACCGGTAACCACGCCGGGGAACTGTCTGCACGTAGCGCGGCGACGCCGGATCGTCGCCGAGCGCCTGACGCAAGTCAGAGACGACCTGCGTGACAGCGTTGTCGGTAACGGCCACGTCGGGCCACAGCTCACGCAGGATGTCTTCCTTGGTGACGAGCTGCGACGGACGCGACGCGAGCAGCCTGAGCAGGTCCATCACCTTGGGCGACAGCGACACGGCCCGGTCGCCGGCGAGGAGCTGGTAGGCGGCCGCATCGAAACGAAAGGGGCCAAAACGGTAGGCAGGCGGCAGATTCACGGCCGAGGCCGACCAGTGTACGGCAGCCCTCACGCCTTTTCATCCTGATTCAGCCTTTTCTCACGACTCCTCACCGTGCCGGCTCCTATCGTGTGGCAGAGCGCCTCGATGACCGCTGCTGCGCCGCCGCCGTCCGAGCTCAGGCATCTGCGACCCGCGGACGCCGAGGGAACGCTCTTCGTCGCGGCAACACTGGCTGCCACGGCCGCGGGTGTGTGGTTGTCGCTGCGCACGGACGTCCTCCCCTGGGCCGCAGGACAACTGCTGCTCGCGGCCTCGCTCGTCGAGTGGTTCGTGCTCCTTCACGAATGCGGACACCGCACGCTGTTTCGCGCTCCGGCGCTGAACGTGATCGTCGGCCATATCGCCGGATTCTTCGCGGCGATTCCGTTCGGAATGTGGGTGCACGTTCACCGGCGCCACCACAAGTGGACCGGCTGGCAGGATCTCGATCCGACGACCGCGGCGCTCGCGCCTCGCGATCGAACGCGTCTCGAGCGTCGCATCGTCAGCGTCTGCTGGAAGTATTGGCTGCCGCTCTTCTCCATCGTCTACCGGCTCGGCAACTTCTGGAATCCGGCACGACTGGCGCGTCTCGAGTCTACGCACGGTACTCGGGCGCGTGTGGCCGGAGGGCTTCTCGCCGTCGCGGCGATCTACGTCGCGATCGCGTGGTGGCTCGGCCCGGCCATGATGATTCGACTCGGCGGGGCCGCCACGCTCGTCGCCTTCGCGATCGAAGACGTGCTCATCATCAGTCAGCACACGCATGTGCCCATGGAGCTCAGTGGAGGGCGCCGTGTGCTGCCCCATCGAGCGCTCGAGCAGGCGCGATACACGCGATCACTTCGGCTACCGGGTGCAGTATCCCGCGCTCTGCTCCACTTCGACGCGCACGAGCTGCACCACATGTATCCCTTCGTGCCGGGCTACCGTCTGCGCGAGATCGCATTCGAGACGGCGCACGAGGTGACCTGGTGGCGCTGGGTGCGCGCCGCGCGCGCCTGCCCCGGCGACGTGCTGCTCTTCCAGAACCGCCGCGATACGGGATTCGACATATGACCCGCGCTCTGGATCCACTGGGCTGCGCGGGGTTCCTCGTGATCGCGTTTGCCGTCGCCGGGTGCGCGCAGGCGGCGTGGCTCGGGTCGGCGGCGTCGCGCCGGTACGGCTGGCCGATCGACGGCGGGCTGACGTTCCGCGGCCGCCGCATCTTTGGCAGCAACAAGACCGTACGCGGCTTCCTCGTCATGCCGCTGGCCACCGGCCTCTCCTTTCTGCTGGTTTCGATGGCCACCGCCGGCAGGATGTCTGGCTTGTGGCCACTTCAACCGCTTGAATACGCGGCGCTCGGCCTGCTCGCCGGTGCGGGCTTCATGGCCGGCGAACTGCCCAACTCGTTCGTGAAGCGGCAGCTCGGCATCGCGCCAGGCGCGCCAGCCCAGGGAATGGTCCTGCGTCCCGTCTGCTCCTTGCTCGATCGGCTGGATTCGCCTCTCGGCGCGCTGGCTGCACTCGCACTCGTGGTTCCTGTCCCGCCGCTGACGATCCTGTATGTCCTGGCGATCGGTCCGTTTCTTCACGGAGCGTTCAGCGTGGCGACGTTCCGCCTCGGCGGCAAGGAGCGCGCCGCATGACGGCAGTTGCCGGCGCGATCCGCGTTGCGCATGACGTCGAGTCGGCGCTGCTGCTCCCGCTGGCCGACTCTGGAGATGCGCATACGACGGGGGGAAAGGCCAGCACTCTGGCCCGGATGTGTGCGCTTGGCATCCCGGTCCCCGACGGCGTGGTGCTGACGACGCGGGCCTTCGAGGTGTTCATGGGGACGTCGGGATTACGCCAGGCGATCGAAGCGGAACTTGCATCGCTCGACGCAGGCAGCGACGCGTCCGCGCTGGAGGCCTGCTCGCAACGGATCCGCCAGCGCGTGATGTCGGCGCCTTTTCCGCTCGAGCTCGACGTCGTCCTCCCGCGTAGAGGCGGACCCCTCGGTGCGCCTTTCCCGCCTTCTCCCGTTGCCGTGCGGAGCTCCGCCTTCGGCGAAGACGGGCTCACCTCGTCGTTCGCCGGTCAGTTCGATTCCGTGCTGCACGTCGACAGCGCGAACGCACTGCGCGACGCTGTTCGCACCTGCTGGGCGTCATATTGGTCCGCCCGCGCAATCTTCTACCGCCGCACGCGGCGGATCGCTCCCGCGGGCATGGCGATCGTCATCCAGCGGCAGGTCGACGCGCTTGCCGCCGGAGTGCTGTTCACCCGCCATCCGGAGGACGACACGGATGACATGGTCGCGGAATACACCGCCGGACTCGCGGACCGCCTCGTGGCCGGCGAGGTCGATCCCGGCCACCTGCACATCTCGCGAATGACGCGGACCATCACTCGCGAGACGGCATCGTCCGAGCTGGCGCCTGGACGTGCCGTCCTCACGGCGGACCGGGTCGCGGAGCTCGGCCGCCTGGCGCTTCTGATCGAGCGCGCGTTCGCAGGGCCGCAAGACGTCGAATGGGCGGTCGGCCCGGACGGCCGCGTGTGGATCGTCCAGTCGCGGCGGATCACGGCGCCAGCGGTGAAGGCCAGCCGGTCGCCGGTGCTGTGGAGCAACGCCAACATCTGCGAAAACTACCCGGAGCCGGTCTCACCGCTGCTCTACTCGATCGCGACGGCTGGCTATTACCACTACTTCCGAAACCTCGGGCTCGTCTTCGGGATTTCGCGTGACCGGCTGACGTCCATGGATGCGGCGCTACGCGCCATCATCGGCGCCCACGGCGCACGCCTGTACTACAACCTCACGAGCATCCATTGCGTGCTGCGCATGGCGCCGTTCGGCGACCGTCTTGCCGCCGCCTTCAACCTCTTCGTCGGCGCGTCCGACACTGCGGCCCAGCCTCGGTGGGCGGCGAGCTGGCGCGATGGCCGGGGCCGGGCGCGCCAGACGCTGGAGCTGTTTCGCATCGCCGTGTGCGTCGTGTGGCAGTTTCTGTTCCTCGGGCGGCGGCTCCGCCGGTTCGAGCAGACAGCCGACGAGTACGGCGCGCGTACATCCGTCGAGGCACTCGAACGGCGGACACTCGCCGGGCTCGGTACAGATCTGGCCGCGTTCGTCGACATCCGCTGCCACCGCTGGACGAATGCGTCGCTGTGCGACACGGCGGCGATGGTGTGTTACGCGCTGTTGCGACGCTGCCTGGCGCGCAACGGATTCGGGGACGCGACTCACACGCGGCTGCTCCGCGCCTTGCCGGGCGTGCCATCGAGCCAGCCGGCGCTTCAGCTGTGGTCGCTCGCGCGCGTGATCGCGGCGCAACCAGACCTCGCACGGATGATCAGATCGCGCGCGCCGCAGGACGCCCTCGAAGCCATCGACCGCGAGCCGAGGTTTGCAGCGTTCAAGGAGCTGCTCACGGATTACCTCCAGTCATGGGGGTTTCGCTCGTCGGGCGAGCTGATGCTCACGGCTCCAACGCTCGAGGAGCGGCCGGAGCCGGTCATCGCCCTGCTCGCGCAGTATCTCGACACCGCTGGCGCGTCACCCCGCGAAAGCATCGAACGGCAGGCCGCCGAGCGCCGTGCCGAAACCAGGCTCGTCATCACGACGCTGGCACGTCGAGCGCCGCTGCAGGCGCTGCTGGTTCACGCGCTTCTCCGATGCACGCAGCGATCGGTCGCCTGTCGTGAGCGGGCACGTCTCAAGCAGGCGCTCCTCTACTCACGATGCCGCCGGGTGGCGCTGGCAATCGGCGAGCGGCTCGTGCGCGACAGACGCCTCGCCGAGCGAGAGGACGTGTTCATGCTCACGTGGCAGGAGCTGGACGAACTGTGCTCCGGCCGCGCGCTGTTCCCACACAGCGTCGCCGCGCTCGTCGCGACACGCCAGGCGGCGCACGCCGTCGAGAGCGAGACCGACCCGCCCGACACCTTTTATCTGCCCGAGAGCGTCGCGTTCGACGCGATTCGAGTTTCAGGCGGACCTGAAGGTCCGCGTCTACAGGAGACGGCTCCGGATGTCGGGATTCCGAGGGCTGAAGGTCGGGCCCTTCGCGGAGCGACTGCCTGTGGTGGCCGCGTCTCGGCGCCGGCCGCGGTTCTCGCAGGTGTGCACGAGGCCCATCGTCTGAATCGTGGCGACGTTCTGGTCACACGGCAGACCGACCCCGGCTGGGCGCCCGTCTTCTGCCTCGTTTCCGGGCTGGTCAT
The DNA here is from genome assembly GCA_036274155.1 of Vicinamibacterales bacterium. Taxonomy (GTDB): domain Bacteria; phylum Acidobacteriota; class Vicinamibacteria; order Vicinamibacterales; family UBA2999; genus Gp6-AA40. Next base: position 35,599 of record DASUGH010000196.1, on the reverse strand, counting down.
CGAACGCGGCGGCATGCTCTCGCACGGCGCGATTCTCGCGCGCGAATTCGGCCTCCCCTGCGTCGTGGGCATCGCCAATGCCACTGCACTGATCCCCCACGGCGTGATGGTGACAGTCGACGGCGATCGCGGGACGTGCGATGTCGAGGGGCGCCGATGAACGCCATCGCTGCTTACCTGGCCGAGCGTTTTCCGCTATCGGTCTTCGCCCCGGCGCTGCTCCTGTTGTCGGCGGCGGCCCTCCAGGCATCGACGGCGCCGCTCGGACCGAACAGCCTTCTCGTACCGGTACTGGGGCTGACGCTGATTGCGCAATTCCGCCTCTGGGACGACCTCGAGGACGCCGGCCATGACCGCATCCACCACCCGGAGCGGGTCCTCGTCAACAGACCGGAGCCGCCGTTTCGCGTGCTGCTCCTGCTGCTGGCATGCGCGGCGGCAGTGCTCTGCCTGTGGCGTCCGCAGGCACTCTCCGCGCTCGCCGCACTCGACATCGCGTTCTGGCTCGCCTACGGCCAGCTGAGAGCCGTGATCCCGGACGCCGCGTGGCAGTACGGTCTTCTGCTCCTCAAGTACCCCGCCTTCGTCGCCGTGATGACCCTGACGCAAGGTCCCGTCGACGCATCGCGCCTCATCTTCGCAATGGCCGCCACGTACGTCGCCGCCTGTCTGTACGAGTTGTGGCACGAGGGAACCGTCGCACCCGGGCTTCTGCATGACCGAGCTTCAGTGCCTTCGCAGCGCCGACCTTCAGTGCCTTCGCAGCGCCGACCTTCAGTGCTTTCGCAGCGCCGAGCTTCAGTGCTTTCGCAGCGCCGAGCTTCAGCTCGGCGGGATCCACCATGAGGAGCGTCATCATGAGCGCGTCCGCCCTGGCGCCATCGATCGCCGGCGCAACGATCGACATCGATTCCCTCGAGCCCGCGGCGTTCGAAGGCGTCTCGTGCCTCGACTGCGGCGGGCGAAGAGCCACCTTCTTCCTTGCCGGCGAGGACGACCTGACCGGTACACCCGGCCGATTCGTGTTCGTCCAATGTCTGGACTGCGGCCTCGTCTACCAGTCGCCACGCCTGACGCTCGACCGAATCACGCGTTACTACGAGACGGACTACATCGCCCATCAGCCAACGGCCCGCTGGGGCGCGCTGGCGCCGCTCTTTCGTTACGCCATGTCGACGCTCGACCGGGCCAAGCTGCGAATCGTCAGGCGGCACGCCGTGCTTGACGACTCGTCGACGCTGCTCGACGTCGGCTGCGGTGCGGGCACGTTTCTGGACCGTGTGCGCAGCGAAACAGGCGCGCAAGTGGTGGGAGTCGATCTCGTAGACCTGTCGCAGCGGCCTGAACTGAGCGGCATCGAGTTTCATCATGGGCCGTTCGCCGAGCAGGCGGTAGGTCGCGAGCGCTTCGACGCCGTCACGATGTGGCACGTCCTCGAGCACGATTACGATCCGCGGCGATCGCTTCGTCGGGCGTTCGAATCGTTGAAGCCGGGCGGATGGCTGTTCGTGGAGGTTCCGCGTCTCGACAGCCTGTCGTTCCGGCTGTTCAAGACACGCTGGCCGGGAATACAGGCACCTCAGCACACGGCGCTCTACGACCGCAAGCGGCTCCTCGGTATCACACGCGGCGCCGGCTTCGAGGTGGTGGAGCACCTGCCATACGGCGCGTTTCCTCCCTACTTCTATCTGTTCTGCGGGGTCGCGTTCCAGGTGCTCCGCGGTCGCGGCCTCAACCTCGATCGCGCCATTTACGCATATTTCGCCGGGCAACTCCTGCTGCTGCCGCTGCTGCCCTTCCTCAACCGGATGAACTTCGCGATGCAGACCGTGATCTGCCGGAGGCCGGAATGACAGCTCGCTTGCCCGCCGGAGCTTTAGCGGAGTCGGGTTCGGCGAACCGGGGTCTGATTGCAGCAAGCGGTCTTTTCGTGACCGCCGCATCCATTGCCATCCTGCCGGTCGCGCTCTTCACGGTGTGCCGTGCTCGTCGTCTCTACGCTGCCTACACCGCGCGCGTGGCGCGCATGCTGCTCTGGTTCTGGGGCGTTCGCGTGCATGTGCACGGTTCGTTCCCGCCGCCGGCGCGACAGGTCGTCTACGTCTCGAACCACTCGTCGACACTCGACCTGTTCGTGCTCACCGCACTCGGACTGCCCAACACACGGTTTTTTCTCAGCGGCTTCCTGCAGAAGTTCGTGCCGCTGGCCATTCTCGCGCGTCTGATGGGCACCTTCTTCACGGTCCCACAGTCGCGCACCGATGAACGGCGCCGCATCTTCCGCCGGGCGTGCCATGTCCTGGAGCGCTCACGCGAGTCGGTCTATCTCAGCCCCGAGGGCGGGCGAATCACGAGCGGCGAGATCGGACCGTTCAACAAAGGGGCATTCCACCTCGCCACGGCACTGGCGGCGCCGATCGTGCCGCTGTACTTCGTCATTCCCGTCGCGATCGATCCGGGCGTTGGTTACCGCGTCAGGCCTGGCGACGTGCACGTCTTCATCAAACCGACCATCGAGACGTCCGGCTGGCAGCTCGAGGAGGTCGCTGCAAACGCGGCCCGCGTGCGTGCGGCGTTCGCGGGGTGGCACCGCGAAGCGGCGCCGATGCGATATGCCAGCCATTCATCCCTCGACCACCGCCATGCTGCACCCGTCAATGTCTGAGCGGGACACGGCCGCCCGCGGGATTCCGTTCGCGGGCGATTCTCTCGTCCACATGCTGGAGCATCGCGCCGCCACGCAGCCCGACGAGACGGCTTACACCTTCTTGCGCGACGGGGAGCTGCCGTCGGCGGCGATCAGCTGGTCGAATCTCGCGCAGGCCAGCCGCACCGTGGCTGGATGGCTGCAGACGCATCTGGCGCCGGGAGACCGCGCGCTGCTGCTCTACCCTCCGGGGCTCGACTTCATTGCCGCGTTCTTCGGTTGTCTGTATGCCGGCGTGCTCGCTGTACCGGTGCTCCCGCCCCAGGGCGGCCGCTCGCGACGCGGCGTTGACCGCCTTGCGTCGATTGCTGCAGATGCCGAGCCGCGGTGCACCTTGACCAACACCGAGCTGGAGCTCCAGCTCGCTCGTGAATCGCGCGAGGGCCTCCTCGGCACGATCGAGATCGGCATCCCCTGGGTTGCCACCGACCGGTTGCCGGGCGATCTCGCCTCGGCGCAGCGGATACGGCGCGCCAGTCGCGACACGCTCGCGTTCCTGCAGTACACGTCGGGATCGACGGCTCGCCCGAAAGGCGTCATGGTCACGCACGGAAATCTGCTGCACAACCTGGACGCGGCGTTTCATCTCGGCGAGCATGGCGCACACGGCGTGTCCGTCTCGTGGCTGCCGGTCACACACGACATGGGCCTCATCGAAGGGGTGCTGCAGCCGGCGTTCAGCGGGTGCCCCGCGTACCTGATGTCTCCGGGCGCGTTTCTCCAGCGGCCGGTGCGGTGGCTGAAGGCGATCTCGACCTTCCACGCGACGCGCAGCGGTGGACCGAACTTCGCCTACGACCTGGCGGTCACGCGCGTGAGCCGCGAGGATCGCGAGATGCTCGACCTCGGGTGCTGGCGTGCGGCCTACAACGGCGCCGAACCGATCCGTCACGACACCATGTCGGCGTTCGCGCGTGCGTATGGCGGATCCGGCTTCGACCCGGCAGCGTTCCGGCCATGCTACGGTCTCGCCGAATCGACGCTGCTCGTCAGCACCGGACGATGGGTGGAACGGGATGGCGACGTATCGTGTGGCACACCTGCCTTCGGCACGCAGGTGAGGATCGTCGATCCAGCGACGCACACCGCCTGTCGCGATGGTGAAGTGGGCGAGATCCAGGTGGCCGGCGAGAGCGTGACCCTGGGCTACTGGAACCGGCCCCACGAGACGGCGGCTGCGTACGGAGGTGGTGTCGGCGGATCGTCCGACCGGTGGCTGCGCACCGGGGATCTCGGGTATCTGCGGGCCGGCGAGCTCTACGTCACCGGCCGCATCAAAGACCTGCTGATCGTCCGCGGCGCCAAGCACTTTCCGCAGGATCTCGAACACACCGCCGAACGCCATCATCCGGCGATTCGCGCCGGCTCGGTGGCCGCCGTGGCCGTCTCGAACGGCGTCCGCGGCGATCGCGTTGCGCTCGTGGCGGAAGTCGATCCGCGCCTGCTCGATCCGGGCGGCGGCGATGGGCTCATCACCGGGCTGCGGCAGGCCATCGCCGACTTGCACGGCATCCAGTTGCACGGCGTGGCGCTCGTGAGCCCCGGCTCGATGCCGAAGACGACGAGTGGAAAGCTGCAGCGGTTCCTCTGCCGCGACGGCTGGGTCAGCGGCACGCTGACTCCGCTCGCCATGTGGTCGCAGGACGTTCTCGGCGCCGATCTCGATCGGCCGGCGCGGGAAGCGCACCACCTGTTGCCGCCGTCGTGATCGACCGCGTGTACCGGAGACCGAATGTCTGTTGCCGCCGCCGTTCGCCTCGACGCCTCACCGTCAGCGGTTCGAACCGCCGTCGCGGAGTTCCTCCGCATTGATCCCGCCGCGATCGAGGCAGGCATGCCGCTCACCGCGTACGGCATCGACTCGCTCGGCGCTCTCGAGCTGATCGCTTCCCTCGAGGACAGGTTCGACTGCAGGCTTCCAGAATCGCTGCTGACCGACTGTCCCGACCTCGATCGATTGACATCGGCCCTCAACGACCCGATCAGAAGGAACGGCGGCGGCACACTCGAGCTCGCCACGCACGGCGGCGTCGCGCGAATGATCGCCGACGCCCGGCTGCCCGACGACATCAGACCGCTCGCCGCGCCAGCTCCTCGTACGACGCACGGCGGTCCGGTACTGCTGACCGGCGCGACCGGCTTTCTCGGCGCCGCCATTCTCCGCGACCTGATTGACGCCGGTTTCGACGTGGTCTGTCTCGTTCGATCCGCTGGCGAGCCCTCCGTCTCTCGCGTTCGCAGCAACCTCCAGCGGTACGGTCTGTGGAGGGAGGACGACGCCAGACAGGTCACGGCCGTGGCTGGAGACATCGAGCGGCCGCGGCTCGGGCTGTCGTCTGATGACTACGGCCGTCTGGCGTCCAATGTCGGGGCGATCTTTCACGCGGCCGCGGACGTGAACTGGGTGTCTGCCTACGAAGGACTGCGATCGGCGAACGTCGCCGCGACGACGGAACTGATTCGGTTCGCCAGCGAGACCGTGCGCAAGCGGTTCCATTTCGTCTCGAGCCTGTCGGTGTGCTTCGCGCACGGCGGGCCGCCGGACGTGACGGAAGACATGGAGATGCTGCCGTGGGTCGATCGGCTGCCGCTCGGATATGCGCAGAGCAAGTGCGTCGCCGAAGCGCTGGTGCGTGAGGCCGCGAACCGTGGGCTACCGGCGCAGATCTACAGGCCGGCGCTGCTGGCAGGACACTCGGCCTCGGGCGCCATGAACACGGACGACCTCATCGCCGCTCTCCTCAGAGGGTGCATCCGGATGGGAGCCGCGCCGGATCTCGACTGGGTGTTCGACGCAGTCCCGGTCGATACCGCGGCTGCCACGATCGTGAAGCTCGCGCGAACATGCCGCCCGGGATGCCAGACGTTTCACCTCCGGCATCCGCGGCCGCGCCACTGGCGTGAGTGCGTGCTGTGGACGAACATCTTCGGCTATCCCGTTCGCCTCGAGCCGTATCCGCTCTGGCTCGACCGTCTGGCCAGGGAGGCGCGAGCAGGCGATCATCCGCTCCACCGCCTGCGCGGGTTTTTCAGTCGACGCATCGCCGGGCTCACGACACCTGAGCACTATGAGGAGCACGTCCGCAGCCGGGTGCTGTCCTCAGCAACGCGTTCGAGCGAGCGCGCAGCCGGCATCCAGTACCCTGCGCTCGACGCCGAACGGCTCGACAGCTACCTGTCGGACCTCATTCGCCGTGACGCTCTGGCGCCCCCGGCAAAGCCGGTTGCGGTGCAGCGCCAGCGCCGGCCGGCTGACTGGACCGACCGCCTCGAACCGCTTCTGCGCCGCCATTTCGAGGACGAAGGCCTTTCGATTGCCGGCGTAGAGGCGGAGCGTGTCGGATCCGAGCACAGCATCATCAGCGAGCTCACCGGCTGGAAGCGCAAGGGACAAGCGGGACTCTGGCGGGCGAGCCTCACGCTCCGGCGTCAGGAGCGGTTCGAGCCTCTTCATCTCATGGTCAAGGTCAAGCCGCCGGACACCGACGCGATCGACGTGGCCCAGACGACAGCGGACGTCGTCAATCCATCCGTGGCCCGGGAGCTCGCGCGATTCCGGGATCGGATCGGCCTCCGTGGCAGCCATGTGCGCGAGATCGAGGTCTACGCGCTGCAATCCGATGTGCGCTTCCGGCGTCACATGCCGACCTGCTACGGAACGTGGCAGGACGAGCAAGCCGAATCGTGGGGAATGCTGCTCGAGCGCCTCGACGGGATGGAGGCCATGGACGCGACGGGCGATCCGCGTGCCTGGACAGCTGCGCGCGTGGAAGCGGCGATCGACGGCGTCGCCGGGATGCACGCGGCGTGGCTCGGCCGGGAGCGCGAGCTCATGGCCGCTCCCTGGATCGGCTATGTCCCGTCAGCGTCTGGCGCGGTCGAGATGACGCCGCTCTGGGCTGCGCTAGCCCGGCACGCTGCACCGATGTTCGCGAAGTGGTCGGGACCTGCCCTGGTGACCGCCCATGCAGCGCTCGTCCGCTCCATGTCGCTGTGGTGGCCGGCGATCGAGGCGCTGCCGCGCACGCTCATTCACCACGACTTCAACACACGCAACATCGCCATCCGCCCTGCGGCCGAGGGCCCACGCCTCGTGGCCTACGACTGGGAGCTGGCGACGGTCGGGGCCCCGCAGCGCGATCTCGCCGAGCTCCTCTGCTTCGTGTTCCCGATCGAGGCGGGCGCCGACGAGCTGCATCGCCTCGTCGAACGTCATCGCCTGCGGCTCGAGCAGCAGTCTGGCGTCGCCATGCCGGCGGCACTCTGGTTCGAGGGGTTCAGGAGCGCACTGAACGACGTCCTTGTCTCGCGCCTCGCGTTCTACGCATTGATCCACCGCATACGGCCGCAAGCGTTTCTGCCGCGGGTCGTGAACACCTGGCTCCGGCTGCACACGCTCGTGCAGTCCTGTCGCCGCACTCGCGCTTAGGAACGGAGATCACCGGAGAAACGGCTTCACACGGAGAAACGGAGAAACGGAGGACGAACGGAGGATTCCCGCGTCGCACAGTACGTTCATCCGACGGACACCGAGGTGGGCCCGCGCTACGCGCGCAGGGATCGAGGAGAACGCCGATCACAAGCACGCTGGGGGGATCAGTGAGCGTGTTTGTGATCGGCGTTCTCCTCGATCCCTGTCGCCGGCCGCAGGCCGGCGGGCCCACCTGCAGCGACCAGGGCGAATCGGCGGGATGTCTCTACGTGTCAGCGTGACATCCTCCGTTCGCCTCCGTTCCTCCATTTCTCCGTGTGAGCGTGTCCCGTTGCTCCGTGGACTCCGTATCCCCGCCTGATCCCCGTCGCAACCGAGCTGGTCAACGGCCAGGTTTCGCTACCGGCGCACCCGGCGGAGCCGCATCCGGAACGAGACGGAAGTAGCGATTGTTCTCGGTGCACATGTATTCGATGATGTCGGTGTCGGGCAGGAACAGCAGCCGCTCGGTGACGTTCCACGGCCGCGTGTAGGCCTTCGGATCGTCGATGGTAATCTCGATGTCCATGTGGCCGAAATCGCGGCGGATGAAGCGTTCGGTGACGCGCAGCTGCTCGGTGGCCGGGCTGCCGGCGTTGTCGAGCCACACGTTGTCGTTGAACCCGGCACTCTCGACGACGAACGCGTTGCCTTGCCACTTGCCAATCGAGTAGCCGAACCACGCAGGATTCGGATCGCGTGGAAGCTGGCGGCCGTCCGTAAAGATCTGCCGGTATGAATGGACGGCCTCGTAGAGGATGGTCACGAGGCCGGGCGACTCGAGAATCTTGAAGGGATACGGGACGAAGTCCGATCGGGGCACGCCGCCGACGATACAGTTCGACGTCGGATCGTCCCTGGCGTCGTTCCCGATGCGGGTCTTGAGCAGCGCCTGGGCCCAGGGCTGGAACGGCACGGTCTCCCCGGCTTTCAAGCCCCGGGAAATGTTCTCGATCAGCCTTGCCGTCGGCCGCCACAGTCCCGCGATCACCGGCCGGCCGTCCGGCCCTCGCGGCGCCGGCGCGTTCAGGTCGGCCCGGCCGTCACTCGTGCGTGGAATGCCCGGCGTTGGAACCTTCAGCCACTGTCCGGTGGACGACTCGGCCACCAGCAACAGCAGCAGTGACGCGACGATCGCGGTCGGTTTCATCGGAGCCCTCGCAGCGATCCCGGTCAGGGGTCGTATCGGCATCGGAGGCGAACCCGGCGCCTGCATATTTAACGCGGGCTCGTCCTCCTCGTCCAGCGGCGCGGCTCCGAGAGCGCCGCTGTCGTAACGGTTTACGCCCTCGCGGCTGCCGGCTCCCGGCTGCCCCGGGCGACCGGCTGGTACGTGCCGGCCGGCGTCCGGAACGGCACATTCAGGCGGTTCCAGCTGTTGATCACGATGACGCCGAACGTCAGCGCCACCAGCTCGGCTTCGTCGAACTGCTGCCTGACGCGCTCATAGACGTCGTCCGGGACATGCGTGTCTCCGACCAGCGTCACAGCCTCGGTCCATTCGAGCGCCGCCCGCTCGCGCTCCGAGAAAAACGGCGCCTCACGCCACGCACTCAAGGCGTAGATCCGCTGCTCGGTCTCGCCGGCGAGACGCGCGTCCTTCGTATGCATGTCGATGCAGTAGGCGCAGTGGTTGATCTGGGAAGCACGTACCTCGACGAGATGCATGAGCGTCGGGTCGACGGCGTGCGCCACCTCCTTTGAAAGGCTGAGCAGCGCGCGGCCGGGGCCGGATGAGATGTATTTGGTGAGATCGACTCGTGGTTGCATTTGATGTTCTCCTTTGGTGTCTACGATGAAGACGCACCACGCACCGGGCTTGTGACAGCGGCTGTCGCGAGCTTGTCGGGGTTGACCACAGCGTAGACCGCGAGAATCCGCTCGCCGTCCGTCTCGATCGACATCGTGGCGGTCAACCGGCCGCCCGCTCGAAGGCAGAGCCCGGTCTCGCCGTTGACGGATGCAATCTCCAGCACGTGATCCGCTGACAGGAATTTCTCGCGCAGACCCAGCACCAGGCGGGCAATCTGAGCGGAGCCAACGATCGGGCGCACTCCGGCTCCCGCCTTGCCGCCGCCGTCGGCAGTCCACGTCGCCTCAGGCGCAAAGAGTTCGAGCAGCGCCGGTTCGTCGCTGGCGTCGAGCGCGGCCGTGAACTTCCGCAGCAGGCTGGTCTTGGCAGCCTCCGTGGCATCGAACCGCTTGCGCTCACCGTGAACTCGAGTGCGGGCGCGATGCACGACCTGCCGGCAGGCCGCCTCGCTCCTGCCGAGCACCGACGCAATCGCGTCGTAGTCGACATCGAACACGTCATGCAGCAGAAACGCCGCCCGCTCCTCCGGGGCGAGCCGCTCGAGCAGCGTCAGGAAAGCCATGGAAAGATCGCCGGACAGTTCGAGGTGCTCATCCGGCGGCGGCACGTGACTCACGAACGGCTCGGGCAGCCAGGGTCCCACGTAGGCTTCCCGCTCCGTCTTCAGCCGCCGCAAGCGATCGATCGCCAGACGGCTGGTTGCCGTGATCAACCAGGCTTCCGGGTTCCGGATGGGCTCCTGTTCCGCTTCGTGCCACCGGACATACGCTTCCTGGACGATATCTTCCGCGTCCGCGCGCGAGCCGAGCATGCGATACGCAAGGCCGAAGAGCCTGCCACGAACCGATTCGAAGATTTCCGTAGAGGTCACTGCCTGGCTCCCGAATTCCCAGACGGACGGGCGGTCTGCCGTGTGACAGATGATTGCCACCCCGCCCGCGGGCGTCTTCTACCAGGTTCGCGGGCGGTCTTCTACCAGGTTGGCGCCTCATCCAGCTCCCGCAGGTCGACCTCGTTGGCCTCGACGGTGTCGAGATACCGCATCGCCCACCGATCGGCCTCATCCCGCGAACCGGCGGCGACGATGATGTAGCCCGCGATCAGTTCCTTGGATTCGGTGAACGGCCCATCTAGGACCCGGAGCCCGTCGCCCGAGTTCTTGTAGCGGCGGCCGCGTGCACTTGGCTTCATGGTGTGTGTTGCCAGATGCGTACCTGCGCGACTGGACTCTTCGATGAGGCGTGCGATCTCCTGCCGTTGCCTCTCGGGCAGCGGCTCACCTGCCTCGGAGGCGGGGGTCGCCTTCCGGAGCACCATGTAACGTGTCGTGGCGACGTCTGTTGGTTTAGCAGACATCCCGATGTCCCAAGGCTCGGTCACCGGCCGGATGTCGAGCTGGCCGTCGCCGAGCGTTCGTCCGGCACGCGTCGCCCACTCGACGGCTTCGTCGAGCGACGCCACGCGGAGAATGCTGAAGCCCGACGACAGCTCGTGCTCGCCCTTGAAGGGCCCTTTCGTGATCGCGCACGTGCCGCCCGAGAACGTGAGCCGCACCCCCAGCGAGCTGGCGCGAAGACCCTCGCCCTCCTGGAACAACTTCGTCCTGGCCAGCTCACCGATCAGCGCGCCTACACGAACGATCAGCTCCTGGCTGGGGACCTCGCCGGCCTCCCAGCGAGGGCTCGTCTTGTGCATGATGATGAAGCGCATCGCGCTCATTGCCCTGTCCGTGCCGCCGCGACGCTCAGGAAGAAGCCGGTGACGGCCGGCGCAAGCACATCCGGCTTCACGTTGTGCGTCTGCCCCGGCAGCACACGATGTTGCGCGCCGGGCACCGCGTCGGCTAATGCGCGCGCCGCCTGCTGCAGCCGGAGATCGGTTTTCGATCCGTGCATGATCAGCGCCGGGACGCTGATCGCAGCGAGCCGCGCTGCCGGTACTTTGAAATCGCGCATGACCGCGGCGTCGTAAGGCAGCGTGTGAGCCACGGCGGCGAGCTTGCGCCAGATCCACGGTATCAGCCGCATGACGACCACCATCGGCGCAGGGACACCGACCATCGTTGTCATGAAGTACTTCACCGCGCCGCCGCGATCGCCGGCTGCGATCAATCGCTTCAAGTGGCCTTCGTACTCGGTCGCGGATTGCCTGGCGCTGTCACCGACGTAGGGCGGCTCGTACGCGGCAACCTTCGTCACCGGCAGGCCCGAGGCTGCTGCTTCGAGCGCGAGCGCGCCGCCCGACGACAGCCCGAGCAGCGACGCCCGACCTCCGGCACGCTCGATGAGCGCCGCAACGTCCTCGATCTCGCGCTCTCTGGAATACGGCTGCCTGTCGCCGCTCTCTCCACGGCCACGGCGGTCGAACATGTAAACGGTGAAGTGCTGCGCCAGCAGCGGCGCAAGTTTCGGCATGGGACCGAACTGCCGGCTGCACAGCGCGCCGTCCACGAGGATGAGCGCCGGGCCGTTACCCGATCGCTCGAACGCGATGGCCGTTCCATCCTTTGAAACCACCTGCTCCATGGTCGCTCCTTGTCTGCGCAGACGACCCGGTCATGAGCGGCCGTGCCACGGCAGGAAGGCGCGGAGCCGGGCGTCACGCAAGGCGAGCCCACACCAGATGAACAGTGCGACGTAAACCGGGAACAGCACGTGGGTGAAGAGCGGGTTCTGCACCCGTACGTGCGTGGCGATCGCACCACCGAGGTAGCCCGTCAGGAGAACCGCACCGAGCACTGACGTTCGCGGAACGGCATACGCGATCACGCACAGCAACAGCGTGACACCGAGGCCGACGACCGTGCTCACCGGATAGCCGAGCTCGATGGTGCCATCGATAACCGGCTGCAGCTGCAGCAGTTTGCCGACGCTATCGAAGAGCAGGAACAGCACCGCCACCCCGCTGAGGCCCCGGCCAGCCCAGACTCTGACGTTCGAGTCCTCAGCCGCCTGATGACCAACCGCCACCGTCCTCTGGTCGGCCATGCTCTGCATAGTCACCTCCGTTGTCCGGAAAGCCATCGCCGGCGGCCGAACCGGGCTGTTTTCCGGCCTTCACCCACACGACGAACCAGAAGAGCGCGGATCGACAAATTCATCCGGGGTGACGAAGGCGACCCGCGGCTATTTGCCGCGCTCGACGAAGAGGTTGGCCAGCAGCTGGTCAACCGGGACGAAGTCGTCCGTGAGGGTCAGCGCACGGCCGGAGGTCAGGTACGCCTTCAGACGTTCCTCCGCCAGCAGCGTCGTTCGGGCGTCGGGGTCGTCGCCAGCGGTCAGAGCGGTGAGTCCGTCACGGTCGAGCGGCTGCTTGCTGGCCATGACGACGTATGTGTTCCGGTCGAAAGGCCGAAACGCCTCACCACGGCCAAACACATAGACGTCCGGGAACACCGCCCGCAGGGCGTTCACCTCCGCCTTCAAGAACTCGCCCCCCTCGAACTTGTCGATGATGTTCGTCAGATAGATGCCGTCCGCCTTCAGCCGTCCGGCGACGATGCGATTGAACTCGACCGTCGTCAGATGGTACGGGATGGACAGATCGTTGAAGGCATCGCCGTACACGATGTCGTACTGCTTCGGGTCCGTCCACTCCGTCAGGAACATTCGGGCGTCGCTGTTGAACGAGCGAATCCTCGACGAAGCTGGCAGTCCGAGGCGCTCGCGCGCCACGGCTATGACCGCGGGGTCGATCTCGATGACATCGATGCTCGACGCGGGATACACCGCTTCGACGTAACGAGGGAAGGAGTAGCCGCCGCCGCCGATGAAGAGCGTATCGAGACGGCTCCGGCCGGCCGCATGAACCTGCGTGAGATTCGAATAGGCCTGCTCGTACCCATAGTCGAGCGCGGTGGGATCGTCCGGCACGACGTAGCTGTGAACGAGACGGTCCAGCATCAACATGCGCGCCGGGTGTCCACGCGCGCTCGTTTCGAGGACCTTGATGCAGTAGTAGTTCGACTCGATATCGCACGGCGCTGCGTATTGACCGGCGCCCCAGGCGACCCGCACGACCGCGAAGGTCATGATGGCGGAAGCTGCGGCGGCTGCGCCGAGTCGCCGCGAACGCAGTCCGCCGGCGATGATCAACGGCGGTCCGAACACGACGACATGCAAGAGCAGCACCCGGAAGCCGTCCGAAGCCGGGGCGAGCGACAGCGGCAACCCGCGCTCGCCCGCCGCCACGAGCGCCACCGCCGTGACGCCGACACCGGCTACGATCGCCAAACCTCTTCTGCGGCGATGAAACGCGCCTATCGACAGCCCCGTCACCAGCAGAACGGCTGCCACGAGCCACACGATGCTGCGCGTGCCGAGCCACGAGATGAGCCAGAAGCCTGTGACGAAGGTGCCGACGATGGACCCCACCGTTGACGCGGCGTAAATCGTCCCGACGGTGTGACCGCTGTGCTCGAGATCGGCGAGCGCCAGCTTCACGACCAGCGGCGAGACCATCCCGAGGATGAAGCTGGGCAGGAAGAAGATGGCGGCAATCGAGAGGACGATCCGCGGCAGGAACGACAGCCCGAAGGTCAGCCCCTCGATGGCGTGCGTGATCACCAGGATGCCGAGGCTGGCAACGCCCCCCGCGAGGAAGATCAACCCGAGCGTGCGGCGCGAGGCGAAGCGGTCGGCCACGACGCCGCCAAGGAAGTTGCCGCCCGACATGCCGGCGAGCACGACGCCGATGATGCTCGTCCATGTGTAGAGCGACACGCCGATATAAGGGGCCATGATTCGGCCGGCAATCAGTTCGATGACCAGCGTGCAGGCGCTGCTGGTGAATGCGAGGAGACAGGAGAGCCACATGGGGCGCATACGTTAGCACGCGAGTGCCAATGGTCCGGGCGCCCTCTGCTGGCCTCAACCGGAGTTTCGACTCGGCCGACGCGCCCGGAAGCCGCCCTGCAGACTCCTTCAACAGCCTGGACGCCAGCCGGCTGGAACGCTGTAAGATCCGCCGCAAGGAGGGCTGACATGAAACGCATGTGGCGGCCTGTGCTCGGTCTCGCGGCCGTGGTCGTGGTGCTGACCTTCACCAGCTCGGTCGTATCGGCGCAGAAGTGGACGGCCCGAACACCTGACGGTCAGCCGGACCTCCAGGGCATCTGGGTGAACTTCGACAGCACGCCGTTCGAAGCGCCCGGCGGCCAGCCGGCTGCCGCCCCGCAGGCACCGGCCGCCAACGTGGGACCGGCGCCCGAGTTCGCCGATCACAACAGCCCGACCAGCAAGGCACGGCGGTCGATGGTCATCGATCCGCCCGATGGGCGCGTCCCGGTGATGAAATGGGCCGAAGACAAGCGCGACTACGATCTCGCGCACATTCCGGACGCACCCGAACACGAGACGCCGTGGGTGCGGTGCATCACGCGCGGGTATCCGGCCGGGATGTTCCCCGCCGGCTATAACAACGCCTACCAGATCATCCAGATCCCCGGCTACGTGGTGATGGTGTTCGAGATGATTCACGAGACCCGCATCATTCCCATCGATGGGCGGCCGCGCCTCGGCGAGGCCATCAAGCAGTGGAACGGAGAGCCGCGCGGGAGGTGGGAGGGCGATACGCTGGTCGTCGAGAGCACCAACTACAACAACAAGGGCTCGATCGCGACGAGCGCCGCAACCGGGCGCATACGCGGCATCCCGCAGAGCGAGTCGATGCGGGTGCTCGAGCGCTTCACCAGGGTCGACGCCAATACCATCAACTACTCGGTGACGATCGACGACCCCAAGGTCTACACGAAACCGTGGACGGTCGCGCTGCCACTCAATCGCGACGACAGCTATCAGATGTTCGAGTACTCCTGTCACGAAGGGAACTACGCGCTGCCGAACGCGCTCAGCTTCGGGCGCAAGCGCGACCGCGAAGCGGGGTCCCACCCGTAGCCGCCTGGTCCGGCTGAAGCGGACGGGCGCCCGGCCGTTCCGGCCGACGCCGGATGCAGATTTCTGTTCAAAACCTGGCGGGCCGTCGTTTATTCCAGGCATGACGGTTCTGTACTCACACCTGCAGATCTCCCGCGTCGCCTCCGAACCTGATCGCCCCGTCACGACGAGCGACGACATCCTCGGCATCGAGCGGAACTTCACCAGCCTCTCGATGAAGGACCTCCTCGAGGCGCGCGATCAATACCACTGGCACCTGATCCACAAAGCCAACGTCGTGGGAACCGCCGTGGGCTTGTACCGAATTCGACGGTCGGATCCATGGCCCGACGACCGGCGATCGGACGCCGATGAAGCCCGTGCTCAGGCGGCTGCCCCGAAGGGCGAGCGGACGTTCGAGAACTCTGAAGTGCGCGACTACTCGTGGCCGTGCGTGATGGTGCTCGTCGAGCAGTGGCAGTACCCCTCCGATTTCGGCGGCGCGTCCGGCCTTGGCGTCGATCAGATGATCCCCAAGAGGCTCTATCTGCCCGATGGCCGTATGGTGCCCGTCTGCGTCATCAAGGTGACGCGCAGCGAGCCCGACAACACGCTTCTTCCCGCCTGGCACTGGCCGGAGCACCTGATCGGCGGCGGCTTTCCGATTACGGTCCGGTCGCAGGGCCGGACTCGCGTGGCGAGCGTCGGCGGTCTGGTGACCGATGGGCACCTCGTCTACGCGCTGACCAGCAGGCACGTTGCTGGTCCGAGCGGTCACACGGTGGGGACCGTGCTCCGCGGGCACGCGGTCGCCATCGGTCACTCCACCGACAGGCAGCTGACGCGGAAGCCATTCTCCGAGGTCTACAGAGAGTTTCCAGGCCGGCGCACGTTCCTCA
This sequence comes from Vicinamibacterales bacterium, assembly GCA_036274155.1. Lineage (GTDB taxonomy): Bacteria > Acidobacteriota > Vicinamibacteria > Vicinamibacterales > UBA2999 > Gp6-AA40. The sequence goes on along the minus strand of DASUGH010000196.1, from coordinate 19,836 downwards.
CGCTCGACGCCAGTCTCGTCGCCGTGTCGACGCTCGACGACTGGACCTCTCAGGTCTACGGCCTTTCCCGGGTTGGCCCGCTCGCCGACCTGAGCGAGCTGAACATCAGCACGCGTCTCATCAATGCGGAGGTGCGCGCATATGGAGCGGCCAGCGGGGCGCTCGCCGGGCGCATCGCGGCGCTCTTCTATCGCCATCGCAGCATCGGCGGATACGACGATGTCACCGACTTCCTGATCGCGCCGGAACCCGGTGAGCCGCACTCGCAGCCCGGTGACTCCGGAACGATCTGGCACCTCGTGCAGCGAGGCGGGCTGTTGCGGCCAATTGCTCTGCAGTGGGGAGGACAGGCATTCGTCGCCGGCGGCGACGTCTTCAATTTCGCTCTCGCCGCCAGCCTGACGAACGTGCTCCGTCTGCTGGAGGTCGAGCTGGTCGTCGACCACAACATCGGCGCGCAGCCATTCTGGGGGAAGACCGGTCATTACACCCTTGCCACCTTCGCCTGCCGCGAGATCTCGAATGCCTCGCCCAAGCTCCAGGCGCTGATGCTCGCCAACCAGGATCGCATCAGCTTTCGCGAAGCGGACCTCGTGCCAGACGACATCGACGCCGCGACCAAGCGCGCGAAAAAGGAAGGACGCTTCGTCCCGCTGGCCGACGTGCCCGACGTGATTTGGAAGAACGTCGCGGCGCAGGTCGACGGCGGCCGCGACACGTCGCTCAACCAGGGGCCAGAGCACCCGGTGCACTATGCCGACATCGACGAGCCGCGGCCAAGCGATGGTCTGACCCTGCGCCAGCTCTCCCTGGCAAACCCCGCGAACGTGTCCGTACCGATCTGGCAGGCTTTCTACACCGAGTGCCGGCACAAGGCCTCCAGGGAATGGGGCCTGCTGCCGTTCCGCGTCTGGCAGTTCTTCGACGCGATGGTCGACGCCCTGGAACGGAACAACCTCACGGAGTACGTCTGCGCAGCGGGACTGCTCGCCCACTACGTCGGCGACGCCTGTCAGCCGCTGCACGGGTCGGTGCTGGCCGACGGACACAGCGATGGGCGCGGCAAGGGGATACACTCCGCCTACGAAACCGCCATGGTCGATCACCAGGCGAAGGCCATCCTCGAGGGCTTCCGGCGCGAGCTGCCGGTCACCTCGCATCCGCCCTTCGTCACCTCGGGCCACGGATCGGCCGTCGCGATCGTCGAGCTCATGGATCGCGCGGCCGGCCGTGTCGACCCGGCAGCCCTCGTCGACACCTACGCCGCGACGCCCGGCGGCAAGTCGAAGGCGGTGACGTCCGTCCTCTGGGAGGCATTCGGCGAGGGCACGATCGGCACGCTGTGCGACGGTGCCGTGACTCTCGCCATGATCTGGGAGAGCGCCTGGAAGAAAGGGCTCGGAGAACAGCGATTCACATCGGCCGAGATGGTGGCCATCAACAAGAACTCGCTGCGGGCGAAGTACGAGAAGCCGTCGTTCGTGCCGTCGCTCGACCTGGATCATATCCAGCCGGTGCTGAAGGGCCATCCCTGAACGTGTCCCTTTCGCTCATCGCCGCCGCCGGGTGGATTGTTCGGACACCGTGACCAGCAGCGAGGCGATGGTTCCCGCAGTGAGGATCACCACCACCGCGCCCAGCACGTACAGCGTGAAATAGTCGCCGAGCAGCATCTTCAGCCAGGTGTGCGTGAGCATCTTGATGCCGATGAGCGCCAGGACCAGCGCCAGCGACACCTTCAGGTAGCGCAGCGCGCTCAGCGCGCCGGCAAGTACGAAATACAGCGACCGCAGGCCGAGGATGGCAAAGGCGTTGCTCGCAAACACCAGAAACGGGTCGGCGGTGATCGCGAGGATCGCAGGGATCGAGTCGACGGCAAACAGCAGATCGGTCGTCTCGACCATGAGCAACGCAATCGCCAGCGGCGTCAGCAGCCACCGCTTGCCGCGTCGCACGACGAAGTGCTCCCCGTGATAGCTCTTCGTCACCGGGAACCAGCGGCGCGCGAGGCGGACGATGACGTTCTTCGCCGGGTCCTGCTTCTCGACGTCGACGACCAGCATCTTGACGGCGGTGAAGAGGAGGAAGCCGCCGAAGACGTACAGGACCCAGCCGAACCTGGCCACGAGCGTCGCGCCGGCCGCGATCATCACACCGCGCATCGCCAGTGCTCCGAGGATGCCCCAGAAGAGCACGCGGTGCTGGAAGGCGGCCGGCACGCTGAACAGCCGGAACAGCATGGCGATGACGAACATGTTGTCGACGCTGAGCGACTGCTCGACGACGTAGCCGGTGAGGTATTTCACGAGGGCCGCCGGGCCGTCGTTGGGCGTGCCGAGCGGCTGCGCCGCCGTCCGTTCGATTGGATCGGGCTTCAGCCCGAGGCCCAGCCAATGGTTCTCGTAGCCGAAGTACACGAACACCGCGAAGGCCAATGCCAGGCTCATCCAGACGAGCGACCACACGAGTCCCTCGCGTACGGACACGACGTGAGCCTTGCGGTGGAAGATGCCGAGGTCGAGAGCGAGGAGCAGGAGAATGAGCGAGATGAAGGCAAACCAGACGAGCACCACGGTCCTCCGTGGTAGTCTCGCGGTTCGCGGCGTGATGCTCTGACGGCAGCCGGGAGCGGACGCTCCGTGTTGACGACTGCGGTCACCCGCGCCAGCGGGTCGCTACTCCCTACCTGTCACAGGATACTACGCCCGTCCTTCCGCTCCTATTTCGGCGTGCGAGCGCTCTTCTCTTCCGCCCGTGCTGCGGCGAGAATCCCGCGCAACCCTTCGTTTCCCTCGTGACACGCGTACTCGACCACTGGATGCTCGTCGTCGCGGGTCAGCCGCATGCCGAACGTCCAGGGCCGGACCCAGGTCGACGGGTCGTTGAACGTGGCCGACCATTCGATCGCGTCGCGCGATACCGGGCGGAAGCGCTCGGTGATGCGCAGGCGGCTCGAGGCGCCGTTGTACGCGGACTTCTCCAGGATGTTGGTCGTCTCGACTACGAGAGTATCGCCCTCCCAGCGGCCGCGTGCGTCGCCCATGTAGGATGTCACGGAGCCGGCGACGTGCGGCCGGCCATCGAGCGGGATGACACGAGTTTCGTGGACCATCTCGTAACGAATGGCGACGAAGCCTGGCCCCTGGGTGATGTCGTAGGTGTTGCCGTAGATGGCCGGCATCATCGAGCCCGGCACCCCGCGCGTGATGCACCGGACATACAACGAGAGATCCTCGGGACCGTCGAACGGCCCGATGTAATAGCCATCGCCGCCGCGCCGCGCGGCGCGCACCGCCGCAGCGCGCTGCTTCGCTTCGTCAGTCGTCGCGGGGATCTTGCCGTCCGCGGGATCCGAAACCATCCACGCGCGGCTGTTCTTGGCGTCGTAGTTCTCGTACCAGTGCGGCGGGCCGGCGCCGGTGTCGTTTTCCGATGTACCGCCGATCGTCACCGCCGTCGCCCGTTGCCGCTCAGCGCGCTCGCGAATCAGCGTCGACAATTCGCTGGCGTCGATATCCTCGAGCCGCCGTCCAGCCAGTTCCGGCGGGCGCTCCATCGGGGTGCCGCTCTCGTTGCTGTTCGTATAGGTGCCCTGGAGATCCGGGTCGCCCCACGGTGTGCGCGCAATGCCGGACGCGCCAGCCTGGCCGGCATGAGGCCGCTGCGCCTGCCCGTGCACGCCAGAAGCGCCGTACAGCGCAACGGTCGAGAGGATCGCGAAGAATCCCGCGCGCGTCATGAGAGATCGTCTCGGAGTCATGCTCAGTGGAACCTTCCCCACTCACTCGCAGGGTCCGGCTCGAGGCGGACCTTTCCGTAGTGCGTAGTGTCCGGCTCGAGCCGGACGTCCTTACAGCATAGCGGATGCCCGGTTCGATCGTCTTCGTTGTCCTTCGCTGCACCGGCGAACCGGCGGCTCAGGCGCCGACGCTGATCGCCACCATCACGAGCGCCGCGGTCGACGCCAGCATCAGCACGAAATACAGCATGGCGATGACTTCGACGTGTGCGAACTCGTGTGCGAACCGTGTGCGAACTCGTGCGTGACCTCGTGCAGGACCTCGTGAAAACCGAGATGCGCCGAAGCGGCCTTCTGCCCGCACGAGTGGCAGAACGGTCCGTGGAGCGGAGCTCCGCAATTCGTGCACGTCGAAGGCGCGACACTCGTCATGAGTGAGTGAGGGGTGCTGAACTGTAGCACGCACGCTGCGACAGCCGGGCTTCCTCTTACCGTTGTGTATCGTGTCTGTCAGCACCGGACAATCTTTCAGACCGGCGGCCGTGACTCGACCGACAAACCGGCGGGATGTCGAATGGGTACCTCGCTTGCTCCTGGCGCATGTCTGAATCCGAGGAGAGCGAAGGAGCTAAACATGAGGAAGCAGTTCAGATGTGTCCTGGCGGGGACAGCCGTGCTGATGCTGGCCGGTGCTCCTGTATTCGCACAGGGCAGCCAGGTCCCGAGACCTCCTGCGGGAGGCGGCCAACCCGGCGGAGGCGGCGACACCGGGCGGATACCGACGTCCGCCGGCCAGCCGGATCGCGCGCCGGCGCCAAAGGCCAGTCCCGATGAAAAGTTCATCAAAGAGGCGGTGGAGGGTGGCCTCGCTGAAGTCGAGATCGCGCGCCTCGCGGCGCAGAAGGCGACCAGCCCGGAGGTCAAGCAGTTCGCACAGCGCCTGGTCGACGACCATGGAAAAGCCAACGCCAAACTGAGCGCGATCGCGGCGCAGAAGAGCATCGCGACGCCCACAGCCGTGGAGGGCAAGGGGAAGAAGTCGCTGGACAAGCTGTCGAAGGCCTCGACGGAGGACTTCGATCGCACGTTCATGAAGATGATGGTCGACAACCACAAGAAGGGCGTTTCGAACTACAAGAAGGTGGCGGAGTCGGCGACCGACAGCGAAGTGAAAGCGTACGCCTCCGAGACGCTGCCGACCCTTGAAGATCACCTGCGCATCGCACAGCAGATTTCCGACAGCCAGCGCGACGTGAAGGGGACGTCGGGAACACGTGACACCACCCGTCCGCCGGGGCCGACCGATCGCGGCGGCGTCGACGCCGGACGTCCGGATCCCATCGGCGGCGCGGGCCGCCCTGATCCGGGTGGCGGCCGGCCATCGGACCCGGGCCGCCCCGACGCGCCGACGAACCCGTTGCCGAATCCAGGGAATCCCGGAGGGGATCGGTAACGCTGGTTTCAGGTTCGCGAGCCGTTCGCACAATTCGGCTCGCGGACCTGGAACATTCGCCGGATCTATTTGAACATCCTGAGCAGCCGCGTGATCGGATCGTAGAACCGGTCCACGACGCGCTCCTTGAGCGGGATGATCGCGTTGTCGGTGATGTGGATGTGCTCGGGGCACACCTTGGTGCAGCACTTGGTGATGTTGCAGTAGCCGATGCCGTGCTCCTTCCGGAGCGCGGGTACCCGATCCTCGGTGTCGATCGGATTCATCTCCAGATTGGCGGCGTAGACGAAGAAGCGCGGGCCGATGAACTCCTCGTGCTTGTTGTGATCGCGCAGCACGTGGCAGACGTCCTGACACAGGAAGCACTCGATGCACTTCCTGAACTCCTGGACGCGATCGATGTCGCGCTGCGCCATTCGCCAGGTTCCGTCGGCGGCATCGGCCGGCCGCGGCTTGAAGCGCGTGATCCCTGTTTTGACGCGGAAGTTCCACGACACGTCGGTGACGAGATCCTTGATCGGCGGAAACGTCCGCATCGGCTCGACGGTGACCGGCTCGTAGAGGTTGAGCTGGCTCAACCGCGTCATGCACATCAGCCGCGGCTTGCCGTTGATCTCGGCCGAGCACGAGCCGCACTTCCCGGCCTTGCAGTTCCACCTCACCGCCAGGTCCGGCGCCTGCTCGGCCTGGATGCGGTGGACGACGTCGAGCACCACCATGCCGTCGGAGATCTCGCTCTGGAACGTCTGGAAGGTGCCGCCGCCGTCAGCGTGGGTACGCCAGATTTTGAATGTCGCGGATGACATGCTGCTCCCTGAACTGAGCGCGTCAGTTCTTCTGCTCCTCGATCACCTGTTTCAGATGCTCCGGCATCGGCGGCAGCGGAATCCGTGACACCTGCACCTCGCCGCGCGCTCCCTGCTTCACGGTGACATTCACCGTGCCGAACTCCGCCACCTTGTCCGGGTAGTCCTCGCGGAAGTGTCCACCGCGGCTTTCCTTGCGCTCGATTGCCGATACGGTCACGCACTCGGCGACCGTGAGCAGGTTCCGCAGATCGAGCGCCGTGTGCCAGCCGGCATGGTACTCGCGGGCGCCGGAGACACCGACGCGGGACGCGCGCTCCTTCAGCGACTGGATGACGGTGAACGCCTGCCGCATCTCGGATTCGGTCCGCACGATTCCGACCAGGCTCTGCATCGAGTCCTGCAGATCGGCCTGCACCTTGTACGGATTCTCGCCGCCGTCGCCGCGTTCGAATGGCGCCAGCGCCGCACGCACGGCACGGTCGACCGCACCCTCGTCCACGCGTGCCGCCTGGTGCTGGCGCGCGAACTGCGCGGCGTACTCGCCGGCGCGCTTGCCGAAGACGATCAGGTCAGACAGCGAGTTGCCGCCCAGACGATTGGCGCCGTTGATGCCGGCCGCGCACTCGCCGGCGGCAAACAGCCCGGCAATGCTCGACATCTGCGTGTCGGCGTCGACGCGGATGCCGCCCATCACGTAGTGGGTCGTCGGTCCCACTTCCATCGCCTCCTTCGTGATGTCGAGGTCCGCGAGCTCCTTGAACTGGTGATACATGCTCGGCAGCTTCCGGCGGATGTGCTCCTCGGCATCCGAGCGCTTCTCCCTGATCCAGGCGATGTCGAGGAAGACCCCGCCGTGCGGCGACCCGCGCCCGGCCTTGACCTCGCGGTTGATGCACCGTGCCACGTGATCGCGCGTGAGCAGCTCCGGAGGCCGGCGGGCGCTCTTGTCGCCTTGCGTATAGCGCCAGCCTTCGTCGGGGTCCGACGCCGTCTGCGGCTTGTAGTTGTCGGGGATGTCGTCGAACATGAAGCGGCGTCCCTCGCTGTTCTTGAGGACACCGCCCTCGCCGCGCACGCCTTCGGTCACGAGGATGCCGCGCACGCTCGGCGGCCAGACCATCCCCGTGGGATGGAACTGGATGAACTCCATGTCGATCAGCTCGGCGCCGGCGCGGTAGGCGAGCGCATGGCCGTCGCCGGTGCCCTCCCAGCTGTTGCTGGTGATCTTGAAGGCCCGTCCGATGCCGCCGGTGGCGAGGACGACCGCCTTGGCCGCGAAGACGTAAAACCGTCCACGTTCGCGGTCGTACGCGACACACCCGGTCACCCGGGAGCCGTCGAGCAGGAGCTCGATGACCGTGTGCTCCATGTGCACGGTCATGCCCTTGTAGACGGCGTGATCCTGCAGCGTCCGGATCAGCTCGAGACCGGTGCGATCGCCGACGTGCGCCAGGCGCGGATAACGATGGCCGCCGAAGTTGCGCTGGTTGATCCGGCCGTCGGGCGTCCGATCGAACACCGCGCCCCAGCCCTCGAGCTCGCGGACCCGGTCGGGCGCTTCCTTCGCGTGCAGCTCGGCCATCCGCCAGTTGTTGACGTACTGGCCGCCGCGCATCGTGTCGGCGAAGTGCACCTTCCAGTTGTCGCGATCGTCGTTGTTGCCCATCGCCGCGGCCATGCCGCCCTCGGCCATTACCGTATGCGCCTTGCCGAGCAGCGACTTGCAGATCAGGCCGACGGACACGCCGGCGTCGGCGGCCTCGATGGCGGCGCGCAGCCCGGCGCCGCCGGCGCCGATGATGAGAACGTCGTACTGGAACGTGGAGGTCACAGCCATCAGATGATCCTCACGTCGTGGAGGATCCCCATGGAGCACAGGCGAACGTAGATGTCGGCGAACGCCACCGAGAACAGGCTGCACCACGCGAACAGCTGGTGACGGTGGTTGAGCGCGCTCGAGCAGTTGTAGCAGGCCAGACGCATGGGGGCCTTCGAGACCTCGTCCTTGACCCCTCCCGCGATATGCCGGATCGAGTGGCAGCCGAGGGTGTAGCTGCTCAGGAGCACGACGTTGACGGCCAGGACGAGCGTGCCGACGCCGATACCGAACTCCTTGCCGCCGGTCGCCGGGTTCGTGAACCACAGCGCGAGCCACACGTCGTAGCTCAGAACCACCAGGAAGAGCACCGCGATGTAGGCGAAGTAGCGATGGACGTTCTGCAGCACCAGCGGAAACCAGCGTTCGCCCCAGTAACTCGTGCCGCGCGGCTCACCCACCGCGCACGAGGGCGGATCGGCCCAGAAGCCTTTGTAGTACGCGCCGCGATAGTAGTAGCAGGTGAAGCGGAACAGCCCGGGGAAGGGCAGGATGATGAGCGCCGGCGAGAACGGCAGCAGCGCCGGCCACCACGCCGGCTTCGGTCCCAGCCAGGCATGCGCCGAATCGCCCCAGAGCACCGGCGAGTAGAACGGCGACAAATAGGGGCCGTACTCGTAATGCGCGTTCTGAAAGGCCGCCCACGTGGCGTAGACGATGAAGCCGCCGAGCACCGCGACGACGAGCACCGGATCCCACCACCACGTGTCGCGCCGCTCGGTCTCGCCGAACCCGCGCGGCACGATCTTGACCGGAACGACTTCCATTCAGCTCCCTCCGAGGGATGGTCACCTGATACGCAGCGTGATCACCTTGCGGCTCGCGAGTTCAGGCTCAACCCTCATACGTTAGTCGGCGGACCAACGAGAAAGCAAGGCCCAGGTGCGCATCGCGATCATCCAATCCGCGTATCGACACCCTTGACCCGTCGGACGTCGGGGCGCTCATCGCGATCGTCCTCGTCATCGACCTCCCCGATCTACTGCCCGGTCCTTCATCGCGACCTTCACGATCGATCATGCGTTCTGGCAACTGAATCCATTCGGATATGGCATGACCAACCTGGCCCTGTGCGTCCTCGGTGCGGCGCTGCTCTCCCCTTCCGACGGACACGGCGCCGCCTGTCCGGCGGCTTTCGCATTGATCGTGGATGCGGGATGACATCAAGTCGTCCGGCCCGCCACGAGCTTCCACCGCTCGCTGTCACCGCCGGATGTACGCCAGGTCGAACGCCCGCCCGCGCCGAGCCGTTCTTCGCGGGACCGGTGTGCGTGCTCACCGGTTCGTATACCTTTTCGGCTGCGAGCGAGCTCGCCGAGGCCGTGAAGACGTACGGCCTCGCGACCATCGTGGGCGAAGAGACGGGCGGGCAGCCGGACCCCTTCGGGAACGCGCTGCCGTTCATGTTGCCGCGCTCGCGGCTGCCGGTGAACATTGCGACGGCGACGTCGATTCGCGCGAACGGCAACGTGACCGACTTCAGCAGCGTCAATCCGGACATCGTCGTGCGTACGACCGCTGACGACATCCGACGCGGGTTCGATCCTGTGATCGCTCGCGCCGCGAATTGCCCGCCCACGATCGATCCGCTGACCTGGTGCGCAATTCGTCACGCCTGATCCCATCCTGCAGGCACTCGCCGGCTGCTGCGAGATTTTCCGCGGAGCGCCGGCACCAAGCTCGGCTGATAATAGGCCCGTGCTCTCTCCGGCACGACTGGTCGGCCGGGCAACCGAAATCGGCAGGTTGGAGGACGAGTATCGTCGGGCCGCCGCCGGAGAGTTCAGAGCCGTGGTGCTCACCGGGGATCCCGGGCTGGGCAAAACGCGGCTTGCGCGCGAGTTCCTCGCGAGGACGGATAACCAGGCCGCGGGTCTGTTCGCCCGCGGCTACCCGTTCGGAACCACGTCATCGTTTGGCGTGTGGTCTGAGGCGCTCGATCGGCATCTCCGAGCGCTTCCGTCACCCGATGTCGCGGCCCTGTGCGGCGGCTCCATCGGCGACCTGGCGATCCTGCTCGGCAGCGTCGCCACCGACCGCGGTGCAGCGGCGGAGCTGCAACCGTCCTGGTCGCGCCTGCTCAGCGGACTGAGTGTTCTCCTCGACAACCTCGCGAAGCGCACTCCCGTCGTCGTCGTGATCGACGACGCGCACGATGCGGACCCGTCGTCCTGGGAAGCGCTCGCCTACCTCGCGCGGGATCTGTCACGCGCCCGTCTGCTGGTCCTTGCCGTCGCGAGACGATTCGAGCTTGCAGAGAATCGCGCGGCCGTGGAGACGATCCGGCGCCTTGACCAGGATGGCGTACTGAGCCGGCTCGAGCTGCATGCGCTCGATACCAGATCGCTCGCCAGCCTCGTCGCCGCCGTGCTTCACCGTGCGCCTTCGCCGGCGCTCGTCAAGTGGCTCGCGGCGCGCGGCGGCGGTAATCCACTGTTTGCTCTCGGGCTCCTGCAGGCGCTGCTCGACGAGGACGCGGATCTCTCATCGCCCTCGCTTCGATCCATCCCCGAAACCCTCTCCGAACGCGTCGTCAACGACGCCAGGAAGCTCGACGAGCCTGCGATCGGCATGCTCGAGTCATTGGCGACGCTAGGACGACGCCTCGAGCTTCGTGAGGTGATCGACATCAGCGGGCTGGAGGCCGAACGGGTCGCACGCATCATGAGTCGCCTCGTCGAGTCGCGCTTCGTCGTGGAAGACGTACGCGGTCAGGAGATCAGCTACACGATCGCGCATCCGTTGATTCAGGAGGCCATTTACCAGCAGATCGGCGCGGCGCGCCGGCGTCTCGTTCATCGCCAGATCGGGCGCGCCCTGCTGACGCTCGGACGCCTTGGCGAGGCGGCCCCTCACTTCGCACGTTCGGCTGCAACCGGCGATGACGAGGCGATTCGCGCGCTCTGTGACGCGGTGTCTCAGTGCGAAGCGCGCGAGGCGTTCCGTGAGGCGCTCACGATTCTCAGCGCCCTGGTCTCGATCATTCCGCGAGACGACCTTCGCTGGCTCGATGTCCTGAAGTCGCTCTCGTGGCGTGCCGAGTGGGTCGTCGACCATCGGGCCGATACACACGCCCTTCTCGGTATCGAGGCGATGCGAACGATCGAGCGGATTCTCGAACCGCTGCCGGATCCAGCCTCGCGTGCGACGGTCAAATTCCACCTCGCCAACTTTCTGGGCTGGGGATCGGGCGAGCTGGATGAGGCGAAGGACAAGTGCCGTCAGGCGCTGGACCTGTTCGAGCAGGTCGGCGATGCGTCGAGCGCACTGCTCGTCCGCAACGAGCTGGCCTGGCTGCAGGGTCTTTGCGGCGATACGAACGGGATGGCTGCGGGAGCGGCGTCAGTTGCATCAGACGCCGAGCGTCTCGGCGAGCCGTTCGTTCTAATCCATGGGTTACAGGCGCTCGGATTCGCCACCGGCTGGAGCGGCCGGTTCGCGGAATCCGAGGCCGCCTGGCGGCGTGGCAACGCCATCGCGCAGGAACATGGCAAGCATTACCGGCTCACAATCGGGCTCGTGGGTCATGCCATCGACCTGGCGGCTCAAGGACGAATCGAGGAGGCGATCGCACACATCGAGCTCGGCAAGCGCGCCTATCGCCGATGGCCAGACAGCCTGCTTCCCGAATGGCAATGCGTCGTCCATTGGTTCGCCGGCGACTTTCGGCAGACCCTGGCATGCGCGAGCGAGTTCGACGCGGCGTGGCAGCACGATCTGAGCAAGAGGCGTGCATTGGGCGTAGTGTTTGCCGCGCTCGCGTGCGTCGAAGCAGGAGAAGTCGAGCGCGCGCGGCAGTACCAGTCCAGTCTTCTTGGCGCGTTCGGCACGCGCGACTGGCTGTTCTTCAGCCATCTGCCCGGCCACGTTGCGGGGCTCCTCGAGTGGTACGCCGGACGGCCGCGGCAGGCGTGCGAGGTGCTTCGCGAAACAGCGGATCGCGCGCTCGGCACGGGCGCCCGTCCGTACGCCGCGCTGCCGCTCGTCGATCTGGCCGAGATCGCGGCCGACCAGGCCGATCCGGAGATCGCCGCTTCGGCCGCGACCAGCCTCCGGTCGATTGCGGGGAGCCTGGATATCACGCTGTATCACGGGCTTGCTGAACTGGGATCGGCACTGGCGGCGCTGGCAGCGGAGGACGCTGCAGGCGCCGAACGGTCGGCTCGTTCCGCGATCAACTGGCTCGGACAAACGGGCTGCCACACCTTTCGCGCTCGCGCACTCGAGGCGCTTGGACGATCGCAGGTGGGTGGCAACCGGCCGGAGGCGATGGAGGCTGTCCGGCAAGCCGTCGCCATCTTCGACGAATGCGGAGCCGTGTGGCGTCGAGATCGAGCCAGAACGTTCCTGCGACGCTTCGGCCACCGTGGGCGCCGCGTGGCTTCATCCGCGGCCGGGGCCGGCGCTCTCAGCAGGCGTGAGCGGCAGGTGGCGCGTCTGGCGGTGCAAGGGTTGACGGCTGCCGAGATCGGCCGTCAGCTGGCCATCAGCGAACGAACCGTCGAAACGCATCTCGCCAGCGTCTACGCGAAGCTTGGCGTCAAGTCGAAGCTCGATCTCGTCCGCCAGGGCGCAGCGCGCCTGAATCTTTAGCGACGTCCGTACTCGTACGGATTCCCGCGCAGTTCCCTCGCACTACAGTCCGCGCCGTGGCTCACCCGCCACATGCCAAGGAGGTCAAAAAATGCGCGGAATCCTGAGGTCCAGGCGCCGGCTGGTGCTCGCATTGGCGTGTCGATCTGCGTGACGGCTCTTACCGGCGTGGCACTGGCAACGGCGCCGTCAGGCGTCCTGAGTGGAACGATCCTGGCGCGCGGAGTCTTTCTCGTGCCGGTGGACATGAAATTCAAAGTGGAAAAAGGGGGCGAGGAGGTCATTCACGTGACTGGCACAAAGCAAACGGTGATGCAGCAGATCATCCTCGCGCCCGGGGGGCAGACGGGCTGGCACAGCCATCCGGGACCGGCGCTGGCGCTCATCAAGTCAGGTGCGCTGACGTTGTACTCGGGGGAGTCGGGCGCGTGCGAAAGTCAGACGTATGCGGCCGGAAAGGCGTTTCTCGAACCCGGCCAGGGCCACGTACACCTCGGCGTCAACTTGAGTGCCGCGGAGAACGCCGAAGTGTGGGTCACCTATTTCGACGTCCCGCCGGGAGGATCGGTCCGCACCGACGAGTCCGCGCCTCCGGCCTGTCAGTAACCGCTCGGCAAGCCGCAGCCCGGCAGATGACCGGGCTGCGGAAGAATCGATCGTGTTGACGGGTCTACTTGCTCCGTTGCGGCGACAACCCCGAACGTTCGGGTTCACGGGCGATGCGAGTTCGTGCACGAAGGCTCCCCGTTCTCGAAACGCCACCGACGTCACCGGAATGTTGTGGCCCAGCCCGGGCTCGATCGCGAGGCGCACATCACACGTGCCGGGGGGGAGCAGGTAGCGTCGCATAACGGGGATTCCGTCAAGGACAGAGCCTCGATCCGTCCGATCTATCGTCTTGAAACTGAATTGCAACATCGCCTGCTCGCCCCACGAAAGACGATCCGCGGCCCGGCTACGGTCACGCGGCTCCAACCAGTTGCCCTTTCGAAGACGGTGCCTGGCAGGTGATACGTCCAGTTGAACGAAGGCTAATCAAGCGACAGCCACCTCATCGGCCAAGGACGACATCGATGCCGGCGAGCAACAGCTCCACCTTGGCGGCGGACAGTTTGCCGACGCGTTCAGTGAGAAACGTTCTATCCAGCGCGACAATCTGCGAGACGTTTGCCACGGAATCCTTCCGTAGACTGGTTGAGCGCGCAGCGAGGAGCACATTGCCGGGCGCGTCCGCCCATTTCAGATTGCTCGTCAACGGAACACAGACCACGGTTGCGATCCGGCTGCGGTTCAGCGCATCGCCCTGAACGACGACGACGGGTCTGCGAAAACCCGGCTCAGAGCGGGCTGGCGGCGGGATATCGGCCCACCAAATCTCCCCTTGGGAGATCACCACTCGGTTCTTTCCAGGACGCGGCGTCCTGCAGCGGTGACGAAGCCGTCGGGTTGGTCACCGACCTCGGCACAGACGCGATTCATTGCGTCGGTGACCTCGTCGGGCGCGTGGCGCGCGACGTACTCCGCGAGGGCGGCGCTGAAGACTTCACTCCGCGAACGGCCTTCGCGCCGGGCGAGCCGCTCGACTTTCTCGAACACCTCGTCAGGGATCGACACGGCTGTTTTCATACCGATAGTATAACCGGTTGAGGTGGCGTCGGGGCGCGGCTTCCCGCGTCGGACCCAGTCCGCGGGCTTGCGGCGATGACGGCGCCCGCGCGTGCCGAGATATCGCCGGTCCCCCCGTTCGTTGGCGACGCGGAGGACCGGTTTTCGTTCACCCTTCGACTCACCTGTGTTGAGCCACGCCCCGCCTGTTTTGCGCCAACGCCCTGGGCGCAAAACCGGCTGCAACGGGCTCAACTCAGGTTTGCTCAGGGCTTAGTTCGCCGGCTTGAACGACAGCAGCTCGATGTCGAAGACGAGCATGCCCACCGGCTTGTTCGGGCGGTTGTTGTAGGCCAGCTCCACGGGGATCCAGAATCGACGCTTCTCGCCGGTGGTCATGAGCTGCACCCCTTCGGTCCACCCCTTGATGACCTCGTCGAGTCCGAACGAAACCGGATCCGTGCCGGACGTATCGAACATCCGTCCGTCGGTCTGCCAGCCCGTGTACAAGACCGTGACGATGTCGGTCGGGCCGGGGTGCGTCTTGCCCTTGCCTGCCCTGATGACCCGTGAAGCCAGACCGGATGCGGTCTTCTTTGCCGTGGCCGGAGGTGCCTTGACGTCGGCGGGAGCGGGAACGGGTTTCCGCGCCCCCTGGGCGGCGAGAGCAGATGTCGCCAGGCAGAGTGCGGCGGCAAGACTGACAAGTGTGCGCATTCGGGTCCTTTCGTTTGTCCCGCCAGGCTGAAGCCTGGCGCTGCGAATTCACCGAGCTAAAGCTCGGTGCTGCGAAACAGCTACTGTGCCGGCTGCGACACGGCCGCTACGGCGGCTTGACCGCACTCGTTTGCAATCGTCAGATACCCTCTCACGCCGTCGGTACCCACGACGTACGGGTGTGGCGCCCCAGGCTTGCGGGTCATCACTGCGGGCAGCTTCGTCTTGCTGCCGTCGAACTCGGTGTGATTCGAGAGCAGCACGTCGGCTTTGGCGGCGGCGGCGATGTCGCGAAAGCGCTCGGCCGATTTGGCATACATGGTGAGCTGCTCGCTGTTTCGCCCGAAGTTGAACCGGGTGCCGCCCCAGGCGGCCGCCGTATGCCGCGCCGCACCGTCGCGCAGCGGGATGATCGTGGAGATGGTGCCGAGCGTGTGTCCCGGCGTGAGATAAAGGGTCAGCGTCGTATCGCCGAGCGTCAGCTTCATGCCATCGGTCGCCACCATGTCGCGCTTCGGCTTCCACGACGGGTTCTGCTGATCCAGCAGATCGTAGTCGGCTGCCGACATGATCAGCTTCGCGCCGTACGTGTCCTGCAGATACTTCGCGCCGCCGGCGTGATCGAGGTGACCATGGCTCACGATCACGTACTTGATGGTCCGGGGATCGAGGCCGAGTGTCTTCAAACCGCCCGTGACCTCGTCCTCGACTGAATAGTCGTAGATCGCGTCGAGCAGGATGATGCCGTCCGAGGTTGTGATTGCCCACGCGGAATACTCGGTCATCCCGACGTAGTACAGGTTGTCGAAGACCTTGACCGGTTCGGCGTGCCACGACTCGCGCGGCGGACCGCCGGGCGCGGCCCCGCCACCACCGCCGCGACGCGCCCCGCCACCCCTGGCCCCGCGGCCCGCGCCACCACCGCGCGGCGCCGCCGGCTGTGTGAAGCCGACCGCGTCACCACAGACAGCGGTGTAGAGGCCTCCCCAGTTGCTGCCGGCAGCCGCCTTCGCGGCGGCCACATGTCGATCGACCTCCGGGTTGTTGGTGGCGACGATGGCAGCCGGCGGCGCCTGCGCAGCAATGGCGATTGAGATCGACGCGGCAGCGACGATTCCGGCGAGTGCATGCTTCACGGCGTGTCTCCCGCGTGTGAATGTTCGCAGCGTCTGCAAGGATCCTTCGCAGCGCCGAGCTTCAGCTCGGCGGAGCGACGATCGGACCCGGATCCCGGGCCCCGAGCCCCGAGCCCCGAGTCCCGAGCCCCGGATCCCGGATCCCGATCCCGAGCCGCTCACTTCTTCCGCGGCCTGTAGACGTGCGTGCTCTGGCCGAAGAATACCTCGGCGCTCTCCATGAGTGTTTCGGAAAGTGTCGGATGCGGATGGATGGTCAGCTTGAGATCGTCGGCCGTTGCGGCCATCTCGATGGCGAGCACGCCCTCGGCAATGAGCTCCCCCGCCCCGCTGCCGGCAATCCCGACGCCGAGCACGCGGCCGGTCTTCGGCTCGAGCACGAGCTTGGTGAGCCCCTCGGGTCTGTCCACCGTGATAGCGCGGCCCGAAGCGCCCCACGGGAACTTTGCCACCTCGACGTCGACTCCTTCGGCCTGGGCTCGAGCCTCGGTGAGACCGGCCCATGCGAGCTCGGGGTCGGTGAACACGACGGCCGGAATGGCCGCAGGCTCGAAGACCGCCTTGTGGCCGGCAATCGCTTCCACGGCTACGCGCGCCTCGTGCGAGGCCTTGTGCGCGAGCATCGGCTCCCCGACGACATCGCCGATGGCGAAGATGTTCGGCTCAGCGGTGCGCCGCTGCGGATCGGTCTCGACGAAGCCCTTCGCGTCGACTTTGACCCTGGTCGTTTCGAGCCCGGGGATTTTCGAGTTCGGGCGACGGCCCACGGCGACGAGTACCCGATCGAAGACCGATTCGCCCGAGCTGAAGGTGACGCGGATGCCACTCTTCTCCTCTGCCACCTTCTCCACGCGTGTGTTCAGCATGATCTGCGAGAAGAGACCCTTCAGCCGCTTCTCCAGCACGCCGACCAGATCGCGGTCGGCGCCTGGCAGCAGTCCCGGCGTCATTTCCACGACCGAGACCTTGCTGCCGAGCGTGGCGTAGACGGTGCCGAGCTCGAGGCCGATATAGCCTCCCCCGATCACCAGCAGGGTTTTCGGAATATCCGGCAGCTCGAGGCCCGACGTCGAGTCGAGCATCCGCGGGCTGTCGAGCGTCAGCGACGGAATTCGCGCCGGCTGTGATCCGGTGGCCAGAATCAGCTGCTCGAAGCGCAGCGTGGAACTGCCCGACGCCCCGGCAACGGTCATCGACTTCGGGCCGGTCAGCGTGGCGCGGCCCTGGACGAACGCGACCTTCCGCAGTCTGGCGACGCTTCCCACGCCGGATGTCAGCTTGTCGACGACGCCCTGCTTGAATGCACGCAGCTTGTCGACGTCTACGGCGGGCTCGCCGAAGGTCACGCCCCACGCCTTCGCGTGGCGCGCCTCGTCGATCACCTTGGCGACGTGGAGCAGCGCCTTCGAGGGGATGCAGCCACGGTAGAGACAGACGCCGCCGGGGTTCTTCTCCTCGTCGACGAGCGCCACCTGCATGCCGAGATCGGCGGCGTAGAATGCAGCCGCATACCCGCCCGGTCCTGCACCGAGGACCGCTACTTGAACCGACACGTCTGCCATCAGCCGATCAGGGAAAGAAGAAAGGGCTGTTCGATCGCTTCGGCCACCCAGCGGAGAAAGCGAATGGCGTCCGCGCCGTCGATCACCCGGTGGTCGTACGACAGCGACAGCGGAAGCATCAGACGCGGTTCGAACTGGCCCGCCGCGCCCGACGACTGTGCGCCGGTACCCGAGGGCACCCAGACCGGCTCCATCGCCCCGCGCGAGACGCCGAGAATCGCCACCTCCGGCCAGTTGACGATCGGCGTGAAGTAGGTGCCGCCGATGCCGCCGAGATTCGAGATCGACATGCCGCCGCCGCTCATCTCGTCGAGCGTCAGCTTGCGGTCGCGCGCCTTCGCCGCCAGCTGGCTCACCTCGACAGCGATCTCGGTGATGTTCTTGCGATCGGCGTTCCTGACGACCGGCACGAGCAGGCCGCGATCGGTGTCGACGGCCACGCCGATGTTCACGTATTTCCTGTAGACGATCTCGCCCCGCTCGGTGTCGAGCGAGGCGTTGAACTGCGGGAACTGCCGGACGGCCGTGGCCAGCACCTTGACGAGAATCGCGGTCACGGTGAGATTGCCACCCGCCTTCTCGACGCGATCCTTGTGCGCCTTGCGCAGCGCCTCGAGCGCCGTCACGTCGGCCTTGTCGAACTGCGTGACGTGAGGAATGGCGTTCCAGGCGTAGCTCAGATGCTCCGCGGTGCTGCGCCGGATGTTGCTCCACGGCTGGCGATCGACCTCGCCCCACTTCTGGAGGTCGGGCAGCGGGCGTACGCGCGCGGCGCCCCCGGCCGACGGCGCCGCCGACCCCACGCTCGTCAGCACTCTCCGCGCATTGTCCTTCACATCGTCGAGCGAAATTCGTCCGGCGGGACCGGAGCCCTGCACCTGATTGATATCGACGCCGATCTCGCGCGCCAGGCGGCGCACGGAAGGAGACGCCGGCGCGGCCGGCCCGCGATCGGGGCGCGGCGGCGGCGCGACCTCCGGCGGCGGGGTCTGACGCCCTTCCACGGCCTCCCCGCGTGCGCCCGTCGGACGCTGGGGCATCGAGAGCACCTTGTGATCCGGGGGCCGCTCGGCAGCCGCAGGCGGCGGCGCCGCTTCCTTCGGCGCTGCTTCCTTCGGCGCCGCTTCTTTCGGCGGCGCTTCCTTCGACGGCGCTTCTTTCGGCTGCTGTGCCGCCTCGCCGCCCTTCGTGTCCTGGGACTCGGCTGACTTCGCCGCCGCGGCCGAGGCACCGGCGCCGTTGCCCGACGCCGAGTCGTCCACCGTGAGGATCACAGCCCCCACCTGGACCTTCTCGCCTTTCTTGACCTTGACTTCCTTGATGACGCCGGCCACGGAGGACGGCACCTCGATGGTGGCCTTGTCGGTCTCGAGCTCGAGGACCGGCTGCTCTTTCTTGATGGTGTCGCCGACGTTGACGAGCACGCGGGCGACATCTGCGCTCTCGACGTTCTCGCCGAGCTCGGGCACTTTGAATTCGGTCACGCTCACGCTCCCGGAGGCACAGAGGCTAACGACGAGGCACAGAGATCATCACACACCGAGGCACCGAGGCACCGAGAAACAAATTGGTTTGTCCTGGCCGCCCAGTACTCGCGGAAGTGACATCGCCCGGAGCTGCGCTTCGGGCCAAGTCGTTCGTGAAGCTAGAGTCGCTGAAATTCGTACCTCTGTGCCTCTGTGCCTCGGTGTGGTCCATCGATCGGTGAACGTCGTTCCCGTGTACTCGCCTCGGTGCCTCAGGACACCGCCGGGTTCGGCTTCTCCGGATTGATTCCCAAGTCCCTGGTGGCCTTCTTGACCAGGCCGGCGTCGATGGCGCCTTCGCGCGCCAGTTCGCTCAGCGTCGCCTGCACGATGAACTTGGCGTCGACCTCGAAGAAGTCGCGGAGCGACGCCCGTCCTTCGCTGCGGCCGAAGCCGTCCGTGCCGAGAGAGGTCAGCCGGCGTGGCAGCCAGCGATCGATGCCGTCCGCCATCGCTTTCACGTAGTCGGACGCCGATACGATGACGCCCTCGCTGCCACCGAGGCACGCGGTCACCCACGGCACGCGCGGCTTTTCACCCGGGTGGAGGCGATTCCAGCGCTCCACCGCATGACCGTCGCGATAGAGCTCCTGATAGCTCGTCACGCTCCACACGTCGGCAGCCACGTCGAACTGCTGCTCGAGTATCTGCTGCGCCTTGAGCGTCTCGTTGAGGATCGCGCCGCTGCCGAGCAGCTGCGCGCGCGCCTTGGCCTTCTTCTTCTCGGACGCCCGGAAGCGGTACATGCCCTTGAGGATTCCCTCGCGCGCGCCCTCGGGCATCGCCGGGTGCGCGTAGTTCTCGTTCATCACGGTCGCGT
>DASUGH010000195.1:0-9092 GCA_036274155.1 Vicinamibacterales bacterium | reverse complement strand
GTTCATTGGGGCCGAGGGGCGCTGCACCGAAACAGCGTTTCTCGAATTCCACCACATCGAGCCGTATGCCGTGGGCGGTGCATCAACCCTGGAGAACATCGCGCTGCGATGCCGGGCCCACAACGGGTACGAGGCGCGCGTCTTCTTCGGGGCGGAGTGGGCGCGGGAAGCGCCCGGGACCTGGGGAGACGCACAGGCAGGGTGAGGTCCCGCAAGAAACGCGCCTGTTCCGGAACGAGTTCACCCGGCAAGCGCGGCGCGGTCGTCGCGACGGCCCTTCGTCATCCGGTAGTAGACGATGTTGGCGATGCCATACAGGGCAACGCCCGGGCTGATGACGCCGAAGAAGAGGAACCAGCTCCGGGTCTCGCTCGAGGCGTCGATGCCGCTGGTCTTGAACACGACGTAAGCGCCCGCCAGACCCGAGCCCATCGCGATACAGACCAGGCCGCGTCTCAGTGTCGCCGCCGGAGACAGTGGCGGATCGGGGATGTGATCGCGGGGATGCGCGTGAGGTCGAGGGCACTCTCTGGGTCGCCCGCCAGTACGCGAGTCGTTGATCGGGCGCGACTGACAGAGACCCTCCGGCTGGCACGACCAGCGAGCGGTGTACGCGGCCTGGCAGCTTCCACCGCGAAGCCTTCGAGCAAGCCGGCAGCATAGGCGAAAGAGCGCGAGGGACGGCGCCGCGAGCGGCTTCGCGACGGAAGGTGCCAGGCCGCGCGCCTCGGCGCTCGCTCCCTGTCAGGGGCCCCGCGGCTATCCCGTCTGATGCGGCGCGGCCACGGCGCCCTGCGGCATGCGCGCGCTGTTGATCGTGGCGAGATACGGCACCGGATCGTGCGTGCAACGCGAGCGCGGCCGAATCGTCGACGAGGCAGCCGGCAAGTATCGAGAATTACGCGTCCCTGCAAAGCCGGAAGCCGATAGCCGCCGCGCCGTCGTCACGCCGCTCCACCAGTAACGAAATCGGCCGCCGCGTCGTCCAGGCGGCGGTCGCGGCGCTGACGATCTCGATCGCCGCCGGGGCGCCCGTTTCTGCCGTGAAGGTCCGCGGTCCTTCGGCCGTCTCGAGCGCGATGCTCGTGTCGTCGCCAGCACCTCGCGGCCGAGTGACGCAGGTCACGGTTCCCGTCAGCCAGCACGGTCCGACCACGTCGAGTTCCCGGACGAACGGCGCGAAGTCCGGATGCGAGACGGTGAGCGTCAGTTTGCCCGGCAGCGCTTCACGCAGGTTGAAACTCGCGGTACCGTCGGGACCGGGCCGGTCGATCCGCTCGAAGCCGTCCTGGCGCAGATGGATCACGACATCCTCCAGCCATTCCGGCGGTTCGGGAGGGCGCGGCGGAACGGGCTTCCGTGGCTTGACTTCCACGCGCAGCGGCTCCCGCAGATCGCCGTGCCAGCGTACGGCGACGGTCAGCGGACGACGCCGACTGCGCCACACCCTCATTTCCGGATCTCCCATCAGATTGAGCGCGAAGATGATCCAGCGCGCATAGGCGTGCCAGTAGCCGAGATCGACGGCGGTGCAGCGCGTGTCGTTCATCAGCCCGATGTGAGGCGTCGAGGTCAGGCGATGGAAGAACGCACGCTGGTGGTCGTCGCCGACGCCGATCCAACTGAAGCGCGAGTTGCCCACATACGCCACGGCGCCGCCGTTCGGGTTCTTCAAGAGGTCTTCGCTGAAGGCGTCCTCAGAGTCGAACTGGCTGGTCAGACATGAATCGGCGTAACCGATGAAGGTATGCCAGCCGTTGGTGAGACTCTGCGCCATCCACCTGCTCGCGCCGCAGCAGCCGTCTGAATTGCCGTGGCCCGACAGGGAGACGATATGCGGTCTCGCATTGAGCGCATCGCGCACGCGGGTGCTGGTGAGATGCTGGATCGGGGCCGCGGCCGCCTGGGCCGGAGTGAGGTCCGTCTCGTCCTTGTACAGTCGCGACACCACGTTCCACCCGGGGACTTCGGTGCGGAGCTGTTCGCGGAGCTGCTCCTGATCGGCCATCGAGCCGTCCTGCGCGACATTGTCGAACAGATACCAGCGCGGATTGAGCTCCGCCGCGGTGCCGTGGACGACGATCCACTGGCTCGGGATCGGGAAGCTGAACGTAAACCACGGCAGGGAGATGTCGATCTTCGACGGCGTGTGATTCGTGGCGCTTCGGGCGAAGTACCAACCTGGTGCCGTCCCACCCGTGGTCCTGAAGGCGAGCTCGCGCCGGTCTGAATCGCTGATGTCGGCGATGAGCTGGAAGTCGAAGGCGCCCGGTGTGTTCTGCAGCTTGCAGACGGTGACGCCGGCGCTGGCGTGGAACTGGTTGTCGCCGGGCGTGGCCGACGCGGTTGGTTGGATCGTCACGGGATCGCCCCAGTTCGAGGACGCGATCACGATTCGTCGCGGCCAGTCACCGTCCAGCCAGGTGCCGTCCGGCGCTACGAACTTCTCGTAGGCGATCACCTTGTCCACGAACGTGCCGGCTTCCGTCGCCGACTGGACCGGTGCGCGGCCGACGCTGACGTCGGTCTGCCAGATCACGCCGTCCACGTCCCGACCGCCGACGAACTGGCCATAGAGGCCATTGTCGAGCGCGTCCCAGTCGTGCGCCGGCACATGAACGTACGGGATGCGCAGCGTGGCGAACCAGATATCGATCTCGAGAAAGGCAATCACCCAGCTCGTGAGGCTCGCATAGTAGAAGTCGGTCGGAATGAGGTTCCACTCATAGAGCCACTGCAGACGTGCGTTCACCACAGCCGCCGCGCCGTTCACGCGCACAAAGTCCGTTCTGACCGTCGATCGCGTCGCATAGCTGTTAGTGGTCGTGTAGTACCAGCCGAGTCCTCCGCCAGCGGTGGCGCCGGTGGCGTCGAAGGGGATCACCTGTCCGGTGCCGGCATTGGTGAGGACCGGTGCCCAGCCGCCCGGCCACCACGTGCCTGGGTTGACGACGTGCATCTTGAGAAATGTCCCGGTCCAGTGCGAGGTGTTGTTGCCGGGCGGGTCGTCGCTGCCGACATCCATGTGTCCCTCAATCGCACCGGCCGCGAGCCGCGCCGGGACGACGCTGACGTCGCCACCGATTAACACCCAGGCAACGCCCCAGTTGGCGTGCGCCCACTTCAGGAACCGCCGGATCACCTCCTGCAGATCACGCGATCCGGTCACAAAGTCGCCGTAAAGCCCGCCGACGATGTTGGTCACGGTCACGACCTTGGAGGTCACCCCTCGGCTGCGCTTCCACGCAGCAAGCCGCTGAAACGCGGCGACCATGTCGCCAGTCACAGTGCCGGTCGGCCGAATCGACGCGGCATCCCACGTCTGGTTGTCGGTGATGATCAGATAGTCGGCTGGCAGCTCGACCGACGGAAACAGAACCCAACGGTCACGGACCATGTCGGGATTGACCACCAGGGCCTTCGCGAGCTCGGACAGGCGCCTCGCCTGGGCGCGTGAGACGATCGTGGGCTCGGGCATCGGCCTGAGCCGCTCGACATCCACATCATGGATTCCGTATTCAGCGAGCACGGACTTCACGCGCTCCGGCGATTGCCGTTCCGGCCGCGGCCCATAGGCCAGCGTGACGTCGATCTCGAGCTGCAGTTCGAGGGATCCACTCTCTGTGATGCGCACGGGCCGCAGCTCGACGCGGACCACCGGGGTCAGGCCGAACTGCTGAATCGCGGACAGCTTCCCAATCGTGCGATCGCGGGCGGCCTGCTCGTAGAGTTTCGGATCGGGCGGAACGATCTGAGGCGCTGGAAATGGCTCCGCGACGAACTCGTCCTCGTCCTGCTCATCATCACGCACACGCTCCACACCAGGCCTCAGCGGCTGGATCGGCGCGACAAACGTCGGCTCGTCGGTCAGCGTGACAGTCCGTGCGGACTTCACGTCGAGCCTTGCCGGCCACGTGCCTTCCGGCACGGCGATGTGAATCGATGCCCGTGGCAGCGCCGGGGCACCGGGCTGACCGGCAGTGGTGCAGTCCCTCAGCGTCATTGCGACGCCGAACGGCGTCTTCTTCAGGTCCAGATCCGCCTTGTCGAAAAATACGCGGAGGTGCACAAACCCGTCATGGGTGTGCGTCTGCTCAATGGATTTGATCTTCATCGGGCCCTCCGCATGTACAACGAGTGAAACCACCCAACCGAACATGCCGTGAAGGGGACGGCCAGCTACGGGGCCAATCTATCCCTCGCCCACCCGTCCGCTTCGCGCCGGTATCGCAGGCGATCGTGAAGGCGGCTCGGCCTTCCCTGCCAGAACTCGAACTCCGACGGGATGACGCGATACCCGCCCCACCACGCCGGACGCGGGATCTTGTCGCCGTACGTCTCGCGCGCGACGGAATAGCGCGACTCGAGCGCCGCACGGCTCTCGATGACTTCGCTCTGGTTGGACGCGTAGACGCTCCACCGGCTCTCGACCGGCCGCGTCGCGAAGTAGGCATCCGACTCGTCGTCATCGACCTTCTCCACCATGCCTTCGACACGCACCTGCCGCACGAGCGACGGCCAGTAGAACAGCAGCGCCGCACGGCCGGTTTCCTCGAGCTCCGCCGCCTTCCGGCTGTTGTAGTTCGTGTAGAAGACGAAGCCCCGATGGTCCATGCCCTTGAGGAGGACCGTGCGGACCGAGGGGCGTCCGTCACGGGTTGTCGTGGCGAGCGAGAAGGCGGTGGGATCGGCCTCGAGGTCGCGCACCTGATCGAACCAGCGCGCGAACTGCGCGAACGGGTCGGGATCGGACTCGGTTTCGCTCAGCGGATCGCCGCTGTAGTCGCGTCGGATGTCGGCGATGGACATCGAATCAGGTGGTCCAGCCGGACACTACGGTGCCAGACGAATGTTGCCGTCTTCGACTACGACGCGGACGACTCCGCCCTCGGCCAGCGTGCCGAACAGCAGCGCCTCGGAGAGCGGCTTCTTGACGACGCGCTCGATGAGCCGGGCCATGGGGCGCGCGCCGAACGCCCGGTCGAAGCCCTTCTCGGCGAGCCACGCTCGCGCGTCGGGGGTCAGCTCGATCGTGACACCCTTCGCCGCCACCATGCTGCGCAGCTCGTCGATCTGCTTGTCGACGACCCGTTCGATCTCGGCGGTGCCGAGGGCATGGAAGGTCACGGTCGCGTCGAGGCGGTTGCGGAACTCGGGGGTGAACGTGCGCTCGAGCGCGCCGCGCGACGAGACGCCGACCGCGCTGTCTGCGAACCCGACCCGCCGGTCGGACAGATCACGCGCGCCGGCGTTGGTGGTCATGATCAGGATGACGTGGCGGAAGTCCGCCTTGCGCCCGTGCGAATCGGTCAGCGTGGCGTGATCCATCACCTGCAGCAGGATGCTGAACATGTCCGGATGCGCCTTCTCGATCTCGTCGAGCAGCAGCACCGCGTGCGGCGTCTTGCGGATGGCGTCGATCAGCAGGCCGCCCTCTTCGTAGCCCACGTATCCAGGCGGCGCGCCGATCAGGCGTGAGACGGCGTGCTTCTCCATGTACTCGGACATGTCGAAGCGGATGAACTCGATGCCGAGAATCCGTGCGAGCTGACGGGCCAGCTCCGTCTTGCCGACGCCGGTCGGCCCGGCGAAGAGGAAGTTGGCAATCGGCTTGTCCGCGCTGCGCAGCCCCGACCGCGACATCTTGATCGCCGACGACACTTCATCGATCGCCTCGTCCTGCCCGAAGATCACGCGCTTCAGCGCGATGTCGAGCTCCAGGAGCGCGCGCTTGTCGTCGCTCGACACGGCCTGCACCGGCACGCGCGCCATCTTGGCGACGATCTGCTCGATCTGATCGGGGCCGATCTCGGACGGCCTCCGATCCGCCGGCAACAGCTTCTGCGCCGCCCCCGCCTCGTCCAGCACGTCAATCGCCTTGTCCGGAAGGTGCAGATCCTGGAGATGCCTGGCCGAGAGCGACACCGCCGCTTCGAGTGCCTCGTCGGTATAGCGCACGCCGTGATGCATTTCGTAGTGCGGGCGCAGCCCCTTGAGGATCTCCAGCGCCTCCGCCTCGGACGGCTCGAGCACGTCGATCTTCTGGAACCGGCGTGACAGCGCCCGGTCGCGGTCGAACGACTGCTTGACGTCGGCGAACGTGGTGGAGCCGATGCAGCGGAGCGTGCCGCTGGCGAGCGCAGGCTTGAGCAGGTTGCCGGCATCCATCGCGCCGCCCGACGCCGCCCCGGCGCCAACCAGCGAATGAATCTCGTCGATGAAGAGGATCGCGTTGTCTTCCCGCGACAGGCGATCGAGCACCTGCTTCACGCGTTCCTCGAAGTCGCCGCGATACCGCGTGCCGGCGATGAGCGCGCCGAGGTCGAGCGCGAAGACCTTCGCGTTGGTCAACGCCTCGGGCACGTTCCCTTCGTGGATGCGCAAGGCCAGGCCTTCGGCGAGCGCCGTCTTGCCGACGCCAGGCTCGCCGACCAGGAGCGGGTTGTTCTTCCGGCACCGGCAGAGCACCTGAATCATCCGCTCGAGCTCGAGCGTCCGCCCGATGAGCGGATCAATCTTGCCCTCGGCGGCGCGCGCCACGAGGTTGGTCGCGTACGCCTCGAGCGGATCGGTGCTGGGCGGCGCGGGCTCGCCGGTCGCCGGCACGACCGGCGCCTCGCCTTTCGTCCCGTGCGAGATCACGCGGAGCAGCGTCAGACGATCGACACCCTGCGACCGGAGGAAATATGCCGCGTGGCTCTCTTCATCGCGCAGGATGAAGACGAGGAGGCTCCCGCTGTCCACGTGCTTCGCGCTCGACATCGCGGCGTGCATCGTCGCCTGCTGCATCACACGGTCGAACCCGACCGACGGCTCGGGCTCGACGGCGATCGAGGACGGCACCGGTGTAAACGCCTTGGCCAGCACCTCTTCCAGCTGGCGCTTCAAGGCCGACACGTCGGCGCCGCAGGCGACGAGAATCCGCCGTGCCTGCGGCTCGTCGGCGATCGCCAGGAGCAGATGCTCGAGGCCAACCGTATCGTGGCGCAGATCGGTGGCCAGGCGCACCGCGCGGTGCAGCGTTTCCAGCGTCTCCGGCGCAAACGGAACAGGACTCTGGCTCATTCCATTTCCATGGTCACCAGCAGCGGAAACTCGTTTTCTTCCGCGAGCTGCCGCGTGGTCTTCACTTTCGTCTCCGCGACGTCATGGGTATAGACGCCGGCGATCCCCATTCCGGTCCGGTGGACGCGCATCATGATGTCGAACGCCTCTGCACGTTCCTTGCGGAAGATCGACTCCAGCACCCAGACGACGAACTCCTGCGTGGTGTAGTCATCATTGTGCAGCAGCACACGCCACAGGCGTGGGGGCGCGACCCGCTGGTCGCTCTGTGGATCGATAAGAATGGACTCGTCCGGACGCGCTGGCACTGCCCTCTATTTTACAAGTCGAACCGCCACGGACCGGGTATCGCCGGCTGCTGCACCAGGGTGCGAATTTCACCGACAAAATCGGCCCGTGGAATGTCCCGGGCGCCGAGGGAGGCCAGATGGGGCGTGGACATCTGGCAGTCGATCATCGGCATCGCCCAGGCTTCGAGCTGCCGGGCCAGGCGCACGAGGGCGACCTTTGAGGCATCACTGACGCGCGAGAACATCGACTCGCCGAAGAACATCCGCCCGATCGCCACCCCGTACAAGCCGCCGACGAGCTGCTCCCCCTTCCATACTTCCACCGAGTGTCCGTATCCCAGCCGGGCGAGCTCGTTGTAGGCCTCTTCCATCTCCGCAGTAATCCAGGTGCCTTCGTGATCGCGCCGGACCTCGGCGCAGCCGCGCACCACGTCGGCGAACGCGGTGTCGGCCGTCACGCGCAACCTGTCCGACCTGAGCACCTTGCCGAGCGAGCGCGACACGTGAACGTCGCTGGCGTAAAGGACCATGCGCGGGTCGGGGCTCCACCACAGGATCGGATCGTCGTCTCCGAACCACGGGAAGATGCCCTCGGCGTATGCGCCAAGGATCCGTTCGGTGGAGAGATCGGCCCCGGCGGCGAGCAGGCCATTCGGCACCTGCAACGCCAGGTCGACCGGAGGAAACGGGTCGTCGCCGGAGAGGAACGGGATCACGGAATTGATGAATGATGATCGATGATCACCATTTCGAAATTGAAATCATCGATCATCAATCATCCATCATCGATGATCTGTACGCGCTTCGCCCCTTCACCCACCGGCTACCTCCACCTCGGGCACGTGGTGAACGCGATTTACGTCTGGGGGCTCGCCCGCGCGTTGAAGGGGCGCGTGCTGCTGCGCATCGAGGATCACGATCGCATCCGCAGCCGGCGGCCGTTCGAGGACGCCATCCTCGAGGATCTCGCCTGGCTCGGATTCGTCCCCGACGAAGGCCTCGATCCGATCCGTCGGCAGAGTGACAACGATGGCGCTCACCTGCGCGCGCTCGCATCACTGCAGGCCACGCACCATGTGTTCGCGTGCGATTGCTCGCGCAAAGAGATTTCACAGGAACGCTATCCGGGGCGCTGCCGCCACCGGCGGCTGCGGCCGGGGGATCGACCCCCTCCCGGGACCGGCATCCGCGTCGTACTGGACGACGAGCCGGAGGGTTTCAACGATCTGGCGCTGGGCGAGATAGTACAGAGGCCGTCGGAGCAATGCGGTGATCTGCTCCTGCGGGATCGCGATGGGCACTGGACGTACCAGTTCGCGGTCACGGTGGATGACATGAACGATGACATCGGCCTCGTGATCCGCGGCCAGGACCTTCTCCCGTCGACGGGCCGGCAGATCAAGCTCGCCCGGATGCTCGGTCGCGCGTCGGCGCCACACTTTTTTCATCACCCCTTGATTCTCAAGGCGGATGGCCAGAAGCTGTCTAAGGCGAGCGGCGACACCGGGGTCAGGGACTTCCGCGCCGCGGGCAAACGTCCCTCAACAGTCATCGGCCTCGCTGCCGCCGCCCTGGGCCTGATCGAGCCGGGGGGAACGATGGACGCCATGAGCGCCGGCGAGGCCGCTGCCGACTCCGTCAGAGGACGCCTCTGACGAAGCGCGTAAGCAATTACGCAAAGAACTCAGCGGTTTTTCTTTTGTTCCTCCGTGGCCTTGTTCGTGCTTAACTCAGGGG
>DASUGH010000194.1:0-2856 GCA_036274155.1 Vicinamibacterales bacterium | reverse complement strand
CCGAAGCCGCCGGCGCGGCCGAGCGCATGATCGAGCGGCGTGAAGCCGCGGCGGTCGGCTGCGTTGAGATCGGCGCCCGCCTCCTTCAGGAACTTCACGACGTCAGTGAGACCCCAGAGCGCGGCGCCATGGAGCGCGGTGCGGCCGTTTTGCGTTTCGGCGCCGTTGACCGATGCACCGGCGGCGACCAGCAGCGTGATCGCCTCGATGATGTCCTTCTCCGTCTTGGCGCGGCCCGTCATGTCCGCTTCCGCGCGGTTGACGTTGGCGGCCATCATCACGCCGGTGACGCCGTTGCGCGTCGCGGCCCTGGCGTTGGCGCCTTTCTCCAGCAGCAGCTTGATGACCGGCACATCGGCCGCCTTCGCCGCGCGAATCAGCGGCGTCGTGCCGTTTCCGAGCACGCCGTCGCCGCCGCGATCCAGCTTGGTCCGGTAGGGGAGCTGCGCGCGCAGCGCCGCGTCCACCTTCGCGCCCTTTGCCAGCAGCATCTTGACGACGTCGAGGCTCGAGAGCGTGTCGTCGGTTTCACGGGGCGCGGGCCGGTTGGAGGCCGGGGCCGTGTGCGCGTCCACGGCGGCATAGAGCGCCGTCTGGCCGACCTTGTCTTCCATGTTCACGTCGGCGCCACGCTCGATCAGGAGGCCGGCGACGTCGAAGTGCCCGTTGCTGAGCGCCAGGATCAGCGCGGTGTGGCGATCGGGATCGACGATGTTGATGTCGGCGCCGGCGTCGAGCAGCACTCGCGCGCTGGCGATCTTGCCGTCGCGCGCGGCGAAGAGCAGCGGCGTCAGGCCACCCGGCGGCAGCCACTTGTCGCGCGGCTCTTCGGTACGCTGACGCTCCCAGACGATGATCGACGAGCGCGCGTTCACGTCAGCGCCGGCTTCGATCAGGACCTTCATCGCGTCGGCGTTGCCTTCGGCCGCGGCCCACATGAGCGGCGTCTGCCCGCGCCAGTTCTCGATGACGTCGACGCTGGCGCCGCGAGAGAGCAGCGCGCGGATCGCATCGGGCTTGCCGGTGCGGGAGCAGAGATGGAGGGCCGTCTCGCCCAGTGGTCCGGTGGCATTGGCGCTGACGCCGGCCTTGAGCAGTCGTTCGACAACGGGGGCGCTGCCGTTCTGGCAGGCGAGCGCGATCGGCGTCATGCCGTAGCGGTTCTCAGCCTTCGCGTTCGCTCCCGCGCGAATGAGGCGATCGACGAGCGCCTGGTCGTCGTTGCGCACCGCCCAGTGGAGCGCGGTCGTGCCGTCGGCCTCCGGGGCGTTGACGTCAACCTTCCTCGCCAGAAGGGCGGTGGCGGCGGCCGTGTTGCCGGCCTTCACGGCGTCGACGAGCCGCGTGTCGCGCGGCGCCGCCGGCGCGGCGCTCAGGGCCGTCGTCACTGCCAGTGCCAGACCGAGTGTTACTGCCGTTATTCGTGTCGTCATAGAACCCGGAGCGTGATGGGCCGACCTGAAGGTCGGCCCCTACATGGTTCGTTCGCGGGCCGACCTTGAAGGACGGCCCCACATTGTTCGTTTAAAGGTTCGCGAGGGCCCCCGTGCTGTCGCCGAGCGTCTCCTGCTTCACGCCTGCCTTGTCGAGCATGGTGACCAGCAGGTTCGTCATCGGCGTGTGATCCGGGTAGCGCAGGTGGCGTCCGCCCTTCATCCGGCCGGCCGCGCCGCCGAGCACGAGGTTCGGCAGCGGGAAGTGGTCGTGGGCGTTGCTGTTGCTCATGTTGCTGCCGTAGAGCAGCACGATGTTGTCGAGCAGCGAGCCGTCGCCGTCGGGCGTGTTCTTCAGCTTCTCCACGAACTCGGCGAACATGCCGACGTTGAACGTCTGGATGCGAACGTTCTTCTCCATCTTGTCGGCCCGGTTCTGGTGGTGCGAGATCGCGTGGTGGCCGTCCGGCACGTTCACCTGCGGATACGTGCGGTTGCTGACCTCGCGCGACACCATGAACGTGATGACGCGGGTGATGTTCGCCTGATAGGCGACCGCCATCAGCTCATACATCAGCCGCACGTGCTCCTCGAAGTCGAACGGCACTCCAGCCGGACGCGCCGGCAGCAGCAGCCCCTCGTCGCCCTGGCTCTTCTCCGCACGCTGGATCCGCCGCTCGATCTCCCGGATGTTCTCGAGATACTGGTTCATCGTCTGGCGATCCGACGGCCCGAGACGAAGCTGCAGCGATGAGGCTTCCTTCGTGATGGCGTCGAGGATCGAGCGGTCTTCCTGGATGCGCGCCGCCCGCTCGGCCGCGCTGCCGCCCTGCCCGAACATCCGCTCGAACACCTTGCGCGGGTTGATCTCCATCGGCAGCGGCGTCGTCGGCGTCCGCCACGACAGCGTGTTCATGTAGATGCAGCCGTAGTCGCGATCGCAGGTGCCGATGAGGCCGGAATGATCCTCCGTGGCGATCTCCATCGACGGCAGAACCGTGTCCTGGCCGATCGCCTGCGCCGCGATCTGATCGGCGGTGATGCCGGCGTAGGCGTCAACGCCCTGCGTGGCCTTCGGGCGGACGCCGCTCAGCCAGGTCGTCGGGCTCAGCGAGTGCACGGCGGTCGTGTCCGCGGCTTTGTGGCCCAGACCCGAGATGACGTTGAGGCTGTCGCGGTACTTCTCGAGCGGCTTCAGGATCGGCGTGAACTCGAAACCCGCACCCTCCGCGGCCGGCGTCCACTTGTCCATGATGGCGCCGTGCGGGATGTAGACGAAACCGATCCGCGGTGTGCCCTTCGCCGCCGTCTGCGCGATGAGCGTGCGCGCGGGAATCATGGAATCGAGAAGCGGCAGGGCCAGGGTGACACCCATCCCCCGAAGGAACGTGCGCCGCGGGATGTGCTTTTTCGAGATGACCAT
>DASUGH010000193.1:0-37842 GCA_036274155.1 Vicinamibacterales bacterium | reverse complement strand
GAGATGTTGCCGATCTCGTCGAAGAAGATGGTGCCTTTGTCGGCCATGTCGCAGAGGCCCTTCTTCGGGTAGACCGCCCCCGTGAAGGCGCCTTTGACGTGGCCGAAGAGCGTCGACTCGAGCAGATCCGGCGGCAGGTTGCCCGAGTTGACGGTGACGAACGCACGGTCCACGCGCGGCGAGTTCGTATGGATGGCGCGGGCGACGAGCTCCTTTCCAGTACCGCTCTCGCCGGTAATGAGAATCGTGGAGCGGCTCGGCGCCGCCTGGATGATGAGGTTGAACACCTGCTTCATCCGCGAACTGCGGCCGATGATGCCCGAGAACCGCGCGGCCTGCGCCTGCAGGTTCTGCTTGAGCGCGGTATTCTCGGCCATGAGGCGGCGGCGCTCGACGGCATTGCGCAGAACGATGAGCACCTCGTCGTTCTTGAACGGCTTCGTAATGTAGTCGAAGGCGCCGCTCTTCATCGCCGAGATCGCGGTCTCAACCGAGGCGAACGCGGTGATCATCACCACCGGCAGATCATCGTCCAGCCTCTTCAGCTCGGCGAGGGTCTGCAGACCATCCATCCCCGGCATCATCACGTCGACGACGGCCGCGTCGAACGACACCGATTTCGCCAGCTCCACGCCTTCGGCACCGGTCGACGCCAGCCGTACGTCGTAGCCGTCACGCGTGAGCAGCGCTTCGAGGATCTCCCGCATGATCTCTTCGTCGTCGACGACGAGGATGGAACCGTTGCGGTGCATCACCGGATACCCGTCTGGCGTTGTGCCGCCGGCGCGGTGCGGTCGACGGAGGTCGACGGCAGCGAGAGGATGAAGCGGGTGCCCTGACCGACGGCGCTTTCGCAGTCGATCGATCCGTCGTGCTCCCGGATGATGCCGTAGCTGATCGACAGCCCGAGGCCGGTCCCCTCGCCGATCACCTTCGTCGTGAAGAACGGATCGTAGATGCGGGTGAGGTTCTCGCTCGGAATGCCGGCACCCGTATCTCCCACTTCGGCGATGATACGCGACGCTTCGCGACGGGTGCTGATCGACAGCCACCCACCCTTGGGCATCGCGTCCTTGGCGTTCAGGAAGAGATTG
The DNA here is from genome assembly GCA_036274155.1 of Vicinamibacterales bacterium. Classification (GTDB taxonomy): domain Bacteria; phylum Acidobacteriota; class Vicinamibacteria; order Vicinamibacterales; family UBA2999; genus Gp6-AA40. Next base: position 36,748 of record DASUGH010000193.1, on the reverse strand, counting down.
AGGAAGACCTGCTGCAGCTTGTGCTCCATCCCGAGCACGATCATCGGCGTGTCGGAGAGCTCGCGCCGCACCTTGATCCGGTGCGTCTCGAACTGGTGCTCGAGCAGCGCCAGCACATCGGTGATGACGGCATTCAGGTCGACTGGCACGCGCTCTGCCGACGCGTCCACGGGACGCGACAGGTTGAGCAGGCCGTTGACGATTCTCGCGGCCCGGAATGTCTGGCGCTCGATCTTCTCGAGGAGCCGCGTGCGTGGATCCTCGGGATCGGCTCCTTCGAGCAGCATCTGGGTGAAGCTCGAGATGCCGGTGAGCGGCGTGTTGACCTCGTGGGCCACGCCGGCAGCCAGCAGGCCGATGGAGGCCATCTTTTCGGAGATCTGCAGCTGCTCCTCGAGCTGCACGCGGGCGGTCACGTCCTCGACGATCACGATTGTGCCAATCGTCGTGACGCCGGCGGCCGCCGAGGCACGGAGCGGCACGACAGCTGCGTTCACGGTGAGACTGGAGCCGGCACGCTCGCCCCGTGGCACGAGCGGGAGGCGCGCGATGGTCGCCCCGCCCGGACGCTCCTGGCGCGCCGCACGGATCGCCTCGACGAAGGGGGCGTCGAACAGCTCGTCAAGGGAACAGCCGGTCGCGTCGGCGCTCGTGATGCCGTACAGCTGCTCGAGCGCCGTGTTCCAGCGCAGGACGCGGTCGTTCAAGTTGAGCACCAGCAGCCCGTCGTCGAGCGACTCGAGGATGTTCTCGTTGAACGTTCGCATCCGGTCGAGCTCGAGTGCTTTGACGTGCAGCTGTCGATACAGCCGTGCGTTCTCGAGCGCTGTCGCGATCTGACCCGTCACCGCCGCGAGCAGCGCCGTATCCTCGCTGTTGAGGTGAGCCCCGGTCGACTTGCGGCCGAGGGCGAGCACGGCGATCGTCCCCTCCTTCGCCACGCACGGGACGAAGTAATACAGCCCGGCGTCACGCCAGAATTCGATCTCTTCGACGGTGAAGCGGCCGACGGCCATCGGGTCGTCGAGCGCGACGATGTGGCCGCTTGCCAGTCGTGACCCGACGCCTGAGCGCCGGGCAAGCGCCGGCGGACGCGCGTCGCCGAAGCCCGACGCACGCACCGACGTGAACTGCACTCCGGCGTCGCTCTCGAGCATGAGTGCCATTCGATCGACCAGCAGCGTTTCCATCACTCTCGACACGAGGCGCTCGGCGAGGCGATTGAGATCGAGGTCGCTGTTCAGGTCGCGGGCGAAGCCGACGAGCGCACGACGGTAGTCATAACGGTCGCGATAGAAGGCTCGATCCAGCAGCGTCTGCACGGCGTTCTTGACCGGCGGAACGAGCAGTACGGCGATGAGCGTCGCCAGAAGCGCGATGACCCACTGATACCCGTCGCTGTCGGGACGGAAGAACCGCCGCGCGGCCTGCAGCAGGACGGCATAAATGACCACGAGTGCGCAGAGCGCCGCCACGTAGACGACGCTCCGCTTGACGATGATCTCGATGTCCAGCAGCCGGTAGCGGACGATCGCCGACGCGTAGGCGAGCGGGATGATGCTGAGCGGGATCGCGAACAGCTCCATCGCCAGGACCGGCTTGACGCCGAGCGAGTAGGGCAGCGCGTAAAAGAGCGCGAACGGCACGCCGCCGAGCGCCGTCCCGAGCGCGATCCACCGCAACTGGCGTCGCGCCGTAATCGTGCAGACCTGGGTCAAGGCGCCGGACAACCCGATCAATCCACCGACCACGCAGACGGCCAGATACAAGTAGTCGCAACCCTCGAGGATGCGGATCGCCTTTTCGACCGCCGCTGGATCGGCTGCTTGCCACGACAGGGCGAATGCGCGCGCCGAGCCCAGGACGATCGCCGGCACGTACGCCGCGATCACGACTGCGCGCGCAACCGCACCGTTGCGCCACCGGCGCGGCCGATCAGGAAACACCAGGGTGAAGTGCAGGAAGAGCGGCGGCAGGGCCAGCATCGCGATCTCATCGGCCCAGTAGAACACCCAGTCGACACGATTCAGCTGACCGGTAAACGAGAACGTCAGGACGCCGAAGAAGGCAACCGAGAGCCAGAAGAAGTGGAGGGTCGCGGGATCCGTCGGACGCCGCAGCCGTACAGCCCCTCCAACGAGCAGCGTGAACACGCCCACGGCCGCAAGCACGAAATAGAGTGCGCCGGGACTTTCCAACTTCGGTGTGAGTGCAACGGTGACCGGCGCAGGGCTCCCCGGCCGAATCACGGTGTAGGACAACACCGGAGCGCGGCTCGTGTCGGTTGACGCGGCGCGGGCGCTCGCCGCCGCGGCCTGCAACACGGGCCAGGCATCGTCCACGGTCAGGACCGGCGTTCCATCGATGGCGAGGAGTGAATCGCCTCGCTCGAGCCGGGCCGTTGCCGGACCGTCGGCAGCGATCTCCGCGGCAACGATCCCCTCATCGGTCGCCTTCCAGAGCACACCGTCATCGAAGGTCCGCCAGACGGCGGCCTTGGCCGTCAGGTTTGCGAATCCGAGGCACAGCAACGCCGCGACGACGAGGACCGGCGCGGTGGGCCGGAGCCACGATCGCCAGAGCGACGGCTGCCACGAGATCCAAGGAACGGAATTCGCCATTCAATCAAATGGACGAGAAATCAACGTCAAAAAAGGGGAGACAGCAAATGTCTCCCCATTTTGAAGCCCAGGATGCGGGGTCCCCGTCTCCTGTGCGGGTTTCATTCCAACCCGGCGCCGAGGCCGGGCTGGAATCAGAAGCGGACGGTCAGGCCTCCCACGACGCGTTTCGGAGGCCGTACCACGAGGAGCTCGTCATACACCGAGCCGTCGAACAGGTCGGAGCGGAAGATGTTTCGGATGCCCGCGAGCATCTCCCACTCGGCGCCGGTGAAGTTCAGGAACGGCAGCTCCTGATTGACCTGGACCTCGAAGCGCGCGTCGGCGAGGGGGCCCATGGTCCGGGAGTCCGCATAAGCGGTGTTCAGCTTGTACACCACCAGGAAACGCGTCGCAGTGGCCGACACCCGCGTGTTGAGAGTGGCCGTCAAATCGTGAATCCGCTCCTCGCGGCGCAGCAGCGCCGGCGAGATCACGATGAGCGTGTCCTCTGCCGGATACCTTCGCGGGCTGGCGCTGAACTGCGTGTACTCCAACGAGGCCTGCACGCCGCCGTTCAGGCTCCGGCGCACGCCGACGCCCCATCCGAACGCGCTGTAATCGCCGGCCGTTCCGATATGGTAGTGGCCGGGAGTTGGCGGCACCTCGGCCACCGCTACGCCGAATAGCGTCACCATCTGGTTTTCGATCCGTTGATGGAAGGCGCGAACGCCGATCACAACCGACCCGCGGACCTGACCCTCGCCGGCAAACTCGACGTGATTGACCGACTCGGGAGAGAGCCCCGTGGCGAGCGACAGCGACGAGAACGTTCGCTGAGGCGGCAGCCATGGTCCGATGGTCGGAGCGGCAAACTCCTCGGCGCCCGGAGCGATCTCGCGGTGCGACGCCGAGAGACGCACGGTCAGTGGATCGACCGGAGATGGCCGGTAGCTGATGCTCAATCGACCGCTGACCAGCGAGGGATCGTCGAGGTACCAGTAGTTGCCGTACTTGCCGCCGTACCCAAGGGTGACGCGATTGTTCACGGTCCACGTGTCGTAACCGTAGAGCTCGCCTACATTGCGACGACCCTCGCCCATCGCGGCAATCGCCTCGAGATTTCCACCCTGATACTGCTGAGTACTGTAGGAGACACCGGCCTCGTAGCGATGCGTGGCGTCGATGTGCCGGGCGTAGGACCCTGCAAGGATCCAGGACGAAATATCACCCTGGGTCACCGAACCACGGACCATCCAGTCGCCATCCTGCGTGGGCGCCACGAGAGACACATACGCGATTGGCCGGGGGGATCCCGACGTGAACGAAAAGAGATCCTGCGGCCGGTCGAACGACGTGGTGGTGAGCAGGTTGATCTGCCCGCGCAGGGTGAGATCCGCGAAGAACGACGATGCCAGGCGTGCCGGAGAGCCGACTGCGCGTCCGAGATTGAAGAGCGACCCTTCGATGGATTCGGGATCCTTGTCGATCGGCGCGAAAGCCGTCTCCTTCAGAACACCGCGCGGAATCCGACGCAGCCGCCATGCCGCCTCGCTGGTATTGCGCTCGCCCGGGAGACTCGGCACGGCGCCGGTGCTCTCGCCGCCAACGCCCGCGGTCATGACGGGAGTGTCGTCGCCAAGGCGACTCATCTCGACCGACCACGCCTGTCGCGCACCGGCCGTGACGAGAACATAGCCTCCGCGCGGCGGTTCGTACCCCTTGAGGGTGGCTCTTACGAAGTATTCGCCGGCCGGCAGACTCCGAAACGCAAATCGCCCGTCTCGATCAGTGACCTGGAGAACCTGGGTGGATCCGATCGCCGACACGACGGCGCCGTACAACGGCCGGCCGCGATCATCCCGGATCGTGCCGTAAAGCTCTCCCGCTGTGACGGACGCCTTCGCGGGAAGCGCCTTCGACTGTGGCTTGATCACTTGAGCGGAAGCGGCGGAGGCAAACGCGAGCGTCACCGCCGTACCGAGAACACACCAGCGGGTGACAAACCGGATCATCGCGGTGCTCTTTCTGCCATGCGTCGTCGGAACGACGCGTGACGTAACAAGCAGGCGCGGCGGCAGCCCGCCGCGCCGTATCGCTCCGCTACGAGGCGGAGACCTCGAAGTTCACGTCTCTCGTCAGCGACTTGCCCGATGGCTTGTCGGTGACCTTGATCTCCAACCGATAGTCGCCCGCCGGAAAACTCGACAGCGGGATCTCCAGGCTGCTCAGGAGCTGGTGACCGGCCGTCAGGTTGAATTCCTGCGGCAACGTCTTCTCGTTCATCTCCTGTGGCTGCGTCTTGTTGAAATACTTCTGGCTGCCGTCGGGCATCCGTTGATGAAAGTTGAACTCGACCGTCACGTCGGGTTTGCCGTTCGTCTGTGAGGCGCCGTAGATCCAGAACAACACCTGCAGCTTGCCGGCCTTGGCGAAGACGTGGTCGAGCGAGGGGGTCAGCTTCAACGTCCCGAACACGTAAGGGTTGTCCTGCTGCTTGTCGGCTGGAAGCGGTGCAGGCAACTGCTCGAGTCCTCGCGCCAGGATGACGCTGCTCGTATTGAGGTCGGCGCCGCCCAGGGCAGGAACGGTGATCTCGTGGCGCACCACCCCAATCCTTCCGGGAGCGGGTGTGCCTTTCTCCTTGACGCCGATGAAGGCTTCGTAGGTCCCGGGCGTCAAGGCAATGGCGCGCGGCACGTTTCCGTCCACCGGCACGTCGACGAAGTGAATCGTGTCCCACGGGAATGTCGGCCTGGCGCCGGGCAATGTGATCGCGCTCGTGCCCGCGGCGGCCTTGTTGACGACGCGCACGTACAGCGCTGCCGTCGAGGTGCTCAAGGCGCCGCGATCGATGTTCAGCGTGAAGGGAATGTAGACCGAATCACCGGTGCTGCGGATGAAGTCGTTGCTGACCCACGCGACGCGCACATCAGTTGGCGCCGCCTGCTTTCCCGCCGCGACGCCATCGATGACGGCCGTCAGTAGCGAAAGATCCTGCTGCTCCGCCGATGCTTTGGCTTCTGCGGCCGGCTTCGTCTGCGGCGCCTGATCTGCGGCTCGTGGATGAACCGCTGAACTGAACACCGCCAGTGCACCCAGTAAGCACGCGATCGGGCCCCGACGAATGTGCATGGCTCGCTCTCTTCTCCCGAACCCGAAGTCGGGTGACGTCATGGTCCTGCCCAGCCTCGAGAATCCAAGATTCTGGATTCGCTCGATCATAGGCCCCACGTTCAGGGCAAGTCAAACCAACGGACTGCAGAAATTCCCGTAAATAGTTCGAGATACGAGAGTCCTGGCGGAAGCGCCGCGCCAGGGACCTCCGTCGCCCGCATGCTATGATTGCCATCTTTTCGTTGTGGCGGGTCGGACGGGAGCCGTCGATCACGGTCGCGAGCCCGAAGGCCAGGCGCTCCAAGAGTTTCGATGGATCTGGACGACATCCTCGTCATTCTGCTCGCCGGCGGCGTCGGCGAACGGCTGTATCCGTTAACCAAAGAGCGGGCCAAACCTGCCGTGCACTTCGGCGGACCGTACCGCATCATCGACTTCACCCTCAGCAACTGCATCAACTCGGGGCTGCGGCGCATCTTCATCGCGACGCAGTACAAGTCGCTCTCCCTCAACCGCCACATCCGCATGGGGTGGAACGTGGTGTCCGAAGAGCTTGGCGAGTTCATCGAGATACTCCCCCCGCAGAAGCGGGTCGGCGAGCACTGGTACCTGGGCACGGCCGATGCGGTCTTTCAGAACCTGTACTCCATCACCCGTGAAACACCGTCGCACGTCATCGTGCTGTCCGGCGACCACGTGTACAAGATGGATTACGCGAAAATGCTGCGCTTTCACGTCGAAAAGGCGGCCGACGTGACACTGGCGACGATCGAGGTCCCGCTGGCGGACGGGCGCCGTTTCGGCATGGTGAGCATCGACGAGAGTGAGCGCGTGACCGGATTTGCCGAGAAACCGGAGAACCCGGTGCCGATGCCCGGCGCTCCCGATATCGCGCTGGCATCGATGGGTATTTACATCTTCCGAGCCGAGATGCTCGTTCGCGCGCTCGAAGACGACGCCGTCCAGGCCGACTCGCAGCACGACTTCGGCAAGAACATCATTCCCTCGTTGATTCATCACTCCGCGCCCGTGTACTCGTACCGGTTCTACGACGAAAACAAGAAGGCGGCCAAGTACTGGCGCGATATCGGCACGCTCGACGCCTATTTCGAGGCGAGCATGGATCTGTGCCATGTCAACCCCGAGTTCAATCTCTACGATCCGGAATGGCCGCTGCGCACCTATCAGCCGCAGGCGCCACCAGCGAAGTTCGTGTTCGCCGAGGAAGGCCGGCGCTGCGGTCAGGCACTCGATTCGATCATCTCGAACGGCTGCATCATTTCCGGGAGCCGCGTCACCGGCAGCATCCTGTGCCCGAACGTGCGCGTGCACAGTTTCTGTGACATCGATCGGGCCATCCTGATGCAGGGCGTGCGCGTCGGGCGGCACGCGCGCATCAGGCGCGCAATCGTCGATCGCGACGTGTTGATTCCGCGCGGTGCGCTCATCGGCTTCAACGCCGAGGAGGATCGCCGGCGTCACACCGTCACTGAATCCGGCGTCGTCGTCGTGACGGCAGAGGACGAGCCGCTCATCGCGCCAATCGGCGAAGGGGCGCTGCGCGCAGAGGCAGAGGCCGATCGCGGCGGCGCTGCGCACGTCTGACCATCCAGGGACCTGTCTTCAACGGAGCCGAGACGTGACCACGATTTCCGGCATTCACGGACGCGAGATCCTCGATTCGCGCGGCAACCCCACCGTCGAAGTCGAGCTGCGGGCGGGCACGGCGTTCGGCCGCGCCGCCGTTCCATCCGGGGCCTCCACGGGTGAGCGCGAAGCCCTCGAGCTGCGCGATGGTGACAAGAAGCGGTACCTGGGGAAGGGTGTTCTCAAGGCGGTCGCCAACGTCAACGGTGAGATTGCCGCGGCATTGAACGGCACCGTTCTCGATCAGCAGGCTATCGATCGCCGGCTCATCGAGCTCGATGGCACCCCGACGAAGAGCCGTCTCGGCGCCAACGCGCTCCTGGGCGTGTCGATGGCTGCCGCCCGCGCGGGAGCCGCGGCGAGCGGACGGCCGCTCTTCGAGCACTTCGCGCATCTCAGCGGCCGCACGCCTGCCGGCGGTGCCTACGTGCTGCCCGCTCCCATGATGAACATCCTGAATGGCGGCGCGCACGCCGACAGCAGCGTCGATCTCCAGGAGTTCATGGTGATGCCGCTCGGCCTGCCGACTTTCGCGGAAGCGCTGCGCGCCGGCGTCGAGATCTTTCACGCCCTCAGAGCCATCCTGAAGAAGGCCGGTCATTCCACCGGCGTGGGCGACGAGGGAGGGTTCGCGCCGAATCTCCGCTCGAATCGCGAAGCGCTCGATGTGGTGGTGGAGGCCATTGGCAAGGCCGGCTACTCCGCGGGCGAGAACGTCTTCGTCGCACTCGACGTGGCATCGAGCGAGCTCTGGGCTGATGGCGCGTACGTGTTCAAGAAGTCGGGCGAGCCCACCCGAAGCGCCGGTGAGATGGTGGCGATGTACGAGGAATGGGTCCGTGACTATCCCATCGTCTCGATCGAAGACGGTGTGGCGGAGAGTGACTGGGAGGGATGGAAGACGTTGACGCGCGCCCTCGGGAATCGCGTTCAGCTGGTCGGCGACGACGTCTTCGTCACCAACCCGGAGATTCTCAGGCGCGGTATCGAGGAAGGAGTCGGCAACTCTCTCCTCGTCAAGCTGAATCAGATTGGCACGGTCTCTGAAACGCTCGAGGCGATCGCGATCGCGCGCCGCGCGAACTATACGACCATAATCTCGCACCGGTCCGGCGAAACCGAGGACAGCACCATCGCTGACCTCGCCGCCGGCACCTCGGCAGGCCAGATCAAAACCGGCTCGGCCAGCCGGAGCGATCGAGTGGCGAAATACAACCAGCTGCTCAGGATCGAGGAAGAGCTCGGCAGCGCGGCCCGTTATGCGGGGCGTGCGGCGATCCGGCAGCTCGCGGAGATCTGAGTCACATGCTTCGACTCGTACTGCTCCGCCACGGCGAGAGCACCTGGAACAAGGAAAATCGCTTTACCGGCTGGACCGACGTCGATCTCAGTGAGAAGGGACGCGACGAGGCCCGCGCGGCCGGCCGCCTGATGGCTGCGGAGAAGTACGAATTCGACGTTGCCTACACATCAGTCCTGAAGCGAGCCATTCGAACGCTCGACATCGCGCTCGACGAGCTGGACGTGATGTGGATTCCCGTCCACAAATCGTGGCGCCTCAACGAGCGCCACTACGGGAACCTGCAGGGACTGAACAAGCAGGAGACCGCCGCCAAGTTCGGCGACGAGGCGGTCAAGCAGTGGCGCCGCAGTTACGACATCCCGCCGCCACCGCTCACGCCCGAAGACCCGAGACATCCATCACGCGACCGGCGATATGGGTCGGTGCCACCGGAGGAACTGCCACTCGGGGAGTCGCTCAAGGACACGGTGGCGCGATTCCTTCCGTACTGGAACGAAACGATAGCCCCAGCCATCCGGTCTGGTCAGAAGGTCCTCATCGTCGCGCACGGCAACAGCCTGCGGGCACTGATCAAGTACCTCGACAATGTGTCGGACCGCGACATCCTCGAGCTCAACATTCCCACCGGAATCCCGCTCGTCTATCAACTGAACGAGGAGCTCAAGCCGCTCGGCAGCTTCTACCTCGGCGATGCCGATGCCGCGAAGCGTGCGGCGGCCGCCGTGGCCAACCAGGGAAAGTCAAAGTAGAGCATCGGCTGACAATGGCGCGTGAGGATACGTAGTGTCCGGCTTCAGCCGGACCACCATCAATTGTTGTCTACCGTCTCCGTTGATGGCGTTTCGTCGCATCCGATCCGCAGCGAGCGCAGGAAACGCCGATCATTGGTCGTCAGTTCGAAACCGCGTCGGCCAGGAAGCAGCCGCGCCGGGGCCGTGATCTTGGTCACCGGGTTCCCGCTGGTCCGGTTGACGAATCCGACGACCGCTTCGAGAGTGACGCGCATGTCGAACCCGGCTTCCCGCGCCTTGGCGCGGCATGCCTCGACCTGCGGATTCTCCGACACGGCGGCGGCGATCGCGTCGGCCAGCTCTTTGGCGAACCGGTTCACGACGTCATCCATTACTGCTCCTCCTGAACCGCCACCGGGCCGGGATACCGGGGCGCTCCCCGTCCCGCGGGCCGGCTTGGGAGTCCGGGCAGGACCAGGCGCCAAAAAGTGTTCAATCGTAGGGAGTTAGCCTTCGAAGGCTTATCCATTCTAGAGTCCCGACTGTCAGGTGTCAAGAAACCGGCGTTTTCGGTGTCCCGACGAACCGAACAGACGACTTGCCAGCCTCATCGCTCCACGGACGCGGACGAGGCTGGCGGGGCGTCGATGCTTCCAGCGAAGAGATCGCGTAGCGAGCGAACCGCGTAGCTCCAAGTACAATCGGCACCGCAGATGCCCTCAGGGTCGGATCGACGCTTCTTCCGCACGGCTGCCGACCTTGGCGGCATGGACCCTGACACTGATATCGGCTTCCCCGGTCTTTTTCCGTTCACCCGCGGCATCCAGCCGACGATGTACCGCGGCCGGCCGTGGACCATGCGGCAGTACGCGGGCTTTGCGACCGCCGCGCAATCCAACCGCAGATACCGGTATCTCCTCTCGCAGGGAGTCATGGGCCTCAGCGTGGCCTTCGACCTGCCCACGCAGATCGGCTACGACTCGGATCACGAACTGGCAGCTGGTGAGGTAGGGCGCGTGGGAGTCGCCATCAACTCCATCGAGGACATGGCGACGCTCCTCGAGGGCATCCCGCTCGATCGGGTGTCAACCTCCATGACCATCAACGCCACGGCGATCATCCTGCTGGCGCTGTACCTGGCGGTCGCGCGGCGTCAGGGTGCCGGGCTGCAGACCCTGTCGGGCACCGTGCAGAACGACATCCTCAAGGAATACGTCGCCCGCGGCACCTTCATCTATCCGCCTCGAGCGTCGCTGCGCCTCGTCACGGATGTCATGGCCTACTGTGAACGCGAGGTACCCCGCTGGAACACCATCTCGATCAGCGGGTACCACATCAGGGAGGCGGGCTCGACGGCCGTCCAGGAGGTGGCGTTCACCTTCGCCAACGCCATCGCCTACGTCGAGGCTGCCGTCGACGCCGGGCTCGACGTCAACGAGTTCGGCCAGCGGCTGTCATTCTTCTTCAACGCCCACAATGACTTCCTCGAGGAGATCGCGAAGTTCCGGGCCGCCCGCCGCCTCTGGGCACGACTCATGCGCGACCGGTTCGGCGCCACGAACCCCCGCGCCCAGCAGCTTCGGTTCCACACGCAGACGGCCGGCAGCACGCTGACGGCGCAGCAGCCGGACAACAACATCGTTCGCGTCACGCTCCAGGCGCTGGCGGCCGTCCTCGGCGGTACTCAATCGCTGCACTGCAACGCCAAAGACGAAGCCCTGGCGCTGCCCACTGAAGAGAGCGCCACCATCGCACTGAGGACGCAACAGATCCTCCTTCATGAGAGCGGCGTCGCGAACACCGTCGACCCGGTAGGCGGTGCCTTTGCCATCGAGGAGCTGACCAACCGCATCGAGCGAGAGGCCTCCGTGCTTCTCGAGCGCATCGCCGCGATTGGTGGGACGCTCGCCGCCATCGACACCGGGTTCATCCAGCGGGAAATCCAGGAGTCGGCATACGCGGCCCAGCAGGCGATCGATTCGGGACGGTCGGTAGTCATCGGTCTCAATCGACATGCCGACCTCCAAGGGACTCCCGCGGAGATGTTCCAGATCGATCCGGAGATCGAGAGGCAGCAGATCGAGCGCGTACGCGCCGTCCGCGCCAGCCGGAGCCGACATGACTGGCAGGCTGCGCTCGACGCGGTCGAGCGCACGGCCCGTGGCGGCAACAACCTGGTCCCCGTAATTGTCGATGCCGTGGAGAAGCATGCGACCCTCGGCGAAATCTCCGACGCGATGCGGCGCGTGTTCGGCGAGTACGAGGGCGCTTAGGGGAATGCTGTCTGGACCGCTTCTCGACGTTCAGCACCTCACGGTCACGTTTCCTGGAAGTCCAACGGTCACTGCCGTAGACGACATCTCCTTCCACGTCGACCCCGGCGAGACCCTTGGCGTGGTCGGCGAGTCAGGAAGCGGCAAGTCGGTGACCGCGTTCTCGGTCATGCGCCTCCTGCAGCCGCCGGGCCGCATCACAGCCGGCCGTGTGCTGTTCGAAGGCCGCGACCTGTTGAGTCTCTCGGAGGGCCAGATGCGGGCGGTTCGCGGCGCCCGGATCGCCCTCATCTTTCAGGAGCCGATGACAGCGCTCAATCCGGTGATGCGCATCGGCGATCAGATCGCGGAAGCGCTCATCGTGCACGGACAGGCGGCTCCGGCGGCCGCGCGCGCGCGGGCAATCGAGCTGCTGGAGGCTGTACGGATCTCGGATCCGGCCAGGCGGGTCCGCGATTATCCGCATCAGCTGTCGGGCGGCATGAGGCAACGAGTGATGATCGCGATCGCGCTCGCCTGTGAGCCGCAGCTCGTGATCGCCGACGAGCCCACCACCGCGCTCGATGTCACGATTCAGGCAGAAGTGCTCGAGCTGCTTCGTGAGCTCAAGACACGTCTTCGCCTCGCCTTGCTCCTGATCACGCACGACTTCGGAGTCATCGCGGAAATGGCCGACCGCGTCGCCGTGATGTACAAGGGCCGGCTGGTCGAGGAAGGTCCGGTCCGGCAGATCCTCCGGCACCCGGTGCACGACTACACGAGACGTCTGCTGTCCTCGGTGCCCGGCATGCAGGAACGAGGCGGCGGCTTCCGGGTGCCCTCCGCCAGCGCGGACCGTCTCTGATGGCCCTGCTCGAAGTCCGGCGGCTGGTAAAGCATTTCGCCCGGAAGCAGGGGCTGTTTCGCCCGCCGGCCGTCGTCAGGGCGGTCGACGATGTGAGCTTCTCCATCGACGAGGGCGAGATGTTCGGGCTGGTCGGCGAGTCGGGCAGCGGGAAGAGCACGACCGGCCGCTGCATTCTCCGCCTCATCGAGCCCACGTCGGGCGCCGTGATGTTTCGCGGCGAGGACGTGCTGCAGTTTCCGCGGGCGCGCATGCGAGCGGCCCGCCGCGACATGCAGATCGTCTTTCAGGATCCATATTCGTCGCTCAACCCGCGCATGCGCGTGGGAGACATCGTCGAGGAGCCGCTCATCATCCACGGACTCGGTAGCCGTCCGGAGCGCAGGGAACGGGTGGCCGAGCTCTTCGAGCTGGTCGGCCTCGAGCGCTCGCATCAGAGCCGGTATCCGCACGAGTTCAGTGGCGGCCAGCGCCAACGGATCGGCATCGCACGCGCCCTCGCCTTGAACCCTGCGCTCGTCATTGCCGACGAAGCGGTCTCGGCGCTCGACGTCTCGATTCAGGCACAGGTGGTCCGGCTCCTGCTCGACCTGCGCGAGCGTCTGAAGCTGACCTACCTCTTCATCGCGCACGATCTGCGTCTGGTCGAGCACATCTGCAGCCGGGTGGCGGTGATGTATCTGGGAAGGGTCGTGGAGCTCGGGGACACGAGCGCGCTGTTCGCGCATCCGACGCACCCTTACACGCGCGCGTTGCTCAGCGCGATTCCAGTGCTCGATCCGGATACGCCGCGCCGGCGGATTCAGCTCGACCCGTCGACGTTCGACCGCGACGCGCCGCTGCAGCAGATCGGACCCGGGCATTGGGCGGCGACGAAATGATCCTTCATTGACGAATTGACGGATTTACGGATTTGAATTGACGGATTGACGGATTGAATCCGTCACTTCGCTACTTCGCTACTTCGCTGTCCGCGCTCGGAGGTGCGCTTCGATCGATCGCTGACACGAATCGCCGTTGCCCACCACGCGAGCCACGAGCCCGCCGATCTCGATTCGGTCCCTCGCGTTCGACCGCGCAGGTTCAAGAGAAGCCGGACCGCCGTTCGGACGCAGCGCGTACACCACTACCGGCGCAGATCCGGTGCTGGTGTAGACGGCTGCGTAACCCTCTTCGATTCCCTCGGCCAGCTCGAGGTGATAGCGCGCCGCTTCTGCCGCCGAACGCGGGAGATCTGGAACCGTTGGCGCCAGTCCCATCCGCTCGCGAATCGTGGCGATCGTCTCGCGGTCGGTGCCGGTCCAGGGGTTGCTGGGAATCGAGATCGGCAGATTGGTGAAGGTCACCCTGCGTCCATCCGCAACGCGCGATGCGCCGGGCGAGAGGCTGCACCCTGCGGAGAGCTTGTCGGCCGGCACAGTCAGGTCGCCAATCGCGACCTGTGTCGAGACACTCTGGCCCGCAAGGAGGACTGCGGCAGCGGCGATTGCGAACGACCAAAGAAACCGCATGAGTCAGGTCCGCCTTGAGTGTAGTCCGCCCGGAGTCGCAGAGGCGGACTTTCAGGTCCGCCCAGCGGTTCGCTTACAGCGGGAGCGGAGCCGACTGCCTGAGAGCTTCATCCCGGCGGCTGCGTGAGGGCCGGCTCCTTCGTCGTGTCCTGCGGCACCTGATGGCCCCGCTCGTCGGTTTCCACGTTGCCGTCGCGCAGATGGATTGTCCGATGCGCGTAGGCGGCGATGTCGGCCTCGTGCGTCACCAGGATGATCGTGTTACCGGCCTGGTGCAGCCGGGCGAAGAGCGCCATGATCTCGTTGCCCGTCTTGGAGTCGAGATTGCCGGTGGGCTCGTCGGCCAGAAGGATCGAAGGGTCGTTCACCAACGCGCGCGCGATGGCGACGCGCTGACGCTGCCCGCCCGACAGCTCGTTCGGCCGATGGCTCATGCGGCTCGCGAGCTCCACCTTCTCGAGGGCAGCCTTCGCCCGGGCGCGCCTGTCGTGTCCCGAGACGCCGGCATACACGAGCGGCAGCTCGACGTTCTGCAGCGCCGTCGCGCGCGGCAGCAGGTTGAACGTCTGAAAGACGAAGCCGATCTCCTCGTTGCGAATCCTCGCCAGCTCGTTGTCGTTCATCTGGCTGACCTGCTTGTTGTTCAGCAGGTAGCTGCCCTTGCTCGGCGTATCCAGGCATCCGATGAGATTCATCAAGGTCGATTTGCCGGAGCCCGACGGCCCCATGATCGCCACGTATTCGCCGCGCTCGATCTGGATCGACACGCCGCGAAGCGCATGAATCTCCTCGCTGCCCATGATGTACGTCTTCCACAGGTCGCGTGTCTCGATAAGGGACATAGATGAGTACAGTTTACGGGCGGGACGGACAGCAGGTTCCCGCGCGGGAACCCTGAACCGCGAACCTTGAACCCTGAACAGCGAACCCTGAACCCTGAACTACGAACCCGAACCCTGAACTACGAACCCCGAACCCCGAACCCCGAACTACGAACCTTGAACAGCGAACCCCGGAACGAAGAACTTTGAACTCGAGAACTCCCGAACCGGTCGAACCCGGAACCCGGAACAAGGAACCCGGAACGGTCCGTCAGTGCTCATCCCCATACTGCTCCTTCAACCTCGCCACGACCGCGGGATCGGCGAGCGTCGTCGTATCACCGAGCGCCTTTCCCTCCGCGATGTCCCGAAGGAGACGCCGCATGATCTTCCCCGAGCGTGTTTTCGGCAGATCCGCGGCAAACAGGATGTCGTCGGGCCTGGCAATGGCGCCGATCTTCTTGACCACGTGTTCCTTGAGCTCTGCCACCAGCATCTCGCCAGGGGCGTTGCCTTCCCTCAATGTGACGAAAGCGGCCACGGCCTGGCCCTTGATCTCGTGCGGACGGCCGACGACGGCCGCCTCCGCCACGCGCGGGTGATCGACCAGCGCACTCTCCACTTCCATCGTCCCGATCCGGTGCCCCGCCACGTTGAGCACGTCGTCGACCCGGCCGAGGAGCCAGAAGAATCCATCCTGATCGCGCTTCGCGCCGTCGCCGGTGACGTAGATGTCGGGCGTCCACCGGCTCCAGTACTGCGTGACATACCGCTCGGGATCGCCGTAGATGCCGCGCAGCATCGCCGGCCATGGCCGGGTCAGCACGAGCAGCCCTCCGGCCACGCCTTCGAGCGTCTCGCCTTTGTCGTTCTTCAACTCGGCGCGGATTCCCGGGAACGGCCGCGTCGCCGATCCCGGCTTCGTGCTCGTGATGCCGGGAAGCGGCGTGATCATGATCGCGCCGGTCTCCGTCTGCCACCACGTATCGACCACCGGGCACCGCTCACCGCCGATGAACCGGTGATACCAGACCCATGCCTCGGGATTAATCGGTTCACCGACGCTGCCGATCAGGCGCAGGCTCGTGAGATCGCGGCGGGCCGGCCACTCGGTCCCCCATCGCATGAACGCGCGAATCGCCGTCGGCGCGGTGTAAAAGATGGTGACACCGTAGCGCTCGACAATCTCCCAGAAGCGGTCGCGCTGCGGCCAGTCGGGCGCGCCTTCATACATGACCACCGTCGCGCCGTTTGCCAGCGGACCATACACGACGTAGCTGTGGCCCGTGACCCAGCCGATATCGGCAGTGCACCAGTAGACATCATCGTCCTTGTAGTCGAACACCCACTGCGCGGTGGCGTACGTGCCCACCAGGTAACCCGCCGTCGTGTGGACGATGCCCTTGGGCTTTCCGGTCGTGCCGGACGTGTAGAGGATGTAGAGCATGTCCTCGGCGTCCATCTGTTCCGGCTCACACACGTGAGAGGCCTCCTGCATCAGGCGGTGATACCAGTGATCGCGGCCCTCCTTGATGTGCACCGGAACAGGCGCGCCGTGCAGCCGCTGTACGACGACGACGTTGCGGATCGAGGGCGTGTCTTTCAGCGCTTCGTCGGCCAGCTGCTTGAGCGGGACGACCTGTCCGCGCCGCCAGCCGCCATCCGCGGTCACGAGCAGCACGCACTCGGCATCGTTGATGCGATCGCGCAGCGACTCGGAGCTGAAGCCGCCGAAAATCACCGAGTGCGTCGCACCGATGCGCGCGCAGGCCAGCATCGCGATCGCCAGCTCCGGCACGAGCGGCAGGTAGATGGCCACCCGGTCGCCCCGCTTCACGCCAAGCGACTTGAGCACGTTCGCGAACCGGCTCACTTCGCGGTACAGGTCGAAATACGTGAGCGTCCGGCGGTCGCCTGGCTCACCTTCCCAGATGAGCGCCGCCTTGTTGCGCCGCGGCCCGCGCGCGTGGCGGTCGACGCAGTTCACGCTCGCGTTCAACTTGCCGCCGACGAACCACTTCGCGTGTGGAGGATTCCAGTCGAGCACGCGCGTCCACGGCGAGAACCACTCCAGCTCGGACGCGAACCGCGCCCAGAACGCCTCGGGATCCGCATCGGCGCGCGCATAGATGCCCTCGTCGCGCACGTTGGCCTGGGTGCGAAATGCAGTGGATGGCGGAAACGTCCGGTCTTCCTGAAGAAGATCGGCGAGCTCGGGCGCAGGGGCCTTCTGGGACATGGCCGATCAGGATACACCGGGGTACGGGTGCGAAGGTGCGGGGGCTTGCCCGCCGAAGCGCGCCGCGATCAAACGGCGCGAAGGCGGGTGCGAAGGTGCGGGGTGCGAAGGTGCGAGGGCCTGCCGCGCCGTAGCGCGACTCGACCCCAGCGCGCGAAGGCGGGCGCGAAGGTGCGGGGGCTTGCCCGCCGAAGCGCGCCGCGATCAAACAGCGCGAAGGCGGGGACCCTAAGCCATGACCATTTCGCTTTGTGCGGGATCCCATCGCCACATCGGACCCGATCCTGAGAGGTGCACGCCGCCGAGCCATCGATCGAAGCCCACCCGGCGCACCCGGTCCTCAGCGCGCGACAGCACCGCCCGTCCGAAATCGGTCAGCGAGATCGTGCCCGGGGGAACCGTGCCATCGGCGTCCTTATGCGTCGTCAACTCCACGAGCGCAGGTGATGACGACGACAGACCTTCGACGACGTGCCAGTACGAACTGTCACCGACGTAGAAGGCCGTTTCCCGTTCGTGCATGCGCGGGAATGTCGCATGCGTATCGATGGGAGCCGCGCTGGCGAGCTCGAGCACGCGTCTCTCGGTTCGCGACAACCCGTCCGTCGTCCACGGGTACTCTTCGAGATGACGCGCGAGCGCGGGACCGAGAAACGGCAGGGCCGACGTGTCCGTCCGCAGGAGATCCTGGAGCGCCACCGGGGACGGCGCCCGGAACGCCTGCCATGCGCGGCTGGCCAGGGTGTACTGTTCGTCCGTGACCGCCTCACGCGTCTCGAACAGTGGCCCGAGCTCCTCGGGCGTCAGCTCGCCGAGGCCCTTGAAGTCCGGCCGCCCTGGAAACGCTCCGATGCAGATCACGCTCACGGTCTTCCGCGCGGGCACTGATTCGCGGATGTGCGTGAGCACCTGAATCAGGTTCAGCTGATCGAACAGATCGTGCTCGTACCACAACACGAGCTCGTCGTAGGCATCGTGCTGGTCGATGACCGCGCGCCACTGTTTCAGCGCCGCGGCGATGTCGTCGTAGCCCGCGTCCTCGGCGGAGCCGTCGTTGAGATGACGAGCCCGCACGGCAATCAACTCGTCCTCCGACAAGCCGCCGGGAACAGGGCCTTCATGCAGCACGTCGGCCCAGATCGACGATGCCCCCGGGATTCCGGCCGCGGGGAACGTGCCTGTCGTCGACGTGCCGTTGGCGATATGGAGAAAGCGTCGTGAAGACAAAGTGACGCCCTCGGGAAATCCTGTTTCAGCTGCTAGTCGTAGTACTCGCGCCCCAGGTGCGTGATGAGCTCCTCGCCCTGCATGTGCCTGAGCGTGTTCTTCAGCTTCATCAGCTGAATGAACAGGTCGTGCTCCGGATAGACCTCGGGAGCGTGCATCGGCGACTTGAAGTAGAACGAGAGCCACTCCTGAATCCCCGACATGCCGGCGCGCTTCGCCAGATCGAGGAACAGCGCCGAGTCGAGGACGATTGGCGCGGCCAGAATGCTGTCGCGGCAGAGGAAGTTGATCTTGAGCTGCATCGGGTAGCCGAGCCAGCCGATGAGATCGATGTTGTCCCAGCCTTCCTTGTTGTCGCCGCGCGGCGGGTAGTAGTTGATGCGAACCACGTGGCAGAGGTCGGCATACAGATCGGGATAGAGGTGCGGCTGGAAGATGTACTCCAGCGCCGACTTCTTGCTTTCTTCCTTCGTCTTGAACGACTCGGGATCGTCGAGCACTTCGCCGTCGCGGTTTCCGAGGATGTTCGTCGAGTACCAGCCCTTGACGCCGAGCAGACGCGCCTTCAACCCAGGCGCGATGATTGTCTTGATCAGCGTCTGCCCGGTCTTCATGTCGTTGCCGGCCAGCGGTGATTTCGTCCGGGCCGCGAGCTCCAGCATCGCCGGGACGTCCGCAGTCAGGTTCGGCGCGGCGTTGGCGAACGGCAGACCTTCCCGGATCGCCGCGTAGGCGTAAATCATGCTCGACGGAATGGACTCGTCATTCTCCTCGAGCGCCCGTTCGAAGGAAGACACGCTGGCGTGAGCCGCGGTCTCCTTCATGTACACCTCGGTGCTGCCGCACCAGATCATCACCAGGCGGTCGCAGCCGTTGGCACGCTTGAAGGTGCGGATATCGGAGACGAGTTGCTCCGCGAGATCGCGCTTGTTCTTGCCTTTCTTGACGTTCGGCCCGTCCAGACGCTTCACGTAGCGCTGATCGAACACCGCCGGCATCGGCTTGATGGCCTCGAGCTCGGGCCGCACCCGATCGAGCTGCTCCGGTTCGAGCACGCCGGCTGTCCGGGCGGCCGCGTAGCAATCCTCTTCGAAGATGTCCCAGCCGCCGAACGCGATGTCGTTCAGGTCGGCGAGCGGAACGAAGTCCTTGATCCTCGGCGCCCGTGCTTCAGTCCGTTTCCCAAGGCGGATGGTGCCCATCTGGGTCAGTGAGCCGATGGGCGGCGCCAGCCCCTTGCGGATGGCCATGACGCCGGCGATGGTCGTCGTGCTCACGGCCCCGAGGCCGACGAGCAGGACACCAAGCTTTCCCTGCGCAGGCGCAATGTCGAGTGGTGGAGTCACAATCGGCCACTATATCATGAGGAAATGCGCATGTTTTTGCGTAAGTCGGTGCGACCACGCGAGCCGCTCGCCGTGGCGATGAGCGGCGTGCGCATGGGTGAGCGCGTCCTGCAAATCGGCATCGACGACCCGGCGCTCACGGGCGCGCTCGCGGCGAAACCGGGGTTGAGCGGACACGCCGCGATCGCCGTTGGCGACGAGGCGTCCGCCGCGCGCGCGCGGAACGCCGCGGCGGAAGCCGGTGCACTTGCTGATGTCGCTGTCACGCCGCTCGACGCACTTCCGTTTCAACCCGAGAGCTTCGACAGCGTGGTCATTCATAGTGTCGACGGTCTTCTCGCATCGTTCGACGAGGAGCATCGCGTTCGCGTGGCGCAAGCCTGTCACCGTGTTCTCCGTAAAGGTGGTCGCGTGCTCGTCATCGAGGCGGGGCCACGTACAGGCCTCGCTGGCCTGTTCCGCGCCGGCCCGAAACCGAGCTCGGCCTTTGAGGAGGGCGGTGGATCTGCCGCGGTGCTGAAGGCCGCAGGATTCGTCGCCGTGCGGCTGCTCGCGGCGCGCGAGGGTCGATCGTTCACCGAAGGCCTCAAGAGCTCCTAGTCCCGCCCGTGGGCGAAAGGCCGTGACGGACGCCTGCCGACTCCTGCCCGGAGGACAGGCCCTTCGTCCATAATCAAGCACACTGGCCGCGAGCTGGGGCGATCGGCCTTGAATCTGCCCGCTCCGGCAAAGGCAAGGAAATTGCCCGCCAAAGCGGGAATCAATGTCTCTGCACGGCCCTGCGGACGTTTACACCGTGGATGAGATCGCCTGTGCGGCCGGAGTTCCAGCCGAGAGCGTGGAATCGCTGGTCGCGCTGGGTGCACTGCGCTCGATTCCTGGAACACGGTTCTTCACGACCGACGACATCATCCGAACGATTCCGGCCCTGCGCGCCAGAACGAGAGAGGCCGTTCGCACGTTGCCGCGGCCTGATCTCTTCGCCATGGCCTCGCGGCTCAATCCAGCGTCGCCGCCCGCCGCCCGCGCAACGCTCCTCGCGTCGTCTGGCGTTCATCTGTTGCTGTGCTTGCTCGTTCTGTGGCTGACTTCCGGCGCTCCGGCTACTGCGCGGGCGGAGTCGGCCCTGGATCCGCGGCTGGTCTATCTGATGACGCCGGGTCCCGGTGGAGGAGGCGGCGGCAGTGGGGCAGAGGCGAGGAAGCCACCCGCCAGGCTCGAGCGCCGCGGGGCCGATTCGGCCGTGAGCGCCCCGCTGGCAACGCCGCTTCCCGCCGAAGATCGGAATCGGCGTGAGCCACAGCCTGACACGTCGATCCAGCAACCAGGCGAACAGCCTCCCGAGCCACTGGCGGCCACGGTCGCGATCGCGCCAATCGTCGTCACTGCGGCGAGTGCCCGCGACCAGGCTGGCGTGGTGAATCAGCCCGCCGCGGCTCCGAGCCTCGGAACTGGCACCGGTTCCGATGCCGGTGCCGGACGAGGCGACGGTCATGGCGACGGCTCGGGCGCCGGACTTGGGGAAGGCTCGGGCGGCGGAACGGGTGGCGGGCCGTTTCGTCCTGGCAGCGGCATTCAGCCGCCGCGGCTGCTTCACGAAGTGAAGGCCGAGTACACCGAGGAGGCGCGAAGCCGTGGGATCAGCGGCGACGTGGAGCTCGAGATCGTCGTCAGGCGCGACGGAAGCGTCGGCGACGTGACCGTTCTCCGCGGAAGGGGCGCCGGACTGGATCAGCGCGCCGTGGCGGCCGTCAGGCAGTGGCGGTTCGCTCCGGCAACGCGAATGGGGCAGACTATCGACGTCATCGTGCAGGTCTCCGTGGAGTTCACCTTGCGTTGAGGCCAGCGCCGGGAACTGGAACATGAGCCTTCTCATCACCGCAATCGCGTGCGCCGCAGCGCTTCTGTGCGCCTTCCAGATCTGGCGGATGATGCGTGACGAGCGCCGACGCTCCGACGCACGTGTGGCAGCGCTGGCGGCCGTCATCGATCCGCCGGGCAGTGGCCGACCCCCCGCGATCTTCGATGAGCGAACGCGGATGCCGGCGAGCCGCCATCCGCTGCTCAAGGTGGCCATCGGCTTTGCGGCGGTCGTCACGCTCATCATCGTGGTGGCGATGGCCAATGACCTGCACGACGACGTGGATCAGGCGCCGAAGCCGGCCCCGCCGTCGCTCGCGCTGCTCTCGATGCAGCACGACCGTCAGGCCGACACGTTCACGGTTACGGGCGTCGTCACCAACCAGGGAACGGCCGCTGCCGAGCGGATCAGCGCCGTCATTCTCGCGCTCGATCGCACCGGCGCCACCGTCGCAAGGGTGAGCGCGCCGATCGACCGCCAGGTCCTGTCCGCCGGAGATCGATCGTCGTTTCGGATCGCGATTCCTCACGGAGCGGGCATCAGCCGCTATCGCGTGAGCTTCGAGAGTGAGGAGGGACTGGTCCGCCACGTCGATCGCCGGCCGCGACTGCCGGGACAGGTGCTGGCGGGCGGCGAGACACCGGCCCCGGCGCCGCCGGCCCGCGGGCGCCGCGCCGCCGAAGCGTGGAATAGAGCTGCTGAGGATTCGAGGTAAGTCACGATGCGATTCAGAGCCAGTCTCCTTATTGCCGGCCTCGCGACTATCGCTCTCGCCGCCCCCGGTTTGAACGCGCAGGAAGGATTCCGCTTCAAGAGCGGCGTCGATCTCGTGAACGTCACGGCGACGGTGACCGACGACAACGGTCGTTTCGTTTCCGGACTCGACAAGCAGGACTTCACGATCTTCGACGATGGGAAGCCGCAGCCGATCACTCACTTCAACAGCGACCGTGTGCCCGTCAGTCTCGGCATCCTGCTCGACACCAGCGGCAGCATGAAGGCCGACAAGATGACCGCGGCCCGCGCCGCCATCGATCGATTCATCACCACGCTGCTCGCCCCTGACGATGAACTGTTCTTCGTAGAGTTCGCCGACAACGTGGACGTGCGGCAGGAGTGGACCACCGATCGGGAGGCGATCAGCCGTGCCGTGCGCCGCGTGGACGCCGACGGCGGCACGGCGCTGTACGACGCCGTCGCCCAGTCGCTGCCTCTCGCGGCCGGCGGAAAGCACCGGAAGAAAGCGCTGCTGGTGATCTCCGATGGCAACGATTCGCGCAGTCTGACGACGGCGTTCGACCTGCGGCAGAAGATTCGCGAAAGCGAAGTGCTGGTCTACGCGCTCGGTGTGGACGGCCGCGCGGCGCAGACCACCCCGGCGCCGCGGAACCGGACACCGACGCGACCGCCGTTTCCGCTGCCAACCCCGGGCATTCCGGGCATCGGGCGTCCCCGGACGTTCCCGCAGCTCGGCACAGGAGGAGGGTTGTTCGGGGTCGACGAGCGGGTGAACCCGATGGCTCTCCGCGCGATGACGGACGACACGGGCGGCCGGACTGAAATCATCCGTGAGCTCCGCGACCTGGACGCCGCAACCGCGAGGATCGCCGACGAGCTCAGCAAGCAGTACTCGCTCGGGTACGTAGCTCCCGGCGAACACGACGGCCGCTGGCACGCCATCAGAGTCGAGGTCCGCGATCGCAACCTCACTGTCAGGGCACGCCGGGGGTATGTCGCGTCCTGAGCAACGGCGAACGGGCAGGGTGTATCCTTCCCAATCAGCGAGACCCTGACCCTTCGGCCGCCCGGATCACGGATCGCGGGCGACGCCAGACATCGGAGTTCCGTCGTGTGGAATCCGCCGCGGTGCTTCACAGCTGCATCCGCTGCAGCCCTCCTCTTCATAGCGGCCGTCCGCGCCGAGCAGGCCGTCTTCAAGAGCGGCATCGATCTCGTCAACGTCACCGCGACCGTCACCGGCGGCGACGGCCGCTTCATCGGTTCGCTGCGCAAGGAAGATTTCGTCGTCACGGACAATGGCCAGCCGCAGGAGATTTTGAACTTCAGCAGCGAGCGCGTGCCGGTCAGCCTCGGAATGCTGCTCGACGTGAGCGGCAGCATGACAGACGAGAAGATGAGGACCGCGCGAGCGGCCATCAACCACTTCATCTACGATCTGCTCTCCCCCGACGACGAACTGTTCCTGGCCGAGTTCTCCCTGCGAGCGCAGATGCTGCAGACGTGGACGCAGAATCGCGATACGTTCAGCCGTGCACTCGATCGCGCGAACAAGGGCGGTTTCGTATTCGGCACAGCGGTGTACGATTCGGTCGCGATGGCCCTGCCGATCGTCGTGCAGGGTCTCCACACGAAAAAGGCGCTGCTCGTGCTCTCGGACGGCAAAGACAATCAGAGCCGTATGCCGATCAAGGCGCTTCAGGAGCGCATTCGCGAGTACGAAGTGCTGGTCTATGCGCTGGCCGTCGACGACTCCGCGGTCGGCGGTGCGACCGCCGGGCTCGGCGGGTTTGGCGGCGGAAGCATGCGCTTCGGCGGCGGCGGGGGCGTCGATGCCGGCGCCCTGAGAAAGATCACTGACGACTCCGGCGGCCGGACGGAGGTCGTCAAGGGTTTCAAGAACCTCAAGGAAGCCACCGCCCATCTCGCCGAGGAGCTCAGTCAGCAGTACTTGCTTAGTTACGCGGCGCCGCTGAAACGCGACGGCAGCTGGCACACGATCAAGGTCGACGTGCGCAAGCGCGGCGTCAAAGTGCGAGCGCGGACCGGCTACATCGCGAACTGACAAAGCCCGCGCGCACACGGCTGCACCCCTCGACTCGCGGTTTTTGACTATCATCCGGTCTACGTGTACACGCTGCTGGTTTCGGTGGGGTTGAGCCTGCTCGGCGGGCTCGGCGGGCTGTTGGTCGCGTCGGGTGTTCTCCTGGTCAACGATTCATCGCTCGCCAGGCTGGTGCCATGGCTGGTGAGCTATGCCGTCGGCGCCCTCCTGGGGGTGTCGATGCTCGCCATCCTGCCTTCCGCACTCGAACAGCTGCCGTCGTCACACGTGCTCGCCACCGTGCTCGCGGGGATTCTGCTGTTCTTCGTTCTCGAGAAGCTGGTGCTCTGGCGCCATTGTCATACTCACGATTGCGAGGTGCACGACGGCAGCGTCGCCCCGGTCCTGATCGGCGACTCGTTTCACAACTTCGTCGACGGCGCGGTGATCGCGACCGCCGTTCTCACGTCGGTCACCCTCGGGGTGAGCACCGCTCTCGCGGCGGCTGCGCATGAGATCCCCCAGGAGCTCGGCGACTTCGCCATCCTGCTCCACGCCGGCTACTCACGGCGACGCGCCCTGGTCCTGAACATCGTGTCGGGGCTGTCGAGCGCGGTTGGCGCCGTGGCGGCGTGGCTCGCCTTCAGCTGGTTGCCGCAGGCGCTCCCGTACTTCCTGGCACTCGCAGCGGCCAGCTTCCTCTACGTCGCCATGGCTGACCTGATCCCGGGGTTGCACCGCGGACGGACGGACGCCGGGTCGCTCCGGCAGGTGATCCTTATCGCGGCCGGCGTCATCACGATGCTCATCTTCTGAGTTTTCCTGGAGGTTCCCGAGCCGCCGAAAAAGGCCTTTGAGACCGGCTGCCGTCCCTCAGCGGGGACGTTCGCTCGAGGTGGGCTGCGGAACGAGTCGGCCGGGCCATATTTCGGCCCTCGACGGCTGGCAGCACCTTTGCCCATACCCGGATGAAGACCGTAAAAGGCCTTTCAGAATTGGAGCAAGAACATGCGGTCCAGAATTGGCGCCGTAATCACATTGACGGCCACACTCCTGATACCTGCGGTCGTCGCGTCTGCTGCCCCCCTGGCGCCGGCAGCGCAGGAAAACAAGCTGCAGCTGTTCCGAAGCGTTCAGCGGCAGGTGCTGCAGTACCCCCACTACACCGTGTTCGACAGCGTCAGCGTTCAGATTGACAACGGCACGGTGACGCTGATCGGCAAGGTGACCATGCCGTACAAACGCAGCGACATCGAGCGGAGAGTCGCCGGTGTCGCGGGCGTTCGTCAGGTCGTCAATCAGATAGAAGTACTGCCGGTGTCGAAAGGAGACGACGACCTGCGTCTGGCTATCGCGCGCGCCATTTACGGCCATCCGACGTTCCGGCCCTATGCGTCAATGGTGAATCCGCCGATCCACATCATCGTGGAGCGCAACCGTGTGACGCTGGAGGGAGTGGTGAACGACGAGGCAGAACGGCTGCTGGCTCGATCCATCGCGCGAACGTTCGACGCGTTCCAGGTGACGGATCTCCTCAAGACCGAGGCCGAGGCTTCGAGCGATCTCGAGAATCTGTGATCGTACGCGGAGGCGGACCGTGAGGTCCGCCTGACGCGGCAGGTCAGTTCGGGCTCTCGGATGCCAGCTCTGAACGCCCTCGGCGCACAACCCACCAGATTGCCAGCGCAAACACAGCTCCGGCAGCGACGATCGTCGCCGCGAAGAGCAGCAGCGTCGAATGGAGGATTGATTCGGGTTCCATGTCGACCTGCAGCTGGAGCGGCGCGCCGGCGAGCCGGTCGCTGAGCGGCTGCTCCCACGCCAGAATGTTCCCGCGCTGAACGTCCGAGGTCGCGTTCTCGAACACGATGCGGCTCGGCACGTGCATGCGAAAGGCGACGACCTCCCGGCCAGTCCACCCCATCGTGGTCGTCGACGCACGCGGCGCGCCGCCGACGACCTGACGAAATTCGACCGTGTCGCCGCTGCGTCCGAAGCGGTAACTCGACCAGGCAAACGGTGCGATCCCGCGCAGCGTACTCAGACTCGGCACCTCGACGCGCACGTGAACGAAGCGCCGGCCGTTGCGCCGGAAGAAGGTCGGCGTCTCCACGACCGCATCCGGTCCGGAGAACAGCGCGCGAATGCGCTCACGATCCGGCCGTGAGCGCGGATTCGGATCGAGCGCCGCACCGTGCAGCGCAACCAGCGACGCGATAGACGCGTTCACGCTGACGGTGGCTGAACCGTCGATCGCGAGCGTCAGTTCCTCCTCGTACTCGTACTTCTTGGCGAACACTCCGCCGCAGGCGGTGAGCGCGAACGAAGCCAGCAGCAGCGCGACGAGCGCTCCGCGTCTTCCTGATGGCATGAATCTGAATGATATCCTTGTGCATACCGCCCTCCGTAATGGCCCGCCCCACTCTGTTTCTGATCGACGGCAGCTCGCAGATGTACCGCGCCTATCACGCGTTCCGCGGGCGAGGCCTGTCGAACCAGGAAGGGCACACCACGCACGCCGTGTACGTGTTCGTCACGATGTTGCGAAAGCTCATCCAGGATCACGCGCCCGCCTACCTCGCGGCGTCGTTCGATCTCGCCGGGCCGACGTTCCGCGACGACATCGCCGCCGACTACAAGGCGAATCGCGCGGCGATGCCCGACGATCTCGCCGAGCAGATCAACTGGGTGCACCAGGCGTGCGAGGCGATGGGGGTGCCGATCCTCACCTCGCGCGGCTACGAGGCCGACGACGTCATCGGAACGGTGGCGCGGCGCGCGACGGACGCCGGCTTCGAGGTCGTCATCGTCTCCATCGACAAGGACTTCTTTCAGCTCGTCGGCGACCACGTGCGCGTCTACGATCCGCGCGAGGACGGCGCCTGGTTCGACGAGCAGGGCGTTCTGGACAAATTCGGCGTCGTGCCATCCCGCGTCGTCGACGTGCTTGCACTCGTCGGCGACACGAGCGACAACGTCGCCGGCGTGCCTGGCATCGGCAAGAAGGGGGCGGTCGAGCTGATTGCCCGCTTCGGCTCGCTCGAGTCGCTGCTCGCCCACGCCTCCGAGCTGAAGCCGAAGCAGCGGGAAGCGCTCGAGAACCATCGCACCGACGCGCTGCGAAGCCAGCAGCTCGTGACGATCCGCACCGAGGTGCCGATCGACATCGATTTCGAAGCGCTGCGCTATCGCGGCGCATCCCGCGAGCGTTGCTACGAGCTGTTCTCCAAACTGGCTTTTCGCACGCTGGTCAACGACTACGCGCCGACAGCCGAGACGATTCAGAAGGACTACCGTCTCGTCACCTCGCTCGCCGAGCTCGGCGGGCTCGTGGCGGCCCTTCGTGCAAGCGGCGAGTTCGCATGCCGTGTCATCCCCGATCGGCCGAGCGCCTTCCGCGCCGGCATCGTCGGGATCGCCTTCTCCACGGCCGACCGTCAGGCGCACTATCTGCCGCTCGGTCACGGGTCCGAGGATGCCTCAGGCGATCTGCTGGCCGGGGCGACGATGCCCGAACAGGTGAGCAGCCGCGAAGCGCTCGACCTTCTCCGGCCGCTGTTCGAAGACGAGAGCATCGGCAAGGTCGGCCACGATCTGAAATTCGACCTCGTCGTTCTCTCGCGCCACGGGATCACACTGCGCGGGCTGGCCTTCGATTCGATGCTCGCCAGCTATCTGCTCGACGCGACACGGCCGGGCCATCCACTCGAGGAGACGTCTCTCGAGCACCTGGGCTACAAGGCGCTGGCCGAAGAGGACGTCTGCGGCCGCGGGGCCAGGGCGATCGAGCTGTCGCGACTGTCGCCCGCGGCGCTCCTGAACTTCGCCGGCGAGCGCGCCGATCTCGCGCGGCAGTTGCGGAGCCGGCTCGCTCCGCTGCTCGTCACCGATCATCTCGACCAGGTCTATCGCGAGCTCGAGATGCCGCTGGTGCCGGTGCTTGCGGCAATCGAAGAGGCCGGTGTGCGGCTCGACGGACCGGCGCTGGCGGCGCAGTCGCAGCACATCGAACAGGAGCTGGCGTCGCTGACGGCGCGCATCTTCGAGCTGGCCGGTCAGGAGTTCAACGTGAACTCTCCCCGCCAGCTTGGTGAAATCCTGTTCGACAAGCTGCAGCTGCCGGCGCTCAAGAAGACCGGCAAAACGCGTTCGGCGTCGACGGCGGTCGAAGTGCTCGAGGAGCTGGCGCTGACCCACGAGCTGCCGCGCCTGATACTCGAGTGGCGGGGGCTGCACAAGCTGAAGAGCACGTACATCGACGCGCTGCCGCAGCTCGTCGACTCGCGCACGGGACGCGTGCACACCTGCTTCAACCAGGCGGTCGCGGCCACCGGTCGGCTGAGCAGCTCGGATCCCAACCTGCAGAACATCCCGATCAGGACGGAGCTCGGACGAGAAATCCGGCGCGCGTTCGTGGCCGCGCCGGGACACCTGCTCCTCTCGGCGGATTACTCGCAGATCGAGCTGCGCGTGCTCGCACATCTGGCTGGCGAGGAAGCGCTCATCGAGGCGTTCCGCACCGGCGAGGACATCCACGACCGGACGGCCTCGCGGGTGTTCGGCGACGACAGCGGCCTCGACAAGTACGAACTGCGTCGGCGGGCGAAGATCATCAACTACGCGCTGCTCTACGGCAAGACGGCGTTCACGCTGGCGAAGGACATCGGCGTCAGTCAGCAGGCGGCGCAGGAGTTCATCGACGCCTACTTCGCCGGCTTCCCGCGCGTGCGCGGCTTCATCGACCGGACGCTCGAGGCGGCCCGGCAGTCAGGAGTCGTTCGCACGATGTTCGGTCGCCGCCGGCTCGTCCCGAATCTCACGAGCCGCAACTACCAGATGAAGGCGCAGGCGGAACGCGAAGCGGTCAACATGCCGATCCAGGGTACCGCGGCCGACATCCTGAAGCGCGCGATGATCGATCTGCATCACGCGCTGCCGCAGCACGGCCTGCGCACGCGAATGATCCTGACCGTCCACGACGAACTGCTGTTCGAAACGCCAGCCGACGAGGCCGACCGTGCAGCGGCGGTCGTGCGACAGCACATGGAAGGCGCCGTGTCGCTGAACGTCCCGCTCACGGTCGACATCGGGATTGCGGAGAACTGGCGCGACGCGAAATCCTGACCTGAACGCCGGGCACCCACCCCACGTCTCGAAGCCGATACGGTCTCATGGACCGCCAATTGCTGTGCAGGGCAACGCCAGGCGGCAGCGAGCCCCCCGTTTCCGCCCCGTGACACGTTCCAGCTGCGCGACAACGTCGACACCGGGGACATCAGGAGTCTGGCTCCCTGAAACCGGCCGACTCGGCATTTGCTGGGCCAGTCGGACGTGCGCAGCGTTTTTGATTCGGAGGCGCGAATGAAACTGAAACCACTCGCCATCGTCATGACGATGACGCTCGCCGCGTTCGTCGCGTCAGTCGCCCAGGCTCAAACCAGTTCTGATCTGGTGAGCGCACTCTCGAAGGAGCTTGGCGCGAGCACACAGCAGGCCGAAGGCGCTGCGGGATCGCTGTTCAACTTCGCCAAAGGCAAGCTCAAACCCGAGGATTGGACCAAAGTCGCCGCAGCCGTGCCCGGAATGGACGGCCTGCTGAAAGCGGCGCCGGCGACGGCCGTCGGGACATCCGGTGCGGCCGGAGCGCTGGGCGCGGCGGCGAATGCCGCCGGGGGATCGAGTGCTGCGGGCCTCTCGAGCCTGTCTGGTGCCTTCTCGAAGCTGAATCTGAAACCCGAAATGATCGCGAAGGCGGTGCCGGTCCTCACCAGCTTCGTCACCAAGTCGGGCGGGGCGGACGTCGGACAGCTCCTCGCCGGCGCGCTCAAATAACGCCGAATACGGCGACGTCTCAGAAGCGTCCCGCCTGAGAACTGCGGCGGACCGCGGACAGTCCACGGTCCGTCGTGGCGCGATCTCCGTCAGCGCTGAGCTTCAACCCTTCGCAATGGTGTGCGTGACTACGGGGTGTGGGTGTGGACGTGTGCACTCGGCTCGCCGTCGCCGACGAGCACCGTCCCCATGAGTCCGCCGTCGGCGTGGTCGAGGATGTGACAGTGGAACATCCATTCGCCAGGCCGTTCGTCGAAGCTGACGAGCAGGCGCACGGTGGTTTTCATGGGGATGTTCACCGTGTCCTTCCACGCCAGCGGACGCACCGGCTGGTTCTTCTCGTCGAGGACCGTGAAGAAGAAGCCGTGCAAGTGGAACGGATGGTCCCACTCGGTGTCGTTGCGGACGGTCCAGAGCTGCGTCTCGCCGACCGCCGCCCGATACGGACGCGCCTTCCAGAACGGAACGTCGTTCACCCGGAACTCGTTGTGGCCCTGCTCGTCGATCGGGGGCAGCGTGAGAACCAGCTCCAGCGGCTTCGCTCCTTCGGCCGCGGGCGGCGCCAGCGCTCTCGACACGACAGCCGCGGGACGATCGGCCAGCGGCGGGGCGTCGCTCAAGTCAACCGTCAGCAAATCCTCAGGCACGCGAAACTCGGTGCTGCCGTAGCCGCGGTTGTAGAGGAGCGATCGCAACGTCAACGACGTTCCTGGTGCGCCGCGAGGCGTGACCACGAGGTCGACTCGTTCCCCTGGCGCCACCAGCACCAGATCGCGCGTGACCGCATACTCCTGGAGGCCACCATCTCCGCCGATCTGCTGCATCGGCTGCGCCTCGAGATCGAGGTAGAAGTAGCGGCTCTTGGCCGCGTTCACGACACGCCATCGCTGCGGCGCACCGGCCCTGGCACGGATACGGGGCCGCACCTTGCCATTGACCAGGACGTACGCGCCCTCGCGCCCGAACACCATCCCCGCTGAGCCTCCGCTATCAGCCGGTTCGAGCACGCCGCGGTTGTCGGCGGCGAGGTCGCTGAGGACGAGCGTCACTTCGTCCGCGACACCCACGGTTGTCCGTTCCGCCGGATCTTCCACGAGCAGGGCGCCGTAAAGACCGAACCCGACCTGCGCGGCCGACATGACGTGCGGGTGGTACCAGAAGAGGCCCGGGTCGCGGACGACGAAGTCGTACACGAACGACTCGCCGGGCTTGACCTCTGGCTGCGAGATCCCGGGAACGCCGTCCATGCCGATCGGAACACGGACGCCGTGCCAGTGCACGGTCGTTGGTTGCGGTAACTGGTTGCGGAAATGAACGATCAGCCGGTCGCCAGCCGTCGCCCGAATCAAGGGGCCCGGGAGACCGCCGTCGTAGGTCCACGCCTGCACACGGCGATCGGGCGCGACTGCCACCTCGGCCACGCGCGCGGTCAGGTCGACTTCGACGATATGCGGATCCGGGTTGCGATCGGCGGGCGACGCCAGACGAACCTCGGCGTCCCAATCCGGCGGCGCGAACGAGACCGGCTCCTGCCCGGCAGCCGATCGGGCAACGATGAGGGAAAGGGTCACGGCCAGGAGTCGTACACGTGAAACGGTCATGCCGGCGTCAGCCTCCCCACCCAAGCTTACATTAAACTTGTACTTGAAATGCAACTTTCATTATTTGCCGACTACTCGCTCCGTGTGCTGCTCTACACGGCCGCCAACGGTGAGCGCTGGTGCACGTCCGACGAAGTGTCGGCGTCGTACCGGGTGTCGCGACATCACATCGTCAAGGTGGTGAACGCGCTGCAGCACCACGGCTATCTGGAGACGGTCCGGGGGCGGGGCGGCGGCTTCAGGCTGGCGCAATCACCCGAGGCGGTGAACATCGGCGAGGTCGTACGGCGAACCGAGTCGACGCTGGCGCTCGTGGAGTGTTTCGATCCGGCCACGAACACCTGTCCCCTCGCGCCGGCCTGTGGGCTGAAGGGGGTCCTGCGTGAAGCCTCGACCGCGTTCCTCGCCGCTCTGGATCGGTATTCGCTCGCCGACTTGATCCGCAAACCTCAGTGGAATGCGCGAATCGTCTCCATCGGCCGGCGCGGTGCCCACCTGAATCGCTGACGCGGGATCAGCGGTCAGGCTCGCCCGGCGGTACCGTCTGCCCTGGAACGGCGTCGGACCGCGAGCGCTGATAGAGGAACGACACCAGCAGCAGGATGCCGCCAACCAGCAGGAAGGCCAGCACCCGATAGATGCCGGCCAGGCTCTGGACATCGTAGAGAAACACTTTCACCAGCGTCAGCGCGAACAGAGCAATCGCGAAGTATCTGACCGGCGGATAGTGATAGCGCATGCCGACGGCAATCAGAAGCCCGGCGTATGCGGCCCACGACGCAGACAACATCAGTTGTCTCGCGAGATCGGCATCGACGGTGGATTCGCGGCGCACCGCCCAGTACGAGTCGATTTCCATCGACACCAGCACGACGGTCAGCACGCTGGCCGCAACCAGGACGAACGCCCGCTCGCCGGCGACAGCACGATCCAGCCCCCGCGCATCGGGACGAAGTTGCCAGCCGGCCACGTACAGACACGCGATGATCACGGCACCGGCGATGGCGGGCGCGCTGAAGCCGATGACGAGTGTCGCGCCGGGCGGTACGGCGACCTTCAGCCAGACGACGGCGGACACGATGAACAGCACGATGCCGGCCCGTCGAAACGACACGCGTCCGATACTGGTGCCGAGCCACACCATCACCACCGCTTCGGCGGCAAGCATGGTCTCGACCCAGCGCCCCTCGAAGCCCACGAGGGTCGCAATCACCACGAAGACACAGGCCACACCGAGCCAGTGCACGGCTGCCGCCGCCGTGCGCCGCAACGCCATCCAGATGCCGGCATTCGCCAGCGCGAACCCGAGTGCGACGGCCGCGATGCGGCCAGGCGACGTGGCGCCATCGAGCGCGATGTAGAGACCGGCAAAGGCGCCCATGCCGCACGCGTGAGCCAGGGCGACGTCGGGGCCGTGCGCCGCCTCGTCTCTCAGCAGCACTCTGACCTGCGTGGCGAAGAAGATGATCCACACGCCGGCCGACGAGATGACGGCGGCAGTCACCCACGTGGCATCGTGATGAAAGGCAATCCAGATCAGCTGCGGGAGCGTTACGAGCGCCCAGCCCGTGACCCGCAGTGCCGCCGATCCGGCTTCGAGCGACGCGACCGCGACGGCCACTGATACGAGGATCAAGTAGACGAGCAGGGCAACGCCGTGGGGAAACAGGAGGGCAACCGAGGCGCCGTGATAGAGCAGCGGCGCACACCAGAGAACGAGCGAGACCACGCGCGCACGAGGATCGAGCGAACGGCGGTTCGCGCGCAGAATCGCCACGAACATGCCGCAATAGAGCGTCAGGAACAGCTCTGTCCGCAGGAACTGGAATCCCGTGTCGGTGTAGTACTGCCCCGCCCAGGCCGCAACGGTCACGACGGTGAACGACAGGCTCGCCAGATTCAACCAGGGCCATCGCTGCCGGAAGGCGAGATACGTCGTCGCGGCGATCAGCAGCGCATCGTACGAGAACAGCGCGACCTGCGCGTCTTCACCGCCACCGACCAGGAAGGGCGTTGCGAATCCGCCGCAGACCGCCATCAGCGCCAGCGGCAACGAGGCCTCACGATCGGCGAGCGCCGCGGTTGCGGCGGCAATCGCTGCCAGGAAGGCAAATGTCGGAAGCGCGCCAATCAGCTCGTAAAAGGCATACGCCGCATAGACGGAAAGGAACAACACGGCGAGCCCGCCCCCCGACAGGAACAAGCCGTATTGGCGGAAGCCACGCCGGGCCAGCCGCCGGCCGGCCGCGACCAGCACGCCTCCGCTCGCCGCCCCGAGAACGACACGCACCGCCGGCGACATCCAGTCGCGCTCGAAGGAGTAGCGCAGGAAAAAGGCGACTCCGAGTACCAGCACCAGCATTCCTGCGTACAGGAGCAGCCGCTCGCCAATCCGGCGCTCGAGCAGCTCGGGATTGCCGTCGGCAACTTCACGCGAACCGGGCGCTGCGGCTGACGACAGACGGGCCGGCGCTGGCGGGGGAAGAGGCTGCGGCGCGAGGCGGTCGGCTTCGACCGGAACGGGCGGCGCCTCGGAGGCCGGCCGTCGCGGACTCTCGAGTGGCGGGGGTGGATGAACGATGGTGAGCGATCGTCGGAGCGCGTCGACGTCGCGCTGCACTCGACTGACCAGGTAGAGGGCGATCAGCGCAAGGACAAGCGCCAGCAGGTCCATGTCGAGCCGTCACCCCGCCCGCGATCTCATTTCCACTGCTGCTTCAACTCTTCCCAGTCTTCGAGCATCGCCCGCATCGCCTCGGGCTGCTCGAGGCCGTTCCGCGACCTCGAGCGCTCCACCACGAGCACGTAGGTCACGAACCGATCGAGATCCTCGCGTACCGGGAACCACGTCTCGGACGAGAGCACCGATCGCGCCCAGCCGGCGCCGGACGCTTCCCATGCCCGGTCGAGATCACCCACTCCTCTCGCCGACACTGGAAGCCAGTAGTTGGCCACCGGGCTCGAGGGGTCGCGGCGAATCTCATCTTCCATGCGCGCCAGGAGCCGCGCGTACGCGGGTGCTCGCCGGTCGGCCGGACGCGACTGCGCGGCGCGGTCCACGGCCGTGGCCCACCAGTCGAGGAGCTGCAGCCGTTCGCGCGCCGTGAGCAGGACGCTTTGCGTCAGAGCGTTGTCGAACAGATCGGCGGCAGCGCCGAACCAGTCCGACAAGTACAGCCACTGCCCGACACCCACCAGCTGATCGATGCCGTCGCGGGGAGCGAGCCTCCACGATCGGGCGAAGTGGAGCGCTTCGCCCCCCGCCGCCAGATCGGCCGGGTCGGATCGCAGGCGGTACCGTTCGAGATACGCGCGTCCCTGGACGACCGCCGCCGCATCGGCCCAGTCGGGCGCACGTCTCGCTTCAGCAGCCGCGTCGATTGCCGCGTCGTACTCGGCTGTGTTGTACAGGCGCCGGGCACTGACGAGCGCTGCCGGCTCCGCCGCGAACGCGGGTGCAGCATCGTGAGCCAGCGTGACCACCGCCAGCAGGAAGAGCCATGTCCGCACGTCGCGATCGTAGCAGCAGGCAGGGCATCTGAGATAGAACGTTCGCCATCATCCCCTTGTTAGAATGCCTGAGTGACTGAGCCGGTCGTAGTGCCCCGCAGCGAGCATTCGATCTCGCGCAGCCGAATCGATCCCGACGCCCTGAAGGTTCTCTACCGGCTTCATCAGAACGACCACGTGGCGTATCTCGTCGGCGGCAGCGTGCGCGATCTGCTGCTCGAGCGCCGGCCCAAGGACTTCGACATCGGCACCTCCGCCCATCCGTATCAGGTCAAGCGGCTGTTCCGGAACTGCTGGATCATCGGCCGCCGCTTCCGTCTCGCGCACGTCAGATTCGGCCCGAAGACGATCGAGGTCGCCACGTTTCGACGCCAGCTGTCGGCGCAGGAGCTGGCGGCCGCCGACGCGGCAGCCGACGAGGCGACAGCGGCTCCTGACGCGGACAGCGCGAGGGATCGGCTGGTCCATCGCGACAACACCTTCGGAACTCCGGAGGAGGATGCGTTCCGCCGGGACTTCACCATCAACGCGCTCTTCTACGACATCGGGACGTTCTCGATCATCGACTACACCGGCGGGCTGGAGGATCTGGAGCGCCGTCTCGTGCGCTGCATCGGGGATCCCACCGAGCGGTTTCGCGAGGACCCGGTTCGCATGCTGCGTGCCGTGGCCATGGCGGCGAGGCTGGACTTCACGATCGACCAGCCGATCGAGTCGGCCATCGCCGAGCACCGCAGCGAGATCGCCCGGAGCGCGCCGGCGCGCCTGATGGAGGAGTTCTACAAGCTGCTGCGATCGGGAGCCTCGGAACGGGCGTTTCGAATGCTCGCCGAACGGCGGCTGCTCGAGCCGATCTCCGCCGAGCTGCAGTCGCACGCCTCCATCGGCCTCTGGGAATCGCTGCGCGCCCTCGATGCGTATCGCGGACGCTTCGAGAGCAGCCCGGAAGAGTTGAGCAATGCCATCCTCCTCGGCTCGCTGCTCATCCCGCTTGGCCACGGTATCCGCAGCCTCTCGCCAGCACCTCCTCCCAGTGGCGACTTCCGGAAGGAGCCGAGAATCTCGCTGGGTCTCCTGCCGCTGGCGCGACGCGATATCGAGCGCCTGCGGCAAATCCTGTCGCTGCAGCGACGTTTGACCGACCTGACCCTGTCGCCGCGCGCCAGGCGATCGTTGATGACGCGCGGTCCGTTCCGCGAGGCACTGACCTGGCTGGAAATCCACGGCCGCTCGCCCGAAGTCCTCGAGCACTGGCGGGGATTCATCGAGGCGACCGCGACTGTGGAAGGCGAGGAGATGGAGGCACCGCCACCGCGCCGGCGGCGCAGACGCCGCAGGCGCGGCTTCAGACGCCCTTCAACCTAGACGCGCCAGCGATATCGGATAGACAGCTAACCGCGCGTGCGTGCGAACTCGCGCATGAACTCGACGAGCGCGTCGACGCCCTCTTCCGGAAAAGCGTTGTAAATCGAGGCGCGCATGCCGCCGACCGACCGGTGCCCC
>DASUGH010000192.1:0-10741 GCA_036274155.1 Vicinamibacterales bacterium | reverse complement strand
TACAACCTCTCGCCTCAGATCGGGCCCAGCGCGCCTTCGATCGTCTCGACATCGCGCTCGCCCATTTTCTCGAGGAAGTGAAAATTGCCGCCTAGAAAACCTGACTCAAACGCTCATACTTCTCGGAGTCAAGACTCCTAGGGTCCGGGATCCGGGACTCGGGGCTCGGGATCCGGGACTCGGGGCTCGGGATCCGGGACTCGGGGCTCGGGATCCGGGGCTCGGGACTCGGGGCTCGGGGTCCGGGGCTCGGGGTCCGGGGCTCGGGACTCGGGGCTCGGGGCTCGGGACTCGGGGCTCGGGATCCGGGACTCGGGGCTCGGGACTCGGGGGCTCGGGGTCCGGGGCTCGGGATCCGGGGCTCGGGATCCGAACGACCCGAACGACCCGAACGACCCGAACGATCCGAACGATCCGAACGATCTATCCGTTCATCGTGAATACGCCGCCGCCGGGTAGTCGGCGCCGAACTTGTTCTTATGTGGCGCGAATGTCCACGCCGATTCATCGAGCGTCAGATCGGGTGCGGTCGCGGCGCCCTGTGTGCTCGTCATCTCCGCTGATACTGCCGACGATCGTTCCGAGACCGCGGTGAGCCGGTAGCGCCCTGGCGGCAGATCGAGCATGAATCGGCCGTCTGTCGCGGCAACCGTCGTGTAACCGGTAGGAGCGACCACGATGATCGCCGACATCTGCGGGTGGATGTTGCAGAAAACGCGGTAGACCCCCGGGGAGGTGAAGGTGCGCGAGCGGGAGTCACCGGCGCGGTAGAGGCCGAGGTCGAACGGTTGCGAGCCGGACAGTGAGAACACGTTGTGGTGAATCGGATCGTTGTTGGGGAAGTCGACAGTCGATCCGAGCGGCACGGCCAGCACTCGCGGCTGGAATGTCTTGTTCTTCTGCACGAGTGTGAAGCGCCGCGGCGCGCGCGGCGCCGGCCCGTCGAGCGGTTCAGCGTAGACGATCGCCGGCGCCGGCAGCGTGCCTTCGCGAGCCTGCGTGCGCACGATGCCGGTGACCGAGCCAGCCAGCGGATCCCCGACCGTCAGCAGGCAGCAGCCGATCGAGAGCGTGGCCAGTCGCAGGCGCATGGAAGGGATCTTAGCGCGCGACGAGGGCTCCGGGCCTCGATTCCGCGGATCTGAAGATCCGCGCTGCGATGATTTCTCGAAGAGCCGAGCCCCGGGCCCGAGCCCCGAGCCCCGAGTCCCGAGCCCCGAGCCCCGGATCCCGGATCCCGGGCCCCGGCTCGTTCCGCTCGTTCAAATCGTTCGCACAATCATGTAGCTTCCAAGCGCAGCGATAGCCAGAGAGATCAGTCCCAGCACGAGCACGCCATTCTGAAGGCGCGCGAACGGCGCCGTCGCTTCGTCGCGCGACTTGAGCACGACGACCGCCGCCGCCGGCGTAGCCGACAGGCCGACCTCGCGGGCCGCATATCGGCGCCCGCCAATCGACACGTCGACGACTGCGCCAGGCGGACCGGCGATGCGGCGCCACTCTTCGAGCGAGCGCCACGGCGTCTGCTCCGCCCTCAGCGTCGAAGCGAGGGTGAGGTCGCTCGCGAGCAGCACCACCTCGTCCTGCGTGGCCTCGCGCAGCGCTGCGGCAAACGCGCGATCGACTGGAGACAGCGCGACGATGTAACCGAAGACGGTGCCTGCGGCTTCCGCCCCCGCGGCGACGCCAAAGAATGGGCGGTTGCCAATCTGGACGACGGCTGGCTCGCCGGGTCTGGCAAGGAGCGGATCGACCCACCCGCTGCCGCCATCCGCGAGCTCGCCAGTCCGGGCGATCACCACTCGCCCCGGAGCGACCGCCACCAGCATCGGAACCTCGGGAAGCCGCTGCTGATAAGTCACGAGAAAGTCGTGAACCGTGGGCGCGTCGGTGGCAAACAGCGCGCTCAGGTTTGGAAACGACGCCACGAACCGCGCCGCCGTCGCCAGCGCCGCCAGCCGATCGCTCTGCTCCCGCCGTACGATGCGCTCGGCCTGCATCAAATCGCTGTCAATTGCCGCCTTCACCGTGCGCTCCACCAGGAATCGACCGCCGATCCACATCGCGCCGGAGAGCAAGGCCAGGAGTCCGCACGAAATCAACGCAAGCCGTCGTCGGAGGCTGCCGGCGCCTTGCGCCGCGCGACCGGCGGCGACCTCGCCCGTCTGCGAGCCAACGGCGTCGAAGAAAAGAGCGAGGTCGCGCGCAGACGACGGCCGATCGCCGGCACGTCTGTCGAGGCAGCGCTCGACGATCGTGGCGATGCCGGGCGGCAGACCGGACTGCGAGAGCGGCGGCGGATCCTCGTGAAGGATGGCACCGGCGGTTTCGGCTGGCGTCGCACGGCGAAACGGGTGCGATCCGGTCAGCATCTCGTGCACGACCACACCGAACGCGAACAGGTCCGATCGCGGCGTCGCGGGCTGGCCCACCAGCTGTTCCGGCGCCATGTACCCGGGCGTTCCGAGCACGAGGCCGGGACCGGTCGTGAATCGCGTCGCGCGGGTGTCGAGCTCCGCCGACGGGCCTGGCTCGTGCTGGGCGAGGCCGAAATCGAGAATCTTCACCAGGCCGTCGTGCGTGATGAACAGGTTCTCGGGCTTCAGATCGCGATGGACGATGCCGCGCTCATGGGCGGCCGCGAGGCCGCGCGCAATCTGTGATGCGTAGCCGGTCGCCTTCAGCGGTGTGAGCGACCCGGACACGTCGAGACGCTCGCGCAGCGTCTCGCCCTCGAGCAGCTCCATCACGGCGTACACCACACCCGAGTCGTTGCCGATGTCGTGGAGCGCCAGGATGTTCGGATGGTTCAGCGCGGCGATCGCCTTGGCCTCGCGCTGGAAGCGTGGGAGCAGGTCGGGAATGCCCTGGGCCTCCGGCTGGATGACCTTGACGGCGACCTCCCGGCCGAGCCGGGTGTCGCGGCCCCGATAGACCTCTCCCATTCCTCCTGCGCCGATCGGGCCGAGGATCTCGTACGGACCCAGACGAACGCCGGCAGCCAAGGTCACGGTGCGAGCCTAGCACGCCCCGCCTACGCCGCTTCGCGGCTACGGCGGGCAGGCCCCTGTCCATTTCGCGGCTCCCCGCCTCCGCGTGGCGGACGTTCAGTCCACGCTACGGCGAGGTCACGCCGAAGTTCGCCGAACTCATACCGAACGAAGGCGGACGGCGGGCAAGCCCTCGCACCTTGCACCCTCGCACCCCGCACCTTCGCACCCCGCACCCTCGCACCCCGCACCTTCGCACCCCGCACCTTCGCACCCCGCACCTTCGCACCCCGCACCTTCGCACCCTGCACCTTCGCACCCCGCACCTTCGCACCCCGCACCTTCGCACCCCGCACCCCGCACCTTCGCACCCCGTTCTGCGTTTTAGTGACGACATCCTGTCGTCGGAGGTATAGATACGGCGTGGAAAGCGGCAGCCAGCGTCCGTGCGTCATCACGGTCGCCATCACCGGGTCAGTGCCTCGCAAGGAGCACAACCCGGCGGTGCCGATCACCGTCACTGAGCAGGTCGAGTCCACGCACGCCGCCTTCGAGGCGGGCGCCGCGATGGTGCACGTGCACGTCCGCAACGACGATCAGTCCACGACCTCGAGCCCCGATCGGTTCGCGGAGTTCCAGGAGCGGATCCGCAGGCTCTGTCCCGGCATCATCGTGCAGTTCTCGACCGGCGGCCGATCCGGTGTCGGCTCGGAGCGCGGCGGCATGCTGCACCACCGCCCCGACATGGCCTCGCTCTCGACCGGATCGTGCAACTTTCCCACGCGGGTCTACGAGAACCCTCCCGATCTGATCCGCGAGCTCGCTGGAACGATGATGCGTTATGGCGTGAAGCCGGAGATCGAGGTGTTCGATCTGGCGATGCTGTACAACGCCATCGACTACGCGCGGGAGGGGCTGCTGACGCCACCGCTGCACGTTCAGTTCGTCCTCGGCGTCAAGCATGCGCTCCCGGCGGCGCGAGACATCCTCGAGTTCGAGGTGGCGAAGCTCCGGCAGCTGATGCCCGAGGCCACCTGGGTGGCTGCGGGCATCGGCCGCCATCAGGTCGAGGTGAACCGGTGGTGCCTGGAGATGGGTGGACATTGCCGGACGGGGCTCGAAGACAACGTCCGTTGGGACCGTACACGGCTCGCCGGATCGAACGCCGAGCTGGTCACGCGAGTCGTCGACCTGTGCGGCGAGTACGATCGGACGGTCGCGTCCCCCCAGGTCGCCCGGGAACTATTGGGGCTGCAAGCAGTTGTTTGAACGCAGGGCTGCGCGCGCAGAACAGATCCTTCGCAGCGCGGATCCCGAGCCCCGAGCCCCGAGCCCCGGGCCCCGGATCCCGGATCCCGAGCCCCGGATCCCGAGCCCCGGACCCCGGACCCCGAGCCCCGGATCCCGGATCCCGGATCCCGGATCCCGAGTCGATCCAGCGTTATAGTTCGAACGTTCCTGGAGGACGCGCAATGAGACATCCGGCCACGCGGTGGATTCCCCTTATCGTCGCATGCGCTGTGCTCGACGCGTCGACCCTCGGCGCCGAGGTGACGAAGGTCACCATCACGTCGCGAGCGCCGGTCGCCGGCGGTCGGGCCTTCGGCTCCACCGGTCCTTACGAAAAGCTGATTGGAACGATCGAGTTCTCACTCGATCCCGCCGATTCGCACAACCGGCGGATCGCCGATCTTGCGCATGCTGCCGCCGGGAGCGATGGGCGGGTGCACTTCTCCGCCGATCTCTACGTGCTGCAGCCAGTCGATCCGGCGCGCGGCAACGGCGCGCTGCTGTTCGAGATCGCCAACCGGGGCCGCAAGGGGATGCTCGGCCGGTTCAACCGCGGGGCCGGCGGCGTCCAGGATCCAACGTCGGCTGCAGACTTTGGAGACGGCTTTCTGATGAAGGAAGGCTACACGCTGGTGTGGGTCGGCTGGCAATTCGATGTGGCAGCGCCGCTCCTTCGCGTGGAAGCGCCGGCGGCGAACGTGTCGGGACGCGTCCTCGTCTCGTTCATCACCGATCAGAAGACGACGAGCATGACGCCGGCCGACTTGCCGGCCTACCTGCCCGAGCGTGGGGACGATCCGTCCGCCACGCTGACCGTTCGCGATCGCTTCTGGGAGGCACCCAGGCCGATCGCTCGCGGCGTGTGGCGTCTCACGGTGGAGAGCGGCCGGCCGCGCATTTCGCTCGAGAGCGGCTTCGAGCCCGGACGCGTCTACGAGGTCGACTACGCGGCCACCGGCGCGCGCGTCGCCGGTGTCGGGCTGGCAGCCATTCGTGATGCGGCATCGGCCTTCCGATACCGGACGGATCTTCCGGTAAAGGGACGACTGGCCTATGTTTTCGGCGTGTCGCAGAGCGGCAGGTTCCTCCGGCAGTTCCTGCACGACGGCTTCAACGCCGACGAGCGCAACCGCCGCGTCTTCGACGCGGTATGGCCTCACATCGCCGGAGCCGGTCAGGGATCGTTCAACGAGCGATTCGCGATGCCCGGGTACTCGTCGTTCCCGGCGACACGCTTTCCGTTCACCGATCTCGAACAACGCGGCGCAAGCGGCGAGAAGGACGGCATCCTCGCCGCCTACAAATCCGGGCAGCTGCCGAAAGTGATCTACACGAACACCTCGGTGGAATACTGGGGGCAGGGACGAGCGGCTGCGCTCACGCACACCTCGATTGACGGCAGGAACGACGCGAAGCTCCCCGATAACGTCCGCATCTACCTGCTGTCGGGCACGCAGCACGGCGAGGCGGCGTTCCCGCCGTCGTTCGGCACAGGTCAGGCACAAGGCAATCCCACTCCGCAGGGCAACGTCATGCGCGCCATGCTCCGCGCCATGCATCAGTGGGCGAGCGCCGGCACGCGTCCACCGGACAGCCGTTATCCGCAGCTGCGCAACGATACGCTTGTGCCGCTGACGAGCCTCCGCTTTCCCGCCGTCCCGGGACTGAGAGACGCACGCAGCATCGAAGGCCCAGGCCAGATGGTGGACGGCCGGTTCGCGCCGCTGCCGTTCCTCGTGCCGCAGGTGGACAGCGACGGCAACGAGCTCGCGGGCATTCGAGTGCCCGAGGTATCCGTGCCACTCGCCACAACCACCGGATGGAACTTCCGCGCGGAACGCGTCGGCAACGCGTCGACGATTTACGCGCTCCTCGGATCGTACGTTCCTTTCGCCCGCACGCGCGCCGAGCGCGACGCGCGACACGATCCGCGGCCCG
The DNA here is from genome assembly GCA_036274155.1 of Vicinamibacterales bacterium. Classification (GTDB taxonomy): domain Bacteria; phylum Acidobacteriota; class Vicinamibacteria; order Vicinamibacterales; family UBA2999; genus Gp6-AA40. The sequence continues at coordinate 4,523 of DASUGH010000192.1, read as the reverse complement.
CGGTCGACGAACGCTACAGCGGCCGCGACGAGTATCTGACGCGGATTCGCAAGGCGGCCGACACGCTCGTGAAGGAGCGTTTCCTGCTCGCCGAGGATGTGGAAGACGTCGTCCAGCGCGCGACCCGGCACTGGGAGTACGCGACCCGCCCGCCGCAGACGAACTGAGGCGGGAGCCGGCACGGCAGCATTCGAAGGGCTCGTCAATGAAGGTCGGATCGCCAGCGAAGGAACAACCAGTGATGCGCGCCGCGCCCGGCGGGGCACGTCCGTCCACCCGGGACCGCCGCGCGTTTCTCATCAGCACGCTCGGTGTGGCCGCCGCCGTGCGAACATTGGCCCAGGCATCTCAAGTGCAGACTGTTTCTCCGACGCCGACACCGCGCGACTACTCGAAGCTCGAGCCGGTTCCGTATCCGGACCCGGATATCGTCGCTCTCGACCCGCGCTTCCGCCGTTACATCATCTTCAACACGGCGATCAAACGGCTGCACATCGGGACGTCGTGGGCCGAGGGGCCGGCCTGGAATGGCGTCGGCCGTTATCTGGTGTGGAGCGACATCCCCGCCAACGTGCAGATGCGCTGGATCGACGACGACTCGCGCGTCACCGTGTTCCGGAATCCGTCCGGTTACAGCAACGGCAACACCTTCGACTACGAGGGACGCCAGGTCTCCTGCGAGCACGGCGGCCGTCGCGTCGCGCGCTACGAGAGCAGCGGCACGGTCACCGCGATTGCGGAGCGGTTCGAGGGGAAGCGCCTGAACTCTCCAAACGATGTCGTGGTTCATCCCGACGGCGGCATCTGGTTCACCGATCCGTCGTACGGCATCCGTGGAAATTACGAGGGCTTCAAAGCGGAATCGGAAACCAAGGAAGCGGTGTACCGCGTCGACGGCAAAACGGCGCAGATCGAGAAGGTGACCGACGAGGTGGGACAGCCGAACGGGCTGTGCTTCTCGCCCGACTACAAGCGTCTCTACGTTGCCGACACCGGCACGAGCGAAATCAAGGTGTGGGACGTGGACGGCCGTGCGCTCCGCAACGGCAAGCGGTTCACGACGCTCACTGTTCCCGGCACCAAGACGCCGTCGGCGGCCGACGGCATTCGATGCGACGCCGACGGCAACATCTGGGCTGGCGCGCGGCCTGGCGTTCTCGTCATCGCGCCGACCGGAGAGACGATCGGAATGATTCGGCTGCCGGAGGTCTGCGCCAACGTCTGCTTCGGCGGCGCGCGCCGCAACAGGCTCTTCATGGTCGCCAGCCAGTCACTGTATGCGGTGTACGTCGACACAGTGGGAGCTCACATCGCGTAGCGAGCCCCCACACGGGCTCGAGACTCCAGGGTCCGGGCTTCGGACCCTCCGCTTTCTACGCTCTCATCTGCGCTGCGCGGAACTCGGTGACGAACGTTCCCGTGTCCAGATACTCCTGGAACCCGACTATCCTGCCATCCTTGACCGTGAACACGTGTGCCCAGGGCTCGTCGACGAGCAGCTTGCCCGTGGCCTTGACCAAAGCGGTGTCGGTTCCGAGCACGACCACACGATCGCCGCCGGTCAGGAAGGTCTGCGGCTCGAAACGCTGAATGTCGAACGTCTGGTTGAGGACGGCGAAGAAGGCGCCAACTTCCTGACGGCCGCGGCGGACGCCGGCGGTCGGCAGGTCGGGGGGGCCGGGAGTCCGCCACTCGATGTTCTCGTCCAGGAGGCTGAGAAGCGTTTCAATATCGCCTCGCCCGAAAGCCTCGTATCCGCGCCGAACGATCTCGAGGTTCTGCTGTTCGCTCATGATTCGTCTCCGTTGTGAAATCGAGCGGCGATTATACGGCTGCGGAGGCGGCGCGGGCGTTCGCTGGGGGAAACGCTGCCCGCGAGCGGTTTGCGATAGCATCCCGATGCGGCGTCGAACGGCGGCCCGAGGAGGCAGCGATGAGGAACAGCACGCTCGTGATCGGACTTCTTGCCTGTGCCGCTCTGGCGGACGCTCGAGATGCCCTGGGTCAGACGGCTGCAGCACGATGCGCGGAACTGACGAAGCTGCAGGTACCCGGCGTCGCGCTGTCGATCACGAAGGCCGAATGGCTGCCCGCCTCTTCACCGACCACGGCGGCGGCCGGCGCGCCCGCCCGGGCACCGCTGCCGGCATACTGCCGCATGGACGGCATGGTCGACCGGCGTATCGGCGCCGGCGGCCGCACCTATGGCATCGGCTTCGGCCTTGCGCTGCCCGAAAACTGGAATGGCCGCTTTCTCTTCCAGGGAGGTGGCGGACTGAACGGCAGCGTGGGGAATCCAATCGGCGCACAGGCGACGGGTGACACGCCGGCGCTCGCCCGCGGGTTCGCGGTGGTCAGCACCGACACCGGCCACCAGGGACAGGGCGCCTTCGACGGCAGCTTCATGCAGGACCAGCAGGCGGCGCTCGACTTCGCGTACGTCGCCGTCGGCCGTGTCGCCGTGCTGGCCAGGCAGATCATCGCGCAGCACTACGGCAAGCCGGTCGACAAGTCGTACTTCGTGGGCTGCTCGACCGGCGGACGCGAGGCGATGCTCATGGCGCAGCGGTATCCGTTGTATTTCGACGGCATCGTGTCGGGTGCACCGGCAATGCGCACCGGCTACTCGAACCTGGGAACGCGGTCGGTCGCCGTGGCCTTGAACCAGGTGGCGCCGAAGGACGCCTCGGGTCAGCCGATTCCGGGACAGGCGTTCTCCGAGAGCGACAAGAAGGTCGTCATCGACGGCCTCCTCGACGCGTGCGACGCCAACGACGGTGTGAAGGACGGAATGATCTTCAACACCCGCGCCTGCACGTTCGACCCGAAGACACTGGTGTGCGGCGGCGGAACGAAGAAGGACGGCTGCCTCTCGTCGCAGCAGGCGGCGGCGATCGAGAAGGCGTTCGCCGGGCCGAAGGACTCGAAGGGCAACCAGGTGTATCCAGGGTTCCCGTACGACACCGGAATCACCGCGAGCGGCGGCGGCATTCCCGGACTCCTCAGCCCGGGTCAGAGCCCGCTCGGTCCTCCGAACCGATCGCTGCAGCAGGACGTCGACGCTGAGGCGGCCGTGCAGGCCGCCAACGCCCAGGCGATCCTGAGCGACACCGCCAGCTGGACGAACCTCGCGACGTTCTCGGGGCACGGCGGGAAGCTGCTCTTCTATCACGGCATGAGCGATCCCTGGTTCTCGGCACAGGACACCATTCAGTATTACGAGAAGCTCGGCGCGGCCAACGGCGGCACGGAGCAGGTGCAGACCTGGAGCCGCCTCTTTCTCTCGCCGGGCATGGGGCACTGCGGCGGCGGTCAGGCGGCGCTCGACAACTTCGACATGCTCAGCGCAGTCGTCGACTGGGTCGAAAAGGGCACCACGCCGGCGTCAGTGACGGCAACCGGGCGGTCACAGCCCGGCCGCAGCCGGCCGCTCTGTGCCTACCCGAAGTCGGCGTTCTACAAGGGTCAGGGCGACCCCCAGGATGCACGCAACTTCGAGTGCCGTTGATCGCCGTGGCACGGCGATCAGCAGGCCTGCTCCTCTACCGGCGGTGTGGCGGGCAGCTCGAGGTGCTGCTCGTGCACCCTGGTGGTCCGTTATGGGCGCGAAAGGACGAAGGCGCCTGGTCGATTCCAAAGGGCGAGCCCGCCGAGGGCGAGGACGGACTGAGCGCGGCGAAGCGTGAGTTCGAGGAGGAGACCGGCGCAACCGCGCCCGCCGGGCCGTTCGTCACGCTCGATGCAGTGCGTCAGGCGGGCGGCAAGATCGTCGACGCGTGGGCCGCAGAAGGCGAGTTCGACCCGTCGGGTCTCAACAGCAACATGTTCGAAATGGAATGGCCGCCCGGATCGGGACGGCGCCAGCAGTTTCCGGAAGTGGATCGCGCCGAGTGGTTCACGATCGACGAGGCGCGCCGGAAGATCCTTCGCGGACAGGCGCCGTTTCTCGACAGGCTCGCAGCCCGCGGCTGAGAACGGCGTTCAGCTGTGTGTGGAACGTCCGCCTGCCCGCCCACGGAGATGCGTATGCCGAAGATGTCGAAGACCGTCGTCGCCTCTCTCCTGGTAATCGCCATTCAAGCACCTCCTCATGCCCAACTGTCGAACCAAAGCAATGGAGACAATGGACCGGCCATCGGAGCCACCGTGGTTCCGTTGGCCGTAAGGGTCGACGCTGCGGGGAACATCTACATTGTCGACAATCAAAACGGCAGGGTCCGGAAGGTCACAGCCGGTTCGGGCATCATCGAAACCGTCGCTGGAAGCACTCGTGGAATTGGCGGCGATGGTGGACCGGCAAAGGCTGCGCAGCTTCAGACACCTAAAGATCTCGTCATCGACAGTGCGGGCAATCTCTACATCGCGGATTTGAACGGCAACCAGATTCGCAAAGTGACTACCGATGGGATCATCAGCACCTTCGCGCGTACTCCCAATCCCGTCGGCCTCGCGATGGACTCATCTGGCACTCTCTACATTTCCCAGCTGGGAAATCGTGTCGTCAAGATCGCTCCTGGAACCAG
>DASUGH010000191.1:0-75212 GCA_036274155.1 Vicinamibacterales bacterium | reverse complement strand
TCCCGAGCCCCGAATCCCGAATCCCGAGCCCCGAGTCCCGAGCCCCGAATCCCCAGCGCCGAATCCCGAGCCCCGAATCCCGAATCCCGAGCCCCGAGTCCCGAGCCCCGAGTCCCGAGTCCCGAATCCCGAGCCCCGAATCCCGAGCCCCGAGCCCCGAGCCCCGACAAGTTTCAGCTCACATCCGCCAGAATCATGTCCGCCGCCTTCTCGCCCACCATATACACCGCGCTGACGATGAACAGGCCCGGGATGCGCGGGAAGACAGAGGCGTCAACCACGCGCAGACCGGTGGTGCCGTGCACCTTCAGCGTCGGCGAGAGCACGCCGCCGCGTTCGGGCGGACCGATTGGACAGGTGCACGACGCATGGTGGCCCCAGGCCGTATCGCGCACGAACTGACGCAGGTCTTCCGGTGAGCTGACGTGCTCACCCGGTGATTCTTCACGCGCGATCAGCCCTTCGCGGCGGAGCCCGTCGCCCAGCTTGCGGACAAAGGTGATGCCGTCGACGACCGACGTCAGGTCACGGCCGGCGTCATCGTTTCCCTCTTCGAAGTATCTGAAGCTCACGTTCGGCGTGTCGCGTGGGTCGGCCGAACGCAGCGTCACCCTGCCGGCAGTGTTGCTCGTGTGACCCTTCAGGATGACCCACGTCAGGCAGTTCGGGTTGCCGACGATGGCCGACGAGTAGGTCGGGTAGTAGCCGGTGAACGGCGCGACGATGGCGTAGCAGAAGAGGTCGGGCACCGGCCGATCGAGGCTGGAGCGAAGCACCACGGCGAGCAGCGCGCCGTTCGTCGTATAGGCGCCGTCCTGGTCGTTCTTCCACTCGCGATAGTGCTCATCCTGGTTCGTGAACGACGCCCCTTCAAGCATCGACCACGACTCGAACGCCATGCGATAGACCACCGACACCTCGTAGCGATCCTGCAGGTTGCTGCCGACGCCGGGAAGATCGGCGCGCACGGCGATGCCATGCCTGGCGAGCTCGGCGCGGCCGCCGATGCCCGAGAGCATCAGCAGCTGCGGCGTGTTGAACACGCCGCCAGCGAGGATCACCTCGCGCGAGGCGAAGGCCTGGCGCAGCTCACCCGGCGCCTCGCTCGGGTGCGCGTGCGCACGGTACAGCCGTTCGCCGGCCAGATACTCGACGCCCGTGGCGCGGTTCGAGGCATCGAACAGGATGCGTGTCGCCAGCGCGTTCGTCTGGATCTGCAGGCGATCGGGATGCCGGCTCTGGACGTCGAGCAGGCGTTCGCGGGTGCCGACGCGCACGGCGTCGCGAGTGGTCATCGGCGTGAAGCGGACGCCGATGCTCTCGTCGCCGGCTACGCGCAGATCGTTTGGATCGGCCTCGCTGTTCGAGAGCGATCGGAGGCGGAACTTCGATCCGCGCGAGGCATCCTCCAGTGCGGCACGCGCCGATTCCAGGATCGCGGTGCGGATATCGCGGTTGCGGGTCGCCGCGCTCGGCACGGCGCGCTCGGTGTGCAGCCAGCCGTTCCAGCCGTGCCCGGTCGGGTTGATGCCGAGCTTCGACAGCACGCGGTCGCGCGGCCTGTACCCGCAGTTCTCGAGCCGTTCGAAATATTCGTGCATCCGCTCGGCGCGCCACGATCGATCGCCGGTCAGGTCGGCGAGCTGGTTCCAGTCGGAGTCGTGCGGGCATACCAGGATCATGGCGTTGTGCGCCGTGCAGCCGCCGAGCGTGCCCGCACGCGGGTAGAAGACGCCGTCCACGCGGGCGCCGTTCCACATCTCCCGGTAGTTCGGATCCCGTCGCTGACGCGCATCGTCGTCGTAGTGGCGGACGAAGAAGTCCCACCGCATCGTCTCGTTCTCGGTCGCGAACGGGTGAAACGCCGGCACGTCGTAATCGTCGGCATTCCGGCGCCCGCCGCTCTCGCCCTGGCGCGGATCGCTGCCGGCCTCGAGGACGAGCACGCGGTGTCCCGCCTCGGCCAGCCGCGCGGCGACAGTGCCGCCGCCGGCGCCGGAGCCGATGACGATGAAATCAGCAACGAAGGCGTCAGACATATGAATCTATGGATTTACGGATTTACGAATTTACGGATTGGAATTGACGAATTGACGAATTGACGGAGTGACGGAGTGACGGAGTGACGGAGTGACTGGTCAAAACCGCGGTTATCGGTGGGAGTTCGCTGATCCAGTCAATCCGGAAATATCAATCCGTCAATTCGTGAATTCAGAATGTCTTCAAGTATTCAATCAGTGATCGTTTGTCGTTGTCGCTGGGCGCCGGCTCCTCTGTCTGCAGGTTCGTGCCGAAGTAGTGTCCCTTGTTGACGACGAAATCCTTGCACTTGCTGAGCGAGAGGAACTTCTCCATGGTGTCGGGGTTGGTGAACGCGTTGCGGCCGTTCTTGAGGTCGTCTTTCGCCTGCTTCAGCGTTCTCAACAGCGTCTGCTTGCGCTCGGCCCGTTCCTTGGGCGTCAGGTCGTCGGGGCCGATGATGTCGATGTTCGCGAGCAGATTGATCGGATAGCCCGGCGGAATCGGGCCGATCACGACGGCGTCGCCACGAAAGAGGAACGGGAAGAGACGACGGCCGAGGCCGAGCAGCGGGCGCAGTCCATCAGGGATGTAGCCGGCCGGAATCCAGATTTCGCTCTCGTTGTCGGTCCGGTCGATCACGCCAACGCCGGCGCTCGTGTCGTTGGCGAAAATGGTGTCCTTCTCGCGACGCTCCGGCCAGAGCATCTTCTCGATCGAATCCTGGAACACCCGCATCCGCGCCTCGACCGACGGGCTCGGATCGAAGCGTCCCACGCTGTTGTTCTGCAGGAATGGCGCTGTCGACCAGAGGCTGACGAGCGATGCCGGCCGGGTGTAGCCGCGGCCGCCGCCGGGAAGCGGGTAGTCGTAGGCGGCGCCCGTCACCGGATGACGCACCGTCACCGATCCCACCGAGGGGAGCTCCTTGTAGGATGCCGACGAGAAGTTGTCCCAGATGTCGCCGGCGATGGCGTTGGTGGCCAGCGGGCTGCAGACGTTGGTCTGCATCAGCGTCGACGGCACGCGCAGCTCGGTCGACAGGTAGTTGTCCTTCAGGAAGTCGTCCGCTGACACGATCTGACGCATCCGCGACTTGAAGGCATCGGTCTTCGTCCAGTCCCAGTAGCGATTCCACGCTGTGAGGTATTCCTTGCCGTTGGCGTTCTCGAGGTCGAGCCCCGCCGGCAGATCGGGCAGCTTGCTCGAGTGACACCGGGCGCACGTGTTCGCGAATATCTCCTTGCCTCGAGCGACGGTCGCCTCGGGATCCTGCGAGGTCAGGAACTTCGCCCCGCCGGGCGCGTCGCTCAGATGATGGGCGTCCGATGCGCGGAGGAAGAAGCGCGCCATGTACAGCGTCTGCATTTCGGTGGCGCCCCAGTACACCGAGTTCTTCCTGGCGACGGCGATCTCGATGGGAGTGATCTTCTGGCCGCCGACGATCGGCCGGAAGTGCAGCAGCCACTCTTCGCTGAAGAGGCCGATGTTCAGGTAGACGCGATTGAGAGCGCCGAGTGCGCCCACCGAATCGGAGCCGTCCTTCAGCACGCGTGGCGTCCAGGTCGTCGACGGCGGCGTGAAGAACTGCGCGAGCGGGTCGCCCGGCGGAACGAAATCGTTGAACTGCTTGTTGTTCAAGCCACCGCCTGCCAGCGTCTCCTTGCCCCATTTCTTCGCGAGTCCCATCCGCGGGCCGAGCAGATAGACAGCGTTCATCGTCCGCGGGTTGTTGATGTTGTCGGTCGAGACGAGGGAGGTGTCGAGCGTGCCCGGGCGCGACGTGTGGAAGAGCTGGTAGAAGAAGCTGCGCCGATTGGCCGTGCTCTGCCAGTTGAAGATGCGGTCGACCCAGAAATATTGCGCGCCGACGTTCGAGCTGAGGTTCTCCCAGCGTGGATTCTCGGGATCGGCCGGAGGTTTCGTCGGGCTTGGCCCGACGTGGCAGAACGCGCACGACATGCCGACCCGGTACGGGCGCACCAGATCCCGCGAGAAGTAGTAGTCCGGATCGCGGTAGAAGCGCTCGGAATCCCACCTCCTTCGGGCCGTCTCGTCGAAGTCGGGGTTCGGAAACAGTCGCAGGCCGACGATCCCCGTGGGTTCGCCGTAATACGAGCCGATCGGCATGGTCTTGCCGCGGGCGCCGATCCTGACGCCGGGGTATTTCGATTCGCTGGCAAACGGGTCGGGACCGCAGCTCGGATCCCGGGTGTCGAGCCACAGGCCGTACCGATTGGGATCGGGAGCGGTCGCCTTCCTGAAGCAGGGCTCGTTCACGAGGCCGAGGATTCGGAACCGGTTGTCGCGGCTATACGGGAGCGACGGATGGGACGACAGCGTCTTGAGGAAATCGAGGCTGCCGATGCTGATTTCGGCCGCGGCGTTCCAGAAGCGATCGTTGCCTCCGGTCCAGACGATCCACATGTTGCGGCCCATCACCTCCTCGCGCGTGAGCGCGACGCCGCCGTCCATGTCACGGAAGTAGTCTTCGTCGGCCGCCGGGAAGGACGCCACGGTCCGTCCGGCGCGCATCGCTTCGCCGCGGACCTGGCCGGGCTTGTCGCGCGATCCGCACGCGAGGGTTGCGAGCGCAATGGGGACGACAATCAACACCGGTCTGATGAACGACACGAACGGCATGCTGGCTCGCTCCTGAGTTCGCGCACCGGATGGAACCGGTCCGGCGGCGCCGGACGCGTGGTGCGTGAGCGCGCACGTCGGCGGCTGCGACACCGTGCCGCAGCGGACGCGCGCGTCGATCTGTGGAGTCTCGAGCGAGAGCTTACCGCACTCTCGAGCAGCGACGAACGCTCACGATGCGCAAAATCGTACGGATGAGCTTTTCAACCTGCTTGTTCGATCAGCACGCCTGTGTTTATATGGCAGCGCCCACCGCGCGTGACGCGCTGCAGGCCGCAGTGAAATCGCATCGGCCTGCGAGGCACGGAGAAAATCCGCCACCGAGGCACAGAGGGCGCAGAGAAGAACACAGGAATCTCTGTGGTCTCGGTGCCTCTGTGGTGTATCTCGGTGCCTTGCAGCCCGTCCAATGGTTTCATCACGGGCTGCCAGACATTCAGCGAGCGTCAGCGAGCTTCCGTGGCCCGTGGCCGCGAGAGGTATGCATGGCCGACGTCATTTTCGAGCCTCTGACATTCAAGAACCTGACGGTCAAGAACCGCATCTTCCGCTCCAACATCGCCGGCCGCTTCGACAACTACGACGGCTCCGGCAATCAGGCGCGTATCAACTGGGAGGTCAAGTTCGCTCGCGGCGGCGTCGGGGCGATCATCTCGTCGTTCGTGCCGGTGCTGATTCGCGGGCGGATCATTCCCAACTACGCCACCATCGATCGCGACGAGCGGATTCCGTTCTGGCGGGCCGTCGGCAAGGCGGTTCATGAGCACGACTGCCGCTTCATCCTGCAGCTGAGCCACGCCGGCCGGCAACGCGATGTCGGTGGCATCGAGTACAAGTACGGTCTCAGCTCCACCGACAAGAGCGACCCGCTGCACGGCTTCCAGTGCGAGCGGATGACGGTGGCCGACATCAAGGAAACCGTGGCCGCCTTTGCCGAAGGCGCCAGGCGGGCGCGCGAGGCTGGTCTCGACGGCGTCGAACTGCACGGCGCCAACGGCTACCTGATCACCCAGTTCCTCAGCTCGGGCATCAACGATCGCAAGGACGAATACGGCGGACCGCTCGAGAACCGTGCGCGCTTCGTCGTCGAGATCGTCAAGGCGATCCGCGCCCGCGTCGGCAGCGATTTTCACCTGCAGATGAAGATCAGCGCCGTCGATTACAACAATGCGCTGCTCAAGTTCGAGAAACCGGGCAACACGCTCGAGGAGTCGGTGCAGGTCTGCAAGTGGCTGGTCGAGGCCGGGGTCGACGCCATTCACGTCTCGACTGGCAGCTCGTTCCCGCACCCGAAGAACCCGGCGGGGACGGATCTGCCGATGGAGGTGCTCGCCGATACCTACGACACGCTCGGCTCGAGCGGCACCAACACGATACGGAACCTGCTGCTGTTCCAGAACCCCATCACCGCCAAGCTCTTCCGTCACCAGTGGGTCGAGGCCGGCGTCCCCGCGGATCGCATCGAGGGTGCCAACCTTCCCGATGCGCGCGCCATCAAGCAGGCGGTGCCGGTGCCCGTCATCTGCACCGGCGGTTTCCAGACGGCCTCGGTCATCCGCAAGGCGATCACCGACCGCAGCTGCGATGCGGTGAGCGCCGCCCGTCCGCTCGTGGCGAACAACGATCTGGTGAAACACTTCGCGGCCGGTCTGGACCGGGCGCCGAAGCCGTGCACCTACTGCAACAAGTGCCTGGCGCACGTCGTGGAGCATCCGCTCGGCTGCTACGAGGAGAGCCGCTTCGCCAGCCGTGACGAGATGCTGGCGCAGGTCATGTCGGTGTTCCAGCCCTCCGCGTTCGCATGAGGCCTGAACTCGCACGCATCCTGCGCTGGTCGCTGCTGTCGCTGGGCCTTGCCGCGGGTCTCCTCGTGCTCTGGTTCCTGGCAGCCATCTTCGCCGATCAGGCGGTCGAGTACGACGATGTCGTGGAGCACTTCAAGCACGGCTCGATCGGGAGTGAGCCGGGCGAGTCGCTGCTCAGGCCTGTGGGCGGGGTGCTGCCGCCGTACTGGGTCTTCAAGGCGCTGCCGTCGATCTGCCGCGACAAGCTGCCCGGAGGCTATGCCTCGCTCGGCCTGATCGAGGAGCAGGGGCACGACCTGCCGATCGGAGTGTCGCGACGGCGGCGGCTCGGCGTCGACCAGGTGGGCCTGAACTGCGCGGTCTGCCACACGGGCACGCTGCGCGACTCGCCGTCGGCGCCGCGCCGCATCGTGGTGGGGATGCCGGCGCACCAGCTCGACCTGCAGCGCTTCGTCGAGTTCATCCTCGATTGCACGCTCGACAATCGCGTGACCGCGGAGAACATCCGCGGGCGCTTTCCCCGCTCCGGCGGGCCTTCGCTGATGGAGCGGGTGGTCTACCGGCTCGGCGTGGTCGATCGGCTGAAAATCCAGACACTCGACCTCCGAAACCGCATCGGCCCGCTGCTCGGCGACCGTGTTCCACGCTGGGGTGCGGGGCGCGTCGACACCTTCAATCCCTACAAGGCGATTCAATTCAACTGGCCGCTCGAACGGCTGCCGCTCTCGGAGCTCGTCGGCGCCTCGGACTTCCCGTCGTTGTGGAACCAGAAACCGCGGGAAGGGCTGCACCTCCACTGGGACGGCGACAACGACTCGGTTGACGAACGCAATCTGAGCGCCGGGCTCGGCGCCGGCATCACGCCGGTCACCGCCGACCACGCGAACATCAAGCGGGTCCGGGACTGGATCTGGACACTTCCGCCGCCGAAGTACCCGTATCCGGTCGACATGGCGCTCGCGGCTCGCGGCGCCGCGCTCTACGGCGCCAACTGCGTCGCCTGTCACGCCGATCATCGCTTCAAGGATGGGGTCGTCAGCGGCGACCGCGTTGGACAGGTCGAGCCGATCGAGCGTATCGGCACGGATCGCCACCGCCTGGACTCGTACACCGAGGCATTCGCGGCCAATCAGTTCCTGCTGTTTCCGGACTCGCCATACCGGTTCACCCACTTCCGCAAGACGCACGGCTACGCGAACCATCCGCTCGACGGTATCTGGGCGAGGGCGCCGTATCTCCACAACGGCTCGGTCCCGACACTGCGCGATCTGCTCGAGCCGCCGGACCTCCGGCCGCGCGCCTTTTATCGCGGCTACGACGTATTCGATCAGAACCGGGTAGGGTTCGTCTCCGATGTGCCCGACGAAAACGGCCGCCAGTTCACGCGCTACGACACGGCCGTGCCTGGCAACGGCAACGGCGGCCACGTCTACGGGACGAAGCTGGCCGACGCCGAGAAGGCGGCCATCGTCGAGTACATGAAGACGTTCTGATACGTTTCGACGCCGATGATCACCATCCACATGCGGAGTGGCGTACGCGAGGGCGGACGCCCCGCGCGGGAGCGCGACGAATGAGCAGCTGGCTTCGGGGCCGACGGGGCCGGCTCTTCGTCGCAGCTCTCGCTGTGGCCGGCCTGGGGATCGGGGTCGTGCTCTGGAACGCGTTCTACCGCGAACGGCCGGCGCCGTACTTCGAGTCGGACGAGGACCACTTTCTCTACGGCTCGATCGGCACCGAAGCGCAGAATGGTGTGCCGTACTGGATCTGGCTCGTGCTGCCGAGAATCTTCCCCGAGTTCCTGCCAGGTCCGGGCGGATACGCGGCGCTCGGCCTGTTGTCGAGCGGCGGCCACGAGCTGCCGATCGGCCTCTCGAGAGTGACGATCGGCGTTCCGCGCGTGAGCATCAACTGCGCCTTCTGCCACACGACCAGCGTGCGCACCGCACCGGACGCGCCGCGCCTGCTCGTTGCCGGCGGGCCGTCGAACCAGACGTCGACGCAGGGGTACCTGAGATTCCTGTTCGCCTGCGCTTCCGATCCGAGGTTTACCGCCGACGTGATTCTGGCGGAGATCGCCCGCAACCATCGCCTCTCTGCGCTCGAGCGGTTGTCCTACCGGCTGGTGATCATCCCGCGGACGCGGAAGAAGCTGCTCGAGATGAAGGATCAGTACGCATGGGCGGACCGGAACCCGGACTGGGGGCCGGGACGTGTCGATCCGTTCAACCCGATGAAATTCGGGAACCTCGGCCAGACGATGGACGCGACGGTTGGGAACTCGGACACGATGCCGGTCTGGAACGCTGGCGGATCAGAGGGGCGTGCGTACCACTGGGACGGCCTCAACACGAGCCTGCAGGAAGTGGTACTGTCGTCGGCGCTCGGCGACGGCACGACGACCCGCTGGCTCGATCGCGACTTCGCCAGGTGGAACGCGACCGAATCGCGCGAGATGGCCAGCCTGCGTCGCGTCCAGAACTACATCGGTCAGCGTCGGCCGCCGAAGTATCCGCTCGCGGTCGACGCGGGGCTGGCAGCCAACGGTGCCGCCGTCTACAAGGCGCAGTGCGCCGAGTGCCACGATGACGGTGCGAAGCGAGCCGGGGCGATCATTCCCATCGACGAGATAGGCACCGACCCGTCGCGCCTGGCAATGTGGACCGCCAGCGCCGCAACTGCCTACAACGCCTACGGTCAGGGGCACGCCTGGGCCTTCAAGGCGTTTCGGAAAACCAACGGCTACGTGGCGGTGTCGCTGGACGGCATCTGGCTGCGGGCGCCGTATCTGCACAACGGCTCGGTTCCGACGCTGGCGGATCTCCTCGAACCGCCCGAGGCGAGACCGAAGCGGTTCTGGCGCGGGTTCGATCTGCTCGACAGCGTGCGCGTCGGCTTCGTGTCGGCCGGTGCCGAGGCCGAACGCTCCGGGACGCTCTTCGACACGAACCTTCCGGGGAACAGCAATGCCGGCCATACATACGGCACGAGGTTGTCGCCTGAGAGCAAGCGAGCGTTGATGGAGTACTTGAAGACGAGATGACGTTCGGACCGATGCGGAACGCTGATGGACGTGCCAGCGCCCAGTCATTGGCGTTGAGATTTGGTGAAATTCACGATGGGCACACTAATCGTCAAAGTAGGGAACGCGCAGCGGCAGCCGCTCCCCGATCAGATGGACGTGCAGGTCGTGTCGTCGCGGACCGACGCCGTCGTGCAGGTGGCGAGAAATGTGCCCGGTCACGCGGAGGTGACGTTCGAGCGGCTCGCCGACTTCCAGCCCTATATCGTCCGGGTCTTCCCGGTGCGGCATCGTCCGGTGGCTCAGTTCGCCATTCCGAAGCCGGGTGCGCCGGCCGTGGTGCAGCTTTACGCGCCGCTCGATCCGGCGCGCGTCGACAAGGTGACATTCCCGCCATACGGCGCCATACCGGCCGAGCTCCGCACGGTGATCGAGCGCTCGACCGTCGAAGGGACATCGGGCGGCGGCGGCGAGGCTACGTACGCGGCGCTGGCCGACACGCAGAAGGCGGGTCTCTTCAATCTGTTCGCGAAGATGAGCAGCTTCGGCTTCGACGAGCAGCGCACCGTGTGGACGTTCGTCGACCGTATCTACCGCATCCGGGCCGATCGCATCTTCGTCGACGTGCAGCCGGGGCTGCGAGATCTCGTCAAGGGCGCGATTGCCGACGAACGATTCCGCGAGGTATCGGGCAAGCTGCATACACCGCCGCCCGGGTTCGCGCCTGCCGGTTCGTTCAAGACGTCGGACCGGTACGGGAACCTGCAGCTCAGCTTTTTCGCAAGCCAGGCGGCGCCGCTCGCGTTCAAGGTGGACGCCGACATCGACGATGCCGCGGGACTCGAGCATGCGTTTCAGGTCATTCGAAACTTCGTGACGCGAGGCACGACGCACCCGTACGACATCCACGAGATTCTCGTCTTTCGCCAGGAGGCGTCGCTGCCGTATGCGCTGGCGTGAGGGTCGGACTCGAACCGCGAACAGCACTCGACTCTCCCTGGCGTACTGCGCTCCCTCGGAGCTGGCCGAGTCGCGGAGCTCGGCAGAATCGCCATGAAACGTGCACTGTGCGTCGGCATCAACAACTATCCCGGATCCAGCATGGACCTCTCGGGCTGCATCAACGACGCGAAGGACTGGCAGCAGCTGCTCGAGGGTCGCGGGTACACCGTCCAGCGCCTGCACGACTCGGAGGCGACGAAGGCGCGCGTGACCGACGCGCTGAAGACGCTGATCGGCCGCGCGGCCGCCGACGACTCGCTCGTCTTCACCTTTTCCGGCCACGGCTCCTGGCTTCCCGATGACGACCGCGACGAGCCCGATCAGCGCGACGAGATGATGTGTCCGTACGACGTGATGAAGGAGGAGTACCTCCTGGACGACGATTTGAACGAGATTTTTCAGAAGAAGGCGGCCGGCGCGCGGCTCTACGTGATTGCCGACTGCTGCCACTCGGGGTCGGTGGTGCGCTACGCGCCCGTGCCCGCACAGCCGGACGCGGCGCCAATCAAGGCGCGATTCCTCCCGCCGTACGTGTTCGCCAGGGGCGATCGCCTGTTCGAGCGTGCCATCGATCGCGCGGTCAACACGCCGGCGCCGACCAAGCTCTCCTATCCTGCGCTCCTCTTCGCCGGCTGCCAGGACTCGGAGTTCAGCTATGACACCTCGTTCAACGGGCGCCCGAACGGCGCTTTCACCAGGACCGCCATCGACGCGCTGAAGGATCCGGCGATCACCACGCCGAAGGCGCTTTACGCGGCAATCCGCAAGCGCCTCCCGTCGCAGAGCCTGCCGCAGACGCCGCAGCTGTTCGGCAGCCGGGCGGCGAAGGCATGGCCGCTGTTCTGAACCGAATGGCGAACGAACCCGTCGGCAACAAGTCGGAGGAGTGGGCGGCGCTCTTCTACCTCTGCGGCCATTACAACCGTCCGGAGGCGCAGGACCCGTTCGTCGCCGCGCTCGATGAACTGCGCAAGGTGCC
The DNA here is from genome assembly GCA_036274155.1 of Vicinamibacterales bacterium. Classification (GTDB taxonomy): domain Bacteria; phylum Acidobacteriota; class Vicinamibacteria; order Vicinamibacterales; family UBA2999; genus Gp6-AA40. The sequence continues at coordinate 63,742 of DASUGH010000191.1, read as the reverse complement.
GCCCACGGCGTCGATGTCGACTGCCGTCTATCTCGACCTCGAGTCGGGGGCGCAGCGCATTGCCATCCGTTCCGGCGAGGTGGCCGAGACCGAGTTTCTCGGCGCCGTCAACAGCGGCGATCCGGAGACGCTCGAGCAGTTCCTCGGCTGGGCCTTCGATGCCTGTCCCGCCCGGCGGTATCTGCTCGTCATGGCGGGTCTCGGCATCATGGACTCGCAGTCGGTCGTTGGCCGGCCTCCCTTCGACTCGGAACGGATGTTCGCCATCTGCGACGACCGCGCCACCGATGACGCCATCGAGCTTCACGAGCTCAGCGCCACGCTCCGCGCCGCGTTTCCCGACGAGGCGCCGCGGCGGCTCGTCGTCCTCGCCTGCGACATGTATGCGATGCAGTTCATGGAGGTGGCATACGAGCTGCGCGGCGTGCTGGATCTGCTGCTCGGCATTCAGGTCGACGAGCGTCATGAGGGAGCGCCGGTTCGGCACTGGCCGTACGCGCCCCTCCTGAAGAAGTGGCAGGAGGTCGTGGCCGCGCCGGTGCAGGGAGCGGTGCCGCGCTGGAGATCTGGAAGCGAGCCGCACACGCTGCCGCTCGCGACCGAGACGGTGTCGCTGCTCGCCCAGCACTATCAGGCAAACGCGGGGGAAGTGCCGGTCACGGTCTCGGCGATCAACCTGCAGGCGCTCGCGCCGGTCGCCCAGGCGCTCGACACCTTCAGCGTCGTCTATCTGCAGTGGCTGAGCAACGACGTGATCTGGCGGGCGCGCGAGACCGTCGTGACCCGTCACATGGACGTGCTCAAGACGGCCTGGAGCTACGATCTGGCCGAGGTGGCCGACGCGATCCGGGACGCATTGACGCTTGCGGCCAACCAGGCGCTCGTACGCTGGGCGATTGCGAACGTCCGCTCGCTTTCGTACCCGCGGCTGTCGCGCGTGCTTCGCGCGCTCGGAGCCGCAGCCCGCGACCTCGCCCGTACGGACGACGCCCCGGAGGCGTGCCGCGTCCTCGCCGATGAAATTTCGGCCCGACGAACTGCCGTCGAGCGCGCGATTGCCCTGGCGACGACGAACACGCAGCAGCCGGCGCCGCCGGCACCGGCCGATATCGATCGCGCCGTGCTCGGGTTGTTCGCCGATCCCGACGATCCCGAGCAGATTCGCGAGCCGGAAGCGTGGACGGCGATCATCACCGCAGCGCGGAGGCGGCTGGGAACGGCTCCGCCGCGAGAGATGGTCGACGCGTTCGACGGCATCGACGCCTCACGTCAGCTCGGGCGGCTGGCGAAACGTGTCGCGGATCTCGCGCGAGGCCAGGCAGAGGGCGAGCCCCCTGCCGTCGTCGCCTTGTGGCCGGCGGCCGGGCGGTGCGGGATGTCGTTGTACAGACCGATCGATCTCAACAAGCTCGCGCACTCCAACTACCTGGAGCTTCGTTTCAGCCGCGAGCTGCACTGGACGGCGCTGCTGACGGCGGTCGATCTCATCAAGAACCACGCGCGGATGCTCTGGCGGCTCCTCGAGTCGCAGCTCACCGCGGCGCCGCTCGAGGCGCGATATCAGTTGATGCGCCGCCTGGCCGGCGATCAGGCGTTGACGGGCCGTCATGCCGAGCAGCTGAAGGCGCTGTCGGCGCCGAACGCGCTCTTCCTGACCATCGAGCCGGTCGACGAGCTGGTGGCGATGCCGAAGCAGTCCCGGTCGGGCGCCGGTGACGCCGCGGACGCGATCACCTCCTATCGCGTCCGACTGTCGTCAATCGATCGATCGACGACGGCCATCGAGCATCGCAACCAGCTGACACGCGAGCGGCTCGAGAACGTGCTCGAAGAGATCGACGCCGTCGGCAGCGAGGTCGAGACGCAGCCGGTGCAGACGGTGCAGCGCCTGGCCCGTTGCGGCAGCCTGCTCGGCGATGACGTGCTCTACGGCGTCAGCGAGCGCCTCGCCGAGATCGAGCCGCTCGAGAAGCGGGCCGTTCACCTGGTGCTGCAGATGCCGCGGGAGCTGATGCGATATCCGTGGGAGCTCCTGCGCGATCGGCGCGGCTGGCTGATCGAGCGGTTTGCGATCGGACGTCAGGTGATCGCGGAAGGGGACATCGCATTCGGCTGGGGAGCTCCCCGCCGCCACGGTCCGCTGCGTCTGCTGGTCGTGGCGCCATCCATTGCCGGGCAGGGTGCCGAGCTGGCCGGCGTGGGAGCGCTCGAGGGCGCGCACGTCGCGGCCTGTTTCGAGCGGCTGCAGGAGCGGCTTCCGGGCCTTGTCGACGCACGCAATTACCGCAAGTACGTCGATCAGCCGGTGACCGTGGATCAGTTCCGCGCCCTCATCCGCGAGCGGCGCTTCGACGTGGTCCACTTCGCCGGACACGGCCGCTACGACCCGGTCAATCCCGAGCGCAGCTGCTGGATGTTCAGCGACGGCCCGTTATACGCATTCGAGCTCCGGCATACGCTCGCGAACGCGAGCGTCATCCCCTGGCTGCTGTACGGCAGTGCCTGCGAGGCGGCACGCGAAGCGGCTGGCGAGCCGCGGGGTGGGTATCACGACGGGATCTACGGGATGGCGAGCGCCGCGCTCGGTCAGGGCGTGTCCGCCTATCTCGGTCCGCTCTGGAAGATCAGCGAAACCGACGCGAAGAACATGGCGGCCGCGTTCTACGAAGCGCTGCTGCTGCGTCGCGCGAGCCTCGGCGAGGCGCTCGCGCTCGCGCGCCGCAGCGTCAAGATCGGCGAACCGGACCTCGACGAACTGGTGACCCGCGCCGAAGCCACACCGCACCACGATCTCGAGGGCGAGGTGCCGCGCAGCGCTGGATGGACGGGTATGGTGCTCTATGGCGACCCGACGCCCACCGTCCTTCAGCGCATCAGCCCGTCGGACGCGAGCGAGGCGAGGGAGGAGAAGTAGCGGGGGTGCGAGCGGTGATGGTACCGGTGCGAGGTGCGACGGTGCGACGGTGCGAGGTGCGACGTGCGAGGTGCGACGGTGCGACGGTGCGAGGTGCGACGGTGCGACGGTGCGAGGTGCGACGGTGCGAGGTGCGACGGTGCGACGGTGCGAGGTGCGACGGTGCGACGGTGCGACGGTGCGAGGTGCGACGGTGTAAGGGCTTGCCCGCCGTAGCCGCGAAGCGGCGAAGGCGGGTGCGAGGGCTTGCCACGCCGAAGCGCCGGAGGCGCGAAGGCGGGAAGTAAGGAGTGACTCACATGGCTGCAGTAACCTCGAGCACTGATCTCATGAGCCGGATCACGGAGAAGCGCGCGCAGCTCGATGCGTTCATCAGCAAAATGAAGCCCCGGAAGCAACGCCTCGTCAACCTGTCGATCGTGGCAGGGCTGCTGGCGGCGGCGCTTACCGTAGGCCCCGCCGCCGGCGGCGCGTCGTTCACCGGCTGGCTCACGAAGACGTTTGCCCTCTCGGCGCCGGCCTGGCAGATTCTCTGCGCCGGCGCGGCGGTGTGCTCGTTGACGGCGACCGCATCGACGCAACTCCTGAAGTCGCAGAACGTCGAGGAGCACGTCACCAAGGCGCTCAGCGTTCGAGCCAAGCTGGAAGTAATCGAGATCAGCCTGGCTGCCGGTCAGATCGATGTGCCGCAGGCAACCACCGAGTACATCAGATGTGTCGAGGAGTCATCGTTCTTGTGATGCTTCCGAACGTACGGGTGAACGCACTGGTGCGAAGGTGCGAAGGTGCGAAGGTGCGGGGTGCGGAGGTGCGGGGTGCGGGGTGTGGAGGTGCGGGGTGCGGGGTGCGAAGGTGCGGGGTGCGGAGGTGCGGGGCTTGCCGCGCCGTAGCGGCGGAGCCGCGAAGGGGGTGCGAGGGCCTGCCGCGCCGTAGCGCCGGAGGCGCGAAGGCGGGTGCGAGGATGTCGGCAGAATCTGCGATCTCGTTTCTGTGGACGCGCTGCAGGAATCCGGTTGGCGCAGGCGTGAACGTTTGTCCCACACGGGATTCTGACGTGGCGGGGTCCTTGCCTTGCCGTGAGCATGGCCGCAGCTACGCACTTCGAAGAGCTTGATTGCTGGCAGCTCGCGAATGAACTGAAACTGGCACTCTATGCACTCATCCGACGGCCAGCCGTCCGTCGTGACTTCGACCTCGTCAAACAGATTCGCAAGGCCGCCGCCTCGTCACCTTCGAACATCGCCGAGGGATTTGGCCGTAGGACTCACAAAGACTTTGCTCATTTTCTGGACTTCGCCCGCGGGTCGCTGTACGAGTCGCAGAATCACATCCGGGATTGCCGTGACCGGCACTATTGCACGAACGAAGAGTACCGGGCGCTGATCACGCTCGCCAGACGCGCCAGTGGGGCGACGGCCGCGTTACAACGTTACTTACGCAACAACCCCGATCCGTAGTGAACATTGCACCCGCCTTCGCGCCTCCGGCGCTACGGCGCGGCAGGCCCTTGCACCCCGCACCCTCGCACCCTCGCACCCCGCACCCTCGCACCCCGCACCCTCGCACCCCGCCCTCGCACCCCGCACCCTCGCACCCCGCTCTACATCTCCTCGACTCGCAACCGTGCCGCTGGATCGCCCAGGACGACGTAGTTGCGTGCATCGTCGCGGGCGATATACAGGTTGGCAATGAGCGGCCCACGCGGCGGCTCTCCGCCTCGCCCACTGTCGAGTGCCATGCCCAGCTGGGCGGCGAGTGCGCTCCACTGCAGGTTCATCGGATCGGCCGCCAGTCCGACGCGCCGCCCCTTCGCGAGCAGTTCGAGCGGTGTGCGGAGCAGCTGCGCCTGTGGTGTGCCCATGACGTCTTCGAACGCATAGCTGAATGCGCGGTCGATGTGGGCGATGATCGCGAGCGTGCCGCGGCTGAGCAGCGCCTGCGGCAGCCTGGCGACGAGCGGCTCCGGCGACAGCGTCAGCCGCGCGCCGTTGTTGTCGAAGTAGTACGAGTCGGTCGCCGGACACCCGCCGCCGAAGCAGGCGAACATGAACATGATGAGACCGTGCACGTTGGCATCGGCGGTGACGTCCGACCCTGCGAAGTAATGGTCTGCAGCCAGCGGTTGCCCGCGCGACCACTCCTGGGTGACCAGCGCGCCCTGTCGCTCGCGCTGGATCGGCGGATTCTCGATGGACCACTCGGCGCCGTGCGATCCGGTGAAGAGCAGCGCCGGCGGACCGCCGTCGACGGTGCCGCGAACGATGTCGATGAGGCGCGACTTCGTGGCCTGGCCGTCGCCGACGAATGTCGAGACGTCGAAGCCGCTCGCCTTGCCGATCGGATCGTCGCCGGGTGACACCTGTCCGAGGAATTCGGGAACTACGCTGCCCGCCAGCAGAGCCGTAGCCATGTCGAGCGGGTTGCGCGGGGTCCACACCGCCAGCCGCTTGCGACGCTTTGGCGCCAGTCCCTTCTCGTAGTCGACGACCTTTCGCGCATACGCATCGTAGTCGGCGACGTTGTCGAAGTGGAGCCGTCCCACGGCCCACTGCAGGTCGAACTGCGCCTGGAAGTCGAAACCAATCCGGCTCGGCGGTCCGACGATGAGCATGTAGTACGGAACGCCCTTGCGCGGACTGACCGGCGCGACGAGCGACACGCCTCGATTCGTCGCCCACGTCGTCGCAGGCTGCGCCGGCCGCACGCCGTCGGCCCCTTCGAAGACCTTGAAGAACCGCTCGTCGTTGACCTGGCTGCGCCGCCAGTCGAGCAGCGGCTTCAGCGCTTCCTTGATGGCCGGGTCAGCATCTGACGGAAAGAGCGCGCACCAGCCCGCCTGTTCCAGCTTCATCGGATCGTCGACCGCTCCCTCGAGCGCGAGCCCCCGCTTGCGTTGACTCCGGGTGGCGACGAAGGGCGGCTCCGGCGCGATCGCCTGAAGGCTCGCGTCGGATAAGTCCGGGCGTGTCTCGCCGGTTTCGGCGACGACGCCCATTGGCACTGGCAGGCGACTGGCCATCGTGACAGACACGTCGTTTACACGCGGACGGGCGACGCCGCCACGGCCTGCCAGAGCAGGTGGGCAACCTCCGGGCCGTCGATGGCGCTGTGGCCGGAGATGAACCTGGAGCCGTCGACGTTGTAGATCCGGCCCGCCTTGAAGCTGTACGTCCCGTTCTGATCGAGCATCCCCGAGCTTTCGGCAATCGACGTTCCCTGAATACCCCAGGTGCCGACGCCGCCGAATCGCGGAAGCTCGGTGCCGAAGTCGAATTCGTTGACGAGCCCCACCGCGGCGGGAAACGCCGCGCCGACGGCGGCATCGTGCGTGGATTGGGTGGTGACGAGCGGCCCGGCGACGGCGCGCTTCGCCAGGACACGGCGGAAGTAGCCGGGTTTATCGGAGTCGGGAATCTTGTCGGCGAACGACCACAGCGACAGCGCGCCCTGCACGAGCACGGCCGAGTCGACCGCACGGGCGAGAGCGCCGGTGCCGCCCGGTCCGCCGAGGATGGACGAGACGACGATGCAGCCGAAGCTGTGTCCCATCAAATGGATGCGCGCATCACAGGCCTGCTGCAGTGCGGTCACGAACTGATGCATGCCCTGCTCGCCGACGGTGCGGGCCCGGTGTTTCATCACCCAGAACGAGACCTGCCGCAGACCGGCAAGCACGCCGTTTCGCAGTGTGCTGCGCAGCCCGAACGCCTCGCCGGCGCTGGCCATGCGTTCGGCGCGTACTGCCGCCTGCGGATCGAGAGGAGCACCCTCCTCGTCCGGCGGCGAGTCGGCGCCGGCGCCTGCCGAAAAGCCGACCGCGGTGGCGAGCTCGTGATACGCCTTCACGACGTCGTCGGACAGCACACGCGTGCCCGGGTTCTCCCGATAGGCGTCGAAAATCACCTGCAGCGGCCGGCGCACGGCGTCGCTGCCCCCGAAATGGCGTACGGCCGCCTCGAGCGCCGGCTGGATGGGATCGTCGCCGGTCGTGGCGAACGAGACTTGCGTGGCAGGAAGCGACTCGTCGCCCCACGGCTGGCTTGGCCAGTGCAGCCCGATGAACAACGGCCGGAACGTCGAACCGAGGACGTCGCGGTCGGCGGTGAGACGCCACATCGCGCCGATCCAGCGGTTGTACTGATCGATGGCCGACGGCACATCGCCCTTCCAGCCATGGCTGAAGAGAAAGATGTGCGACGGCCGATCGCGCCTGACCTGCTCCACGAGCGCGCTGCTGAAGCGTGCGCCGCCGTTCTCGGTGCGCTCGCGGCCTTCGTCGTCGAAGTTGATCAGCGCGTATTTGACGTCTGTGTCTGGAATCGTCTGAAAGGGCATATCGTCACCGGGTCGAAGGCCGCCATTCGGCCTTCGACCTTGGTTATGCACGGTTTGGTGTGGACGGCAGTCCTCAGACGCGGATGCGGCACCCGGTGCCGAGGAGGATGGGGGCTTCCGCGAGCACGCCGCTTCCCGCCTGTCCCGAGGCGCCGGCGCTGAAGGCGAGGGCGCCGCTCGGCGCCGCGCCGCGCAGCGACCAGCGCGTGCCGTCGTACTCGATCTCGTCGACGATGAATCCGAACGTGATCGGCTGCTGACCGGTGAAGGCGAGCGTGCTGGTGCTCGAGCCCGATGGCTTCACCGCCACCTTCGCGCCCACGAGCGACTGGATGGCTGGCACGTCCACCGCGACTTCGGCGCCGTGTTCGTCGGTCGCGCTGACGGTGATCGTGTCCGACTTGAGCACGTCGACGATGAGGAACGCCTGGGTATCTTCGTCCTTGAAATAGTGCGTGACCACCGGGTTCGCGGTGTTGAGCGTGCCGGCGGCGAGGTAGTTGCCCGCCTCGAGCGGCGGAACCACGGTGGAGGTCACGTTGCTATAGGCGAACTGCACTTTGCGGGCGCGGCTGTACGAGGCGTCGAGCTGCGGCACGGTCGCGCCAAACGCGGAGAGCGCGTTGGCCAGAATCCTGAGACCGAAGGTCACCTGCAGCTGATCGGTCTTCTGGCCGTTGATTGGCGCGGCTGCCCGCGGCGGGGAGGGCACCGGCACGGCTTCGCTGCTCTTCCACACAGACGCCAGCGGTCCCAGCCACTGGGTGGTCTCGTCGCGGCCGATGATGTCCATCGGCTCGATGCCGAAGCGCGGGAGCTTGACCACGTTGTAGCCGAACCGATTGAGGAAGGTAACGCTCGGATCCTTCTTTTTTGGCATGACGGTACTCGCGTGACGTTGGTGATGGTGTCGGGAGAAACGCCGAATGATCGAATGCAGCGCCGTGAGAGCGCAAGCGTTTTCGAGCTGGCTCAGCCTTTGTGCTTCCGGACGCGATCGTCCCACTGCCGAACAGCTGCTGAGTCGCGCCGGCCGGCGCTCACGCGGTATCCACTTGCGCACCAACCGGTTGGCCGCGAGGCCAGCTGTGGCACGACGATTGGTCCCTGCGCCGCTCATGACCGCGAACGTGACTCGCGAACGGGCCGGCGCCTCGGCGCCGCCGCGCGTCCTCGTGGCCGACGACCACGGCGACGTGCTGCAGGCGTTGCACCTGCTGCTGAAAACAGAGGGCTACCACGTGAAGGGAGTGTCCTCTCCCGACGCGCTCATGCACGCGCTTGCACGCGAGTCGTTCGATGTCGTGCTGATCGATCTGAATTACACGCGCGACACGACGTCGGGACGGGAAGGGCTGGAGCTGCTGTCGAGGATCCGGGCGCTCAATCGTGACGTACCGGTGGTGGCGATGACCGCCTGGGGGTCGATCGAGCTGGCGGTCGACGCGATGCGGACGGGCGTCGACGACTTCATCCAGAAACCGTGGGACAACGATCAGCTGCTCAGGCACCTGCGCACGCATATCGAGCAGGGCCGTGCTCAGCGGCGGCGGCAAGGGTCACTCGATTCGACTCAGCCAGGGGAGCTGGCCGCGGCGCGGGAGATTCAGCGCAACCTGCTGCCGACGACGGTGCCGGCGACGCAGGGGCTGCAGGTCTCGGCCTTCTGGGAGCCGGCGGGCGACGTCGGCGGCGATTTCTACGACGGCGCGGCGCTCGGCGACTCGTCTGTCTGGCTGTGCATCGGCGACGCGGCGGGAAAGGGCATTTCCGCAGCGCTCCTCATGGCGAGTGTGCAGTCGATGGTTCGCTCGTCGGCACGCGCCCGGCTCGATCCGGCGGCGCTCTGTGCCAGCGTCAACCGGGAACTGTGCACGCAGATGACGTCCGGCCGGTTCGTCACCTTCTTCTTCTGTGTCTACGACGGAGCGACGCGTCGTCTCGTCTATGCGAACGCCGGACACAACCCGCCATTCCTGGTTCGTGGCGGCGAGGTCACGGCCAGACTGTCCCGGGGCGGCCCGGTGCTCGGCGTCTTTCCACAGAGCCAGTTCGATTCCGGGGAGGTTCAGCTCGAGGACGGCGACCGTCTCGTGCTCTTCACGGATGGGATCACCGAGGCGCGCAACCCGTCGGGCAGCGAGTTCGGCGAGGATCGGCTCGAACAGGTGGTGGCGGCGGCGCCTCAGATGAGCGCGCGCGCGCTGACGGACCGCATTCTGTCGGCGACGCGCTCGTTCAGCGGCGGAGCGTTCGAAGACGACGCGACGCTGATCGTGATTGGGGTCAGGTCTTGAACCTGACCCCTCCCTACTTCACGCCGAGCTGCCCGAGGATTCCCGCGTACTTGGCGTCGAAGCCGTTCAGCGTTTCGATCGATGGGCCGCCGTCCGTGATCTCGCCGAGGACGTGCGGGGGGACATTGCGATCCTTGAATTGCGGCCACTGCGGCAGCCCTTTGCCGTTCGGGTCGCCCGTCCTCGCGAAGTTCGTCCAGTAGGACGACATCATGTCGGCCATCTGCGTGTCCTTCTCCGAGGAAGCGGCCAGCTTGATCGAGGCCCGATCCGGGAACGGACGAAGCTTGTCGAGATTGTTGAAGGCGTACGCGATCTCAGACGCGTGTGTGGCCTTGACGTTCTCCACGCCCGGATCGTACGGCGGCTCGTGCGAGAACATGTAAAAGAACGCCTTCTTCCCGATCTGCGTCTGCCGCTCCGCGAAGAGACGCATGTGCCACGCCATCATGTCGCGCATCGCGACGTTGCCGCCGAAGCTGGTGTGCTCGTCCTTGTTGAAGCCGACGATGACGTCCACCGGGTTTTGCTTGCCCTTGGCAAACGTGATCGAGAGGTCCTCGGGGATGATCCAGCCGTCGATGACCGGCTGGCCGCCGCCCGGAGTGGTGCGTGCCTGATCCGTGGGCCGTGCACGCAGTTCGGCGAGTGTCGGCGGCGGTGGGGGAGGCGACGCCGGTGCACCGCCGGGGGCCGCGGCACCGTCACCTCCGCGCCCACCCGGTTCGGCTCCGGGCCCGCCGGGAGCGCCGCGACCACCGCGGCCACCGCGCCCGGGAGGGGCGAGCGCCGCCGCTTCGGCCTGTGCCAGCGTCCGCATCGTGCCCATGCCGAGACCCATCCAGGCGCCGCTCTCGGCGATCGCACGCTGGAAAAGTCCCCTCGCCACCGGCGAGCCGGCGAGCATGCCGACGATGGCGGCGCCCGCCGATTCGCCGAACAGCGTGACGTTGTCGGGATTCCCGCCGAAGCTCGCGATGTTGGCTTTCACCCAGCGCAACGTGGCGATGACGTCGGCGAGCGCCTGGTTCCCGGACGCGTTGCGGCCCGACTCCTTCGTCAGCTCCGGGTGCGAATAGAACCCGAAGACGCCGAGCCGATAGTTGGTCGTGACGAGAATGACCCCTTTCTTCGCGAGGTTCTCACCATCCGCGTGCGGCTGGTTTCCGCCGCCCTCCGTGTAAGCGCCTCCATAGAGCCACACCATGACCGGCCGGCGATCGCCGGCGGTGTTGGCCTGCGTCCACACGTTCAGATAGAGGCAGTCCTCGCTCATTTTCGGCGAGTCGGGCAAGTCGACCGCCGTGTTCGAAGGCGTCCGTTGCGGCGAAGGATTCTGAATGCAGGGGCTGCCGAAGGTGTCCGCCTTGCGGACGCCGGTCCACCTGGCAACAGGCTGCGGCTCGCGCCAGCGCAGATCGCCAACCGGAGGCGCGCCAAACGGAAGGCCCTTGAAGACGCGCACGCCGGAAGGCAGCGTGACGCCGGACAGCTGTCCAGCGTCGGTCTTCACGGGATCGGAGATGGCGGCTGATGAAACACCGGAAGCCGCCACGACGAGGGCGGCGGCCATGACGAGCGAGAGTCTCGGGTTCATTCGTGTGTCGTCCTCGGTACTCACTTTTGCGGAGCGCCGCCACCGGCGCCTCGTCCACGACCGCCGGCCGGCGCAGCCGCCGGCTGTGCTCCCCGGTTCGTTTCCGACGCCCTCTTCGCAGCCCGCTCGGCGCGTGACGAGGTGATGAAGTTCGGCACCGCCGTGTTTCCCTCGTGACACGCGTATTCCCACCACTCGTAGTTCGGCTCGTCGCGCAGCGGGAAGCGCGCCGTCCACGAGCGCGTCAGGATGACGGGATCTTCGGTCTTGATCTCGTATTCGATCATCCCCGGGCCGGTACGCGTGATGCGCTCGGTGATCTTTCTCTGGTCGCTCGTGGGGATCCGGTTGCCGCGCGGCGCGCCCGGTGTGCCATAGTTCGTCATCGAGCCGCCGCCCTTCAAGTTGGTGGTCTCGATCACCAGCGTGTTCGGCCCTTCCCAGCGGCCGCGCGACTCGCCGAGCCACTGCTTGATACTGGGCGAAATTCCCGGGCGTCCGTCCACGGGAATGATGCGCGCTTCGTGAATCATCTCCAGATTCAGGATGACGTAGCCGGGAGCCTGGATGATCTGCATCCCGTTGTTGTAGCGGTACGGAAACATCGACGCCGGCAGCCCGCGAGTGATGCAGCGGTCCCACACGTCGAAGTCCTGAGGCGTGTCCCACACGAGCGCCTCACTCTCCAGTTCACCGTCGTACCAGTCCCAGCTGCTCTTCATCAGCATCATCTGCCGGTTGCCTTCCGGCGTCAGCGGCGGCAGCCTGCCGTCCGGCGGATCGACGATGAGCGAGGTCTGCCTTTGCGGGTAGTTGGGGTCCACCACGCCACCGAGCGCCGTGGCGAAATCTCCTGCCTTCAGCGCCTCGGCAAACCGATCGCCGCCCGCCTGCTGCTTCTCGTAGTTCGCAAGTCTCTGCTTGTAGACGTCATCCGAAACAAACGCCTGAGACGTATCGCAGGCTCCTCCGCCGCCCGGCCCGCCAGCGCCGCCGCGTCCGCCACCACCGCCGCGTCCGCCTCCTCCCGCGCCGCGCCCGCCGCCGCCACCACCGCGGCCCGCTGCCGGATCTTCACCCCTCGCTTTGGCAGCCGCTTCTTCCTGGGCACGAATGGCATCCAACGCCGCACGGCCTTTCGCCACGAGCTCGGCCGGCGCCCGGCCGGTTCCCCCGCCACCGCAGCGCTCTAAATTGACGCTCATGACGTACGAGAAGTTGTACATCCCCTGGATGTCGGGGTCACCCCAGGCTGTCTTCGTGGCCACGTACGGTTTGCCGGTGCCCGTAGCGGGGGCGGACGTCGGCGAGGCCGGCGCCTGCGCCAGACCTGTCGCCGTGCCGGCGAGCGCGAAGACAGCCGCCGCGGCGACGCCGAACAGCATCCCCGTCCGCCTGCAAAACTGGCTATGCATCTGTCGATCTCCTGTCGAGCCCTGTTCTTGCTCAGTAACGCCGAAGGTATGGATGACGGCAGCCCCCCACTGTAACGTACGGGCGTGGGTTGCGGCTTCATTCGAGGCGACGCGGGCTCCTGACTCCAGGCTCCCGTTCTGAGTCGTTTTGAACTCCTCTGTCGACGACGCTACCATCGTCGTCGTCAGAGTTGTCCGTGTCTTTCGCTGATCGTCCGTCGGACGTTCTCTCCACGCTTCATCGCTACTTCGGCCATCGCGACTTTCGCACCGGGCAGGAAGAGCTGGTGAGTACTGTCCTCGAGGGGCGAGACCTGCTCGCGGTGATGCCGACGGGGTCTGGGAAGTCGTTGGGCTTCCAGCTGCCGGCGCTGCTCCTGCCCGGTGTCACGCTCGTCGTGTCTCCTCTCATTTCTCTGATGAAGGATCAGGTCGACGAGCTGAATCGCCGCGGCATCCGTGCGGCGGCACTGCATTCGCAGGCGACGAGCGATGCGCGTCGGGAAGCGCTGCGCGCCGCTCGTCTCGGAGAGCTGCGGCTGCTCTACGTGGCCCCGGAGCGGTTCGCATCGGACTTCTTCGGACGCTTCCTGCGCGAGCTTCCCGTGGCGCGATTCGTCGTCGACGAGGCGCACTGCGTGTCGGAGTGGGGACACGACTTCCGGCCGGACTACCGGCGTCTGCGCGCGGCGGCGAGCGACTGCCGCCGGAGCGACGGCGGCACGCGCCCGCCGGTGGCGGCGTTCACGGCCACCGCCACGCCCGAGGTGCGCACCGACATCGTCCAGCTCCTGGGCCTCGAGAAGCCGCGAGTGGTGGTGGCTGGATTCGACCGGCCGAACATCACGCTGCGCGTGAAGCCGGTGTCGGGCGACACCGAGAAGCACCAGCTGCTGCCGCAGCTCATCGGGTCGGGACGCTCGCTCGTTTACGCATCGACGCGCCGCAAGGCGGAGGAATCGGCGGAGACGCTGCAGATGACCGGAGTGAAGGCCGCCGCGTATCACGCCGGGCTGAGCGACGGCGAGCGGACGCGTGTGCAGGACGGCTTTGCGGGCGGCCGCATCTCGGTCGTGTGCGCCACCAACGCGTTCGGAATGGGTATCGATCGGCCGGACGTGGAAGCGGTCGTACACATGGACATTCCCGGCTCCCTCGAGGCCTATTACCAGGAGATCGGGCGTGCGGGACGCGACGGACGAGCGGCAGTCGCGACGCTCCTCTGGAACTACGCCGACGTGAAGACACGCGAGTTCCTGATCGATCGCGGCCGCGACGATCTGCCCGACCGGAAGGTCGAGCTCGATCCCAACGAGGTGCTGCGGCGGAAGGACCTCGAACGCAAGAAGCTGCGGCGCATGGTGGCCTATGCCGATGCGACCGATTGCCTGCGCCGGACGATCCTGCGCTACTTCGGCGATCCGGCGGCGCCATCTGCCTGCGGCGCCTGCGGCAACTGCGACCGTCGTCAGCCGCTCGACGAGGCCGGCCGGCTGCTCGTGCGCAAGATCCTGTCCGGTATTGCCCGTGCCGGAGAACGGTACGGGCGCCGTCGCATCACGGCAATGCTCGTGGGGGCAGTGGACGATCTGCCTGAAGGGTTGACGGCGCTGTCGACCACCGGACTGCTGAAGGGGGAGGAGCCGCGAACGATCGAGCGGTGGATCGACGCCGCGTGCGGCGCTGGCCTGATCGACGTGTCGAACGACGAGTACCGGACGCTGCGCCTCACCACGCGCGGACGCGACGTCATGGCCGGCCGTCTGACCGAGGTGACGATGGCGACGCCGCGGGCGCGCGAGGCCGGGAGGTCGACGCTCAAGAAGCGGCGCCGGCTGAAGTTGCAGGTGTTCCCTTCAACCGCTTCCAGTCCGGATCGACCCGGTGAGCACCCGGCTGCGGCGCTCTCGAACCCTGCGCCGGAAGCGGTTGCCGCGCTTCGCGCCTGGAGGCTCGAGGAAGCGAGGCGGCGAGGCATCGCGCCGTTCATCGTGCTGCACGACCGCACGCTGCTCGCGATCGCGGCGGCGAATCCGCGTTCGGCGGAGGAGTTGCTGATGGTGCCTGGATTCGGCCCCGGCAAGCTGGCCGAGTACGGTGAGGGTATCGTCGCGGTGATGCGAGCCGTTGCCAGGCCGACCTGATGCCCACGACGACCACCTCGTAGTCACGCTCGGACGAGAGGATTATTCATGAGCGTCCTGGCTCGAGGAGGCGCATTCGCGGAGAAAAGCGTTCGGAGCAGGCCGTTCCGATCGCACGAAAACGCGGCGGAGACCTGCGACACGGCGTGGGGTTGGGGGTCCCCACGCCTGTGCACGGGACGTTGAGTCGGAGCCGCGCTTTTCCGGCCTGCGGAGCCGCTTTTCGGAGCGAATGCGCCTCCTCGAACCAGGACCCACCTTCGCGTGCGGGAGTTCAAGGCACGCTACGGCGGGCAAGCGATCCGAACGATCTATTTTCTTCGAAACGCAACGAGCGCCGCTCGTCGATCGAACTCGGTGACGTCCGATCCAAGCGTCGGGTTCATGATCGAGCGCCGCGACGCGATGTGGTTGTAGCCGAGGGCGTGCCCGAGCTCGTGCATGCGGAGAAGCCGCCGCAGGCCGACGGTGTGGTCGTATTCGCTGTCGAGCATCACGGTGCCGCTGGCGATCGATCCGTCCCGGCGCAGCGTCCGGCCACCGTAGCCAACGGCATCCAGTGATTGCCGCAGTCCGCGAAAGCGGGCGACGACAATCTGCCGGTCGCGGGCAACCGAGACCGTGTGTCGATGCGAGGCCGACTCGAAGGTCACCGAGGCGAACGCGTCGAAGACGCCAGCGGTCATTGGTTCGAGCGCGGCGCCAAGGTCGCTCGCGAGTTCCTCCGCTTCCTTCGGCGCGACATGATCCGCGAGTGCCGCGTACTCGTTTCGCAGCCCTCCATCGAAAGCCAGCACCGACGTCACCACCACCAGATCGGGCCGTTCCGTCCACCGGCTCTCGCGACCCCTCGGTCCGGTGAGGATTTGCGCGAGCGCATCCTCGTCGCTGGTCGCCGAGCCGGCCCGCGGCGCGGCGTCCTCGCGGCCGGCCGCGCCGATGAATGCGGCCGGCTGATAGGCGGAGGCTGTCAGCAGCAGAGCCACGACGGCCGAGGCGAGAACGGTACGCACGAGGCATGTCTCTGCAAGCCTCGTGCTCTGCGATCGCGGGAAGTGCCGGGAAGCCGCTGTCGAGTTTCAAGACACGCTGTGACGCGGCTGTAAGACTCGCGCCTTCGTGTCTACAATCACGGCATTGCCGCGGCCGACCACCACTTCCCGTGACTTGCAGATCCTGAAGACGATTGCCGAAGCGCTCAACGGCGTGGCAGACGTCGACCAGGCGCTGCGCACGACGCTCGATCAGGTCGCGCGCCTGCTCGGCCTGGACACCGGGTGGATCTGGCTGCTCGATGCGAGGAGCGGGCGCTACTACAGCGCCGTGGCGCAGCGGCTGCCGCCATTCCTGCAGGAGCCGGTGCGGATGACCGGCACGGCGTGCTGGTGCCTCAGGGCCTTCGCGGGTGGGGAGCTGGAACCGGGAAACGTAGATGTCATGGAGTGCAGCCGGCTTCGCGCCGCGATCGGGCGGGAGCGCCGCGAGACGCGGGGACTGCGGTATCACGCGAGCATTCCGCTCTATTTCGGCGGCCGCCCGCTTGGCATCATGAACGTGGCGGCGCCGGCGTGGCGGAAGCTGACCGCGCGGGAGCTCGATTTGCTGTCGACGATTGCGTCGCAGGTCGGCGTCGCGATCGAGCGGGCGCGGCTGGCGAGCGCCAGCGTGGTTGCGGCCAGAGTCGAGGAGCGCGCGAAGCTCGCCCGCGAGCTGCATGACACCCTTGCCCAGCGTCTCACGGCGATTGGTCTCCATCTCGAGGCGGCGATCGACGCGGTGCCGCCCGAGACGCCGGCGACGGCGTCGCTGCAGCGGGCGCTGGAGCTGTCGCGCGGCGGGCTGGAGGAAGCACGGCGGTCGATGCGGGAGCTGCGGCTGCCGCAGGGCTCGTTAGCCGATGCCGTCGAGGCGCTTGCGCGCGGGTTCGCCGCCGAGACCGGCGTACGCGTCCACGTGTCAGCCGCAGCCTCGGCGGCCCTCGCCCCGTCCGGCGAGCTTGAGATCTATCGCATTGCCGGCGAGGCGCTGACCAACGTGCAGAAGCATGCGCATGCCACCGACGTCGACCTGACGCTTTCCGTGACGCCGGCCCACCTGCTGCTGGTGATCGCCGACAACGGCCGCGGCTTCAACCCGCGGTCGCGCACCACGGGCTTCGGGCTGCTCGGCATGCGCGAGCGCGCGCAGGCGCTCGGCGCACGTTTCCGCGTCACGTCGCGCCGCGGTCATGGCACGCGCATCGAGCTCACCCTGCCCGCGAGGACCGGCCGGTGATTTCCGTACTCCTGGTCGACGACCATCCTGTCGTTCACGAGGGGGTGCAGGCGGCCCTGGCGCGGACGCCCGACATCCGTCTGGTGCGGGCGGTCGACACCGTCGAGGCGGCGGTCACGGCGATGTCGGAGGTCAGGCCGGATGTCGTCCTCCTCGACGTTCGACTGGGCAGGGAGGACGGGCTCACGGCAATCGGCACGCTCATCGCCGTCCATCCACACGTGAGAATTCTGGTGTTCTCCGCGTACGACGTCGACGCGTACGTGCTCGGCGCGCTGCGAGCCGGCGCCCGCGGCTATGCGCTCAAGGGCGCACCGGGTGCCGAGCTCGTGGCCGCGATCCGGAGAGTGCACGAGGGCGAGTCATACGTCTCACCATCGTTGAGTGCCAAGCTGGTCGATCAGATCCAGGCTCGCTCACGCGGTTCCCGCCTGCTCACACCACGCGAGCTGATGGTGCTTCAGCTCATGGCGACCGGGTTGTCGAACCGCGATATCGCGAGCTCTCTCGAGATCAGCGAACGCACCGTCAAGTTTCACGTGACGGCGATCCTCAACAAGCTCGGCGCG
Organism: Vicinamibacterales bacterium; assembly: GCA_036274155.1. Lineage (GTDB taxonomy): Bacteria > Acidobacteriota > Vicinamibacteria > Vicinamibacterales > UBA2999 > Gp6-AA40. The sequence continues at coordinate 46,197 of DASUGH010000191.1, read as the reverse complement.
GACAATCGCACGCAGGCGGTCGCGATGGCGGGAAGGAGGGGAATGCTGTCAGACGATGCAATGACGAAATGACGAAAATAACGAAAATAACGAAAATAACGAAAATAACGAAATGACGAATTGACGAAATGACGAATTTGAATTGACGAATTGACGGATTTACGGATTTACGGATTGGCGTGCCGCGGGTTCGCGCGTCAGTCGTTCGAGCACCGTGTCGAGATCGGCTGAATCCGGCGGGCGAATCCCGAAGATGTCCATCAGCGTCATCTTCAGCTCGGAGCCGTTCCTCAGTACCCTTTGCTCGGTCGCTCCGTTCCGGTTGTGAATGGTGAGCCGGCCGTCGAGAAGCGCGTACCGCGCTTCGCGCGTCGCACGGGCGGCCATCAGCGCTCGGCGGAAGATCGATTCCGGGTGTGTCGACGTGTACCAGTTGGCCACCTCGTAGTCGGAGACGTCCTGTTCGTCCTCGGTGAATCGGTAGAGCGCCGTCCACGCTTCACGGACGCGCGCTTCCTGGACGAATTCACGGCCTTCGCGAATCAGCCTGAACGTCTCATGCGGTGTCGTTTGCTCGACGCCCGCTTCCAACCGGAGCGGAGCCGTCAGCGTCAGCCCGCCGAACCCGACGTCAGCGATGTGGCTGACGCCGTTAATCTCGACCCGCAGCAGCATGTGCGAGCGCGGACGGCGAGCGCCTTCGGGAACATTCCATGCAACGCGGGCGGCGAGGCCGGTGACGATGAAACCGAGCGCCTTGAGCGCCTCGGCGAACAGCAAGTTGTGCTCATAGCAATAGCCGCCACGCCCGTCGGCTACGAGCTTCCGTTGCAGAGAGTCGACGTCGAGGCGAACCGGCCTTCCCAGGAGCGGGTCGAGATTTTCGAACGGGATCGCTGCCGGATGACAGGCGTGCAGCGCCGATAGCGTTTCGAGGCTGACCGACCGGCCGCCGGCGTACTGAATGCGGTTCAGATACTGGTCGAGGTCAAAGGACGCGATCATCTGGCTGGAACTAGTATCCCCCGCACCCCGCACCCCGCACCTTCGCACCCCGCACCCTCGCACCTTCGCCCCCCCGCACCCTCGCACCTCGCACCTCGCACCCCGCACCCTCGCACCCCGCACCCTCGCACCCTCGCACCTTCGCACCCCCGCACCCGCCCTGGCCCTTCCCTCCTGTCCCTTTGTCCAGTCCCCCCCTGTCCGCGCGCCCGACGCGCTGGCTTGCTGGTTCGCCTCACCATGGTCTTCGCAGAACCGAGCTTCAGCTCGGTTGTATGGCAGAACCGAGCTTCAGCTCGGTTACGGGAGGTGGATATGGCTGATCTCGCACGAATTGCCATCGTCACTGGCGCCAGCAGGGGGCTGGGGACGGTGGTGGCGCGCGTGCTGGCCGGGCGCGGGTGGGACCTCGTGATTGGAGGCCGGGACGCGCGCGCGTTGACAGATGTTGAGACTGCGTTGGCACGGGCCGGCAGACGAGTGAGAACCGTGGTGGGTGACGTTACTGAGGCGGCGACCAGAAGGCGGCTGGTCGCCGAAGCCTCGGCGCTCGGCGGACTGCAGCTCCTCGTCAACAACGCATCGGAGCTCGGCGTCATCGCACCGCTGGCGGAGGTCGATCTCGAGCGGTTCGAACGCGTGCTTCGCGCCAACGTCGTGGCTCCACTTGGACTCGTGCAGCTGGCGCTGCCGCTGCTCGTGCGGGCCGGCGGGTTGGTGGTGAACGTGACGAGCGATGCCGCGGTTGGTGCATACCCCGGCTGGGGCGGCTATGGGGCGAGCAAGGCGGCGCTCGAGCTCCTGACGCGAACGCTGGCGAGCGAGATCGGCGAGCAGGTCACGGTCGTGAGCGTCGATCCGGGTGATATGCGCACGCGCATGCACCAGGAGGCGTATCCCGGTCAGGACGTCTCCGATCGCCCGCTCCCTGAAGTGACCGAGCCGTTCTGGCGGTGGCTGTTCGACCAGGACCTGCGATCGATTGGTGGTCGGCGATTCGCCGCTCAGCAGGAGAGCAGCACATGGCTGCAGCCGGCGTGACGGCGGGGGCGCCGCCCCGACTGCTCGCAGCATCGGAACCGCCGGAGGCGCGGGGCCTCACTCGTGACGGCGTTCGATTGATGGTGTCGCGCGTGGAGCGTGATGTCGTCGAGCACGCACGCTTCTGCGACCTCTACCGCTGGCTGGCACCCGGCGACGTCCTGGCAGTCAACACCAGCGCGACGCTGAAGGCCGCACTGGCGGGGCTGAGCGACCGTGGCGACGCGTTCGAGCTTCACCTCTCGACGCCGGAACCGGCGACGATCCCGGACCTGTCGCGCTATCTTCGCAACGGTGCAGCGCGTTCGACGCTGCGCTGGGTCGTCGAGCTGCGACGGCCCGGTCCTGTGGCATCGCTGCCGTTTCGAGAGGCGGCCGAAGGCCTGCGGCTCCGATTGCCCGGCGGCGGGCGAGCCACGCTGTCGCAGCCCTATCACGCACCAGCGCGTCGGTCGACGAGGCTGTGGGTCGCGACACTCGATCTTCCTCAGCCGCTCGCCGTGTATCTGGATGCTCACGGCGCCCCGATACGCTACGACTACGTACCGAACCGGTGGCCGATCGACGCGTATCAGACCGTATTTGCTGCGCATCCAGGCAGCGCCGAGATGCCATCAGCGGGACGTCCGTTCACGCGCGAGCTGGTGACGATACTGTCGAGGCGCGGCGTGCAGATCGTCCCGTTGACGCTCCACACCGGCGTGTCGAGCCTTGAGGACAACGAGCCGCCATACGCCGAGTACTTCGACGTGCCGCAATCCACGGCGTCAGCCCTGAACGCGGCGCGCCGGCGGGGCAACCGCACGGTTGCCGTGGGGACCACCGTGGTGCGCGCGCTCGAGACGGCGACCGACGAGCGCGGTGTGACGCGCGCCGCCAGCGGCTGGACCGATCTGATCGTCGGTCCCGATCACCAGCTCAGGTCCGTGGACTCGCTCATCACCGGCCTCCATGCGCCGGGTGCCAGTCACCTGATGATGCTCGACTCGGTTGCGCAATCGGCGGCGCATCTCGACCGCGCCTATGCGGAAGCCCGTCGCGACGGATACCTGTGGCACGAGTTCGGCGACTCGCACCTGCTGCTGGGAAACAGGCGATCCCATCGGCCTGCGACCCTTCGACTTCGCTCAGGGCCGTCCTGAGCACCGTCGAAGGACGGGGCACAGAGCAGTCCGCCACTGGATGGGAAAACGTCTCGACATAGAATAGAAGCTGTGTTGGTTCCTCCTCCCGCCCACCTGTGAGCGAGCTTCCGTCTCAATGACCAATCTTGTTACGGTCGCGCTGCGCGACGATGTGGCAGTTGTCGAAATCAACAACCCCCCGGTCAATGCATTGAGCCCGGGTGTGCCCGAAGCGCTGACCCGTGCGCTCGATGAGGCGATAGCCCATCCGGCTGTCCGTGCCATCGTGCTCGCCGGTGCCGGGCGCACGTTCGTGGCAGGTGCCGACATCAGGGACCTCGAGAGGGCGGCGTGGAATGCCGACGTCGAACCTCCCGATCTTCATGAGCTGCTGGCCCGCGTCGAGGACGCCGGAAAGCCCGTCGTGGTCGCCATTCATGGCACGGCGCTTGGGGGTGGGCTCGAGCTGGCGATGGCAGGTCACTACCGCGTCGCGGTGCCGAGCGCGAGGGTCGGGCTGCCCGAGGCCAATCTCGGCATCATCCCCGGTGCCGAAGGCACCCAGCGCCTGCCAAGACTCGTCGGAGTCGAGCGCGCCATCGACATGTGCGTCACAGGGCGGCTGGTGCCGGCTTCCGAGGCGCACGCTGACGGGCTGATCGATCGGCTGATCGACGGTGATCTCCTCGATGGTGCCATCGCGTTCGCGCGCCAGGCCGCTCGCAACGGACCGCCGCCGCGCACACGTGAGCGCAGCGACAAGCTCGGAACGAGCGCGATCAATGCGCCACTGCTCGAGGCCGGCCGCCAGCTGGCGCGCAAGGTCAGGCGGCAGCAGACCGCGCCGCTCGCGGCCATCGAAGCCATCGAAGCCGCGGCCACGCTGCCGTTCGAGCAGGGGCGGCGGCGCGAGCGCGCCATCGCCCTTGCTTCGGTGCGTTCCGATCAGTGCCGCGCGATGGTCCATGCCTTCATGGCTGAGCGCGCGGTTGCGAAGGTTCCCGGTGTCACCGATCAGGCGTCCGCACAGAATGCCGCCGACATCCGCGAGGTCGCGATCATCGGCGCCGGCACGATGGGCGGCGGAATCGCAATGGCCTGCGCGAACGCCGGCCTCGCGGTCGTGCTCACCGACGTCGGCCGCGATCGCCTCGATGCCGGGATGGCCACGGTTCGCCGCAATTACGAATCGTCCATTACCCGCGGCCGGCTGACCCGCGAGGATGTCGATACCCGGCTGGCGCGCATCAGCACCCAGGTGGGTTACGACGCCATCGCCGGCGCTGACATCGTCATCGAGGCGGTCTTCGAAGAGATGGCGCTCAAGCGCCAGGTGTTTGCGGCGATCGATGCCGCCGCGAAGCCGGGCGCCGTGCTCGGCAGCAACACGTCGATGCTCGACATCGATGCGATAGCGGCGGCGACGCGGCGGCCGGAAGCGGTTGTCGGGCTGCACTTCTTCAGCCCCGCTCACGTGATGCGGCTGGTCGAGATCGTGCGCGGAGCACGAACGTCGAACGAAGTCCTCGCGGCATCGCTGGCGCTGGCGCGGCGGCTGGGCAAGGTCGGCGTTGTCGTTCGCAACAACACCGGCTTCGTCGGCAACCGGATGATGCTGCCTTACATGTACGAGGCGCAGTTCCTGGTCGAAGACGGCGCCACGCCGGAGCAGGTCGACCGTGTGCTCACCGACTTCGGCATGGCGATGGGCATCTTTGCGGTGGACGATCTCGGCGGCCTCGATGTCGCATGGCGCATTCGCCGTGAGCTCAACCAGTTCTCCGAGCCTGGCGCCCGCCGGCCGCTCGTGGCCGACAGGCTGGTGGAGATGAACCGCCTGGGCCAGAAGACCGGAATGGGGTGGTATCGCTACGATGGCGGGCGTACGCCACTGCCGGATCCGGAAGTGCTGGCGATCGTCGAGCAGGTGGCCTCGGAGGCCGGTATCCGACGGCAGCCGATTTCCGACGAGGAAATCAGGGAGCGGACCCTCTACGCACTGATCAACGAAGGTGCGCGGCTGCTCGAGGAAGGGGTCGCGCTGCGCGCGTCCGACATCGATGTCGTCTATCTGACCGGATACGGATTCCCGGTGTTCCGCGGCGGACCGATGTTCTACGCCGATCAGGTCGGCCTCAAGAAGATTCACGATCGAATCGCCTCGTTTCACCGCTCGTTCGGAGAGCGCTGGAAACCGGCGCCGCTGCTGGCGAGGCTGGCAGGAGAGGGAGGCGAGCGGGGCGGCACGTTCCGCGCCTTCGACGAGGGTCGCTACGCGTGAGGCCGGTTCACATCGCGCCGTTCGAAACGGTGGTGCGCCGGGCCGCCGGCGGTGTCACGTACATGCTGTCGCCGCAGACGCTCGGTCCATATCCCGCGCGGCTGACCGAGCGGCTGGAGCTCTGGTCTGATCGCGCGCCCGATCGCACATTCCTCGCCGAGCGCGATCCGCAGGGCAAGTGGCGGAGGCTGACGTATCGTGATGCGTTGCGTCGCGTCAGAACGCTGGCGCAGGCGATCGTCGATCGCGGCCTTTCGCCGGATCGCCCGATCGTCATCCTCTCGGGCAACAGCATCGAGCACGCGCTGCTGGCGCTGGCGTCGATGTACACCGGCGTCCCCTATGCGCCGATTGCACCCGCCTACTCGCTGCAGGCGCGCGACTTCGCCACGCTCCGCCTCATCTTCGATCGCATGCGGCCGGGACTGGTGTTTGCCGCCGACGGCGCGGCATTCGAACGGGCGCTCCAGGAGACGCTGCCTGGGAACGCCGAGCTGATCGTGTCGACATCGGTGCCGGAAAAGCTTCGGGCGACGGCGTTTGCCGAGCTCGAAGACGCCTCGCCCGGCCCGGCGGTTGATGCCGCGCACGCTCGAGTCGACGGTGACACGACGGCAAAGGTGCTGTTCACGTCGGGATCGACGGGCCGTCCGAAAGGCGTGATCAACACGCAGCGGATGCTGTGCTCGAACCAGGAAATGATCCGCGCGACGCTGCGGTTTCTCGGCGACGCGCCGCCGGTGTTGTGCGACTGGCTGCCCTGGAATCACACGGCCGGCGGCAATCACAATTTCGGCATCGCGCTCTACAACGGCGGCACGCTCTACATCGACGAGGGGCGGCCGACGCCCGCGCTGTTCGGCGCCACCGTTCGCAATCTCACGGACGTTCCGTGTGTGGCGCATTTCACGGTCCCGCGTTTCTACGAGATGCTGATGCCGCATCTGCGCCGCGACGCCGCGCTGCGGGAAGCGTTCTTTCGCGACCTCAAACTCATCTTCTACGCCGCCGCCGGACTCGGACAGCGGTTCTGGGACGAGCTCAAGGCCGTCTCCATCGAGGCGTGTGGCGAGGAGATCCTCATCATGGCGGGTCTCGGAGCGACCGAAACGGCTCCCTTCGCGATCACCACTGCCGGCTCGACGGAGGCGTTTGCCGGCATGGTCGGGTTGCCGGCACCCGCCATGGAGCTGAAGCTCGCGCCGGTAGGAGAGAAGCTCGAAGCGCGCGTCCGCGGACCCAACGTGACCCCTGGCTACTATCGTGACGAGGCGATGACGCGTGCCGCTTTCGACGAGGAGGGGTTCTACCGCCTTGGCGACGCGATGACGTTCGTCGATCCTGCCGATCCGGCCAAGGGGCTCATCTTCGACGGCCGGCTGGCGGAAGACTTCAAGCTCTCGACCGGAACGTGGGTCAGCGTCGGTCCGCTGCGGTCGAAGATTCTGGCGGCGGCCGGCGGTCTCGCCCAGGACGTCGTGATCGCCGGACCCGATCGCGACTTCGTGGCGGCGTTGATCTTCCCCAACGTCGCGGCGTGCCGCGCCCTCTGCGGCGACGATCGGGACACGCTCCCGGTGGCCGAGGTGCTCGCGCACGACTGTGTACGCCGGGCGTTTCAGGAGTCGTTGTCGACGCTGGCGGCCGCCAGCACCGGCGGTTCGACGTTCGTGGCGAGGGCGGTGCTGCTCGAGCAGGGACCGTCGATCGACGCTCGCGAGATGACCGACAAAGGGTCGCTCAATCAGAAGGCGGTGCTCGAGAACCGGCGTGCGCTGATAGACGAGATCTACGCTGCGCCGCCGCCGCCCCACGTGCTGACCGCAAAGCCGCCCAGAGCCTGAACCGTCAGGCCGTTCGAAGCCTGATCGTTCGGGTCGTTCGGGTCGTTCGGGTCGTTCGGACTCAAGCCTGCAGGGCAAAGAGCCTGGCTGCGTTCTCCTTGAGAATGAGCGGCCGTACCTCGTCGCGAAATGCGGCCTTCTCGAAGTCGGCCATCCAGCGATCCGGCGTCAGCAGCGGGTAGTCTGATCCGAAGAGCACCTTGTGCTTCAACAGTGTGTTCGCGTACTGCACGAGCGTCGGCGAGAAGTACTTCGGTGACCAGCCGGACAGGTCGATATAGACCTGCGGCTTGTGCAGGCAGACGGAGATGGCCTGGTCCTGCCAAGGGAAGGACGGATGCGCGAGGATGATCGGCATGTCGGGAAAGTCGACCGCCACGTCGTCAATTGGCATCGGGTCGCCGTACTTCAGCCGGATACCTCCACCGCCAGGCATGCCGGTGCCGATGCCGCTGTGCCCCGTGTGGAAGAGCACCGGGAGGCGCGCCGCGGCGAACACCTCGTACAGCGGATAGGCGATCCGATCGTTGGGAAAGAACTGCTGCAGCGGCGGGTGCAGCTTCAGACCGCGCACCGCCCCCGCCGATACCAGACGGCGCGCTTCACTGACCGCCTCGGCGCCGCCGTGCGGATCCAGGCTCGCAAACGGAATCGCGATGTCGGGATTCTGCGCCGCAAACTGCACGACCGCGTCGTTGGCGACCTGCGGACGTCCGGTGAGCCGCTCGTGCACCGTGAAGACGACGCACGCCATCTTCCGCGAGCGGTAGTAATCGGCGAGGGCCGTCCAGTCGCGGTCGGCGGTCGCCCCGAAATACTCCTTGGCCTGTGCGTCGGCGGCGGTGGCCGCGCCGGTATGCTCGAGATGTACGTGAACGTCGATGGCCCTCAGCGAACCGACGTCGAGGCGAGTGGTGGCCGTGCCGGTCATGCCGGCCCTTCAAACGGTGAGATGCTGATGATCATGTGACGGCCATTCTGGCCCGCCGCATGCGACACGTTCAAGCATCACGACCCGGATCCGAACCCGCCTTCGCCTAGAGCTGCCCGTGGTGAAAGCTATTTCGCACACGCCGCCGAGATTGATCCAGTTGACCGCAGGCTCGCGCGGTGAAACGGGCCGTGCGAGGTTACGCTGGACGCCTCCCCGCGACGTCACAATGGGTCTTCATGACATGCTTGTCGAGAATGGCGACCGCCGAGACCGTTCGGAATACGATCGTCGATGTCGTAGAGCGGGGGTACGGTGTCCTGCGCGGGCATTTCCCACCGCGTCTAGTTGACGCGTGCCGACACGCGTTCTGGCCACGCCTGCTGGCATATCTCGACAGCGGCGCCGTCTCGAACCGGGGCCCGCATCGTCATTTTCTGCCGATGCCGTTTGAGTCACCGTGTTTCGCGCCGCAATTCTTTTTCGATTCTGATGTGCTGAGCATCGTGCGCGGGCTTATGGACGACCGCGTCGTCGCTGATCAATGGGGCTGCGACGTGCCTCTACGCGGCTCGGAGTATCAGGGCGTGCATGTGGACTATCAGCGTCCGCTGTTCCCAGAGCGTCCTGACATGGCGCTCCCCCCGTACGCGCTCGTTGTCAGTTTTGGGTTGGTCCGGATCGCCCAGGAGCATGGCCCTATCGAAATTGCCCCAGGCACGCATCACATGGCGAGGACCGACGCCCTTCGGGCAGTTGAGGTTGGAGACATTCGCCTGCAGCCTATCCCGCTGGAGGTCGGTGACGTCCTGATTCGGCATCCATGGGCGCTGCATCGAGGCACACCCAACACGACTGATACGCCTCGCGCACTTGTCACCATCCGCTATGTTCGCCGCTGGTATGCCGATGCCAGCCGGGAGGTGGAACACTTTTCCCGTGCGACGTGGGAATCACTCACTCCCGAGGAACAGAGCGTACTGCGCTTTCCGGTTGCAGTGTGAGCGTCATCAGGTCCATCACGCTGACTTTCACCACGCTGCTCGGCTACGGCGGGCAAGCGATCCGAACGATCCGAACGATCCGAACGATCTCTATCGCACCGTCGGAAGGCCTTCGCCGCCGGGCTCGAGCTGGACGCCGAACGAATTCAGCGCCATCGAGACCATGTGATATCCGCCCGTCGTGATCAGGATGTCGAGCAGTTGCTGCTCGTTGAAACGCGACGCGAGGCGTTGCCACGTGCCGTCGGAAATGGTGCGGTCGGTGTACAGCTCGTCCACCGCCTTCAGCAGCGTGTCGTCCGGAGCGTCGCTGCCGGCGCGCGGGCCTTCGAGGACGTGCTGAACGTCGGCATCCGTCATGCCGGCGCGCCGCCCGGCCGGCGCATGCGCCGCCCACTCGTAGTCCGAACGGCAGAGGGCGCCGATCCTCATGATCAGCAGCTCGCGCGTTCTCGCGTCGAGCGTTGATTGGGTACGGATGTACTCCGAGAGCACCTGTCGCGGCGCATACAACCGCGTATGCTGCGCGAACGTTCTGTACACGGCTGCCACCGAGCGCCCGGAGCCTGTCGGGTCGAGCAGTCTGCGCACTTCCGGAGACCAGTCGGCCGGCTCGAGCGGCGCGATACGGGCCTTCTCGCCGATCAGCCGTCGCCCGGTCTTCTCGGCGCTCACGCGGTAGGGCACGTTCGGCGGGAAGCGCTCGTTGTTGCCAGCGTCGCGATCGAGCATGAGGGAATTGGACGTTTCCGCCAGCATCGTCATCTCGGCAACCGTGAAGACGGCGTCCATCATCTGGTGCCGGGCGTATCGGCTGGCCATCGCGCTCCACGTCTTGTCGCTGACGAACGAGTCGACGTGCAGCTCGTCGGCCAGGCGAAGCAGCAGCGGTTCGAGAGGGTCGTCCCATCCGCGCTCGTCCGGGCCCGCTGCGATCCGGCGCAGATCCTGGTTCGTGATGCCGATGTTCTTCGACTGCCGCGCGTGTCGCGCCCATTGATACTCCGACCGCGCCAGCCAGGCAGTACGCAGCGAGAGGATCTCGCGATGACGCGGCGAGAGCGTCGAGGTGCCGCCGATATAGTTCGCAAACGGCATCACGCCGCGCACGAGCGCCGGGTGCCTGAGAAACACCCGGAACTGATTGGAAAGCCTTGCGGTATCAGCGACCCCGAGCTCCTTGAGCAGCGCCCGGTGCGCATCCGTAAGCTCTTTGTCGGCGATTGGCGCGATTCGCGGCACCGCGGCGACTGTAGCCGAGAGCATGGCGATCAGGAACGCGCCGAGCAGCCGCGAGTGCTTGGGTTGCTGTCGATGCCGCGTGCTGTCCATCTGTCGTGCCTCTGGTGGAAGAAGGGCAGATAGCGCCATCTTGCCATGTTTTCAGCGCCTCGGACGTTCCTGTCTTCAGGCGGCGCCCAGCAAGGGGTCGGGTGCATCTGGATATAATTCGGCCTTCAGATCGCTTGCCCGCCGTAGCCTCGGCGAAGGCGGGTTCGGATCGTTCGGATGAGGCACAGGAGAGACCGTGATGCGCATTCGCCGGGTCGCTGTAGCAGCAACGTGTCTCGCCTTGGCGAGCGTGACACCCCTCAGGGGCCAGGGCACCGGCCCGTGCAACCGCGATTGCCTGACCGGCGTCGCCGAGCAATACCTGACCGCGCTCGCCGCCAGAGATGCGAAGAAGGCGCCGTTCGCCTCGACAGTGAAATTCACCGACAACGGCCAGGAGCTCCCGATCGGTGACGGCTTCTGGAACTCGGCATCGGCCCGGGGCACCTATGTGTTTCACGTCGCCGATCAGGTGCTCAGTTCCATCGTGACCCTTACGACGATGCGCGAGGGCATCGAGAAGCCGGTGCCGGTACTGATGGCGGTTCGCCTGAAGCTCGATAATGCGCGCCGCATCACTGAAGTGGAGCAGCTTGTCGTCCGCGGCGAGAACATTCCGGCCGCCGCGGCGACGCTCGAGAAGATGGGCATGCCGCGGGCTGCGTTCCTGCGCCCCACCCCGCCGGCCGATCGTGTGTCGCGGGCGGAGCTGGTGCGCGTGGCCAACATGTATTTCTCCGGCATGCAGCTCAACGACGGCAAGGGAAAGTATCCGTTCGCCGACGACTGCGATCGGCTGGAGAACGGCGGGAAGACGACCAACGCGCCCGGTCGTGGCAACGCACCGCGTCCCGACCCGAAGACCGCGTCGTCATACTCAGCCCAGTGGAGCTGCCGCGAGCAGTTCGAGTCGGGGCTGATCCATTTCGTGAGCCGCATTCGCGACCGCCGCTACGTCGCAGTCGACGAAGAACGCGGCGTGGTGGCGGCGTTCGCGTTCTTCGACCACGATGCCGGACCATCTCGATATTTCCAGACTCCGGATGGCCGCAAGGTCACGGCCGGTCCCACTGAGCCATGGACCTGGGAGATCGCCGAAGTGTTCAAGGTCGAGAAGGGACTGCTGCACGAAATCGAAGCGGTGTTGACGCGGGCGCCGTACGGGATGGGATCGGGGTGGAGCAGCCGCAAGGATGCGATGTCGGACCGGATTCAGTTCGAGAAATAAGTCGCTCGCCGAAGTAAGCTGGCTGTCTTCAGCCGTCGTATTGGCCTTCTCAGGGAGGGAGTCTCATGAAGCGTGTCTACGTGCTCGGCGCCATTGTGATGGCAGGTGCCCTGGCGACAGCCGCGGCGGATCTCGTGGCTCAAGCGCCTGCTGGTCAGGCACCGGCCGCACCAGGCGCTCCCGGTGCTCCTCCAGGTGCTCCTGGTGCTCCAGGTCAGCCCCCGGGCCCCGGCCGCGGTGGCCGCGGACCTCAGCTGCCGATCTCGTCGATCGACAAGATCAAGGACAACCTCTACTTCATCCAGAACCAGGGCGGAAACACTGCCGTCTTCATCACGGCGAACGGCGTGGTTCTCGTCGACACCAAGAACCCCAACAACGGCCAGGCGATTCTCGATCAGGTGAAGACGGTCACCAACAAACCGGTGACCCACATCATCAACACGCACACGCACGCCGACCACACCGGCAGCAACGCCTTCTTCCCGGCGACGGTGGAGATCGTCACGCACGAGAACACTGCGGCGAACATGAAAAAGATGAAGAACTTCGCCGAAGAGAGCACCAAGCAGGGGCTGCCCGACCGCACCTACAAGGACAAACTGACGCTGCTCAGTGGCAACGATGCGATCGACCTGTACTACTTCGGGCGCGCGCACACGGACGGCGACACCTTCGTCGTGTTCCGCAATGCGCGGGTGCTGCACCCCGGCGACGCCTTCGCGTCGAGGGCTCCCGGGCTGATCGATGCCGGGAACGGCGGCAGCGGCGTCGAGTGGGGCGAGACCATCACCAAGGCGGCCAAGACGATCACCAATGTGGACACGGTCCTCCCAAGCCACGTCGTCGGTGCCAACGTGCTGCTCAAGTGGCAGGACTTCGTCGACTGGGGCGAATTCAACCGGCTCTACGTCTCGCACGCGCGCGAGTCGCTCAAGGCGGGCAAGACGCCGGAACAGGCGGCGATGGACTTCAAGCCAGGGGACAAGTTCAAGGAGTACAACCTGAGCGGCGGTCGCGGCGGCGCGGCGGGAAACTTCCCGGCCATCTACGCGGAGCTGCAGGCGGCGGCGAAGTAAATCAAGACGTTCGGATCGTTCTCGTTCACGAACGATCCGAACGATCTGTGCTCACCTGATCGCGACGGGATTCCCGGGGGATCCCGTCGCTCCTTTCAACCGCAGCGGCGCGAAGACGAACGCAAATTCGTACGTCCGGTCCCCCGCCAGCTCCTCCGTTATCAGGTTCTCGATTATGTAGATCCCGTTCTTCGCCAGGAACAGCTGGTGCACCGGCGCCGTGAGCGAGCTGTCGGGATTCGGAAACGCTTCGACGCCCCAGGTGTCGGAACCGGCCAGGGTGATCTCCTGCTTGACGAGCAGCTGACCGACGCCGAGGCCGATGCCGGGTGCGCTCGCCAGGAATTTGGCGTTGTCCTTCATCCACAGCGATCCCCAGCCGGTGTGAAAAAGGACGACGTCACCGGGCCGGATGGTCGTGTTCTGCTTCTTCAGCGCCCCTTCGACGTCGGCGACGGTGATCTCGTAAGTGCCGTCGAGCATCGGCACGCCTTTGTAGCCGGCAACATCGATGAGCACGCCGCGCGAGACGATGGCCCCGACGTGCTCCACCCCGAGCCTGGTGAACCCGTTGGCCTTCGCGAACTCGCTCCGCCGGTTGCCGTTGTAGAAGAGATCGCCGATGCCGAGGTGGCCAAGGCCGTCGAACTGCGTCCCGATCTGACCGAGCTCGCCGCTGATGATCTCGTCGTGGTAGACCGCCTGATTCTTCCCGGGCATCTCGAACGCCTGGGGGATGAGCAGGCTGAAGTGGCGGCTGCCGTAGAGAGGCATGCCTACCTCGTAGACATGACCCAGCTGATAAACCTTGCCGGCGGTGATCGCGGTCTTCGCTTCGAGAACCTTGGCCGGAGTGATGCGGTTGGCGGCGCCGCGCTGATCGTCGGCGCCCCAGCGTGAGGGATACCACTTCTCCTGTCCGCGCGAAACCACCGTGGTAATCAGCGCTGTGAGCAGCGAGACGGCTACTGCGATACCGGCCACAACGACCCAACCCCGACTCCTCTCGACGGCCATGAAGCCTCCTTTTGACGCAGCGTCTATATCACGACTGGCGGGATCCGGGGCTCGGGATTCGGGGCTCGGGATCCGGGGTTCGGGATCCGGGACTCGGGGCTCGGGGCTCGGGACCCGGGGCTCGGGACTCGCGGATCCGAAACTCGGGACTCGGGACTCACAGCACGCGACAGTGCCCCGACCAGCTAGACCCAGAGCTCACTTGTGTTGAGGATGCGAATCCCTGTGGAGACGACCGACCAGACTCGCCTGACCGCGCGAGAAGGCTGTGGGGATCAGCGAGCTCACGGAGCTCGCGTCCAGCGGCCTCGACGCCCTCGCAGCGCGGTCCGGTCGCCGGAACCGGGATTCGCATCCTCAACACAAGTGAGCTCTGGGTTTAGAATCCGCCTGCGTCAGGAGGCGTCTTGAAACAACCGGTACTGGGAATCGCTGCAACCGCGCTCGTCATCGCGATGTCGCTGGCCTACATCGCGCTGTGGGACTTCGGGCGCTTCATCGGCTGGGTCTCGTTCTTCGCGCTGTCGTTCATCCCGTTCGAGGTGATGGTCGGCGTGCTCTGGGGCGGCAACCCGCCGTTCGTGGCGCGCCTCAACCAGCCGCTGAAAGGCGCGTTGCTGGTGGGAGTGACGCTGCTGGTCGGGCTGACGATGTCGCAGATGATCTACCGGACGGTCGGCGCGAGCCAGGGCGAACCCGGCCCGATGCTCGCCTTCTTCTGCATCTGCGTGATCGTCACGACATTCTTCTGGACGATTGCGTTCGGCGGGTGGCCGTTCACCGCGATGTTCCGCGATCCGGTCGCCGGCGGAGTCGCCACCTGGCTGGCGTGCTACGCGCTCGGCAGCGCGATCTACTGGACGTGCGCCAACTTCGAGTATCTGCAGGGCACCCCCGTCTATGTGCCGTCAGCGGACCCCCATGGTCTCTTTAACGCGTGGAACGTGGTGGTCTACTACATGTCGGCGCTGACGATCCTCTTCTCGTGGCTCTGCTTCGACCTCTGGCCGCTGACCACGCGCTCTGCGGTCCTGAAGCAGCCCACGCTCGGCATCATCGTGACCGGCACGTCGCTCGCGCTCGGCTACGTCCTGTTCGCGATCGGCGTCAACGGACTGGAAATCCAGAACGTCGAGTTCCTGCTGCGGGTACCGATCGCCGTGATCTTCGGCACCATTCTGGTATTGAACATGTGCCAGAACTCGCTGTCGAGCGCACGACAGCCCGTGAAGGGCCTGGTCAATCTCCTGATCTCGGCAGTGGTCGGGTCGGTGCTGCTGACGGGGTTTCAGTGGCTCGAACCCACCATCTCCGGGCCGCTGCCACCGGGACCGGAACCATTCCAGCGCGAGCAATTCCAGGTGTGGACGGCCAACGCGTTGTTGTCGGTGACGTTCCCGTTCCTCGTGTTTTACGCCGCGTACTTCACCTTCTGGCCGCTGGTGCGGCGGCGAGGTACCGAGGCGGCGGCAAAGGCGCACACGTAGGGCAGTCCAACTCTTTTTCGGCTGGGAGGAGCGGAGGTTACGGAGAAACGGTTCAATCAACACGGAGCAACGGAGGACCGGAGGACGAACGGAGCTGGCTGCGGGGTGACGTTCAGCAGGTGGGCCGCCGGCCTACGGCCGGCGCAGCGCGGGCCCACCTCGATGATCTGTTCGGAACTTCCTGGTCGGCGATCGAAGAAGGAAACTCCGTTCGTCCTCCGTTTCTCCGTTTCTCCGTGTGAGCGTGTCCCGTTCCTCCGTCCGCCTCCGTTACGTCACCAGGATTATGGGCGTCGCGCCCACAAGGCAGCTGTCCCGTTTCGGCAGTTATCCCGCCATTGTGTGAAGTCGTCTTGTGGCCGTTCTCGGTGCCCGCCACGACGCCGAACGCGTGGCTGGCGCGCTCCGCCGGCGTGATCGGCGGCCGCGAAATCACCACCGATCTCTAAAGATCGGCGCTGGGACGGACTGTCAGCGTCCGGGCGTGGCTTTGGGCGCCTCGATATGGATGCCGCATTCGAGCTTCTGTCCCTGCCAGCGTCCTGACCGCGGGTTGTTCGGATCGACTGGCACCGACGTGCACGGCTCGCAGCCGATGCTGGTGTACCCGAGGTCGTACAGCGGCAGCAGCGGGATGTCGTGGTCGGCGGCGTACTTCCATACGTCGCGGGCGGTCCATGAGGCGATCGGCGCCACACGCTGGATGGCTTTCCCGCTCGGCAGCCGGAACGGCTCCGCCTCTCCGATGTTCGCGCGCGATGCCGACTGGTCGCGCCTGAGGGCGGTGAACCAGGTGTCGTAGCCTTCGAGCGCCTTGAACAGCGGTCCCACCTTGTGCCGCGCGCAGCAGGCTTCGGTGCTCTCCGCCTGCCAGAGTCCGACGCGCGGCTCCTCGGCCCGCAGGTTGATCAGCTTGAGACGCCATCGCTCCGTGATCTCGTCGCGGTAGGCGAGCGTCTGCGGAAAGTGGTGGAACGTGTCGAGGAACAGCACCGGGATATCGGGCCGAAGCTCGAGCAGCATGTGCGTGAGCACGACGCATTCGGCCTGGAAGCTCGACGTGATGCAGGGGCGCGCCGCACTGGCGAGCCGTTCCGCGATGATCGCGCGCGCGTGCTCGACCGGCCCGGCCGTCGTCGGCGCGTCCCGAACCACCTGCCCGATGTCGCTCATGTGAGCATCTCCTCGAGCGCCTTCCGGACTGCTTCAGCGGCTTCTTCGTCGGAGGCAGCGCGGCGTGCGATGTGTGCCAGCCGCTCGGCGAAGCTGAGCGGTGCCGCGGCGTGCGTCGTCACAGCCTCGCGAACGGGTTGGGTAATCATGCCGGCGCCGCAGGTGAAGTGCGTGCCCGGATCGACCAGGATGAAGCTGCCGGTCGCGCGGTTTTCTCCGTAGCGGTCGAAGGCGATCGGCTGCGCCGCGGAGATCACCACGGTACCAATCTGGTTCAGCACCATCCCGTGATTGATCTCGGCAGTGACCGTCCGCGTTCCCTGTTTCAGCAGGTACATCCGGCCTGGATCGAGCGGCCGCTCGTCCATCCACACGAGCTCGGCCTCGAAGCGCTTGCCCACCATCGGCGGTTCGGTGGTCAGCAGGTCGCCGCGACTGATGTCGAGCTCGTCGTCCAGCGTCAGCGTCACCGACATCGGCGCAAACGCCAGGTCGACGTCGCCGTCGAACGTGACGATGCGCCGGACGTGGGCGGAGCGTCCCGATGGCCACACCGTGACGCGGTCACCAGGGGCGATCGTCCCGGTCACGATCTGGCCCGCATACCCGCGGAACTCGTCGTCGGGCCGCAGCACCATCTGCACCGGAAAGCGGAAAGGCGCCATCGTCAAATCGCGGTGCACGCGCACGGTCTCGAGATATTCGAGCAGCGGCGGACCGTCGAACCACGGCGTCCGCTCGCTCGTCGTGATGACGTTGTCGCCGTGCAGTGCGCTCATCGGGATGGCATGCACCGAGGCCCCGGTCAGCAGATCACCGAAGTCGTCGTGAATCTTCTCGAAGACGTCCCGGTCGAAGTCGACCAGATCCATCTTGTTGACGGCCAGCACGAAGTCCGAGATGCCGAGCAGGCGCGCGATGCGCGCGTGGCGGCGCGACTGCGTCCTCACCCCGTTGCGGGCGTCGACGAGCAGGATGGCGACGTCGGCGGTGGAGGCGCCCGTTGCCATGTTGCGTGTGTACTGCTCGTGGCCGGGGGTGTCGGCGAGGATGAACTTCCGACGGGTCGTGGCGAAGTATCGGTAGGCGACGTCGATGGTGATCCCCTGCTCGCGCTCCGCCTTGAGGCCGTCGGTGAAGAGGGAGAAGTCGATCGGACCGGCGTTGCGGTTCTTCGACGCCTTCTCGATCGATTGCACCTGGTCCTCGTAGACGGACCGGGAATCATAGAGCAGCCGGCCAATCAGCGTGCTCTTCCCATCGTCGACGCTTCCGGCCGTGCAGATGCGAAGAAGACCGCCGGTTTTGAGTTGGGCTATAGCCATGCGGTGACACTGAGTCGGGGCTCGGGATCCGGGGCTCGGGACTCGGGATCCGGGACTCGGGATCCGGGACTCGGGGCTCGGGGCTCGGGGCTCGGGATCAGGGACTCTCGAACCTGGAACCCCGAACCTGGAACCCCGAACTTGGAACCCCGAACCTGGAACCCCGAACCTGAAACCCCGAACCTGGAGCCCCGAACCTGGAACCCCGAACCTCGAACCCCGAACCTGAACTCCTGGAACCTGGAACCCCGAACCTGGAACCCCGAACCTGGAACCCCGAACCTGGAACCCCGAACCTGAACTCCTGGAACCTGGAACCCGGAACCCGGAACGTGGAACCTCAAAAATATCCCTCTCGCTTCTTCACTTCCATCGACCCGTCCTGATCGTGATCGATGATGCGCAGCTGCCGTTCCGACTGGCGTGTCGCGATGAGCTCGTCGATGATCTTGGGCACCGTGTCGGCCTCGGAGCGGATGGCGCCCGTGCATGGCGAACAACCGAGCGATCGCATCCTGCACTTGACGCGCTGCGGCTTCTCGCCGGGCATCGTCACGACGAACGGCTGCTCCTGGACGATGAGTGAGGCGCCGCGGACGATGACTTCGCGTTCCTTGGCGAAGTAGAGCGGCACGATGGGGATGTTCTCGAGATGGATGTATTGCCAGACGTCGATTTCGGTCCAGTTCGAGAGCGGGAACACACGCACGCTCTCACCGGGACGGATCCGCCCGTTGAGCAGGTTCCACAGCTCCGGTCGCTGCCGCTTCGGATCCCACTGCCCCTTGTCGTTCCGGATCGAGAAGATGCGCTCCTTCGCACGCGACTTCTCCTCGTCTCGCCTCGCGCCGCCGATGGCCGCGTCGAAGTTACCTGCCTGCAACCCGTCGAGCAGCGCCTTCGTCTTCAGCAGACCGCAGCAGCGCTGTGTGCCCACCTTGAACGGCTGCGTGCCTTCGCCAATTGCCTCCTCGTTCGTGTGGACGATCAGGCGCGCGCCGACGGCCCGGGCCATGTCGTCGCGGAACTGGATCATCTCGCGGAACTTGTAGGTGGTGTCGACGTGCAGGAGCGGAAACGGGATGGGGCCCGGGTAGAAGGCTTTCTGCGCCAGGCGCAGCAGCACCGAGGAGTCCTTGCCGATGGAGTAGAGCATCACCGGCCGCTCGAACTCGGCCACGACCTCGCGAAAGATGTGAATACTCTCGGCTTCGAGCGCTCGGAGGTGGTCGAGCCGCAGGGCGGTTCCGGTCGTGTCGGGTGACAAGGCGACAATGGACATGATCTGTTAGACCGTTGCTCGGGGCAACCTCGGCTCGTTTCGTCTGCGGCAGCCCTGAAAACACAAAAGCCCGGGTTTCATCCCCGGGCTTCGATCGGCATCGTGTTGTTGGGCTCTGCGTTCGTGATTACCCAAAAAGCCAGACCGTCGCCGCGGGGACCCCGAGGGTCCTGCTACAACAGCACTCGCAACGACAGGGGCAGAGCAGGCCGGTCACGACCTTCAGATCTTACCTGCAGTAGGGCGAAACGCCAAACCCTTCGGCTCGTGGTGGCCTCTTGCGCTCGCTAAAGGCAACCCGGAACCCGCGCCCCCAGAGTCTCCGGATCCTGGCGTTTCAGGTCGCCCGGCTATTTCCGTTCACGGCTCTCGCGGTATGGGATACGACGCCGCCAATTCCGCCGGGCAGTCAGCTCGGACCGACGAACCGGAAGCTGATCGACACGGTCACGGCGACTGTCGAGGCGGCACGAAAGGAGGATGGCTCCGCGGCTCAGAGCCGTGGCGAGGTTGACATGCCGATTGGATAAGTGCACGATAAGTGCATGGCCGTGAAGACCATCACGATCGACGTCGAGGCGTACGGACTGCTTGCCGCGCACAAGACAGCGGGTCAGTCGTTTTCGCAGGTGATCAAGGCGCACTTCGGCCGTCAGCCGACGGCTGGTCGCTTTCGCGATCTCGTCAGGACGGTTCGTGTCGGCAGCGACGCGCTCGACGCCATGGAGCGGCAGGTTCGCGATCGGCGCCGGCATCCGGCGCGCGCGGTCGTCCGGTGACCCATCTCGACAGCTCGCTGCTGATCGACGTGCAGCGCGAGCGTGCGCGCGAGCGCCCGGGCCCGGCCTTCGAGGCCCTCGAGCTCGTAGACGACGGAGAGATCCTCGGTGTGTCGGTGCACGTGCTGTGCGAACTGCGGGCCGGAGCCGAGCTCGCGCGCACGCCGATCGTCGAGCACGAGGAGCTCGATCGGTTGTTTGCAGGGCTCCTCATCCGCTATCCCGACGAGCAGTTCGCGCCGGCGTATGCGCGGCTGCTCTCCGCCATCCAGCGCCGGCGCCAGACCATTGCGACGATGGACCTGCTGATCGCGACCGCCGCCATCCTCGACGACGCGCCGCTCATCACCGCGAATGTCAAAGACTTTTCGCGGGTGCCGGGTCTGCGTGTGATTGGTTACTAACCGAGCTAAAGCTCGGTTCTGCGACGCCGTCCAACCGAGCTGAAGCTCGGTTCTGCGAGGCCTGTCAGGTATAGTGTCGCGTCGAGCTGGAGGATCAATGCGTACATGGATCAGGGGCGCCTTCATCGCCGGACTTGGAGCGGCCGTCCTCGGAATCGGGCTGCCGGCAGACAGCGTCCTGCAGGCACAGAGCGCCCGCTGCGATCGCCAGTGTCTCGCCGACATCATGACGCAGTACCTGAATGCCGTTGTCGCGCACGATACGAAGACGCTGCCGCTCTCTGACAAGGTGCGGTTCACCGAGGACACGGTGGAGATGAAGCCCGGTGAGGGTCTCTGGAAGACCGCCTCGAAGCTGCGGCCCTACCGGGTGGACTTCATCGACGTGCAGACGGGGATGGCCGCGGTGCACACCGTCTTCGAGGAGAACGGCGCGCCGGTGCTCTTTGCCGCCAGGCTCAAGGTGGTCGACCGCAGGATCAGCGAGATCGAGACGATGGTCGTGCGCAACCGTGCTGAGGGCGTGTTGTTTGCCCCCGACAACCTGAAGGAACCGACGCCGGCGATGACCTACCGGCCGCAGAAGTCGGAAGTCATGCCGCGCGATCAGATGGTCGAGATCGCGGGGCGGTATCCGGCAGGTCTTCGCGCCGGCAGCTTCGTCAAGGTCGATGTCCCGTTCTCACCAACGGCGTATCGCTTCGAGAACGGCATGCGCATGGCGGGCCCGGGATGCACCTTCCAGCCGCCGAGCTGCGAGAACATGAAGACTCAGCGGATCCCGACGCTGCCGAATGTGAAGCAGCGGCTGGTTGCCGTCGACGAGGAGATGGGGACTGTCCTCTTCCGCCTGGACTTCGGCCCCGGGTCGTTGCCAGGCTCGGACAAGGCGCTCGTGACGTTCGAGGCCTTCAAGGTGTATGGCGGCCAGGTGCACGCGGCGGAGGCGGTGCTCGAAGGCGCTACGCCGAACTCGTCGTCTGGCTGGGACTGAGCCCAGAGCGAACCTGAGTTGAGCCGGTGACTGCCGGTTTGCGCGCAGGAGATCGGGTTTGCGACGGCCTTACCAAGCCTGAAGCCCGGAGTCCGGAGCCTTGAGCCTGAGTCCGGACCCCGGACCCGGACCCCGGATCCCGAACCCCGGATCCCGAACCCCGGATCCCGAACTCCGGATCCCGGATCCCGGATCCCGGATCCCGGGCCTACAGCAACGTCCCCCGCAGCACGACCAGCGCCACCGAGAAGTAGATCACCAGTCCGGTCACGTCGACGAGCGTCGCCACGAACGGCGCCGACGACGTCGCGGGATCGAACCCGAGGCGCTTCATCACGATCGGCATCAGCGATCCGCTGAGGGTCCCCCACATGACCACCCCGACGAGCGTGATGCCGACGGTGATTGCCACCAGCAGCCAGTGCTGCGTATACATGTCCGAGAACGCCGACCAGAGCGCGATGCGCAGGAACCCGATCGCGCCGAGGATGGTGCCGAGCGCCAGCCCCGCCAGGATCTCGCGCCGCATCACCCGCCACCAGTCGCTGATGTTGACTTCGCCGAGTGCCAGCGCACGAATCACCAGCGTGGCCGCCTGCGACCCGGAGTTGCCGCCGCTCGAGATGATGAGCGGCACGAACAGGGCAAGGACGACGGCCTTCGAGATCTCGGCTTCGAACACCCCCATTGCCGTTGCCGTGAGCATCTCGCCGAGGAAGAGCGCGGTGAGCCAGCCGGCGCGCTTGCGCACCATCGTCGCAAATCCGATGGTGATGTACGGCTCGTCGAGCGCTTCCGATCCGCCGATGCGCTGAATGTCGCGCGTGGCCGTCGCTTCCGCCACGTCCAGCATGTCGTCGATGGTGACGATGCCGATGAGCATCCCGGTCGTATCGGTCACCGGCAGCGCTGTCCGGTCGTACTGCCTGAATACGCCCACGGCGTCTTCCTGGCTGTCGCTGGCCTTGAGGGCAACGAAGCGGCGATCCGACAGCTCGCTGACCCGCTTGTCGAGCGGCGCCAGCAGGAACTCGCGAATCCGCACATCGTCGATCAGGAGCCCGCCGTCGTCGACGACGTAGATGACATTGAGGGTCTCGCTGTCCTGACCGTGCGCACGCACGTAATCGAGCACCTCGCGCACCGTCCAGTTCTCGCGCACCGCGACGTAGTGCGGTGTCATCAGGCGGCCAACCGACTTCTCGGGATATCCGAGCAGCGTCACCGCGACGGCCCGTTCGCTCGGGGAGAGCAGCGCCAGCAACTCCCGCGTGACCTCGGCGGGCAGCTCTTCGAGGAACAGGGTGCGATCGTCCGGGGCCATGTTGTTCAGCAGCGCGGCGATGTCCTCCTGCGCCATCGCCTTGAGCAGCGCTTCCTTGTCGTCCTGCGAGAGATATCCGAAGACGGCCGCGGCATCCTTGCGGGGCAGCACGCGGAACACCACGACCTGATCTTCGAGGCCGAGCTTGGTGAGCAGGTTGGCGACGTCGTTCGCGTGGCGGTTGCGCAGCATGTCGCGCAGCCGCGTGAAGTCGCGCGTGTGCACGATGGCCGCCAGTTCTTCGGCCGGTCGCGCCACGTCGCGGATCGCCGCGATCGCGTCGTCGCGTTGAGGTCCGGTGAGTTGCTGTTCCATTTGCGTAAGTGCGGCCCTGACGATGTCGTGGTGGTGCACGTGCGCCCCCACGGTCTTGACCGCGTCGAGCCAGAGGCGGTGAATCAGGTCGAGATCGGCGGGTGAAAGCGAGGGCGGGTGCGCGCCGAGGTGATACAGGTCCGATCGTCCGCTGCGATGGTGAACGACGAGGCGCACGTCGAGGGCGGCAGGCTTGTCAGCCTGCTCCCATGCCTCGCCGAGCAGCTGCGCCTGGTCAGCCGACGAGAGCGAGGCCGACTCGCCCACGTACACCTCCGAGGAGCGGAGGCGCACGACCGTCGCCACGATCGCCTCCGGCACGCTGCGCGCCGGCACGATCAGGAGGTGGATCGGGCGTCGGTGCCGCTCGGCGAGAGCGACGACGTCGGAGAGCAGGCGGCGCTCGTACGCAGTCGGTTCCGTGCTGGCCGCCGTTTCGCCGTTGACGTCGAGGCCAACGAGCCTGACGGTGAGGATGACTACATCGCGATCGCCCGCCGCTTTGAGTGCGGCGGTGACGTGCCCCAGCGCGTGCGGGTTGCGAACCGGCACCAGCACGTTGCCGGGACGCGCGTGGATCTGATCGAGGGAGAGCTCGGCCGACGGCAGCAGGTCGAATGTCTCCGGCGTCTCTGCAGCCGCGGCGGCGGTCGCACGCCGGTCGAGTAGTCCGAACCAGGCAGCCAGGATGGCGATCAGCGCCGCCGCCGAGATCGCCGCCGCGTTGCCGGCTGCGATCAGCGACAGCGCGCCCATGCCGACCGCGCCGCCGGCGGCGAGCAGTCCGAGGGGGAACTGGCGGCGACCGAGTCGGAGGTTGAGCGGCGTCGTGAACGGCCGGGGGTCGCGCCAGGTCTGGCGCAGCCGAGCGAGCGTGGCGACCTTCAGCAGCAGCATGACAGCGGCGCCGATTCCATAGGCGCGAGCCAGCCAGGTGACGCGTCCGCCGCTCACCAGAATGGTCAGGATCGCCACGATCACCGTGACATCGACGGCTCGTGCCGGCGTGCCGAACCGGATGTGCATCGCGCCGAGCCCCGAAGGGAGCAGGCCGTCGGTCGACCATCGCTGCAGCATGCGTTCGGTATCCGCGAGTGCGGCGTCGAGGGCAGGAAGCAGCATCAGCACTGCCGCCGTCGTGACAGCCAGGCCGGCAACGTTACGCAGCCAGACGGGACCGGACAGGTACGGCGTCAGCGCCTCGAGCGGCGCATTGATAGAGGCGAGCCGCTCGCCTTCCGGAACGAGCAGGGTGAAGAGGAAGCTGCTGACGACCGTGATCGCCAGCGTGAACAGCCAGGTCAATCGGCTGATCCGCCGGAGTGCGGTGATGCGAGGCGGCCTGAACTCGTGGGCTGAACGGGCCAGCGCCTCGCCGCCGCCGACCACTGGAAGCGTCAGGGCGAATCCAAGAAGAAGCGTCAGCGCCAGGTCAACAGGCGGCCGGCCAGTCGCGGAGATCAGCGGCGGACCCGACGCCAGCGCGTCGGCAACCGGCAATCCTGAGCGGACGAGAGTGACCACACCCCAGACCATCACCGCCAGGAGGATCCCGACCCCTGCCCAGATGCCCCTGGCCAGCGTGTCCCGGCTCAGACCGCGACCGAGCCGGGCACGGATCCAGAGCAGACCGACGAAGAACACCGCGATGATGTTCGCGAGATCTTCGGGGCCCGCGAAGCGCGTGAGGCGTCCGCTGGCGGGGACCGTGATGACCAGGCCGACGGTGTAGTGCCCGATCAGCACGGCGGCGAGGGCGGCGAGCAGCAGACGCTCGACGAGTGCCGCTGCGGCAGCGGCATGAGCGACTCGCCCACCGAGGGCGCGCCTGGCCGAGCCGATGAATCCGCCTGGAATCAGCAGACCCCAGCTTTCGATATCGGCCGCGCGCGCCAGCCCGACGACCACCGCCGCCACCAGGACGAACCACGGCGCGGAGCCGCCGAGCGCGGCAGCGGCGACCCCGGAGATCAGAAAGGCGGGTACGCCGAGCTCGGCGACGGCGAGCGCCGCCGCCTTCCATACCGACACGAATGGCAGCAGCGCCGTCGACGACAGGTTGACCCGGATGGGTCGGCGCGGGCGTGTCGGCGGCGTCAGCGGCATTCGAAGTCAGCGCGATTCGGCGGCTCTATTTTCTTTCGCAGCGTGCCGACGAGCACGCGGAGATGCTCGGGCTGGTCGGCGGCGTGCGGTCCCCAGATGGCCTCACGCGCCCGCGCCTGGGCGGCAGCCGACAGGTGACTGGCGATCATCGCGACGATCACGAACGCGGCGAGCGCAATCCAGTTCTGCGGGTCGGCAATCGTCAGGGCGCCGACCGGAGGCAGGAAGAAGAAGTTGAAGGCGAGCAGCGCCGTGACCGACGCGGTCGCGGTCAGGGCGGAGAGGAGGACTACGACGTCGCGAGTCTGGGGCGGGTGGCGCACGCTGAGCTCGACTCATTGTGCCACTCGACAGCGACGGCGGACACTCGCTGCCGAATGCCGGCTGTCCTTTCAGCGTTCGGCACTCGGCATTCAGCATCATCCTCTACGGGTTCGTCGTCGGCCGCGACGAGCGGAATCCTACCCGCACGGTCACGCCGAACGTTCGCGGATCTCCCGGCAATCCGACGAAGAGGCCCGAGTTGCCCGGCTGCGCCGTGAGGAACTCGAAATACTGGCTGTCCAGCAGATTGCGCGACCAGACGAACACCGACCAGCCGCCGCTCCACCGGTAGCCGATGCGGCCGTTGAGCAGGCTGTAGCCATCCACCATCATGTAGCGCGAGGCCGACGGGCTGGAGGAGAACTCCGATCGGTAGCTGCCATCGAGCCCGCCGAAGAACTCTCCCTCGTGTCCAACGATGGCCGCCGGGTGCGCGTATTCGCCGCCGAACGAGAACGCCCACCGGGAGATGCCGGGCAGCACCGACCCGGAGATGTCCTTGACCTGTGGTCCGCCCGTGTCCTCGAGCGGCGGCGGTGCATCGGGGAACGAGACGTAGATGCCGTCGGTGTAGGCGGCGGCGCCGTAGAACGACAACCTGCTGTTCACCCGGGCGTTGCCGTCGAACTCGGCGCCGCGCACACGCACCTGCTCGGCGTTGGCGAGATAGCCGCGCAGGACACCAACCTGCGCGTTCACGACCTGCGTCTGATAGTCGCGGATCTCGGTGTCGAAGACGGTGAAATTGGCGGTCGTGCCGCGGCGCGGCTCGGTCTTCACGCCAAGCTCGATGTGACGAACGTCTTCGGGCTTGACGGTGGCAGCCGACAGGATCGGCGCGCCCTGCGCGTCGGTCGGCACGCCGTTCAGGTTGAGGCCGACCGACTTGAAGCCGGTCGAGTAGGTCGCATAGGTGTTCACGCTGTGCGCAATGCGATACGCCAGCGTCACCTGGCCGGAAGTGTTCGTGTCGTCCACATCAGTCTTGTACGCCTGCGGCGCCAGCACCGACAGCTTCAACGCGATCAACGCCGGGTCGGCCGTCTGCAGCCCGCCGTAGACCTGCTGATCGAAGTCGACCTTCTTCCAGTCGTAGTTGAACCGCAGACCCGGAAGCACGCGCAGGCGATCGGTGATCGACCACTCCAGCTGACCGAAGAGCGCCGCGCTGACGTTCTCGAAGTCGAGAAACTGGTTGAAGCCGTACCCGTCGAGCAAGCCCGGCGTCGAGGCGGCCGCGCCCGGCGCGAGGAGGAAGCGCGCCGCGGCCGAGCCCTGCTCCTGCTTGAAGGACGGATCGGAACGGAGTGACTGACTGAACGCGAAGAGGCCGCCGACCACGCTGACCCGCGACGACAGATCGCCCGCATAGCGAACTTCCTGAGTCCACTGCCGCTGCGTGGACGGCGCGGCCGAGATCGTCGTCACAGGCAGTCCGATGAAGTCGCGATCGTTCGATGGATTCCAGTTCCAGTACCGCCACGAGGTCGCCGACGTGAGCCGGCCCTTCGGAAGCGTCCAATCGACGGTCGCCGAGGCGCCGCCAAGGTCCTGGTTCGACTGCCACGTCGTGTCCGTGTCCACGAGCCGGTCGAAGGCGTTCGCGCTCGGGGCGGCGTAGCCGAGATCCGAGGCTATGGCCGCGTACTGCCGGTTGGCAGGGCGCAGCGTCGGAGCGACGCCGGCAATCACCTGCGCGTAGCCGTCCGGACGTTGCCGCGTGTGATCGACGGCGACGGTGATCGCCAGGCGCTTCGTCGGGGCGAGCAGCACCTGTCCGCGGATCCCGAGGTTGTTGAGACTGTTCGTGTGCTCCCGCGTCGTCGTATTGAAGAGGAATCCTTCCCGTCCGGTCCCCGAAAACGAGAGTCGCCCGGCGACCTTCTCGCTGAAGGGGCCCGAGATCGAGCCCTTCGCCTGGACGAAATCGTAGCTGCCGTACGCGAGCTCGAAATCGGTTTGTGTCGTGAAGGTCGGTTTGCGGCTGGTCACGTTGATGGCGCCAGCGGTCGTGTTCTTGCCGAAGAGCGTGCCCTGCGGTCCGCGCAGCACCTCCACGCGCTCCACGTCGAGGAAATCGAGGGTGGCGGCCGCCGGCCGTGCGTAGAAGACGCCGTCGACGTACATCCCGACGCCTGGTTCGATGCCGTCGTTCGTCAGGCCGAACGGCGAGCCGATGCCGCGGATGTTGACCGCCGAGTTGCGTGGATTCGACGAGTAGAACTGAACGGTTGGAATCAGCTCTTTGACGCGGTTCACGTTGAACGCGCCGGCATTGGCGACAACGCCGCCGTCGAGGACCGACACGGGGATGGGCACTTCCTGCGCGACTTCTTCAACGCGCCGGGCGGTGACGACCACGCCCTCGGTGAACTTCGCCGGCGACAGCGTGACGTCGATCGTCAGCGGTTCGCCGACGACCACGACGATCGGGCGGACGGCGGCTTCGAAGCCATCGAGCCTCGTCTCGATGCGATACCGGCCACCGGCGAGGGCGGCAACCTCGTACGCCCCGAGCTCGTTGCTCACCGCTTCGACAGCGGCACGGCTGTCTTCGTTGATGACCTGAACGATCGCGCCCGGGATGGCGCGCCCCTGCTGGTCACGAACGACGCCGCTGAGCGCAGCGACGTTCTCCTGCGCTGTCGCGATTCGCGGCAGCGCTGAAACGAAGACGACGGCAATCATCAGAAATCTGCGAAACATGTCGGGAACGCTCCATTGGCCCAGGGTGGCCATTCCCCGCGACACCACACGCCGGCCGGCGCGCAGGGCAATCAACCGTTGATGTTCGAGTCTGTTGTCGCGCCTGAGCGCGCTCTTGCAGCGCCGAGCTCCAGCGCTCTTCACAGCGCCGGGCTCCAGCCCTCTCCTTCGCAGCGCCGAGCTCCAGCTCGGCGGAAGGAAAAGCGGGGGCGGATGGAGGAAGCCGACCGACTCGGAGTGAAGTGGAGAAGACGTGTTCTCTGAGGACTTCTCTCGCTCACCCTCCGGCCGCCGGCCGCGTACAGGCGCACCCGTGCGGAGCACACGAGCGACGGCGACAGCGGGAGGTTGGGACGATCACGTCGGCGACAGGAGGCAAAACGCAAGCCTGTCGGGGATCAATGCTCAAAGCTCAATGTCACAGCTCAATGCTCGATGGCGACACCGATGCCGGCGCTCAAAGCCGGGCTCAGATCCACGTGATATATACTAGATTATCGGTTGTATAACACAGCTTATTCCAGATCATGTCACAGAGCATACGGACGTCCGACGGCCGGCCACGGCCGGTTCCCGAGCATCTGATCACCGGCAGCCAGCCTTCGAGCGACGAGCGGCTGATCGGCGGCGACACCGGCCTTGCCGCCGTGATCGCACGCGCGCAGCTCGTCTCGCGGAGCAACGCGCCGGTGCTGCTGTTTGGAGAAACCGGAACGGGGAAGGAGATCATCGCTCGCGCCATTCACGACCATTCGCCGTTTCGGAAGGGGCCGTTTCGTCGTGTGAATTGCGGCGCGATCGCGCCTGAGCTCATCGACTCAGAGCTGTTCGGTCACGAGCAGGGCGCCTTCACCGGGGCGGTGGCGCGGCGCAGGGGGTGGTTCGAGCAGGCGGACGGCGGGACGCTGTTCCTGGACGAGATTGGCGAGCTTGCTCCCGCCGCCCAGGTCCGACTCCTCCGCGTGCTCCAGGACAGTGAAGTGGTGCGTGTTGGAGGGGAGCGTCCCATTCGGGTCAGCGTCAGGATCGTCGCGGCGACCCATCGCGACCTGCCGGCAATGGTCGAAGCGCAGACGTTTCGGGAGGACCTCTACTACCGCCTCTCGGTCTTTCCGATCGTCATTCCGCCGCTGCGCGATCGTCCCGGCGACATTCGGGCCTTTGCCGAATATTTCGCCGAGCGTGCTGCCAACAAGTTCGGCCTTCGGCCCGTGGCGGTCACCGACAGCGACGTGCACGTGCTCGCCGGGTATCGGTGGCCGGGCAACGTGCGCGAGATGGCAGCGGTCATGGATCGCGCGGTGCTCATCGGGCAGGGGAGGACGCTCAGCGTCGGCGCAGCGCTCGGCGGCCAGGATGCCGCGAGGCCTGCCGACACGCAGCCGTCGTTGGAGCCCGCCTCCTTGCGGCGGCCGGTCATCGAACCGCTCGATGTCGCGATGCGGCGCCACATCGAGGCAGCGCTCGACCATACGCATGGACGCGTGGAAGGTCCACATGGCGCCGCGCGAATGCTTCGGATCAATCCCCACACGCTGCGCGCCCGCATGCGGAAGCTGAAGATCGACTGGCGTCGCTTTCGGGCGTCCCACCAGTGAGGCTGGCGCGAGGCTTGCCTGTCGGATGGTTGGTGTGGCTCGAGCCTCGGGCCGAGGAAGGGCCTCGCCCGATCGTTTCATTCCTCAACCGAACGCCCGACTGAAGTACCGGTCGCGCAGAGTCTGCGCGTGCTGCGGTGCGCGCGCAGAGGCGATCGATGCTGGGACCTCGGAGATCAACGAACCGACAAGACTGTCCGCCTCAGGTCATCCGGTTGGCTTTGCGCGCCCGCTGGCAGATTGCCCGCGCCCTGGCGGCCGGTTCCGCGGGTTCGCCGCACGTTTCCGCCTTCGCTGAAGCTACGGCGGACCGCCGGAGCCTTGGCGGAGGCTGGTCAGGTTACCTGCCGAACAGGAACATCATGCGCATATCGAGATTCATACGATCGACTGTTCTCGCGGTCGCCATCATCACTACGGCCGCCACGCTCCACGCGCAGCCGGCGCTGCTCAACGTCTCCTACGACCCCACTCGCGAGCTCTATGCCGACTTCAACGCAGCGTTCGCGAAGTACTGGGCCGGCAAGACGATGCAGAAGGTCACGATTCAGCAGTCGCACGGCGGCTCCGGAGCGCAGGCGCGCGCGGTGAGCGACGGGCTCGACGCCGATGTCGTCACGCTGGCACTCGGCTACGACATCGATGCGATTCAGCGCGCCGGACTCATCAAACCAGGCTGGCAGCAGCGTCTGCCGCAGAACAGCGCGCCATTTACGTCGACGATCGTCTTTCTCGTGCGCAGGGGCAATCCGAAGGGGATCAAGGACTGGGGCGATCTCGTGAAGCCGGGCATCGGCGTCATCACGCCCAATCCGAAGACCTCTGGCGGCGCGCGATGGAACTACCTGGCCGCCTGGGAATACGGCAAGAGAAAGAGCGGCGGCAGCGATGCCAAGGGCAGGGAGTTCGTAGCGGCCTTGTACAAGAACGTGCCGGTGCTCGACTCGGGCGCGCGCGGCGCGACGAACACGTTCGTGCAGCGTGGACTGGGCGATGTCCTGCTCGCGTGGGAGAACGAGGCGTACCTCGCGCGCGCCGAGGCGAAAGACAAGGTCGAGATCGTCGTGCCGACGGTCAGCATTCTCGCCGAGCCGCCCGTGGCGGTCGTCGACGCGGTCGTCGACAGAAAGAAGACGCGGGCCGTGGCCGAAGAGTATCTGAAGTTCCTCTACTCACCCGAAGGGCAGGAGATCGCTGCCAGGCACTATTACCGTCCGCGTGACGCGACCGTGGCGGCGAAGTACGCCAGCACCTTTGCCAAGGTGACGCTCTTCACCGTCGACGAGGCGTTCAAGGGCTGGCAGGCAGCACAGAAGACGCATTTCGCCGACGGCGGAACGTTCGACCAGATATACAAGCCAGGGAGATGAAGAACTCGGGATCCGGGGCTCGGGACTCGGGGCTCGGGACTCGGGGCTCGGATCGTGACGCCATGGAGAAATTGACGGTCGTATGAGACTGCCGGGGTTTCGCATCACGATGGGGTTCACAGTCCTCTATCTGTGCCTCATCGTGATCATTCCGATCATGACGTTGCCGGCGCGCACGGCGACAATGACGTGGGACGCGTTCTGGGGCGCGATCACCGAGCCGCAGGTGGTGGCGTCGTACAAGCTGAGCATCGGCGCATCGCTCATCGCAGCGGCCGTCAACGCCGTCTTCGGTCTGATCGTCGCCTGGGTGCTCGTGCGGTATTCGTTTCCCGGTCGCCGGATTGTCGACTCGCTGGTGGACCTGCCCTTTGCGTTGCCGACTGCCGTGGCGGGAATCACGCTGACTGCCATCTACGCCCCGAATGGCTGGGTGGGGCAGCTGCTCGAGCCCTACGGCATCAAGGTGGCGTTTACCAGGCTCGGCGTGACGCTCGCGATGATCTTCATCGGGCTGCCATTTGTCGTCCGCACGCTGCAGCCGGTGATCGAGGATCTCGACATCGAGGTCGAGGAGGCCGCGACCAGCCTGGGGGCGTCGCGACTCAAGGTCGTGGTGCGTGTGATCCTGCCGTACCTCTATCCGGCATGGCTTACCGGCTTCGCGCTGGCGTTTGCCAGGGCTGTGGGCGAGTACGGATCGGTCGTCTTCATCTCCGGCAACCTCCCGATGCAGACACAGATCTCGCCGCTCCTCATCATCACCAAACTGGAGCAGTTCGACTATGCGGGCGCAACCGCCATCGCGCTCGTCATGCTGGTGCTCTCGTTCACGCTGCTGCTGACGATCAACGCATTGCAGTCGTGGGCGACTCGGCGGCTCGCAGGGTGATGCCGGCGATGCGATGGTCAGCCTGAAGGGCGGACCCTACGACATTTGAGGGTCGAAATGGCAGGGACCGTTCACGCATACGCCCGGCACACCGGCCGCAGTGAGCGGCGATTGACCGAGCCGCGATGGCTGCGCTGGACGCTGATCGCCGTGGCGCTCGGCTTCCTCGCGCTCTTCCTGTTCCTCCCGCTCGCGACCGTCTTCGCCGAGGCGCTCGGAAGCGGCCTGGCGGCCTACGCCGACGCCATCAGGCAGCCCGATGCGCTCGCGGCGTTACGGCTCACGCTGCTCGCCGCCGCTATCGCCGTGCCCGCAAATCTCGTGTTCGGTGTCTGCGCCGGCTGGGCGATCGCCAAATTCACGTTTCCTGGCAAGAACCTGCTGGTGACGCTGATTGATTTGCCATTCGCCGTGTCGCCGGTGATCTCCGGGATGGTTTTCGTGCTGCTCTTCGGCCGGCAGGGCTTCCTCGGCCCATGGATCGCCGATCACGACATGAAGGTCGTATTCGCCGTTCCCGGCATCGTGCTCGCGACGATCTTCGTGTCGTTTCCGTTCGTGGCCCGGGAAATCATCCCGGTGATGGAGGCGGCAGGCTCACAGGAGGAGGAAGCGGCGCGCGTGCTGGGCGCCGGAGGGCTCCAGACCTTCTTCCGGGTGACGCTGCCCAACATCAAGTGGGGCCTGCTCTACGGGGTGATTCTCTGCAACGCGCGCGCGATGGGCGAGTTCGGAGCCGTCTCGGTGGTGTCGGGCAAGATCCGCGGCCTCACCAACACGCTGCCGCTGCACGTCGAGATTCTCTACAACGAGTACATGTATCAGGCGGCGTTCGCCGTGGCGTCTCTCCTCGCGTTCCTGGCGCTCATCACGCTCGTCGTCAAGACGGTGGTCGAGCGGCGGCTCGCGCCGGAAGCCGCAGATGCCGCCGCGATGGCTGGAGCGCCGGCAGTCCAATGAGTATCGAAATCAGCGGCGTGAGGAAACGCTTCGGTAGCTTCGTCGCCCTCGACGACGTGAGCTTCACGGTGAAGCAGGGGGAGCTGCTGGCACTGCTCGGACCATCGGGTTCGGGCAAGACCACACTGCTGCGGATCATTGCCGGTCTGGAGGAAGCCGACCGCGGATCAGTGCTCTTCGACGGCGACGATGCCACGAGACGTGATCCCCGCGATCGTGGGGTCGGTTTCGTGTTCCAGCATTACGCGCTCTTCCGCCACATGACCGTCGTTGAAAACGTCGCCTTCGGCCTGCGCGTCCGTCCGCGCGGGCAGCGGCCGAGCGACGCGGAGATCCGCGCGCGGGTGAACGAGCTGCTCGCGATGGTGCAGCTCGACTATCTCGGCGATCGCTATCCGTCGCAGCTTTCAGGCGGCCAGCGTCAGCGTGTCGCCCTGGCACGTGCCCTCGCCGTGCAGCCGAAGGTGCTGCTGCTCGACGAGCCGTTTGGCGCGCTCGACGCCAAGGTGCGGCAGGAGCTGCGGCGCTGGCTGCGCCGGCTCCACGCCGACATCCACCTCACCAGCGTGTTCGTCACGCACGATCAGGAGGAGGCGCTCGAGCTCGCGAACCGCGTCGTGGTCATGAACGAGGGACGCATCGAGCAGGACGGGACGCCCGACGAGGTGCTGGACCATCCTGCCACGCCATTCGTCGTCAACTTCCTCGGCAACGTCAACATCTTCCACGGGCGTGTCCAGGACGGGAAGGCGCTGCTCGGCCCGATTGCCGTGGAATACCCCGACCACCCGCACACTGAAGCGCGAGACGCTGCCGGCTACGCGCGGCCGCACGAGCTCGACATCAGCCGCGCCGACAAAGGGGGTGGTCTGTGGGCGACGATCACCGACGTGCGCGCGGCCGGAGCGGTGGTGAAGATCGAGGTACGCGGCGCGGAGGGCCAGGTGATTCAGATCGAGCTCGGACGCGAGCAGTACGAGAAGATCCGGGCCATTGTTGGCGAACAGGTCTACGTGAAGCCGAGGAAGGTGCGCGTGTTCATGCAGTGACCGGGACTGCGGAGAAACGGGGATGACAGAGAAACGCGGATGACGGAGAAACGGTTACCTAACCTGGGAGAAACGGAGGAACGGAGTGAACGGAGCTGGCTGCAGGTCACGTTCAGCAGGTGGGCGCGCCGGCCTTCGATCCCTGCCGCGTGTCGCGCGGGCCCACTCTGGACCTTCGTAGGGTACCCACCTGCCGCCGCATGGGGCACCACACGCCCTCCGTTCGTCCTCCGTTTCTCCGTTACTCCGTGTGAGCGTGTCCCGTTCCTCCGTCAACTCCGTTGCCGGGACTCGTCACGCCGTAGCGGGGATCCGCGCTCGCGCCTGAGCCGAGACCCGTTCGGCGCGGAGCCAGACCGCCAGTCCGGCGGCGACGAGCGCCATCACGGCGCAGCCATACATCCCGATTGCCCAGCTGCCGGATCGCTCGAAGATGATCGCGCCGAAATATGGGCCGATGATCGAGGCGACGCCCTTTGCCGTGTAGAGCACCGCATAGTTGGAGGTGGCATGCGCGGTGCCGAAGTAGTCAGCGGACATCGAGGGGAACAGCGAATAGATCTCGCCCCAGGTGAAGTACACCAGCGTCACCATGATCAGGAACATCTCCGGAGAGGTTGGTCCAACGGAGATGACGAGAAACAAGCAGATCGCTTGCAGGGTGAAGGCGACAATCATCGCCATCTCGCGGCCCAGGCGATCGGACGCCCAGCCCCAGAAGATGCGGCTGGCGCCGTTCCCGAGCGGGCTCAGCGTCGCCGCCATGGTCAGCGTGGCGGCGGAGAACCCCCAGGACGCCCCCATCTTGCCCTGGTTCGCGGTGACCAACAGTCCTCCGGTGGCCATCAGCACGAAGGACGCATACATGATGTAGAAGCGCGGTGAGGTGAGCACCTCGAGCGTGGTGAACTGCCGTCCGGCCGCTGGGGCGGGACGGGGTGCAGGCGCCGCGCTGCCGGCGGCAGGCGTTGCGGCGGTCTGCTTCGGAGGGTGTCGGAGGAACTGCGCCACCAGCACGATCACCAGACCCTGCAGCAGCCCGGTGGTGACGAACGTCGATTGATACCCGTCGGCGTCGATCATCCTCTTGATGACCGGAATGAAGAGCGCCGTGCCGCCGCCGAACCCGGCCGCGATGATGCCGGCCGCCAGCCCGCGCTGCTCCTTGAACCACTTCAGCGCCGACCCGATGCAGCAGCTGTAGACGAACGCAGCCCCGACTCCCGCCGCGCAGTACGTCACGTACAGCATCGGGAGCGAGGTGGCGTATCCCATCCCCGCCCACCCGACACCGCACAGGACTCCGGCGGCGGTGATGAAGCCGCGTGGGCCCAGCCGATCCACGAGCCAGCCGTCGAGCGGCTGAACCCACGTCTGGAAGAGGATGAACAGCGTGAAGGCGAACTGGACGTCGGACAGCGCCCAGCCCCTTCCTTCCTGGATCGGTGCGACGAACAGATTCCACGCGTACTGAAGGTTCGCGATCATGATCATCGCGATGAGCGACGCGCAGAGCTGGACCCAGCGATTGTGGATGGTCACGTTGGAACCCTTTCCAAGGCCGTTACCGGTCGAGCGGGCTACGGGTCGTTAAGATAGTCGATCACGGCCCGAACCAGGAATTGACTAAATGAGGAATCGACGGGTTACGGACTCGCCGAGCTGAAGCTCGGCGCTGCGAAACGTCCTCTCGATTCGTCCCTCAATCCGTCAATCCGTCAATCCGTCAATCCGTCAATTCGTCAATCCGTCAATTCGTCAATCCGTCAATCCGTCAATCCGTCAATTCGTCATTCCGTCAATTCAAATCCGTCAATTCGTCAATCCGTCATTCCATAGTTCCTAGATCAGGTTCACCCCCGTCAGCAGCAGCAGCGCGGCGAGCGCCGCGCGCAGCCAGAGGGACGAGACGCGCGGCGCCATCCAGCTGCCCACGGTCACGCCGGGAACCGATCCGAGGAGAAGACTCGACGCGAGCAGCCAGTCCACCGACTGCCCCTGCGCGTGCGCGACGGCGGTGACAGTGACGAGAATCGCTGCGTGGAACACGTCAGTGCCGACGATCTGCGGGGTCGTGAGCGGGTAGACGCTCACGAGGAACGGCACGAGGAGCGACCCGCTGCCGACCGACGTGAATCCGACGAGCGCGCCCACGAGGCCGCCGATGGCATACGTGCCTGGGCCCTGCAGTCGTGTGCGCCACCGCTCGGGGATGGCGATCACGGTGTTCCGCCGCAGCCGTAACACCATGAGCACGGCAACCATGATCAGCACGACGCCGAGCACGCGCCGCACCGCGGCATCGGCGTCCAGGCCCGAACGGGGCATCGTCCTGAGCAGCGCGACGGCAAGGAGGCCGCCCGGCACGCTGGCGACTGCCAGCCGCCGCACGAGCTGCAGATTGACGGTGCCCTGCCGCCAATGGAAATAGGCGCCGACGATCTTGGTCACCGCGCCGTAGACGAGATCCGTTCCGACGGCGACGACCGGCCGCGTGCCGAGGACGAGGATCAGGAACGGCGTCATGATGGCGCCGCCGCCGATGCCGGTCAGGCCGATGAGGATGCCGACGAAGAAGCCGGTTGCTGGAAGCGTGAAATCCATGAAGGGACGTCAGGGTCTCGGCAGCGGAAGCGACTCGGGTGCGACGGTCATCGGTTCGCCGTCCCGCGCCGCCGGCTCCGGGGAGTGCGACGCGCGGGAGCCGGAGCCGATTTCCCGGCGGCCGGTTCCGCCTCTCGGGCGATCATCACTTCGGTCGACTTGATGATCGCGATGGCGTAGTCGCCTCGCCGCAGCTTGAGCTCCTCGATCGCGTCACCGGTGATGACGGCGGTCAGCGTCTGGTCGCCGATCGTCAGTCGGACCTGGCCGAGCAGGCCGTCGATGCGCACCTCGTCGACGAAGCCGCGCAGCCGGTTGCGGCCACTGAGCGCGACGATCAGACCTCCGGGCTTCGACTTCCGCGGCCGGCCGCCGGCTGCCGGGCTCGTCTTCGCGATGAGCCGCTCGACTTCACTGTCCGACACGCGGTGATGCCCGCCGGCGGTCGTCGTGGTGCGGACGGCGCCGCTGTAGATCCACTGCTTGAGCGTGGAATACGCCACGCCCAACCGCGTCGCGGCGGTGCGAACGGTCAACAGGGCCATCTTTGCCGCATCGTATCACCCCGATCGCAGCTCCAGTCGCGCGGCAGAGCGGCACCCCGGGCCAGCGCCGGATCCAGCGAGGCAACCACCGCACTGTTTGCGTACGTGTTGAGATTGGGATGCTACTTGACCTTGAATCCTTCCCGCGGCTCGAAGCGCTTGCCGTCGGCTCGTATCGCGAACTCCCACGTCGCGGCGTGCTGGCCGTCCTTCATCGGACGCCCCGTGATCGTAAGCTTGGTGCCGACCGGCAGATCGCTCGGCCTGATGCCGGCGCGCTGCAGCGTGCTCGGACCCTCGGCCTCGAAACCCCAGGTCGTGACCGAACCGTCCTTGTTGGTGACGTTGACGATCAGCCACGAGTGCGGGTTCGTGTACTGAAACTCCTTCACCACGCCCTGCACGGTGATCGTCTTCTTCTCTTCGAACATCGCCCCCGAGTGATGTGCCGCGAGCGGGATCGATGCCGCCACGATACTTGCGCCCAGCCACGCCACCACAGACGTCTTGGTCATCGCCCGCCTCACTTGTCCTTGCCGGTGAACGTCAGGTCTTTGAAGGCGGTGGCGCCTTCCTGCGTCTGGATCACCGTGTTGTTCTGGTTCTCACCGCAGTTCCAGTAGCGGATGCGCAGATTCCTGTCCGGGTCGCTCAACCTGGCATAGGACTGCCTGGTGTACCACGGTTCGACGAGCGCCGGCGGATCGTAGACCCACACATCGACCTCGATCGTCGTGTCGCTCACCTTCTGCCAGATTTCGACCGTCTCGACCTCGTCGGTGTAGTCGGGGTTCGCCCGCTGATAGATGCCGGCCTTCAGCTGGTTCGTGTGGATCACCAGCTTGTCGCCATCCCAGAAGCCGATCGAATCGCCGTCGTAGAGCGGGTATCGGTCGGCCTCGGGTGTGTGATCGCGGCCATCGGTATAGATCCGGCGGATGTCGTTGACCATTTCATTGATCAGCCACGTCTGGTCGGGCGTGACGATGAACTCCCGGAGGAACGGCTCCGTGAGCCAGCGAGGATGTCCGGGCGGAGCGCAGGTGGAGATCGGGTCCCATTCGATCCCCTTCTTCGCCATCTCGATGCGCTTGACCATCCGGGCGTGGTATTCGGGCGTGAGCTTGGCCGTTGGCAGTGCGCCAGGCGGCTGATCCGGGTCGAAGGTGATGCCGCCGCGTGCGCGGCTGTACACGCCTCTCCAGTCGGGCAATGCGTTCCATTCGAGCCGCTTGCCGCCGCGCGCCTGTTCCTTGAGGGCGTTGTATAGTGCGGTGGCCGTCTTGTGCTGGCGGCCCAGCTCGGTCATGCGTGCCTTGTCACGCGGCGGATCCTGCGCACCGAGCGTCATGAACAGCAGCGCGGCGACGCCAATCACCGCCATCCCGCCAAGCGCCGCCGTTTTTCCAGCTGTCATCTGACCCTCCGACCGGGGCAGGCTATCGCAAACCATGGTCAGTGCTCAATGAGCGAGGGTCCCGAGCCGCGGATCCCGAACCCCGGATTATGAGTCCAAACGTTGATAAAGTTGGGCCCGAACCGTGGCGCAAGGGCCTGGAGCCGAGACTCGTCATCGTTGGGGTGCACTTATGAGGAAATCTTCTGTCCTCGATCGCGCGCGTGTGTGTCTCCTCGCGGCCGGCTGTGCCGCAGTCGTAGCGTGCTCTGGTTCGACGCCGCCGGCCACGCCGGAGACGGCTGAAGCCCCCGCGAAGCCGGCGCCACGAACGGGACCGCTGCTGTTCGTCACCAACGAGGTCGGAGGCGACGTCACAGTCATCGATCCGGTGGCGGCGAACATTGTCACCACGATCCAGGTCGGCAAGCGGCCGCGCGGGATCACGCTCAGCCCCGATCGTAAGACGTTGTACGTCGCGCTCAGCGGGACACCCATCGCCGGACCAGGCGTTGACGAGTCGAAGCTTCCTCCCGCAGACAAGAAGGCGGACGGCATCGGTGTGGTCAGCGTCGACGAGCTTCGTCTGGTGCGCGTGATTGCCGGTGGATCAGATCCGGAAACGGTGGCCGTCAGCCGGGACGGCAAGACGCTGTTCGTTGCCAACGAGGACGTCGGTGAAGCGAGCGCCATCGACGTCAGCGACGGTCACGTGCTCGGGACCTTCAAGGTGGGTGGAGAGCCGGAAGGCGTCCACCTCCGGCCGGACGGCGGCGTCGTCTACGTCACGTCCGAGGAAGACAACCAGGTGACCGTCATCGACACCACGACGCTGAAGCCGGTCGCGACGATTGCCGTCGGTCCACGCCCCCGCTCAACCGCCTTCCTGCCAGACAGCTCCCGTGCGTACGTACCGGCGGAGAACGGCAGCTCGATCTCGGTGATCGATGCCAAAGTGCACAAGCTGCTGCAGACGATCAAGCTGCCCGGCGGGCCACTCGTGCGTCCGATGGGCACTGCCGTCTCGCCCGATGGGAAGTATCTCTTTGCGACAACGGGTCGCGGCAAGAACGTCGTGTTCATCGACACGGCTGCCAATCAGCAGATCGCGTCTGTCGAGGTCGGTGATCGACCGTGGGGCATCGCCGTGTCGGCCGACGGCAGGACCATCTTCACCGCGAACGGGCCTTCGAACGACGTATCGATCGTCGACGTCGAGAGCCGGATGGTGAAGGCGAAGGTGAAGGGCGGCGATCGTCCGTGGGGCGTGGCGTACGTGCCTTAGCAGCCCTGGCGCGGCTACGGGATGTCGCCTTCCTCGAACGCGACCGACGATGTGTCGTCGGCGTTGACGGCCAGCGACAGTTGCGGTGGTGAGGGGAGCAAATCGGCGGTGACGTGTGAGCGCTGGTCGGTCACCACCCGAATCACCGACGACCACGTCTGATACCCGGGCAGCTCGAGCCGGACGGCTCGCGAGCCGACGGCCAGATTCTTCAGATCGACAGGCGTTCTGCCGACGTCGAGCCCGTTGACGTAGACGCGCGCGCCTTGCGGACGCGAGTCGAGCCCCAGCGAACCTCGAAAGACGACGCGTTCGACCCGCTCCGGACTCGGCCTGGTTCCCGATGTCGCACGTTCCTGTCGTACCGGCGGTATCGGTGTCGTCAGCGCACCGACGAGCGGCACCGGTGCCTCGACGCTGGCGTGCGCCGGTCTGGCGGGTGAGAGACCGGCGGGGCTGACGTGAGACGCGACCGGGCGCTCGTGAAGCTGTCCGGTCGCCAGCAGCACGGTGACGCCGCCGAAGATCACGCCGTAGACGAACGGCAGGGTGGGCAAGGCGAATCGCGAGCGACTGAATGCCATCGCGAGACGTGAGCCGCTCAAGGCCGCCACCAGACGCGAATCACTGAACGCCATCGCCAGGCGTGAACTGCTGAAGCGCAACGCCAGGCGCGAACTGCTGAACGCCGCCTGCCATCGACGTCGAATCGTCCAGGTGCGCCGCGGCACCACGACCGCGGTGCGCGCCGCCTGCATCTGCCAGTCGGTGGTCAGTCTGGACCGCGGCGTGACGTCGGTCGTCGCAGCAGCCGCAGCCACGATGGCCGTTACACTCGGCGACGCAAGGGTCGATTCGGCCACCGGCACGAACGCATCTTCGATAAGCGATGCGTCGGGCTCGCTCTCGACTTCGCCGGTGAACTCGCACTCGCTCGTGAAGTCGAGCAGGAGGTCGCGTTCGATGTCGTCGGTGCCATCCGCGTACGGCGAATGGCCCTCACATGAACCGTTCGCCGTCGACGCACCTGCTCCCTCACCAGTGATCAGGTTCGCAAAGGGGTACGATTCCACGCGACGCTCGTTTCTTGGCTGCGGAAGGGCTTAGGGCAAGCGCCTCACCAGCGGTGAAGCCTAATAGTGCCCCCGTCGAACGCGCCAGCGCAATCAGGAATCGGTTGAAACAGGTGTGACGGACATCATGGTCCAGCTTGGCTGGAACCGACGAGCAGGCAATCAGTTGGAAGACGCGTGCCCGGCCGTGCAGCGCCGGGCAATCATCGTTCCGCGCTGCGGTCGATGAGGTATCCGACCACGGCCACGACCGCGACGACGGCGAGCACGTTCAGGGAGACGATCACAGCCAGGGACATCGTTGACCTCGCGCGAATGTCGATGAGCTCAGAAGGCGTTGCCGATGAACGGCAGCATGCGGCCGAAATACATCACGCCGACCCACATCGCCAGCGCGGACGCCGCCATCGCCTTCTCGAGTGGTGGAGCTTCGTCGCCCGGGCCGACCGCCCACGGCGCATCGAAGACAGTCAAGTAGAGAACGTCGAGTCCGGCCAGCAGCAGCAACCCCATCTTCCAGAAGAAGGCGATGTTCTCGAGGTACTGTCCGGGGGCACCGAGCACGAACATCATGCCGGTCGTGAGATTGATCCCGAGGCCGAGCACCGCCCACGGCAGCAGACGGTGGACGGCGGCGAACGATGCCGACTTCATCATGCCGAGCATCCGCAGGTTCACGAGCATCACGACGCCGAAGAGCAGCCATAACCCGATGAAGTGCAGCGCCTCCATCGTCGGCCACACCCAGGTGTGGCCGGTGACGAACTGCGCGATCGCGGCCGCCGACATGAATGAGGGCGCCACTTCGGCCGTCACCGCCGCCGCGGCTTCGGGATCGAGCAGGATTTCGGGGTGACGGATTTCGCCGCCAAGACTGGCGGTCCGAGCCATCGCCGCCACGGTGAGGACCGACAGGACCAGCACGGTGCCGATCATGGCGCCACTGGAGCGGCCGAGGCGTCGCCGCTGCCACAGGCACAGCCAGGCCGCGGCGCCGGTGAGGACCATGAAAATCGAGCCGAAGACCGCGGCGTCGTGATGCCGGTCCATGATCGCCTTCACCACGTCGGGATTCTGCTCGAACTGCAGCGCCGTCCCGAGACCGCTCAAGTACGCCGGCAGCGTGATCAGCGCGATGACGCAGAACAACTCGAGGCTCACTCGCCGCAGCCCGTCCGTCTTGCGGATGAACGAGAGGATCAGCAGCGCGACGGCGATGACCGTGCCGACGGTGGGCACGTGGTTGAGCAGCAGGTGAACATGCGGCGTGTTCATGTCAGGTGCCTTTACTGAAGACCGCTCACGGGACCGAGATAGGCCATCAGCCGTCCGGCGGTGGTGGCGGCGATCCAGAACAGGAGCGAGGTGGCAGCAAGCAGCCGCGCGCTGCCCGGCACATCGTGCTCGTCGAGACGCGGGTTGGCGAAGACCTGCGTCTTGAGCATCTGCAGGTTGGCGATGGCCAGGGCGACGAATACCATCTTCACGTAGAAGACCGGGCTCGCCAGCTTCGTCGCGGCGTCGGCGATGAGCAGGGCGGTTCCCGATGCGGCGGTGACCGCAAAGGCGCCCCACAGGAGCGGGAAGAAGCGCTTGAGCGGCGCCAGCGGCACCTGTGGGGCGAACCCGAGAATCCGCAGATCGATGCTGCCGTTCACGCCGGCGAGCGTGCCCAATCCGAGCGTGTGACAGAACAGGATGAAGGGATACCCCCAGATCGTGCCGCCTTCCCGCACCCACGTGGCGAACCCGCTCTGTTCCAGCCGAAGTAAGAAATCCATGCGTTGTGCGCTTTCCTCGTGTGTTGAGCCGTGTGCGGCCGGGTTGCGGGCAGCGTTGCGCTCGTTCGACGAGAAGGATGTGTGGTTGCGAGCCGTGCGCAAAGGAAAGAGTCTCGCACAGTCGATCCATGACGGCCAAGCCCGATTCCTCACGAGCCCGTGGTGTGCGGGCTGCGGAGCGCCGGCGTCGGCACGCCGTTCGTGAATCATCGCTCACGCACGAAGCGTCGCCGCAAACCTGACGCAAATTTCAGGTTCTCTTCAGATTGGTCAGATTTCGGGCGCGTGCGTGTTTGACAGCGGCCGGCCGCCTGCCCGATGCTCACGCTTTCGCAGCACCGGGCGCTTCAGCCCGGTATCCCCAGGCGAGAGGTGACTCGTGCTCGATGGTGTTGAACGACTCGTTGATCTGACTGGCGCCGCTGTGACGCGCGATCCGCAGGTCGTGGAGGCGCTGGCGTCTGGCGACGGCGGCCGCGTGGCGGCGATTCGCGGGCACTTTGCCGCGGTGGCGCGCCGCGGACGAACGGTGATCCTCGCGCGCACGATCGGCGTGCCGCTGCGGTACTTCGTCGCCAAGATGTACCACGGTCCGTTCCTGGTGGTCGCCGAGCGGGTGGATCGGATCTTCGATTGGTGCT
The DNA here is from genome assembly GCA_036274155.1 of Vicinamibacterales bacterium. Taxonomy (GTDB): domain Bacteria; phylum Acidobacteriota; class Vicinamibacteria; order Vicinamibacterales; family UBA2999; genus Gp6-AA40. The sequence goes on along the minus strand of DASUGH010000191.1, from coordinate 2,898 downwards.
GTGAGCAGCGGATTGCCTGGCAGTTCGACCCGGCGTACACGCGCATGGTACCGGCGCACTACCTCGTGGAACTGGATCAGGTGGGCTGTCCCGACCCGGCTCCTCGCTACGAGCGCTTTTTCCGACCGGCGATCGGCCACGGCACCAGCGACCTGCAGGAGGCGGGCGCCGGCTACATCGCCGCCGCCGCCGATGCCGTGCGCGAGTGGATCGAGCAGGTGCCGCAAGGGCAGCCGGTCGTCGTCGCGTTTTCCGGTGGCGTCGACAGCACGGCCATCCTGTTGCTGGCCAGGAAGGCGATGACAGATCTGGGGCGGAGTCCAGACGACGTGCGGGCGGTGACGCTCGATCTCGGCGACGGCTCCGACGCGCAGCAGGCCGAACTGACCGTGCGGGCGCTCGGGATCGAGCAGAGCTGGGAGCGCATCCAGGTGCCGGCGGATCGCTACGATCTCGAGGACGCCATCCGCGTCATCGAGGACTATCATCCGCTCGACGTCGAGTGCGCGGCGGCGGGTCTGTGTCTGCTGCGCGCCGTTCGTCAGCGGTATCCGGAGGCGACCTACCTGCTCGACGGAGACGGAGGCGACGAGAACCTCAAGTCGTACCCGCTCGACGACTCCGACCTCACGATCTCGAGCGTTCTGAGCAATCCGCTCCTCTATCACGAGGGCTGGGGCATCGACGCCATCAAGCACAGCCTCGCGTATTCCGGGGGACTGTCGCGAGGATACGTACGCTCCTATGCACCTGCCGCGGCATGGGGCTTCCGCGCGTTCTCGCCGTACACGGTGCGGCCGGTCATCGCCCGCGCATTGGAGATTCCGTTCGGCGAGGTCGTGGACGGCTCTCCCGAGCGTCTCGCCGCGCTCAAGCAGGACGTTGTCGTTCGCGGCGTCAAGGCCGTTGCCGGGATCGAGATGCCTGCTCACCCGAAGCGAAGGTTCCAGGACGGGGCAATGGGAACACCGCGCACGCGCGTCTCGAAGGCGTGGTGCCGGCGGACGTTCGATCGTCTGTGGAGCCGGCGTCTGCGCGCCGCCGAGCAGGTGGAATGGCGCTCGGGAAACGAGGTGTCCGTCTGATCTATCCGGATGTTCCTGCCGCGCGCGACGCCTGGGTGCTGGCGCGCAGGGGTGGCAAGGCCACGCTGGATCCCGCTCGCGCTCACGCGTTCAGCTGGGAGGAAGAAGTCGATGCCGCCGGCGCTCTGCTGCCGACCGCGGTCGTCCTGCTCACCAATCGCGAGTGCCCGTTCCGCTGTGTCATGTGCGACCTGTGGATCAACACGCTCGACCATCCAGTGGCGGAAGGCGTCATCCCCGGACAGATTCAGCGGGCGCTTGCCGCGCTCGCACCCGTCCGGCAGGTAAAGCTGTACAACGCCGGCAGCTTCTTCGATCCGGCCGCAATCCCGCCGGGAGATCACCAGGCAATCGCGCAGATCGTAGGAGGGTTCGACCGCGTGATCGTGGAAGCGCACCCGGCGTTCCTGCGCGGCGCGGCCGGTGAACGGTGTCTTCGTTTTCGAGATGCCCTCGACGGCAGGCTCGAAGTCGCCATCGGCCTGGAGACGGCGCACCCGGGGGTGCTGGCGCGGCTCAACAAGCGGATGACATTGGCGTCGTTCGAGACCGCCGCACGGTTTCTCCACCGGGCCGGCATCGACCTGCGTGTGTTCGTGCTCCTCAGTCCGCCGTTCATGCCCGAAGGCGAGGATCTCGCCTGGGTCCGGCGGTCGATCGACTTCGCCCGCGGCTGCGGAGCCACTGCATGCTCGGTGATTCCGACCCGCGGTGGCAACGGGGCATTGGAAGCGGTGAGCGAACCGCAATCGAGGCCAACGCTGGCCGCGCTCGAACGTGCACTCGAGTACGGCCTGTCACGGCCAGGATGCCGTGTGTTTGCCGACCTGTGGGATGTCGACCGCCTCTTCACCTGTGAGTGCGCGCCGCGGCGGGCGGCACGCCTGCGGCTGATGAACCAGGAGCAGCGGATGGTCGAGCCGGTGCTCTGTGCGTGCGATGCCACCGGAGCCGGCGCATGACTGCCGACGTCGATCTCGCGATCATTGGCTCCGGGTTCGGCGGTTCGATCCTGGCCATGATTGCGCGGCGGCTCGGGCTGCGCGTCTGCCTGCTGGAGCGCGGCCAGCATCCCCGCTTCGCGATTGGCGAGTCGGCATCGCCGCTGGCCGGCGTGGTCCTCGAGCAACTCGCGGACCGCTACGACCTGCCGCGAGTGAAGCCGCTCGCCGCCTTCGGTCCGTGGCAGCGGACGCATCCACACGTGGCGTGCGGCCTCAAACGCGGGTTCACCTATTTCAAGCAGCAACTGCGGATGCCCTTTCGGCCGACGCCCGATCGCGCAAACGAGCTGCTGGTGGCGGCGAGCCCGAACGACGAAGTCTCCGACACCCATTGGTTCCGTGCCGACGTCGACCACTTCCTGATGCGCGAAGCCTGCGACCTCGGCGTCGAGTACGTCGATCGCCTGCAGTTGAACGAGCTGGCCCGGGATCCGTCGGGCTCCCCCGTCGTGACCGGCACACGACTTGGACGGACGCTGCGCTTCCGTGCCGGCTTCGTCGTGGATGCCACCGGCCCTCGCGGCTTTCTCGCCCGTGCGCTCGATCTCGCGGCGCCCGGGTTTGCGCGCTTTCCCCGGACGCAGGCGCTCTATTCGCATTTCACCGGTGTGGAGCGCTGCGGCGACATGTCCGACTACGCCGGCGCGACCAGCAGCCCCCTCACACCGGGCGCCCCGTACCCCCTCGACGATGCGGCGCTGCACCACGTGTTCGACGACGGGTGGATGTGGGTGTTGCGATTCGGCAACGGCGTGACCAGTGCGGGCGTGGCCGTCACCGACGAACGCGCCGCGGCGCTGCGCCTGGCC